>DAOSVM010000004.1:0-99366 GCA_035379625.1 Ignavibacteriales bacterium | reverse complement strand
AGAATTCAAAATTAATTTCAAATATTGGCTCGGAAGAAACAATTAATAATGAACAGTGAAAAATTTTTGTTCTTTAAGATGTATTTATTATACAAAAGTAATTTTTGCATAAGAAGTTATTATTTTTTATTTTTATTATAATAACATAAAATTTTTAATGAACATACTAGCTGGCCCAACTATTAATAGTATGAATTTTTTAAGTTTTACATAAAAATCTATTTACAGAATAAAATTTCAACATAAAAATATAATGAGTAAATTTTATGGAAAAATTTCGATACATCCAAAAAGTTAAAGAAGTATACTCAAACGGTGGTAATATAATTGATTATTTAAAGAGGGCCAGTAATTCTAATGTTAATACAGTAGAAGATATAATGATAAGTTATGATTTTCAAGCTGGAACATATATTAAATTTTACTATCAAAACAAAGAATATTACGAAAATTATTGTTCATCATTAGCAAAAGTAATAAATGGACTATGTAATTTTAATTCAATAATTGAGATAGGAGTAGGAGAAGCTACTACATTAGCAAATTTACTAGTTAAATTAAAAAAAAGACCTTCTTATATATATGGTTTTGACATATCGTGGTCAAGATTAAAATTTGCAAAAAATTTTTTAAAGGACTTTTCTTTTAATAATGTAAAGTTATTTACAGCAGATTTATTCGATATCCCATTGCCAGATAATTCTTTTGACATTGTATATACATCACATTCTATAGAGCCGAATGGTGGCAAAGAAGAAGCTGCGTTAAAGGAATTATATAGGATAACAAAAAATACCTTGTGTTATTAGAACCATCGTATGAATTTGGAAATCAAGAAGCAAAAAAAAGAATAGAAAGACTAGGTTATGTAAAAGATTTATATAAAATATCAAAACAATTAGGTTATAAAATTATAGAGCATAGACTTTTTGATTACTACTCAAATCCCTTAAATCCAACTGCTTTATTAATAATAGAAAAAAACTCCACAAATGATAATAATAAGCCTACATTGCTTTGTCCAATTTCTCGCACAAAACTACATAAGTATAACAAAAATTTAATTTATTCAAAAGAAAGTCATTTGGCATATCCAGTAATAGATAATATACCTTGTATTCTTAAAGATAATGCCATATTAGCATTTCATTTATTAACAGATTATGAAAATTTCAAGACAATGAATAATATTATTTAAATTGTTATTTTTTTTTGCAAGAATTGCAAAAAAAGCCGCACAACTGAAGTTGTGCGGTCATGCTTACACCGTCTGAGCCCAATAATAATATTTTTTTATTAAAATTTTTTTTCTATTTTTAATTTGCTATTTAATAATAAAAAATTGAGGTTTTTATGTTCGACGAACATTATAAGTATTCTGTTGTTGAAAGGTTTTTAAAATATGTAAAGGTTGATACTCAATCTGATGAGGAATCTACCACTTTTCCATCAGCTTCAAAGGAGTTGGATTTGGCAAAAATTTTGGTAGAAGAGTTGAAAAGTATAGGTATGATTAATGTTGAATTGGATGAATGGGGCTATGTTTATGCGACTTTGCCATCGAATACGAAGAAAAAGAATGTATTGCCAATAGCGTTTATTGCGCATTATGATACATCACCAGCGGTAAGCGGAGCAAATGTTAATCCGATAATTCATAAAAATTATCAAGGTGGTGATATAGTACTGCCTAATGATCCATCACAAGTGATTAAGGTTGAAGAACATCCGGATTTGAAGAATATGATAGGTTGCGATATTATAACAACAGATGGCACAACGCTTTTAGGAGCAGATGATAAGGCTGGGATTGCGGAAATTATTGATGCGATACAATATTTAATTGAACATCCGGAAGTTGAGCACGGAGAAATACGCGTTTGCTTTACTCCCGATGAAGAAGTAGGTAGAGGCACGGAGCATATCGATGTAAATAAATTGAATGTTAAATATGCGTACACAGTGGATGGCTCAATTTGTGGCGAGATAGAATCCGAAACATTTAGTGCAGATGCGGTTGTAATAGAGTTTAAGGGCAAAAATATACATCCGGGTTACGCGAAGAATAAAATGATAAATTCTTTGAAAATAGCAGCGGAATTTATTAACTCGTTGCCAAAAGAGAAGTTATCACCAGAGACAACTGAAGGGCGAGAGGGTTATGTGCATCCAAATTCAGTAACGGGAAATGAGGAGTTGACAGTAGTTAAGTTAATAATTCGTGATTTTGTAGACGAGAAATTGGTTGAATACGAAAATATGCTTAAAGAATTGGCACAAAAGGCGGTAGAAAAGTATCCTGGCTCAAGTTATAATTTTAGGGTTATAGAGCAATATCGCAATATGCGCAATATATTAAAGGATCATCCGATAGTTGTAGATGCAGCGGTAGAGGCGATGAAAAATTTGGGGATCACTCCGATAATGTCTGCAATTAGAGGTGGAACAGATGGAGCGAGGTTAAGTTTTATGGGGGTTCCTACACCAAATTTATTTGCTGGGGGTCACGCTTTTCATTCTCAATTGGAATGGACTTCAATACAGGATATGCAAAAAGCTGTAAAAACGATTGTAGAAATAGTAAAGGTATATAATAGCAAAGGTGAATAAATTGTCAAAATGATATATTGATGCTTATTATATAATTGGCATACGATATAATTGTGTATATGATATATTTATATATACGATATAAATGTATTTACGATATTATTGCAAATTTAATATATGTTGGGCTGTCGAAGGAAAAGGCAGCCTAATTTTATGTAAAAGGATTAACCATATAGGCTCGGTCGGTATAGGCTTAAGCCCGTGCGCTGTGCGCACGGGCGGGCTAAAGCCCAAAATTTTTTATAAAAATTAAAGAAAAATTATACTAAAACCACAATAGAAGTTTTTTTATATCTCATTATCCCGTATTTTTTCGCAAACAATTCTAATCGCTTCAGGATAAATAATCCACTCGCAATTTTCCATTACTCTTCTCTGTAAGGATTCTGGAGTATCATTTGGTAAGACATCTATAGATTTTTGTAAAATAATTGGGCCGGCATCCACATCAGAAGTTACGAAATGAACAGTAGCACCTGTTTGAGTTTCTTTAGCTTCCAATACTTTTTCGTGAACTTTAATCCCATAATATCCTTTCCCACCAAATTTTGGTAATAACGATGGATGAATATTCAATATTCGGTTTGGGAAATGTGAAACAAAATTTTCAGATAAAATAGCCATAAATCCAGCTAAAATTACAATATCAACTTTTTTTTCTGTAAGTATTTTTATAATTTTATTTTCAAAATCAAGTTGTGAATTACATTCTTTTTTAGAAACAACTTCAAAAGGTATATTATGTTTTTTAGCTCTTTCAATTGCATAAGCTTTGCTATTGGAAGAAATTACGACAGCAATTTCAACATCAGGTAATTTACCAATTTCGATAGCATTAATGATAGCTTGAAGATTTGTACCACCACCGGAAACTAAAACACCTAGACGAAACATATTGGACCTGTTTGCTCAGTTCTTTTAATAATAGTGCCAATTTGGTAAGCTTTTTCGCCGTGTTCTTGCAAATCTTTTATAATATAAGGGGCTAAAGCTTGTTCAACAATAATAACCATTCCAATGCCCAAATTGAAAGTATTTAACATATGTGTGTTATCTAATTCTGCTCTTTTTTGAAGTAATTCAAATATTTTTGGAATTTCCCAACTTCCAAGATGAATTTCTGCGGCGAAATCATCACCATAAGCGCGAGGAATGTTTTCAATAAAACCACCACCAGTAATATGAGCAATACCTTTGATATGAAATTTCTTTTTAAGCTCAAGAATAGGTTTAACATAAATTTTTGTTGGTTCAAGAAGTATTTCGCCAATTTTTCTACCATCAAGTTCTGTATCAAATTCATCTTTTTTGATAAGTTTTCTCACCAGTGAATATCCATTAGAATGTATTCCACTTGAAGCAATACCAATAATAGCATTACCTTCGCGAATTTTTTTACCGTCAATAATATCAGCTTTATCGACAACGCCGACAGCAAACCCGGCAATATCATATTCATCTTCAGCATAAAAACCGGGCATTTCAGCAGTTTCGCCCCCGACAAGAGAAGCATCTGAGAATAAACATCCGCGGGCAACACCTTTGACAATTTCCGCAACTTTTTCTGGAACAAGTTTTCCCATAGCAATATAATCAAGAAAGAAAAGAGGTTTAGCACCAGAGCATAAAATATCATTAACACACATCGCAACGCAATCGATACCGATTGTATCGTGTTTATTTAATTCAATTGCTATTTTTAGCTTTGTACCAACGCCATCAGTACCCGATACAAGAACAGGTTCTTTTATGTTTAAACTTTTTAAATCAAGATTGTATAAAGCGCCAAATGAGCCCAAATCAGTTAAAACGTTTTTTGTAAAAGTAGATTTGACAAAAGTTTTCATCAATTCAACGGCCTTATAACCGCGATTGACATCAACACCAGCATCTTTATATGATATCATTTTACCCCCAATTTTTAAATAGGATATTTTCCATCATAGCAAGCAGTGCAAAAGCCACAATTTGCATCTTTGAATGCTTTAAGCATTCCTTCGATGGAAAGATAATACAATTCGTCTGCTCCAATTTCTTGTCTAATTTCTTCAATGGAATGAGTAGCAGCAATTAAATGTTCTCTTTGAGGCGTGTCAATACCATAAAAACAAGAATATTTAATAGGTGGCGCACTAGACATAACAATAACTTTTTTTGCCCCCGATTTTTTAAGCAATTTTACAATATTTTTTGTTGTTGTGCCACGAACGATGGAATCGTCAATCATAATAACTTCTTTACCTTCAATATTTTCTTTCAAAGGAAGTAACTTCAAGTCTACACTAATTTTTCTGTGATCTTGTCCTGGCTTAATAAAAGTTCTACCAACATATGAATTTCTTACAAAACCTTGCGAAAAAGGTATACCAGAAGCTTTATAATAACCAATTGCTGCGGTTGTACCAGATTCAGGAACACCAATAACAACATCAGCATTTACGCCGTGCTCATAAAATAATTCTCTACCTAAATTCATTCTAGCTTGGTATACATTTAGTCCGTAGTGATAACTATCGGGGCGAGAGAAATAAATAAATTCAAAGGAACAGAATTTCCCTTTTTCATCTCTTGGTTCGTATTTTGTAGAAGAAAAACCTTTTGGTGAAATAGTAATAATTTCACCTGGCTCCACCCAACGAACAAATTCTGCTTTAACAGTATCTAAAGCGCAAGTTTCTGAAGCAAAAACGTAAGCATCACCCAATTTTCCGTAACAAAGGGGCCTAATTCCAAAAGGATCTGTAAAAGCTATAAATTTACGTTTAGTCATCATTAAAATTGAATAGCCACCTTTAAGTACTGGCATAGTTTGAAGAATTGCTTCCTGTATTGTTTCGGTTTTCAATCTATTGCGCATAATAAGAGCTAAAATAATCTCTGAGTCAGTTGTAGAAGTAAAAAACATTCCTTGATTTTCAAGTTCTTCTTTTAATTCATCAGAATTTTTTATATTTCCATTATGGACTAAACAAATTTTACCTTCTTTATAATTTCTGACAATTGGCTGTGCATTTTCAGGAATACTTGCCCCGGTAGTAGAATAACGGACATGGCCAATTGCATCAGTACCATTTAAAAAATTTAAGATATGAGGTTCAAAAACATTTTGTACAAGCCCTTGATCTTTATAAAAAAGAATATCACCATCCTTCCTAACCGCAATACCAGCACTTTCTTGCCCTCGGTGTTGCAAAGCCATTAAACCGTAATAAGTTATCTTTGCTGCATCATTAGTAGATAAATTATAAACGCCAAATACACCGCATTCTTCGTTTAATTCTTTAAACATAGCCCCTTTACTTTTTATTTATTAAATATTCTTGATAAAACTTCTTTATAAGCTCCTTCTACATTCCCTAAATCTCTTCTAAATCTATCCTTATCAAGTTTTTCATTTGTATTAGCATCCCAAAACCTACAAGTATCAGGTGATATTTCATCAGCTAATACTATTGTTCCATCTTTTAATTTTCCAAATTCTAATTTAAAATCTATCAATTTTATCGAAGCTTTCAATAATTCTCTCTTTAAAATTTCGTTAATTTTTAAAGCATATTTTTTAATCAAAGCTATTTCTTCTTCTGTAGCAAAGCCTAAAGCAGTTGGATAGCTATCAGGAATTAATGGATCGCCTAAATCATCATTTTTATATGAAAATTCAATTGTGGGATGTAAAAGCTCTTTACCTTCCACCAAACCTAATCTTTTAGCCATACTACCGGCAGCATAATTTCTAACAATAACTTCTAATGGAACAATTGTCACTTTTTTTACTAAAGTTTCTCTATCTGACAATTCCTTAATAAAATGAGTAGGAACACCACTTTCTTCTATTAATTGGAAAAAATAATTACTTAACTTATTATTTATTATTCCTTTATCGTGAATAGTTCCTTTTTTTTCACCATTAAAAGCAGTAGCATCATCCTTGTAGTAAACTATCAATTCTTCACTATTATCTGTTTTAAAAACTTTTTTTGCTTTTCCTTCATAAAGTAATTCTTTCATAATACCCCCTTGTTATAAATTAATTTCTTCAACATCAAAAGTTCTTTCACAGTAAACACACCTTAAAACAATTGGCTCTTTATTTTCAACAACGAATTTTGTTTTTTGATTTTCACTTCTTGTAATACAATTAGGATTTGGGCAGTCCCATAAATTTTCTAATTTATCTGGTACTTCAACTTTATATTTTTTAACAACATTATAATCGTGTATAATATTTATAGTAGCTTTAGGCGCTAAAACAGCAATTTTATCGACATCTTCTTTTTTAAGTTCAAGGTTTTCAAACTTCAATATATCTTTTTTTTGGGACTTACCAGAAAAATTTATACCAATAGTTACAACATCTTTTGGATTTGGATTTAATATGGATAATACTTTCAAAGCCTTACCAGCAGGAATATGATCCAGAACAGTACCATTTTTTATAGCATCAACTTTTAACTCTCTCATTGTACACCTCCAAGTAGTAAAGTTAAGATAGCTTGTCTAATATAAACACCATTTTTTGTTTGTTGGAAATAATGAGCATATTTAGTTGAATCTACATCAGTTGAAATTTCATTAACACGAGGAAGCGGATGTAGTACTTTTAAATTATCTTTTACATTTTGTAACATATTTGCATTTAAAATATAAAGATTTTTTACTTTTTCATACTCATGCATATCAGCAAATCTTTCTCTTTGTATTCTAGTCATGTATAAAATATCAACTTCACCGATAATTTCTTCAATTGTTAAATGTTCACTATATTTAATACCTAATTTTTCAAAATCTTTCAAAAAGTGTTCAGGCATTCTTAAATTTTCTGGAGAAACAAAATAAAATCTTGGATTAAAAAATGATAAAGCATAAACAAGAGAATGTACTGTTCTACCATATTTTAGGTCACCTACCAAACAAATATTAAGATTTTCGAGTTTACCTTGAGTTTTCAAAATAGTATACACATCAAGTAAAGATTGAGTAGGATGTTGATTAGCGCCATCGCCAGCATTTATAACAGGAATATCGACGTGTTCTGCGACATACCTTGCAGCACCTTCCAAGGGATGACGCATAACAATGATATCTGCATATTGGCTAATTACTTTTGTAGTATCAGCAAGAGTTTCACCTTTACTAACAGATGTATTTGCGGTTCCAGACATTGAAATAACTTCGCCACCTAATCTTTTCATTGCTGTTTCAAAAGATAAATGAGTTCTAGTTGATGGCTCAAAAAATAATGCTGCCATCAATTTACCTTTCATATCAGGCTTCAAATCTCCTTTTTCAATTGCTGTTGCAATTTCCATAAATTTTAGGATATCATCTTTGCCCAAATCTCTCATTGAGATTAAATCTTGCATTTGCACCTCAAATTTTTTATTATTTTTCTACTGTTCTTTTGAAAATAAAATCAATATTTTTTAGCATATTATCTGTATTAAAAATTTGTTTTAATTCTTCTTCTGATAAATACTTTCTTGCTTCATCTGATTTTAATAATTCATCTAATAAATTTTTATCTTTATTAGCCCATACTTCCATAGCCGAAGATTGAACGATTTTATAAGCTTCTTCGCGTGAAATACCTTTTTCGGTAAGTTTTAATAAAACTTTTTGTGAGAAAATTAATCCTCTAGTAAGATTTAAATTTTTCAACATATTTTCTGGATAAATAATCAAATTTTTAACTAAATCTTTAGCCAAAGCTAACATATAATCTAAAGCTATTGTACTATCGGGAACAATCACTCTTTCAACAGAAGAATGGCTGATATCTCTTTCGTGCCACAATGCATTATTTTCCAAAGCAGCCATTGCATTAGCTCTTAACAATCTAGCTAAGCCACAAATTCTTTCACTAATAATAGGATTTCTTTTATGTGGCATTGCAGATGATCCTTTTTGCCCTTTACTGAAAAATTCTTCAGCTTCTAAAACTTCAGTTTTTTGTAAATGTCTTATTTCGGTAGCAATTTTTTCTAAAGTTGCACCACAAATAGCAATTGTTGTTAAATATTCGGCGTGTCTATCCCTTTGAATAACTTGAGTGGAAACTGGCGCAGGTTTTAATCCTAATTTTTTGCATACAATTTCTTCTACTTTTGGGCTTAAATGATCAAATGTTCCAACAGCACCCGATATTTGACCAACACTTATCACTTCTATTGCTCTTTTCATCCTGTCTATATCTCTTTCAACCTCTTCAAACCATAATGCGAACTTTAATCCCATTGTGGTAGGCTCTGCGTGAATTCCATGAGTTCTACCTACACAAACTGTATATTTATGTTTCAATGCTTGTTCTTTCAAAATATCTCTTAATTCCATCAAACTCTTTAACAACAATTCACCAGCTTTTTTCATCTGCAAAGAAAGCCCAGTATCAAGCACATCAGAAGATGTCATGCCATAATGAATATGTCTTGAAGGCTCACCAACATATTCAGCAACATTTGTTAAAAATGCAATTACATCGTGTTTTGTTGTTTCTTCAATTTCAAGTACACGATTTACATCAAAATTTGCTTTTTCTTTTATAATTTTAACATCCTCAAAAGGAATTTCTCCTAATTCTGCTCTTGCTTCACATGCTGCAATTTCTACATCCAACCAAGTTTTGAATTTGTATTCATCTTTCCAAATATCACCCATTTCTTTTCTGGTATACCTTTGAATCATTTTTATCTCCTATTTTATTAAATATTTTCTCTTTCTTGTAAATATTTCCAACCTTCTTTTCTGTATAGTTTTGCATTTTCAGAAAAATCACCATTGCCATAAATTCCTCTACCAACAATAATCAAATCAGCGCCACCTTTAATTGCTTCACCAACTGTTACATATCTTTGGCCTAAATTATCACCTTTCGAACTCAAATTCACCCCTGGCATTGCCAATAACATAGTATCAGGAATTTTTGATTTTAATTTTTTAATTTCATCCACACTATTACCAAAACCAATAAAACCTGTCACATTTTTTTCATATTTTTTGCCCATTTCAATAATTTTTCTTGTATAAGTATCAGTAATTAAATTACCTGCTGATGACATCGATGAAAGCAAGAAACAACTTCTAGGAATTTCCAAATTTTCAAACAATCCCTTCAAAATTCCTTCGCCCGGTATTCCATGAACCGTCACAAATTCAGCCCATTCGGCTATTTTATAAATTCCTGATTGATATTGTTTCCTTACTGTATTCCCTATATCAGCAAATTTTCTATCTTCAAAAATGAAAAATTTCCTTTCTTTTGCTAATTTTTGCAATCTTTCAACAAAACTCCATTCAAAATCTTCATAAATATCAATATGAGTTTTTAACAATACTATTTCGTCAGCAGTCTTTTCAATAATATCAAAAAAATCTTTACTATTTTCAACGTCTAATGATAAAACTAAATTACTTTGTTTTTCATACATCAACTTAACTAATTCTTTCGTCAAATGATTATTAGATTTTTCACTTCTTTGTTTTAAGGTTAATTCTTTCTTCTCATTTGATTGATTAATAAAATCTATTATTGTTTTGATTATATCATCATTTAAAATATTATGCTTTCTCAATATATTCGTTAATTCAAAAATATCGATTATTGAAAGTAAATTATACCCGGCTTTTTCTAATAAATATTTTCCATCTTTGCTTCTATCTACTACAATAGCAAAATCTTTAACTTTTATTCCATATTGCTCAAGTTCTTGTACAACTTCAAATTTACTTTCACCTGTAGTCATCACATCATCTATAACTAAACAAACATCTCCTTCTTTATACACCCCCTCAATTTTACTTTTGGTACCATATGCTTTTTCTTCTTTTCTTGTGTAGATTAAAGGTTTGTTTAGCTTAGTTGATATTATGGAAGCGATTGGTAAAGCGGTATAAGGAATTCCAGTAATTAAATCGAAATTTAAATTCTTTATCTTATCAATAATTTCATCACAAATCAATTCAATCAATTCTGGATATGAAACAATTATTCTCAAATCAATATAAAAAGGTGAAATTAAACCACTTTTTAATTTGAATTCTCCAAATTTAATTGCACCAATATTATACAACTGAAGTACAATTTTTTCTTTGTTATCCACTTTTACCTCATTTTATTTATAAATTTTTATAAACTACTTCACCGTTAACAATTGTGAGAATTACATCACCTTGATATTCAAAACCATCAAATGGTGAATATTTAGCTTTGGATTTAAATTCTTTTGCATTTATAACGCCTTTTTTATACAAATCTATAACGGTAATATTTGCAGGAATTCCTTTTTTAATAATACCAAAATTGTTCAATTTGTAAATTCTTGAAGCATTATGACTTGTCAGATCTATAACCCTTTGCAAGGATAATTTAGCTTTTGTAACTTGGTTTAACAATAACGGAACCAAAGTTTCAACTCCCGGAAAACCTGAAGGACTTAGATCATATTCGTTTAATTTTTCTTCAATTGAATGTGGAGCGTGGTCAGTTCCAATATAATCAACAGTTCCATCAAGAATCCCTTGATATATTGCTTCATTATCTTCTTTAGTTCTTATAGGTGGATTTACTTTTGCAAAATTGTGAAACTTTTGAAGCACTTCATCAGATAATAAAAAATGGTGTGGAGTAGTTTCACAAAATACTTTCACACCATCTAATTTAGCTTGACGAATTAATTTAATTTCTTCAGCTGTTGAAACATGTGCAATACAAATTTTATTGCCAACTTCTTTAGCAATCTCAATTGCTAATTTAGTAGCTTCTATTGCAGCATCTTTTGATCTAATCTTATTGTGATTTTCGATAATATGTTCATAAATATTTGAATTAGCTTTGATTATTTCTTCACTTTCGCAATGAAGAATTAACACTTTATTTATTTCTTTTGAAATCTGAAATATTGCCTTAATATCTTCTTTTGAATTTACCAAATCATTTGAGCTTGTATACGACATAAAAAGTTTAATAGCAGGTACATAATTCAAATCTTTAATTTTCAATAACTCATCATTATTTTTACCATTAGCACCAAAAACGAAAAATTTATTTAATTTACTATTTTCAGCAGCTTTTATTTTTAAATTCAAATTTTCAATACAATCTATTGGTGGTTTATTGTTTGGCATATCAAAAACAGCAGTTACACCTCCTCTAAAAGCTGCTTCAGTAAATGAAGACCAATCTTCTTTATATTTTTGTTCTAAATCTCTTACATGTACATGCGGATCTATAACTCCCGGAATAACAATTTTTTTATCAAGATTTATAACTTCATCATCATTAATGTCATTATTAACATCTGTAATATCTTCAATAATACCATTTTTGATGATAATATTTTTTATATACTCACCATTTATAGTAACATTTTTTAAAATCATAAAAACCTCATTTTAATTAAAATATTTCCTTTCACCAGTTGCAATTCTTTTAAATTTTCCAAATTCTTCAATTTGCAAAATATCTTTTCTTTTCAAAACAGGCCCTTCAACGCACAGAATTAGCCCAGTTGGTTCGCAAACACATTGACCACATAAACCAATTCCACATTTCATATATCTTTCAAAAGAAAATTCATAATTTAAATTGTATTTTTCACATAATTGTACACCTTTTACGAGCATAATTTCCGGACCAGCTGCATAAACAAAATCATATTTGTTATTTTTAATTAGATCTTCAGCAACTTCAATAGCATTACCTTTAATTCCAGCAGATCCATCATCAGTTGCAATAACATATTTATCCACATGATTTTTAATAATTCTATCTAAGACAAGTTCATTTTTATTTTTTGCAGCATTTATAAAAGTAATATTAGCTTTACGAAAAAGTGACCTACTTAAAAAAAATAAAGGAGGTACACCAACGCCACCTCCTATTAATAATAAATTATCATTTCTAATTGAAAAATTCTTTCCATAAGGGCCACGAATGGAAAGTAAATCACCTTCCTTAAGCTTAAAAAGCTCATCGGTAAACTTTCCAAATTTTTTAATGGTTAACATTAATTCCTTTCCATCAGTAGAAGCAATAGAGAAAGGTTTCTCGCCCACTCCATACAATGCTACCATTACAAACTGACCTGGCTTAGCTTTTAAATCCATATCAAAAATAAAAGATTTTACACTTTCACATTCATCGATAATTTTTTTTATTTTTACCGTATATCTTTTATCCATTGTGAATTTTCCCAATTAATTCTTCATAACTTTTATAGTTATTTTCTATCATAAAATCATTCATTTCTTTCAAGATTTTTTTAAATACACTTTGCCCCCTATAGTAAACAGCTGAGCCAACACCAACCAAAGTTGCTCCTGCCATCATCATCTCTATTGCATCAATTCCATAAGTTACACCACCAATACCAATTATAGGAATTTTAACTGTCTTATAAACATCATAAACAATTTTTAACGCTAATGGTTTAAGACAGGGACCAGAAATTCCGCCAAATGTATTTTTCAAAATAGGTTTACGCGCAATAGGATCAATCAACAATCCCGGACCTAAAGTATTTATTAGAGTTAGCGCATCGGCTCCTGCATCTTCGGCAGCTTTTGCAATTATTTTAATATTTGTAACATTTGGAGAAAGTTTTGCAAAAACAGGCTTATTTGAAATTCCCTTAACAGCTCTAACAACATCATAAACTAACTTTTCATCTTGTGCAAATTGCCTTTCAAATTCATCTGATACATTTGGACAAGATAAATTTAATTCAACGAAATCAGCTTTGGAATTGTTTGTATATTCTGTCAATTTTTTGAATTCTTCAATGGAACTTCCAAAAATGGAAATTATCAGAGGAGCATCACAGACTTGTTTAAATTCTTCAACTTCTTGGATACCAATTTCAATACCTGGGCCGGATAATCCAACAGCATTAACCATCCCACCTTTGAATTCAGCCCAAATAGGACCTTCGTGGCCTTTCCGGGGATTTAATGCAATTGATTTTGTAGTGACAGCACCGCAACCATCTTTAATAACTCTTCTTAAAGACGAATACGATATGCCTAGTATTCCAGAGGCTAAAACCAGAGGTGATTTTAATTGATGTCCTAAAAATTTCATAATTTTTTTATTAGGTTATACAAACATAATCATATTTTTTTTAAAAATCAATATTTAAAATTTTTTAAAATATTTTTCATTTTTTTCTTGCATAATAATATTATTTTTATTATATTAGTATTTCAAATTTTGAAAAATATAACACGGGCTCTTAGCTCAGTTGGTTCAGAGCATCTGCCTTACAAGCAGAGGGTCGGAGGTTCGAATCCTTCAGGGCCCACACATAAAAAGACTATCTTGTTTTAAGATAGTCTTTTTTTTATTCTCAAATTTATAGAATTAATTTTTTTAGCTCGGACAGTATAAGCATAGCCCGCTCGCACAGCTCGCGGTTTTCAATTTATAACTAACATATAAATTTTATGATTTTTTTACATTGACAATTATTTTTTTGATTACCATAAAAAAAGCTCCCTTTTTTTGGGAGCTTTTTTTGTTTTTATTTTAACAACAACATTTTTATTGTTTTTGAATTATTTGATGTTTGAACTTTACAAATGTAAGTACCAGATGGTAAATTATTTGCGTTAAATTCGAAATTATGTACACCTTTTTGTTTAAAACCATCAAAAATAGTATTTACCAATTGGCCTGCAACGTTGTAAACATTAACTTTTAAGTTTTGGTCATCTGGTAAATTAACAGTTATATTTGTCATTGGATTAAATGGATTAGGATAATTTTTTGCAACAAGTAACTCTTCCGGATGATTAACATTAACTTCTACAACATCACTATATTTATAGCTTCCATCTAAATCAACTGATTTTATACGATATTGTATTTTCCCAAAGTTTTGAGCTTTATCAATAATTTGATAATCTGAAACTTGGTTTGTATTTCCCTTTGCTTTAACAACTTCATATTCAATCCATTTACCAGCTAAATTTTTCTCAACAACATATTCTTTTGCATCTCTTTCTATAGCTGTTTGCCAAGAGAGAACAATACCTTTTTCTGTCAATTTTGCAGCTATACTTTTAAATTCTACAGGTAAAGGGGATGTTGATGTATACGAGGCAATACCTTCATCAGTACCGAGTAAGTAAACAGTTAAATTATTACCACTAACTGAATAAGCTATGTTACAATTTACGCTATTGCCAACATCACCTGTTGCTACCAATGGAGCTGCAGCCATAACACTATCTGGCGTAGTAGTTGTATTTGTAACTTCAACTACATAAATTCGTGAGTGTTTTGTTGAGTTTGTAGAAGGATTTGCTCTATAAATTGCATTTAAAAGAAAATATCTATTTCCTACCTTAGCTAATTTTATTCCACCAACAGAGCTAGTCATACGCGAGCTAGAAATTTGTGAATTAGCAACATAAGCGCCGGTAATATCGTGTTTTCTTGGTAAAGCGCCATTACCAGCTATATAAAAATTTTGCCCATCTGGATAAACAGCTATTGTAGCATTGCCAACTGTATTAGTATAAGAACCTGAGAGTGTGATAGTTTGTTTTGTCCAATTTGCCCCTTGATTGGTTGTTTTAAATATATAAATTTTAGCATTGGAACTTTGAGATGCAACCGGAGCCCAAATTTGTATTGTACCAGCATCCCAACTACCTATGGCGTAAATTCTATCTCCCACTCTTTCGTTTGTAGCATCTAAAGTGAGATCATAACGAGTAAAAGCAGATCCTTCTGATGTTGCAACGTGCAAATACCATTCAGTTCCTGCACTGTTGCTTGAAACACTCGATACAAATAACTTGTTATCTTCGCTTATGGCAATATCATTAATAGCAAGCAATTGATTATTTTGCCCTGTGGTATTAAAAGAAAAATCAGGTGATAATATTACTTGTGAACCATTAGCTGGATTTAATGTTATTATTTTATTTCCACCATTTCTACTTACAACATATAATCTAGCACCATTGCCCATATTGCCATAAACTATTCCGCGCTCTGTGCCACTTCCCATCCAGCTAGGCTTAGAGCCACCTGATAAATTCCAATTTTCTGTGCAGCCGAAAGGATATTGAGCAAATAATGAAATATTTGCTAAAATAACGAATAAAGAAATGAGAAATTTTTGCATAGGTCCCCCCGTATTATTTTAATAAATAGATATAATGATAATTATCTATAATTTTTTATTGAATTTAATAATAAAAAAATTTATAGTCAATACATTTTATATTATAATGAGATTAATTTTAAATCATTAACTTAATACATTAATAACAATAAATTAAAATTTTATGGAAACAAATAAATAGGATTACTTCATCTATTGATTATATTTTTTTTAATTTTTAAAACAATTATAAAATAAACATTTCAATAAATAATTTATGGGCGTTAGCCCGCCCGTGCGCCGCACGGGTTTTAAGCTTACACCGTCTGAGCCCAATAAAATTAATTTTAATCAATAAAAAAAGCTGCCCTTTTTAGGCAGCCTTAAGTTTTTATAATTTTTTTGCTTTTTCGAATGCTTCGTCAATAGTACCAACGTACATAAAAGCTTGTTCTGGAAGGTGGTCGCAGTCTCCGTTGAGAATAGCTTGAAAACCTTTTATAGTATCTTCGATTTTGACGTATTTACCTTTAAATCCAGTAAATTGCTCTGCTACGTGGAAAGGTTGACTTAAGAAACGTTGAATTCTTCTAGCACGTCTTACAACAATTTTATCTTCTTCAGAAAGCTCTTCCATACCAAGGATGTTAATAATATCTTGCAAATCTTTGTATTGTTGCAATATTTCTTTAACTTTTTTAGCAGTTTCGTAATGCTCTTTACCAACAATTGAAGGCTCGAGAATACGCGAAGTTGAATCCAAAGGATCAACCGCTGGATAAATACCTAATTCTGCAATTTGACGGCTCAAAACTGTAGTAGCATCAAGGTGCGAGAAAGCAGTAGCAGGAGCTGGATCTGTTAAGTCATCCGCTGGTACGTAAATCGCTTGTACGGATGTGATAGAACCTTTATCAGTAGATGTAATTCTTTCTTGCAATTCGCCCATTTCGGTAGCTAAGTTTGGTTGATAACCTACCGCTGATGGCATACGACCTAACAAAGCACTTACTTCTGAACCGGCTTGTGTAAAACGGAATATGTTATCAATAAATAATAACACATCACGGCCTTCAACATCACGAAAATATTCCGCAATTGTAAGACCTGTTAAACCAACTCTTAAACGTGCTCCTGGTGGTTCGTTCATCTGACCAAACACAAGGGAAGTTTTATCAATAACCCCTGATTCATTCATTTCCAACCATAAATCATTACCTTCTCTTGTTCTTTCTCCCACACCTGCAAATACAGAATATCCACCGTGTTGTTGTGCAATGTTATGTATAAGTTCTTGAATAATAACTGTTTTACCTACACCAGCACCACCAAAAAGACCGGTTTTTCCACCTTTACAATATGGTTCCAATAAATCTATAACTTTTATACCTGTTTCAAACATTTCTTGTTTTGTTGAAAGATTTGTAAACTTTGGTGGATGTTTATGAATTGGTGATTTCTGTTTTGCTTCGATAGTTGATTTCCCATCAATTGGCTGACCAATAACATTAATCATTCTGCCTAACATTTCAGGCCCAACAGGAATAGCAATAGGTTCACCTGTATCATATGCGCTCATACCTCTTACCAAACCATCCGTTGTATCCATAGATACAGCACGTACTCTATTCTCTCCCAAATGCTGTTGCACTTCAACAATTAAATCTTGTTGTTCGCCATCAACTGTTGTTCTTGGAATTCTTATAGCATTATAAATTTTTGGTAAGTGCCCACCTTCAAAGTCGATATCAACAACAGGGCCAATTACCTGCACTATTTTGCCTTCAATTTCAGCCATATCGCACCACTAAAATTAATTCTTAAATTTTTAGTTTTATTTTTAATATATTAAATTACAATTTACAAAATTTTTTATTATTAAGTCAAATTTTTTTAATCTTTTATAAAATAATTATATTGCTAAAATGAAAAAGACCAATGCAATTAGATTACTCGAAAAAAATAATATTTCTTTTGATGTTTCTACTTACGAAGTTGACGAAAACTCTCTCGATGCTATCTCTGTTGCTAATAAAATTAATGCTCCTGTAAATATTGTTTATAAAACATTAGTAACCGTAAACGATAAAAAGCAATATTTTGTTTTTGTTATACCGGGAGATAAAGAGCTTAACTTAAAAAAAGCTGCTGCTATAACTCAATCTAAAAAAATTGATTTAATCAAGCAAGCAGAACTGCAACCTTTAACAGGTTATATCCGAGGTGGAACATCACCTGTTGGAATGAAAAAACCTTTCCCAACTTTTATTCATCAAGACGCACAAAATCTTGATTATTTTTTCGTTAGCGGCGGTATGCGTGGAATACAAATAAAAATTAATCCACTAACGTTAGCAAACTTCATTAATGCACAATTTGGTGATTTAATATGAAGTTTCTGATAATTTTTTTGTGCATTATTTGGAATACAATATTTTCGCAAAATCAATTAAATTTGAATTACAATTCAAAAATTAGAGTACGTATTATCTATTCCTTAAAAGAAATCAAATTCCAACCAATAACAAAAACATATCTTTTGAACAGCCAAAACCAATGTTACTTATTAGATACTTTATCATATAAATTTATCGTAAAAGATGATTCTCTTCATCTTTATGATGATAAAAATAATTTGCTAACAAGTTCTACAGAATTTAAAATTGATAACCAAGAATTAGAAAACAAAGTAAAAATTTACAATGTACCTTACGGCATAGGTTGGTGGTGGCAAAATAAACAAGATAGAATTTATGAAGGTCTGTTAACTTTCAGTATAAATAAAAATAAAAAAATTGATGTAATAAACATAATACCAATAGAAAACTATATTTGTGGCGTAATACCAAGTGAAATAGGAGTTGATGCGCCATTTGAAGCACTTAAGGCTCAAGCAGTTGCTGCCAGAAGTGAAACATTTGTAGCACTTTACAAAGGTTTATATCGCGGTAATAATTATGATATTTGTTCCGATGTTGAATGCCAAGTTTTCACTGGAACAACACTCCGAACACCAATTACAGATAGCGCGGTATATCAAACAAAAGGCATAGCACTTTTCGATTCCAATAATGTCCCAATAAATGGTTATTTTGCTTCCAATTGCGGCGGTATGTCGGAAAATATTGAAAATGCTTGGTCCGAAAGACCTAAAAACGGCAATATCTACACACATAAAATCGATTCGGATAGTTTATACGATATTAATTTGCAAGACGAAAAAGTATTACGAAATTGGCTCACAAATCCTCCTAAAACTTTTTGCAATCCGCAAATACGCAAACTCCCCAAGTGGAGCAGTAATTATTTCCGATGGACCTTAAAAATACCAAAAGACAGTTTAAATAAATGGCTAAAATTTAAATTAGATACAATCAAAATCATCAAGCGTGGCTATTCTGGGCGAATAACAGAAGCTCATTTTATAGGCAAACAAGATACACTAAAAGTTAATAGCGAGTTAAAATTTAGACAAATTTTCAAACCACCATTGCGAAGTTCTTGCTGCATAATCGATTATGAAGAAAATGAACTAATTATTTCTGGCGCAGGCTGGGGACACGGTGTTGGAATGTGCCAATCGGGAGCTATTGGTCGGGCACTCGAAGGCGAAAATTTCATTAACATTCTCAAACATTATTATAATAATGCGAAAATTTTAAAATTATATTAAACAACACATTTAAAAATAATATATATATAGCTCAGACAGTATAAGCTTAAGCCCGTGCGCCGTGCGGCGCACGGGCGGGCTAAAGCCCATAAATATTATCTACAACATATCTGCATTATTATCATATAGCTAACTAAATAACCAACTAATAATAGAATGTCTTAAAAATTATATTTTCTGAGAATCTTACAAAATATTCACTTATACAATATTTTGTATTTACAATAAATTAGTAAATAAAATATTATTATTTTATTTTTTTCTATTTTACAATATATCTGATTATATAATATTATTATTTTTACAATATATATGGTAATACAATATTATAGTTATTACAATATATTTTAACTTTTAAAAAATTATATTTTACAAACGATATAATTTTAAATACATATATCTAATAACCATAAAACTTTGGAAGTACCTTATGCTAAATAAGTTAAGGAAAAAAAGGTGGCATACGCCACCTTTTTTTATTGAAGATATTTATATTATGACATCATAAGAGCAATTGCTGCAGTGTTAACGATGTCATCAACAGAGCAACCACGACTTAAATCAAAAAATGGTTTTTGCAAACCTTGGCTAACAGGACCAACTGCTTCAAAACCGCCCAATCTTTGGGCAATTTTATAACCAATATTCCCTGCTTGCAAATCTGGAAATATATAAACATTTGCATTCCCAGCAACTTTGCTATTTGGAGCTTTTTTCTTTCCAACTTCAGGAACGTAAGCCGCATCGAATTGGAGTTCCCCATCAATTAATATATCAGGGCGTTTTTGTTGAACAATTTCGGTTGCTTGTCTTACTTTGTCAACTAATTCGTGTTCGGCACTCCCTTTAGTTGAAAAAGAAAGCATAGCAACTTTTGGCTCGATATCTGTTAATTTTTTGTAATTATCAGCGGTATTTATCGCAATATCCGCAAGCTGATTTGGATCAGGATTTGGATTAACGGCACAATCTCCAAAGGCGTATGTTTCGTTATCTTTTAACATAAGGAAAAAGCTAGAAGCAATCGATGTGTTTTTATCCAACCCAACACACCAAAAAGAAGCACGCATAACATCAGCTGTTGTAGCAGTTGAACCAGAAACAGAAGCATCAACCATTCCTTCTTTCAACATCATTGCAGCAAAGAAAATGTCTCGTTTCATTAAATTTCTAACTTCTTCAATTGGCATCTCTTTGCCCTTTTGTTTCCTTTGATTGTAAAAAAGATTTACAAAATCGCTTAATTTTTCGGATTTTTCAGGATCAATAATTCTTACCCCCTTTAAATTTACTCCGTTCTCTTTTGCAGTTTGTAAAATTTTTTCTTCGTTGCCAATCGTCATTACATTTTGAGCAATATTTTCACCAACAACAATTTCTAAAGCTTTTAGTACTCTGATATCGTGAGATTCAGGTAAAATTAAATTTTTTTTTCTTAGAGCTGCTTTTTTACGTAGCTCTTTTAAGAATAAATCAGCACTCATTTTACTCCCCTATTTATAATAATAAATCGTTAACTTTGGCGCATTCGGTCCATCAATCTTTTCTAAGTTCATTATAGGATTTTCGTTCAATCTTAAAACTCGAATACCAAGGAACTTTAAAGAACCTTTTTTAATTTTTTTCTTTCTACCTTTATTATCACACTCTTTAGTACCTCCAGATGATTTTTCTTCAGATTCGTTTAATTGTGGATTCATCAAAATTTCTTCATCAAATTCTTGTTCTAAAGCTGGAGCTACGTCGTCTTCAACACTTGGTGCCCACTTTCTAATATACTCAATTAAAGGTAATATTTGAACTTGTGGCTTACCAGAATGTATCAAATTTACAACACCATCCTCTTCAACAGAAACTAATCCAACGTGAGTTATTGTAGCATTGGAAGGAGAAAAGCCTTTTACAAAAAAAACTATATCACCCGTTCTGAGATAAGGAATTATTTTGGGAGCTTCTTCGTTAGGAATATAAGACCAGTCAGCAGTAATATAATTATCCGGAGAATTTACGCCCCATCTTTTTAAGAAACCTGCTTTATTGATTTTAGAATGCACTTTAATTGTATTAACACCATCAAAATTATCAGTTATATCTCTTGCAAGCCAAGAATTGTTAGGTATCCAATCAACTTCACTAAAATGATTTCTAAATGCAACACCTATATTACCGTTTTTGTATCTAATTCGTTGTAGCATAATAAAATAGCTTTTCCAATCATAACTTAAAGCCATAGCCATAACACTTTCAACAAAAGTTACACAATCACTGCTTTTCAAATTTACAAGATTTTTAGAGTCATATAGTTCAAATGGAAACTCTCCCATATTATATAAATCATAAGGTTGACCAATATATTTTTTGGCAATGGTTTGAACTCGTTTAAAAAGACTTGGCTGTGTAAAATCTAAATAATCTAAATATAAGTCCAAATCTCCATAAGACATTTCATAAATTTTTTTTTCCTTCAGTTCTAATAACTTAAATTCGGAAATGCCAAGTTCTCTACAGGCTTGTTTATCAATATCCGTAACATTTTGAGCGAATAAAATTTGTACTAAAATTAAAGAAAAGAACAAATATTTTTTCATTTTCTCACCAAAATACTTTAGCAACATCAATTAATAAAGAAGGTTGATTGATTAAAGCTGTACGAAATAATTTACCAAAAGTACGCTCATTTTTAGGAATTTTATTAATTGCATTAGCAAGATTAATATATTTATCGTCCTTAAATTTGTAAATACTATTTTTGATATTATTAAATATTTTATGGCGATGCCCCATTCTTTCATCCCAAGCTTTATCATAGCTAAAAATATGATTTAAATTTCTACTCTTTATTGCTTCAGCTACAATTTTTCCTCCTACCTGACCACCAACCATAGCAGAATAAATACCGCCGCCAGTTAATGGATTAACTTGCCTTGCAGCATCTCCAACAAGAATTAACCCGGGCGCAGAAATTTTTTCTAGTGTTGGCACGCAAGGTACTCCACCAGCTACTTTTGTTAAAATTTGAACATTTGGAAAATGCGTTTCCATAAATTCATCAAGGTATTTTAAAGCAGACTTTTTCTTAGCTATTTCTCCTCCAATACCAATTCCAACATTTGCCGAATTATTCCCTTTAGCAAATACCCATAAATAACCTTGTGGAGCAACATTTTCACCGAAATAAAAGTATAAAGCATTTGGATCAATATTTGCATTAGCAATAGTATAAGATGCAGCTGATTCCATTTCTTTGAAATTTACATATGTTTTTAATCCCCCCCATCTACCGACGCGAGATTCAACCCCATCTGCACCAATAACCACATCACATTCTATTTCGTATTTTTCACCTTGAAATTCAAACTTCACTCCAGAAACTTTACCATCTTTAAAAATTAATCCATATACATAAGCTTTTGTGAGAATTTCGGCCCCGTTTTTTGCAGCAATTTTCGCAAGTTCATAATCAAATATTTTTCTGTCAAGAACGTATCCCTTAATTCCACCAAGAGGGAATTCAACTTCCTGCCCAGTTGGATCTACCATAATAAACTTGTCAATATATGAAGAAATGAATTTTGGATCTATATCAATAAATTGTTCCAATCCTTCGTGAGCTACAGCTTCACCACAACGAACAGGATATCCAATATCTCTATCTTTTTCTAAAATTATTACAGATAATCCTGCTTCAGCGACATATCTGGCAGCTACAGACCCTGCAGGACCGCCACCAACGACTACAACATCATATCTATTTTTTATTTTCATTTGTTGCTCCTTCCTTATTAAATTTCAAAACTTCAAAGGGGCAAATCCAAACGCACTTTGCACAATTTGTACACAAATCTTCATCTATTGTAATTGATGCTTCTTTTACTTCAATAGCATCCTCTGGGCAAACTCCTACACAAGTACCGCAAAAATCACATTTATTTTCGATTATTTCTATCATTAGCATATTTAAGCCTTTCTTAAATATTTCTATTTAATTCAAAAATAAATATATTTTTATTTTTTACAAAATTAATTAAATTATTAAAATATAATTGTATATTAAAGTTTTTCGCATTTACAATATATTTACGAAAATAATATTATTATCAAAACAATCTTATAAAATTTTTTCTTCCCTATTAAAGTAAAATTTGTCCTACTATTTTGCGCTAAGAAGTAATAATATATATTATAAATCATATTTTGGCTTTTAAAATCAAAAAGCAAGCTTGCTTTCGCTTGCTTGCTTTTTTCTGTCTTCGTATGCAGCCTTGGAAATAGTAGTAATTAGTGAGGGTTAACTACTATGGGAAAATACCTAATGATAAGTAATCTTGAGCAATAATATCAATAACATAAACAAAAGCTGCAGTTCTCATATCTTCAATGTTTGGATTTTGCATTTTTGTTTCACGAATTCTATTATAAGCTCTAACCATTGTTTCTTCAAGCCCAGATCTTACTAAGTCAATTTCGTCTGCACCTTTAAGAGCTTTCTTTTCAGTATCGCTCAAAGATTTGCCAGTAATATTTTCAACCATTTTTATAATTTTCTGATAGTTAGCTTCTTCAAATCTCTTATCCATACGACCAAAATTAACGTGATACAAGTTTTTCAACCATTCAAAATAAGAAACAGTTACACCACCAGCATTTGTAAACATATCTGGAACAATTAAAACGCCTTTTTGTGTTAAAATATCATTTGCTTCTGCTGTAACAGGGCCGTTAGCACCTTCAACAATAATTTTAGCTTGAATTCTATCAGCATTATCAGCAGTAATTTGTCCTTCAAGAGCAGCAGGAATTAAGATATCACATTCTTTTTCAAGAGTAAATATAGAGTTAGCTATAAACTCTGTTCCTGGTTCTGGATAACCTTGAAGAGTTTTCTTTTCTCTCCAATATTGGAATACTTTTTCTACATCTAAACCATTAGGATTATAGATTCCACCATTATATTCAGCAATACCAACAATTTTACAATCGCCTTCTTCTTGATAGAATTTAGCAGAATAATAACCTACGTTACCTAAACCTTGAACAATAACTTTTTTACCAGCAAGACCGGTTTCAAGACCTAATTTATCCATATCTTCTTTAAAACTACAAGCTTCTCTACCTGCATAATAAACGCCACGGCCAGTAGCTTCTACACGACCATCAACACCACCTAAACCAAGAGGTTTACCAGTAACGCAACCTAATGCATTCAAATCATTTGGTCTTAATTGTTGATATGTGTCAGCTATCCAAGCCATTTCTCTTTGTCCAGTAGCAACATCAGGAGCTGGAACGTCTACTGATGGGCCAATAAAGTTTTTCTTTACTAATTCTGCAGTATAACGTCTTGTGATTCTTTCTAATTGTTCAGGAGTATATTTTCTTGGGTCAATTTTGATACCACCTTTAGCTCCACCAAATGGAACATCAACAGCAGCACATTTGTAGGTCATCAAAGCTGCTAAAGCAGAAACTTCGTCCTCATTTACCATCATACTAAAACGAATACCACCTTTTGTTGGTAATTTGTGATGGCTATGCTCAATACGATAAGCTTCAATAACTTCGTAATCGTTTCCTATTCTAATCGGAAAATGGAATTTGTAAATAGCGTTACAAACTTTAATTTGTTCAAGTAATCCTTTTGGATAATTAGTGTGCTTTGCAGCTTTGTCAAATAAAGCTACTACATCACCGAAAAAGCTATGTCCAGCCATTGAGTACCTCAATTTTTTTTAATTTTAAAATAAATTTAATTTAATTTTATTGTTGGTCATAACTTAAATATTAATCTTTCTGTTTCCAAATAATTTTATATTTGCTTTTATTTATTTTTATTATTATATTCCTAAGTTTGAGTTTTAATACAATTTTATCTCATTTGTTATCAATATATTATAAAAACACTATTTTTGCAGATTTATTTTTATTGATTTTTTAAAGTTGTAACTTTCTATTCTGATTATATAAATTCCTGTTGGATATTCATTCAAATTTATTATAATTTCATTCATTCCATTTTGCAATTCTCCACTAAACACATTTTTAATTTTTCTACCTAAAATATCATACAGATTAATATTATAAAAATCATTTTCTTTAATATTGAGAATCAATTTTCCAATAGGATTAAATGGATTTGGATAAAATAATATTGTATTTTTATCATTGTTATTATTAAGCTTTTGTAAATTCAATATATTTTGATTTACGATATAATCTTGTTTTATATTTGAAATTGAAAATCTTAAATTAACAGCCCCTATCACTTGTCTATATGATGTAGATGAAGAAAATAAAAATTTGGATGAGTCATAATATTCAACATCTTTTCCATTAACCATAATAGTAGGATATGTGCCATAAACTTTTACTATTTTATCATCCATTATTTTATATACATCTGAGCTATCTATAAAAAAACCAGCAATATCTTGATTATGTTTTACTGCATACAATAAAGCGTTAACTCGGTTTTCGTAATAATCACGATTTTCAAATATTCTCGGAATAATTGATAGATTTTGAGTAATATCTAAACCTTTTTTTAATGTCAATTTACCGTATAAAGATGCTGTTGTGCTGTTATCATAATTATCATAATAACTATTTCCAATCATTTTGGCAGCATTCCCAATAAATAAGAAATACGATTTTGTATTTTCAATTTTCTTTTTTATTTCTTTGGAAATATGATACGTTGTATCAGCAATAGCATACAAATTTGATAATGTATTCCCGTAAAATATAAATCCATTAGCTTCTG
Organism: Ignavibacteriales bacterium; assembly: GCA_035379625.1. GTDB lineage: Bacteria > Bacteroidota > Ignavibacteria > Ignavibacteriales > DAOSCP01 > DAOSCP01. The sequence goes on along the minus strand of DAOSVM010000004.1, from coordinate 73,217 downwards.
ATATTTTTGTAGTTAAGTTAGCATCATTTAATGTGGTTGATTTTATTTCTATCAAACTGTGTGGGACATTATTCTGATTGAAAAAATTTGAAATATATGTAATATCGCTTCCACTATTATATAATACTGCTACCTTGGATAAATTAAATTTTATAAATTCCTTCAAGGCATAGTAATTTTGGTTAAGTGTGTTATTTCCTGAAATTATGCAATTTTGCTTTATTGAAACAATTTTATTGTTGTTATTTACATTTACAGCTGATTGTGGAATATAATTAATTTTTCTATTTGTTATATCATATTCCCAACCTTCTACAAGCATATCTACTCGAATATTTTCAATAGTATATTTTTTAGTTTGATTATCGTAAAAAGTTTGTGTTGAAGCATCAATTTGAGTAAAATGAACTGCACCACTTCCATAAACTTTGGCTATATGGTTAGTATCAATACAAAGTGCCGTTTGATCATCAATACCAATTCCAAGTATGCTTACATTTTTATTTATATAAGTTTGAAAAACAAAAGTTAAAAGTCTTAAAACTCTTCCACGCTCTGAAACATGAGTATCGAAAATAACATTAGGTATTAAATTTAAAAAATTATTATTATCTATATTCGCGTAATATGTAAAAGGATTTTTTATGCATTCATCTGTATAAACTGAACCATATTTTGCAGTAAAATAAAATTGCCCAAGTATCATTGCGCCTGCACTTGTTCCTGCAATAACGCCACCAGAATTATACACATTTTTTATAGCTGATTCTAACAAGGTTCCTTTCCAATATGAAATATAATCATACTGGTCTCCCCCTTTTATAAAAATTCCTTTGGCTGAATTAACAATATTAAAATTATTTTGATCGTTAGCCTGTGTTTTAGATGAAATATTTAAGTTAATAACTTCAGAAGCACCCAATGATTTAAAGTAATTAGGTAACCAAGTATCAGTATCTGAAATTGATACAATTACTATTTTACCATAGTTAGCTTTTTCGACAATCCATTTATAGGGTTTATAATTCCAAGCAGAAGTCCCTGTTGCTTCTGCTCCTCCTCCAACAGCACAAATGAAACCTTTAGCAAGCAATAAATTGATTATTATCAATAAACTTAGTATAATTTTTTTCATATTATCAACTCAATTTGTTTTAAATAGAAAAAGGCCATTATTCTTTACGCAAAATAATGGCCCTAATTCTGATAAATTAGAATTTTATACCAAAAGTAATTTTATTGATTGGATCTAAGTACTTTTTATTGACAAAAGCATAGTCAAAAATTAAGCTATAATCTTCTATTGGTAAAACGCAACCAAAACCAAACGAATAATTTTCGGTATCGTGTTTGATTTTATATCCGCCACGCAAAAATACATATTCAAATATTTGTAATTCTGTGCCAAAATGTAATCTTTCAACATTATCATTTGGATGTACAGCATCTATTTCTGCTATCCAATGGAAATTTTCATTTTTTAGCAAATCTAAACTTACACCTATTTGAAAAGATAAGGGCAAAGGATAATCTGTTGTCAATAATCTTCCTGGACTAGGTCTATTAGTCGGAATAAGTTTATCTTTATCGTAAATAATGTTTAAATCTTCACCATCAAATTTTATATCAGATGAAAAATTACTCATAGTCATACCAATAGTTAAATTCTGGAAATCCAATGTATATTTAGTTCCAACATCAAAAGCGAGAGCATTAGCTGTTTCATTCCAAATGCGTTGGTATATATATTTGATAGTAATACCAACCGAAAAATTATCAGTTAAAAAGCGGCCATAAGTTAGGCCTATAGCATAATCTTGTGCATCAAATTTTCTGCCTGTACCATTAGGATTTTTTTCGGTAGTAATTTCCATCTCATCAGTACTGAAATTTATAAACTGAATAGCAAAATTACCAAAACTAAAATTATTTGCTGCAGATACAGCAGTATATCCGAACATTCCAAACATTCGGTTGTAGGAAAGTGAAACATCAAATTGAGAAATTGCGGCAATCCCTGCAGGGTTGTTAAAAACAGAGTTTGCTCCATTTATATTTGCAACTGTTGCATTACCTAATGCTGCTGTCTTTGCATCTGCTGTAATTTTCAGAAATTGGCCTCCTGAAGTCCCTAAATTAGGACTAGTTGCAAATAGGATAAAATATAAACTTAAAAAAATGATTATCTTTCTCATATTCATTATTCCTTACTTAATAACTGCAAATCTACCGATAAATTTTTCACCTAACGCCTCAACTGTATAAATATATACACCTGATACAATTTCACGACCACCATCACTTCTCAAATCCCAATTTTCCATACCAGAATTGTTGTTATGATAGATTGTTTTAACTAAATCTCCTGCGGGTGTAAAAATTCTTATCACACATTCAGCAGGTAAATTTATGAACTGCAATCTTCGTAGCGGCTCAAGTGAGAGCTCACCGAAATCCGGCTCATATAAAGATGAAACTATATACGGATTTGGTACTACTTTTATTTTATTCAAATTTCTTTTTAATTCATCTTTCACTATTTCAGCTTTTATTACTTTGAATTTATAAACATCATTTACTCTAATAGGAATTTGGCTACCAGTTGGTTGCGAAAATTTAAACACAATTCCATCAGAAGTTGCGTATAAACGGTCATAGTTAAAAAGTGTGGGTTTTAAAACGGTATCACTCCCTTTTAAGCACATTACACTAAAATTAACAGAAAACATATCATTAAATTTAGGTAATGAATCTGTAGGAGTAGACGAATTATTTAAATCTTTTATAAACACTTCAAGACCTGGTATCAATTTTGTTTTTAAAGAAAAGAAATAACTCTGTCCTTCTTTTATTTTTTCATCGGTAAACATATTAATAAGGTCTACTTCATAAGGAGCATTTTTCGTATAATAAAAAGCAAATTTTCCAGGACCTGTTTTATTTGTATCTAAAACTTTTATATAATCAGCATATGACTTCAAATTACCAATTTCATTTTCAAATTTATATACAAATTTTATTTTATATTCATTTCCATCAAGTGAGATATCATCCTTCGGATAAACTGTTAGATTAACATTAGATTTTCCAGCATATTTTGAAATGTTTATTGCTTTTGTTGCAATTCGCCCTATCGCATCAGCACGTGGAACTAACGATACAGTATTTGGTGAATTTAATGTATTCCCCTTTGGTGATTCTAAAGATACAACTGCACTATCCCCTCTATCATATGCTGTTAAGGTGTACCAATATTCAAACCCATTCATAACAGTGGAATCAACATAAGCGTATTGAATCCCAACATCTTTTCCAATATAATTTTCTTTATCGCAACTATAAATTAAAGACCAAGTAGCCCCTTTATCATTACTTCTGTATAACCGATAACCTTCAAAATCTCTTTGTTTAGAAAAATTATCAACAGAATTATCAGCAACTTGATCCCACCATAATTTAACTTTTCTATCGCCAGCTTCTCCCCTCAAATTTGGTGTTATAGGTGGCTTACTTAGTTCAAAATTATATTTATTAACAACTTCATTAGCTGAATTCCAATATTGAATTAATTCATTATAGTCTTTACCGGCCACAAGTGCTATAATAATTGTAATACTAGAATCTTTTTTAAGATCATATGGCCCCCAACTTACCATAGCTGCAACATCGTTCCCATTTGGTCCAACAGTGTTTGGATCATCATATCTTAACTCCGGTAAGTTTACTCCTGGATGAAATATTTTTGCACCCTCTGATGATAAATATAATGATTTGGCACTTGATAAAATACCATATTCTATTGAATCCACGTCCTGCCAACTATCTGTAACATACCAATGAAAATCTGTTATCCCTGATCTATTTTCTTTACTTTTAGGTGTTTTTAAGAAAGTTATTCCAAAATATCCCGGAGGATTAGGCCATTCAGAGCCCGGGCGACCATCTGTATCATAATAATACAAAAAATTCTTATCTTTTTCGTAACCTATCTTATCATCGTCATATTCTGGTGTTCCTCCCGTAAGATTGCCTACATCTATATCCGAGTGCATACCAAAATAAAAATCATTTAAATCCTTATTCCCTTTATTGACAATATCGAATTTAAAGAAAAGAATATTTTTGAATTTATCAATTCCATAAGCATACCCAGTTTGATAAACATAAATTCCTAATTTACTTACTGAATTTAATTCATCTGAATAAGCACAATAACTATCTTGAAAAGATAAAATTATTGGATTACCAAATTTATCCTTAACTGGCCAACCAGTTTCTGGCCAACTGGTAGGATCATCACTCATTGCAACTTTTGCATTTGCAGGATTATGATATCCACCTACAGCCTCAAATTCTTCATTTCTCCTAAATTTTCCTTGTACAACATTATCTTTTATACCCATAAAAGGATTCAAATAATAAATATAATGTTGACCAGTATTGATAGGAAATTCACCTGATGGCCCCTGTGTTAATCTTCTTGGATAAAATTTGCCGCGATTTTCAAAAAACAAACCTATGTTACTAGCATTGTGTATTCCTGCTGCTCTATCGTTGATACCAGAACTCTTTTTCAATTCAGAACTTCTTTGGTTATAATCTCTGTTATCAACTTGAGCAAATACGATTATAGACAATAATAAAGTTAATACTATTTTTTTCATAATTCTACCTAATTAAAATTGTAAACTTGCTCCTATTCGGATATATCTAGGCTCTCCATAATTAGATGGATCTTTTATGTAATCCACTGATGCAAAAGGATACATAAAAGTAACATCCGGCTCTCCTGTATCAGGATAAACATATAATACATTTTTGTAATTTGTAGCATTTAATAATTCAACATATAATTTCAATTTTGTTCTATATGGCAATTCTATCATTTTATCAACTATAATATCCAAATTGAATCTCATTGGCATTCTTAAAGAATTTGGTATTTGAAAACCTGCATCTCTACCACCTGGTGTATATGGATAACCACTTGCTAATTTCATTATGAAATTAAAGCCCATATCGCTAAATATTTTGCTCCCAAATACCGTTGGTCCTGAATTTTTTGGAATTAAAAACAAAGTAGAAACATTGAATATATGAGTTTGATCAAAACTCAAATAATACAAATTTGTAGGTTTTACAGTTGTAAACTCAACTGAAGACGCATTCCCCTTTGCAACTGAATAGGTATAATTTATATCCGTGCTAAAATACTTATTAAATTTAATATCATACGAAATTTCAAATCCTTTAACATTTGCGTAATCACCATTTACATAAAGAAAATACGGTACATACTGTCCAGGACGCATATAAGCAGGATAATACATTGTACCTATCAAACCAGTTATATCTTTGTAATATGCAGCAAAACTTATCAAACTTCCATTATTAAATTGATGATCTATCCCAACTTCATATGCTATTGTTCTTTGTGCATCTAAATCTGGTGAACCAAACGACGGCTCCCTAACACTTACTTTATATTCTTTATTTTCATATATATATTGGTAATCAGGATTCTGGAAAAAATGCCCATAAGAAAAATGTAATTTTGTATTTTCTGAAATTGGATGTGCTATACCAATTCTGGGACTTAACTGCGTTCTAGGTTTTACTTTAAATGTTGATGTAGGATCTAAAGGATTTCTTCTTACAACAACATTAGTATTCAAATAATCATATCGTAAGCCCAAATTTAAAATTAAATAACCTAATTCTATTTTATCCTGTAAATATGCTGCAAATTCTATTGGTTCATCTGCTCTGTAATCATCAACATATTGTTGATTTATTGGATCTTTTATACCATCTATAGAAAATCTCTTTAACCAATGCTTTTTCGTCTGCAAACCCGTCTTAACTTCGTTATACTCGTCAATTTGCCAAACTAAATCGTATTTAATATCCAGTGTGGAAGTCCTATCATCTGTTCTTGTTAAAGGATGAGCATATTTCCAAAACTCTGTCCCATTACCCTTAGTTTCATCATAAATCCTTTGATTTCTTGCTATAATTTCAGATGTATCCTTATCAACTCCATTAAAATACCCCTGTGTAAAATAAGATATTCTTAAATCATAAAATATATTATTTGTTATAGTATGTGTCAAATTCAACATCGGTTGATAGCTCCAACCTCTTGATATTGAATACATTTCAGGAATATATTTCCATTGATGATCATAGCTTTGTCTTTTAAACCAATTCACTCTTTGCGATGTTGAAAATTTCAAATTCCCAAATGATGTACTTAGTGGCGCAAAACTAAACTTCGCAAAAGCTGTTTGGTTGTGCGAAAAGCCAAATGGTAAATAACTTCCTCTATCTTCATTTTCAATTGTAGAAAATAATTTAAGAAAATTTGGTATCAATGGCCCACCAAACGAAACACTCAACCTCCTTTGATGATAATCTGCATATTTTTTTATACCAAATTCACTAGTCTTATAATCAACTTTACCCGTAAAAATTTCAGGTCCATCTTTAGTCACAATATTAACAACACCACTCATTGCATTACCATACTCTGCATTAAAAGTACCACTCAATAAAGTTAATTCTTGTATAGCATCCTTACTTACATCAGCCGATAATGACCCAGTTAACGGATCTTGTACATACATTCCATCTATCATAAAAGCAACCTCTCCACTCCTTCCACCTCTTATATGAATATTACCACCACTACCACTTACACCTGCTTGAATGGAAAGTATATCCGTAAAACTTGTAACTGGCAAACTACTTATCTCTTCTGATGAAACCCTCGATATTGAACTTGTCATATCTTTTTGTATAGCTGGACGTTTTGCTACTACTAAAACCTCCGATGTTTGAATTGACGTTGGCATCATTTCAAAATCAACTCTGGTAGTTAAATCAACATATATTTGAATTTCATCATAAACTGCTGTTTTATATCCAATTAAATTTGCTTTTACATTATATTTACCAGGTGATATATTTAATATTACAAATTTCCCATCCTTATCAGTTATCGCTGTATATGTCTTTGCTTTACTTACATCTATATTCATCATTTCTTCTAAACTTAAATCACTAAAATTTTGCATCACAGTTATTCTTACATAAGGCAAAGGTTCTTTTGTAACACCATCAACAACTTTTCCAACTATTTTTCCCGTTACACCACCAAAAATATTTCCTATTAGTATTACCGATATTAATATTATTTTTCTCATATCACACCTATTTTTTCAATTTCAATCGTTTTGCGATAGATGTTGTTACAGCATTTATCAATACAAAAACCGCAGCCGATGAATTAGTATTTATAACATTTTCAGTTTTTACTATTAAACTTTTATATGCATACGTTATGATAGGGGAACTTAGCTTATTAGTAACCCCTATCAATTTAATATTATTCATTCTACAATATTTTGCTAATTCAATCGTAGGATTTGAATAAGGTGGAAACGAAAATGCAATAACTACATCATTTTCATCATACATTTTTATTTGTTCTATAAAACTTGGCAAATTATTATTCAAATTCCTTGCATCAATTTGCAATAAACTTAACTCATACTGCAAAATACTAGCCATAAAATGAGATAGTCCCAAACCAGCACATATAACTCTTTTTGCAGTAATTATATCTTTTATTACATCCTCAAATTCACCTTCATTTAAATTCTTAAATGTCGAATATATATTGTTAATTTCTATATTAACAACTTCTTGATATAATTTTCTCTTACTTCCAGCATCATCATCAATAAAAACAATTTCATTATCATTTATCTTTTTTTGCAATTCCTTTGAAATACCATCCTTCAATTCATAAAAACCTTTAACACCAATATTTTGCGCAAATCTTACTATACTTGCTTTACTAGTTTTAGCCTCTTGTGCAATTTCATCTATAGATAAAAATGGAATCCTATCAAAATTATCTATAAAATATTGAGCAATTTGCTTTTGCTTATCAGGTAATCCCTTAAGTGATTTTGCTATTTCCTTTAAAACATCCATAGACATCCAAAAAAAAATTTTTATTATTACTCAGACGGTGTAAGCTTAGCCCCGTGCGGCCACCGCCGCACGGGGCAGCGGGCCGTTCGGCCCGCTATAAACTCTTTTAAATAATGACTCCAAATCAATTCACAAATACTACCCTTAATATTTAATTCCACTCATAAATATCATATTATACTATAAACATTCTAATCAATACATTTATTCTTTTTGCCATCTAATAATTTAACCTTATTTTACAAGTAACATCTTTCTACTTACACTATAACTATTTGTTTTCAATTCATAAAAATAAATGCCACTATTTAAATTATTAGCATCAAATTTTACATTATATGTTCCTGCTGTTAATTCATTTTCAACTAAAGTTGCAACCTTCTGCCCCAATAAATTATAAACATTTAATGTAACAAAATCACTCTTTGGAATTGAAAATTTGATATTTGTTGAAGGATTAAATGGATTTGGATAATTCTGATACAATTCATAATCAGCTGGAATATTTACAATTTTCTCTACAGGTGTGATAAAATCATTAAATTTTGTTTCAGCTTCATTCAACATCGTAACAACTGAATCTTGTGTTGTTGCAAGTGCATAAGCAAAAAATACATCATAATTAGAACTTGGATTTATCGTAGCATCATCAAAATATATAATTACAACTTGCCCATCCGAACTTGGAACATTTGTATATGAATTAATTTGTTTATTATTCGCATAACTCCAATATAATGAATCTCTTACAGCATATTTCAAAGTATCATACTCTGGATACCAATCAAATGAATGAAGTGCATAAACTGGTTTTTGAAACTTTATTCCTAATTTTGTCTTTGTAGTTGGTAATGCCCTATTCATCATAACAATTTTTGAATCATTCAAATAAGAAATATTTTCATTACCATAACCTGCATCTAAATTAGGTTGTACTTCTAAACCAAGTTTTGCTATAATTGCTTTAGTACTATTATTAAATAAAGTATATTTTATTATCGAATATCTATTTTGCCAACCATAAATTGATGTTTTTACTACTAAACCAGGCATTAAACTTTCATTTGAATTACTTACAGTTAATTCATATAAACTTTTTTGTGGATTACTAACAGCTACAGCTGAATCAAGCATGTTTAAATCATTAACATTATTAATAGAGAAATCTTTGCCTGTTGAAATCAACAATGACGTTTGATAAATTTGCCTATTAGCTTTTACAATTGATCCTTTATAGGGATTAATATTTGCATAATCTGATAACCTTATTCCATAATCACCTTTTGAATTTACAAAAGAAACTTGTGAATAAGAATTATAATAAGCTAAAAGAATAAAAACAATTGTAAATAATTTGTTTTTCATAATACCTCCCAATTATTAAAATTTTATTAATACTGCTGGAATTAACAAGATTAGTGCTAAGATGAAAAAGTATATTTGAATAATTAAAATCCATTTAAACCATTTATTATAAGGAATGCCAGCTAATCCTAAAACTCCCATTGTTACACCACTTGTTGGTAAAATCGGATTTATCCAACCCTCCCCAAATTGAAACGCCAAAACAGCAGCAAATCTTGGAATACCCAAAACATCTGCAAGCGGTGCCATCACCGGCATCGTTAATGCCGCTTGCCCTGAACCTGAATGAACAAAAAAGTTTATTACTCCTTGCGTTATAAACATCATCTGTGCTGCTACTATTGGATGCAAATAACTTATTACATTCGACATATAAAACAACATCGTATCTATAATCTTACCATCCTGTGCTATTACCAATAAACCTTTCGCACAAGCAATAATAAAAGCTACACCTATGAAATCTTTTGCCCCATCTTTAAATGTTTCAATTATAGAATTAGAATCCATTTTTGCTATAATTCCACTCAGTATACCTAACACCATAAAAAGTCCAGCAATTTCAATTATAAACCAACCTTTTGCCAATATTCCCCAAACCATTATAACCATAGCTATAGCTATAGATAATAATATAATTTTATGTTTCAATTGGAAATCAACATCTTCTTTCAAACTAAAATCTATATGCCTATTCTTATCAATATCATAAACCAAACTTTTCTCAGGATTTTTTTTGATTTTATTTGCATATATTTGCACAAATGTTATCATAGAAATTGTACTTATAAACCAAATTAAAATTCTATAACCTAATCCAATATCATAAGGCAATTCAGTTATCTTTAAAGCTATACCTAATGTAAATGGATTTAATATAGCACCTGCAAAACCTGCTGCTGCACCTAAAAATGGAATCGCTGTACCAACTAATGAATCATATCCCAAAGCAATTGCTAATGGAATAAAAATTAAAACAAATGGCATCGTCTCTTCACACATTCCAAATAAAGAACCACCTAATGAAAAAAATGTCATTGTTACTGGAATAAAATATTTCTGCAACCCTGGCTTTCTACTCATAACAAATGCAATCTTTTTTAAACCTATATCTATAGCACCTGTTTTTTGTATCACTGAAAAAGCCCCACCTATTATCAATATAAATACAATTATCTCTGCAGCTTTTTCAAAACCTTTTATCGGTGCTAAAATAACTTTATCAACTCCTTGTGGTATATTTTGCTTAAGTGTTTTAAAAGAATTTGGAACAACAACCGTCTTCCCATTTTGTTCTTCTCTCTGATACTCTCCTGCAGGTAAAATATAAGTCATAATTGCTGCAAATATTACAATTAAATATATCAACAGCAATGTATTCAGTCCCTTTTTCATTTCTTACCTCTAAAACTATATTCATCACCCTCTACAAGTAACTGCATTTCAATATCTTTTGCTGAATATATATTATTCTTATTAACCTTAATGCTTTTTTTATCTTTTATCTTATAAATTATTACATTGGATTCACCAACAACTTTTATTTTCCCACCGTGATAAATAACCGCTGTTGCTTCATCAATCCCAACGCAAGGCTTATCTGGATTATCCAATAAAACACTTAACAACCTATTATGCCTTTTTCTTTTCACAAAATGCTGATCAACTATAAATTCATTCACAAAACCTAAACCCTCCTTAACTTCAACATTCCTTTTCATAATTGTAGAAAAAGAATTAACAGTATCTTTACATACCAATTCATTTCCAGTGAGCATAATTTTACTCATAATAGCCGCCCCAGCAGATGTTCCTCCTATCACACCACCATTTTCATAAATTTGAAAAATTTTTCCTAACAATTTTGTCCCAAGCAACGCATTTGTTATTTTATTTTGATCACCTCCACCAAAAAAAACACCTTTAACTCCATCAAAATACGCCGTTATACTATCGCTATCAGCATTATTTCTATCAAAAATTACAACTTTAACGTTAGTACAGCCCAATTGCTTAAATTTTTCCAACCTACTCTTCCCTGCTTCCAATGGTTCTTCACTTGCAATAGGAATTATCACAATTCTAGCATCCTTTCCACCTGCTAAATCTACAAAATTTGATAGCAATTCTTGACTAATATTTCCACCACCTACTATAAACAAATTTCCTTTCGGATTAGCCAAAACAATCATAAATAAACTTAAAAATGCAATTATCTTTTTCATAACTTTATATAAATTTATTAGTTAATAAAATTTTGCAAAGATTAACATCTTTTTCCATATCTTCAATTAGAACAAACTCATCATTCGAATGTGGATTCTGTGCCCCCGTGCCAACATTTATAGCTTTATATCCCCTTTCATTAAAATTATTAACATCACTACCTCCATAGGATAGAACTGGTTTAGGAACTAATCCATTCTTTTCGATAGCTTTATATATTATTCTATATGCTTCATCTTCTTTTGTAAAAGTGTAAGGCTTAAAATCCCAATTATATTCAAAATTATATGATGCATTATATCTCTTCGTTACATCATCACAAACTTCATCTATTAAATTTATATACTCTTCAACCTTTTCTTCCTTAAAAGACCTAATTTCTCCCCTTACTAACGCATAATCTGGAACAACATTTATTGCACTCCCAGCATTAATTATAGCAACATTTATAGTAGATTCATCATCAACTCTTCCTTGCGGAATTTCCACCAAAATATCACCCAACATTTTTATTACATTTATTCCTTTCTCAGGCTCAATTCCTGCGTGAGCACTCTTACCAAACAATTCTAATTTAAATTCTACAGCACCAGGTGCTCCATAAATAAAAAAACCGGGCCTCCAAGCGCTATCCATAATAAAAATATGTTTAACATTATTGGGCACAGTAATATTCTTTGAACCATTCATAGTTGTCTCTTCTTGAGAAGTAAAAATCAAAGTAAAACCAGTTGTAGCTTTATTATTTTCAATCAAATCCTTAACAGCACTTAAAATTACTGCTATTCCTAACCTACAATCTGCACCAAGCTGCTGCTTACCATCAGATTTTATCATTCCATTTTCAATAATTACATTAACATTTTCTGTATTTCTTGCAGTATCCATATGTGCACATAAAGCAATCTCTCCACCATCTTTATACGTTGCTATTATATTACCACATTTACCCTCTGTAAACTTCTCTAAATCTCTTTCTTCAACTTTCAAACCTAATGGCATTAAATAATTCTTTATGTAATTTGCTACATTATTCTCTTCTCCAGATAAACCTTTAATTCTCACCAATTCCGTAAATGTTTTAATTAAATCTTCCATATGAAAATTATTTCCCATTTTATTATCTTAATGAAACTTTTGTTTCAAATTAATCAAAAAATAACCTAATGTCAAGTTAAATTTTTACTTTTTAAAAAAAATTTTCGTTAGATAGGAAAAATCAACTTATGATATTTCAATGTCTTATTTGTAAATAAAAAAATGTGTAAATATTTTAGATGTGCTATAATTATTTTATATAAAATACCTCTCTTTCTTTTCTTCTTTCATATAATTTAAATCCAGCATAATAAAACTATCTATACAATTTCCAAAATCTTCATCAACTCCATATGCTAAAAATTTTATTCCTTCACTTTCACATAATTCAGAATAATTTTTATATAATGTCGGGATTGCAACACCAAATCCTTTTAAATACTTTTTCAAAATCAAATAATCCTTCTTAATATCATCTTCATATAATATTTTACTTAACTCATCTCTATCTTTAATACTCAAAATATATGGATTTTTTGACTTAACACCATAATCATCTCCATACCATTTATCATAAAAATATACTATCATTTTTTTTGCATCATTCGGAAATGTATTCGAAAGACTTACTACTCCAAATAAAAACCTTACATTTTCTTTCATTAAAATATACTTACCAATTCCTTTCCATATATATTCAAGAGCATATGTATTCCAATATTTTTTTTGAATAAAACTTCTTCCTAATTCAATCGAATTTGGAAGTAAACCGATAAGCTTATCTGAAAACTCAAATAAACTAGATGTGTAATATTTATTAACATTTTTACCTAAACTATGGTAAAGTCTATAGGCACCAATAATTTCCAAACTATCATCATCCCACAAAACTATATGGTCATAATGTTTATCATATTCATCCATATCCTTTTTCTTACCAGTACCTTCGCCAACTAATCTAAAAGTATGTTCTCTGAGCCTTGCTATCTCATTAATTACGTTTGGGGCCTCTTTATAATTAACACAAAAAACCGTTTTTTTATCCTTACTAAATAGAACCGTAGATTTTTTTAACTCATCAACAATTAACTTTACATTAACAGGATGTATGATATTATTTTCCGTCTTAAATATTCCATTTCTTCCTTTACCAATTCTATAAGTATGTTTCTTTAGCAATTTTATTGAATAATTTGAATCAAAAGTTTCAATATTTTTTGCTGGTATATAGTTACCTACTTTTATAGAAATCGTTTTATTTTTTTGATAAAACAATTGAGATGGAAGCAATAACATCGATAAAAATTTACTCAAAACACCAACCGCATAAAATAAAGGAGAATTCTTAGCCTTCACATAAATAGGTAAAATATCCGCACCTGTTTTCTTGGAAAAGAAAATCGCCCCTTTGTGCCATTTCCCATCCACCACAGTTAAACCTTTCAGTCTTGAAACTTCCCCAGCAGGAAAGAAAATTAACGCACCATTATTATTCAAATGATTCAATATTTTTTCTATGTTTGATTTCTGCAAATTAGTACTATCAAGCGTAAAAGGTATAAAAAATTCACTCAACTGTTCGATATTCAATAAATAGCTATTAGCCACAACTTTAACATCATTTCTAACTTTACTTAACAATTTTATCAAACTCAATCCATCTAGTCCACCCAAAGGATGATTTGCAACAATTATTAACTTCCCTTCAGATGGTATTTTATTAAAATCCCTCTCAGAAATTGTATAATCAATATTCAGATAATTAAAAACTTCATCAATAAATTCCAAACCTCGCTTATCAGAGTTATTAGAAATAAAATCATTAATTTTCTTCAAACACAAAATTTTACTCAATATATACGCAAATGATTTTTTCAATATTTTAGGATATCTATCACTTAATTTTTCATCAACAATTTTAGCAATATCAATCATTAACAACAACTCCTCAATATTTATATTTCAAAAAGACAATTTCAGATATACATATTAACTTAAAGTAAAAATTAAATTAAATCATCGTTTATTTTTATATAGCTCAGACGGTGTAAGCATAAAGCCCGTGCGCCGTGCGGCGCACGGGCGGGCTAACGCCAAAATTTTCCTGAAAACATTCCAATATATTTTAACTATAATTTTTATATTTTTACATTTAGCTAAATAACTAAATGTTATTTAAATATTTTCTTATGAAAAATAAGCTTAATTAAAAAGTGAGTAAACTATATATCGTTATTACTATATAATTGAATATACGATATTATTGTAAATACGAGATAATGAAATTTTTAAATATATATTCGTTTTTACTATATTATTGTATTTACTATATAATATTAGTTTGAACAAATAGATTTGAATAAGCGATATAATCACCTTTACATTATAAATAAGATGTAAATAAAATAATATAAAACTATGTTCATAAAAAAGATGAGTTGAAATATATTTTACTAAGGTATAAAAGGAATTGTTATAATAAAACACACTGGCAATCATTTAAATTGTCACAACTTTTGGAATGATGGGAATTTTAGATCCCACTTTCCAAGGGGGACATAGGGGAATTTTTAGCGGGCCGTTCCGGCCCGCTGCCCCTTGCAGCTTGGCTCAAGCTGCAAGGGCATTAAGCTTACACTGTCTGAGCTAATGAAATTTTACATAAGTTATTGTCGTCGAATTTTATAATGGAATAACTAATTGTTCTAATGGTTTTCTAAGTTTTGGTAAATTAACAAGATAATCTTTTGCCACATCTCTATGGCCAAGCGGAAGTAGAAGTACACTTTTTAATTTTTTCTCATTTAAATTCAGGAGTTTATCAAGCTCTTGCGGATTAAATCCTTCCATCGGAGTGCTATCAACGCCCATATCCGCAGCTGCCACTATTCCAACTCCAAAAGCTAAGTAAGTTTGTCTTGCTGCCCAATTGAAAAATTCTTCTGGATTTTTTTGCGCATTATCATATACTGTTTCAATATAATTTTTTAAAACATCTGGAACTGAACCACGAACTTTCTCAAAATTTGTGTAAAATTCTTGTTTTCTTTCATCTGTAAATTCTGACCAGGCTGCAAAAATGAGTAAATATGAACAATCAACTACTTGTTTCTGCCCGTTTGCAATAGGTAATATTTTTTCTTTTAATTCTTGCTTTTCAATAAGTAATACGTTAAAAGGTTGCAAACCTAATGAAGTTGGTGCAAGATTTATAGATTGTAAAATAGCGTTTAATTTATCTTTTTCTACTTTTTTACCATTCATAGCTTTTGTTGCATAACGCCAATTTAAAACTTTTAATATTTCCATTAAATTTTAATCCTTTCTTTTAGATTTATTTAATTAAATCAACAACCATTATTCTTTAAAAGTTCATATTTTTGTAGAAAATCCAAATAAATATTTACTATCCAATTTAACTCTATCTTTTTGAACAATATTTTCGTAAGTACTAGTGTAACTTGTTCGTAATGAAATACTACCATTTAATTGAAAATCAAAAATTAAATTATAATTCCAACGAAAATCATTAATCTTTTCAACATTAGTATTAAAATCAAATCTATTAGTCATTACAATTTTTTTATCAACAATAATAATTTTGCTAAGAATAGAAGATGTACTTCTGAAAGATTTTTTTATACTATTAATTGATTGATTATATTTTGTTTCTTCCCTTAACATAGATATCAATAATGATGTATTATCTTCATTATCATTGTATAAATTTAATTCAGTACCAATACCAAATTGGTACCGATAGTCAATTTTTCTCTGAAAGTTATACTCATATAATCCGTTTATTGTTAATGCAATATTATTATAGGGAAACAATATTAATCTTGATTTAAGATTATAGTCGTGTTGCTTTTTCTGTTTATTTTCTTCACCGTAAGTAAAATTAAAATTTACTACCGGTTTTATAACTGAATCGACATAACTAATTTCGGTTCTACCAGAAAATATACCTTGCTCAACATTTCCTTTTGTAAAAACTGTTTCGGCACCAATGTTACCACTAAATTGAGCAAATAATTTTAACGAAATTAAAAAAAACAATATTTTTTTCATTTTATCTTATCCACCTTAAGTTTATTATTTTTGAATATATAAAAAGCCCCTTGATAATAAGCTACAGCATCAAATAACAATTTTTCATCTACTGGAGCTTCTTTCATAGTCAAATCTTTTCTATCATATTGGAAAAAATTATACTTCCTTTTTAAGTCGAGAACAACAATTTTATCATCTTTAACATATCCAACTTTTTGATAACTACTTATAAAAGCCCTATTATCATCGTAATTATTCAGTATATTTTTTCCAATAAAAGCAGATTTATATTTTAGATTTAATAACGATAGAACAGTAGGCGCAACATCAATTTGACTTATTATTTTATCAAAAACTTATGGCTTTATAATATTAGGTGCATATATAATTAAAGGGATTTTATATTTATGAATAGGCAAGGAAGTTTTACCAGCGCTATTAGCACAATGATCAGCAGAAATAACAAAAATCGTATTTTTAAACCAATCTTTTTTGCTTGCTTTTTTAATTAATTGTTCTATTGCATAATCAGTATACCTTACAGCCCCTTCCCTTTCAAATGGCATTTTAATGTGATTAGTTGGAAATGTATAAGGTCTATGATTTGATGTTGTTAATACAAAATAAAAGAAATTTTTCCCACTTTTATAATCATTATCGGCTTCTTTTAACGTTTTATTCATTAAATCTTCATCACATAATCCCCATGCATTTGCAAAAGTTTTTTCATCACTATTAAATTTGTTTCTATCAACTATTTGAAAACCATTGTGTTCGAAAAAGTAATTCATATTATCAAAATAACCATAACCGCCGTAAATAAATTTAGCTGTGTAACCTCTTTGTATAAGCGGATATGCAAAATTAAAAATATGCTCATTATTAGGACGTCTGACAATGCTGGAACCAGGTGTAGGCGGAAATGATAACATTATAGCTTCAATTCCACGTACTGTTCTTGTACCAGTTGCAAAATAGTTTGTACAAAATAAAGAATGATGTGCAATTGAATCCAGGAATGGTGTAATATTCAAATTACTACCAAAAGCCTTCATATATTCAGCTGAAAGACTTTCAACTGTGATCATTATTATGTTGTACTTTTTCTCTTCACCATTTGAATTAAAAAAAGCATAACCATTGTTGTCGATAACCTGCCCAGGTACGAAACGAAGTTCATTTAATCTTTTCAAAACTGAGTTATTATCATAGGTAAGATAAAAAGAATTATAATCAATTTCATTTTTATTATAGGCTTCAAAAAATGAATAAATATCATTTTTTGCTAATTCTATATTGTATTTATTATCTGAAAAAGTCTCATTTGAACCATTAACAAAAGTAAGCGAAATAAAAAATAAAACAATAATTCCAATTGGTAAAATTGATCTTTCTTTCAAAGTAGTTTTAGTTTGTAATGCTTCATTAATTTTCTTTTTGAAAATAAAATATATTATTATACTAAATATTAAAATCAATGGTATGAGAATTCCAAGTGGATAAGATTCTTTGATATTCTTTAAAACTTCATTTGTGTATATTAAATAATCAACCGCAACAAAATTATACCTTACTTGAAACTCGTCCCAGAAATAATAATTTGCTATTGAATTAAAAAATAAAATTATTGAGTTTAATATAAAATAAAAGTACGCTAAAACTTTATATATTTTTGATGAATATATTTTATACGGCATTAGTATTACAACTATTACAGGAAATATTATAAAATATGAAAATGTAATTATATCGTATAATAAAGAAACACCAAGTATTTTTAAAAAATCAATTAGAGATTTATTAAAATTAGCATATGAATAGATAAATATTGTTAATCTATCAATAATCTGTAAAGAGATAAATAAAATAAAGATTGAAAATATTATATTTAATCTTTTATGAAATATTTTTTCCATTATGTGATTCCTTATTAAAATAAGCTATCCAATTGGATAGCTTATTACTTTATTTAACAATGTTTTTTAAAAATTCATAAATTGGTGAGAAATATACACCAAATAACAATATGGGAATAGATAATAATATTGGTATATATTTATTTAGAGGATCAATATTTTGTTCTGTAATATCATCCCTTTCAGAATTTGATAGGTACATTTCTTTCAATACTCTAATGTAATAATAAAGAGAAATAACTGTATTAATTAAAGCAATAACTGAAAGGAGAATCATATCTTTTTCAATTAAAGCAGTGAACAAATAAAATTTAGGAATAAAACCAGCTAAAGGGGGAATTCCAACTAATGAAACTAAAAATATTGCTAAAGTTGTACCTAAAAATGGTAATTTTGGTCCTAAACCTTTATATTCGTCTATATTTTCAATTCCATAATTATCAGCAATAACCATAGCTACATAAAAAGCACCTAAATTCATAAATAAATAAATTAAGAAATATGATAAAACCGCAACTAATCCAAGTTCAGAAAATGCAATAATACCTAATAGCATATATCCTAAATGAGCAATTGAAGAATATGCAAGCATTCTTTTTATATTGTTTTGCCATAATGCAGTAAAATTACCAAAAAACATAGAAAGAACCGAAAGAATAATCAATATAAATTTCCAATCGAAAACAGGATAAACAATCCATCCTTGATTTTGCTTTAATACAAATGTTTGCAATACATTAATAAGCATTGCAAAACCAGCAGCTTTGCTTGCTACAGATAAATAAGCTGTAATTGAAATAGGAGCACCTTCATAAACATCAGGAGCCCAATAATGAAATGGTGCAGCAGATATTTTATAAGATATTCCTACAAGTAAGAGAATTATTGCAAAATTTACAATAATTGGATTTACAATAAAATTATTTAATAAAAGATATTTGATTACTAATATATTTGTAGTTGCAAAACTTCCATAAATCAATGATATTCCAAATAACATAATCCCAGAAGCAGCAGAGCCATAAACTAAGTACTTCAAAGAGGCTTCACTGTTTCTCATTTTGGTTTTATCAAATCCAGAAAGAACGTATGAAGATAGTGACATTGTTTCCATTGCAATATAGATTAAAATTAAGTCAGCAGCTCCAACAATAAAAAACATACCTAAGAGCATTCCTAAAATCAATAGATGAAATTCACCTAATCTATTAACAAAATTATCCACTTCTTTTGATGTAAATAAATACAATAGAACAACAAATGTTGCTAAAAGAATAATTGATTTGAAGTAATAAGCAATTTGATTTATCTGAAATATATTGAATGCGAGAGTGTTATTAGCAGAATTTGTTAATCTTAATGTTATAGCAACAACAGCTAAAACTGCTAATGTAATATAATTTAAAAATCGTTTCTTTTCATTTTTGAAAATCAAATCGAAAATTAAAACTACTATGATACCTAATGAAAGTACAATTTCAGGATAAATAAGTTTCGTATTTTGTATTATTGATGATATATTTTCCATAGAGCATCTTATATTATTTTACTAAAGCATTTAAGTGAATATAATTTTTAGACATAAAATCGATTAAGGTAACAACAGATTTATTCATAAGATTTATCATAGCAGAAGGATAAACACCTAAAAATATAACAACTACAGATAAAGGAATGAGCATTGTGTATTCTCTTGCATCTAAATCTTGCATAAATGACCATTTTTCATTGAATTTGCCAAGATAAATTCTTTGTAATGTCCATAACATATAACTTGCGCCAAGAAGAATACCCAAAGTACCAACGATTGTAAGGATTCGTGTAACAATTGAACTGAAACCACCCATGAATACAAGAGCTTCTGATACAAAACCACTAAATCCTGGAATACCAATAGCTGCAAAGAAAGCAATTGTTACAAAACCAGAATAAATTGGCATATGAGCTGCTAATCCACCAAATTCGTTAATTCCACGTGTATGCGCTCTATCATAAATTACACCTACAAGTAAGAATAACATTGCTGTAATTGTACCATGGTTAAACATTTGGAAAACCGCACCACTTAAACCTGTCACTGTTAAAGATGCCATACCAAGTAAAACATAACCCATATGTGAAACTGAAGAATAAGCAATTAATTTCTTAAAATCTTGTTGAGCCATAGCACACAAAGCACCATAAACAATATTTATTACACCAAATAAACCAATCCACCAAGCTAATTGGAAAGTTACATCTGGGAATATAGCATAATTAATTCTGATAATTCCATATGTACCTAATTTCAATAACACACCAGCAAGAATAACACTTATAGGAGTTGGAGCTTCTACGTGAGCATCAGGCAACCAAGTATGGAATGGGAACATAGGAATTTTAATAGCAAAACCTATAAATAAACCGAGATATGCTAGTAATCTTAAATTATTAGGATTTGTAATTGACAAAATACCATCTTTCAAATAATTTGCAGGATCCATCATTGCAAGCATATTGAAGGTATGAATTACTTGACCATTTGGTAATAATTCAGTAGTGCTGAAGAATAATGCAATCATAGCGATTAACATAAAAATACTACCGAACATTGTATATATAAAGAATTTTATAGCTGCATATTCTTTTCTTGGGCCACCCCATATACCAATTAAGAAATACATTGGTAAAAGCATTAACTCCCAAAATACATAGAATAAGAAGAAATCTAATGCAACAAAAGTACCCATCATACCTGTATCTAACAATAGGTACATTAAAAAGTAACCTTTTACCATTTTTTCAATATTCCACGACGAAATCGCTGCTATTAAAGCAATTAAAGAAGTTAACAATACCATTGGAGCACTGATACCGTCAATACCCAAGAAATAATCAATTTTTACAGTACCGAGCCATGCAAAATTATCTATTTTTATCCAGGTGAATTTTTCAATAAATTGGAATGATTTTGGATCGAAAATTCCACCTAAGTTATAGTTAAATTTAAGTAAAACTATAACAGAAAGTACAAGTTGAACAAGAGTGATGAATAACGTTAAATATTTAATAACTTGTGCTTTTGATTTAGGAATAAATAAAATTATAATCATTCCTAATATTGGTAAAAATGTAATAAGCGATAAATATGGAAATGTTACCATAGATCAACACCTTGTAAATTCTTATGATTAAAAAAACTTAACTATAAAGAACAATAGAATTATACTGAAAACAGCATAAAGAACATAACTTTGAACTTTTCCAGTTTGAATTTTTGAGAAACCTTTTCCAAAAACACCAATAATTTCGGCTGTTAAATTAACAGCGCCATCAACTATGTATTTATCAATCAAACCACCCAAAGCAGATATTTGTCTAAGGACAAAAGCAGAACCGTTAACTATACCATCTACAACATTTAAATCGAACCACGCAAGAGCTTTGCTAAATTTCAATGCTGAATTTACAAATACAATTTGAACAAATTCGTCCAAATACCATTTATTTAAAGAAAAAAGATATAAAGGTTTGATTTTTTCAGCCAAAGCATCAACATCAATTTTTCTCCATTTGTAAATGTAAGTTGCTAATAGAATACCTAAACCAGCTAAAATAAGAGACATAGCTAAAGCAGTATAGTGGAAGTGGTGTAATGTCTCCATATAAAGTTCTGAATGAGTTATATTGTTAACAACTTCTTTTGCTTTATCTTGAATCATAAATTGAAATCTTTGAACGTCAGGTACTATAGAATTTGGAGTTTTTACCTTTTCAAGAAACACACCATTTGATGGATCTATTGGATTTAAACTATACCACCAAAATACTGATAAAGTACTTAAAATTATAAGTGGCAAAGTCATTACAATTGGGCTTTCATGTGCATGTTCATATTTATGATGATTTCTTGGTTCTCCAAAGAAAACAAGATAAATTAATCTGAACATATAGAAAGCTGTCATACCAGCAACAGAATAAGCTATAATAGGAATTAACCAATGACCAGTTAATTTACCAAAAGCTAATGTTGCAAGTAAAATACCATCTTTGCTTAAAAATCCAGAAGTAAATGGAACACCAGAAATGGCAAGTGTTGCAATGATAAATGTCCAGAATGTAATCGGCATTTTATCTTTTAAACCACCCATTTCACGCATATCTTGTTCGTGATGCATAGCATGAATTACCGAACCAGAACCTAAAAACATACAAGCCTTAAAGAATGCATGAGTTACAAGATGGAAAAATGCGTATGAGTAGGCTCCAACACCAAGAGCCATTATCATATACCCTAACTGACTAACAGTTGAATAAGCAAGTACTTTTTTTATATCGTTTTGTGTAAATGCTATAGTTGCAGCAATAAATGAGGTAATTGCTCCAATAACAGCTATAAACAATAATGCATCAGCAGTTAACATTACAAATACTCTTGCGACCAGATAAACACCAGCAGCAACCATTGTTGCAGCGTGAATTAAAGCACTTACAGGAGTTGGACCTTCCATAGCGTCAGGTAACCATAAATGTAAAGGAAATTGAGCTGATTTTCCAACAGCCCCCATAAAAATCAATATTCCTGCTGCTGTCAACCAAGCATAACTTCCAAATGGTAAATTACCAGCAGCTATTTGTTGGAAAATTTTATCAAAGGTAAATGTTCCATAATTTGTGAATAAGATTAAAATTCCTAATAAAAGTCCTGTGTCACCAACTCTATTCATTAACATTGCTTTTTTAGAAGCATTTGCAGCTGACCACTTTTCAAACCAGAAACCAATTAAAAGGTAGGATGATACCCCTACTAGTTCCCAGAAAATATATATCATTAACAGATTATGTGTTAAAACTATACCTAACATTGAAAATGTAAATAATCCAAGATAAGCAAAATATCTTGAATATCTTTTATCACCGTGCATATATTCAATAGAGAAAAGATGAACTAAAAAGCTTATCAAATTTACAACAAATAACATTATAACTGTAACATTATCAAGCATAACGCCTAAATCAAAAGTAATACTTGGTACATATTTAGATGTAGAAATAAAATGTATCCAAGTAAATTCAGATACAAATTTTTGCATTGGATAGTAAGCTAGTTTTACTATAGCAATATAAATTGATAACAAAAGATTTATTCCGAGTAATACAACTTCAAAAAGGAACAACTTCTTAAATCTTTTTCCAAAAAGTAAAACAATAATAAAACCAATAATTGGGATAAATAATGTTGCTACCGACAAATTAATAAGTAATTGATCCATAATTACATCTTAAATTAATTTTTTAATTGATCTATTTCATCAACATTGATATTTTGATTTAATCTATAAAGATTAAGTACAATTGCTAATCCAATAGCAGCTTCAGCAGCAGCTAATACAATAACAACTAAAGTATAAACATGCCCATTAATCAAGTTCCCAGAAAACCGGGAAAATGCAACAAAATTGATATTTGCCGAATTTAGTATCAATTCCACACCCATTAGAACCATAATTGCATTTTTTCTTATTATAATAGCAATTAAACCTAATAAAAAAAGTGATATACTAACGAATAAGAAATGATTTAATGTTATATGTTCCACATTTCACCTATTATTTTCTTTTCTTGCAATAGTTGTTGCACCAATAAGAGCAATTAATAGAACCATACCTAATAATTCGAAATACAATACATAATTTGTTAATAATTCGTTACCAATATATTTAATAGTCGATTTGCCAGAAATAAATGTACCTTGTTGACCACTTAAATTAGGCAAATTTATATTGCCAGCAGTGAACAAATATTTATACAAGAAAGCAGCAATTAACCCAATAGATAACATTGATAAAGCAATATAAACAACATTGGCTTTAACTGGTACCTTTACTTGTTCTTGTGTTAACATTATACCAAAAAGTAATAATATTAGAATACCCCCCACATATACAACAATTTGTACAATAGCAATGAAATCAGCTAATAAAAGTACATATAATCCAGAGATTGATAATAATGTAAATAACAAAGAATATGCTGAATAAACTAAATTTCTATTGAAAACAACAATTACAGCAGATAAAATTGTTATAAATGCCAATACATAAAATGCTAAGTCATAAATGTTCATAGTATCACTTACTGATTATTGTTAGATGTATTTGTATTAGTCTCAGCAGGCTTTTGAGCTGCTACGGCGGCAGCTTTTTGTGCTGCTTTTTCTTTTTCAAATTCTGCAAATTTCCTCTTCTTTTCTTCAGCTTCTTCTGGTGTGAAAACAGAGAAATTATATATTAAATTATTTCTACTGTATTCAGAATATTCGAATTCATCTGTCATTTTTATACAATTAGTAGGACATGGGAAAACACAGAATGAACAAAAACAACATTTTGAAAAATCTATATTAAATTTTGTAACAAAAAATACCTTCTTTTGCCCCGCTTTTGTTTTACCAGCATCTTCACCAGGTAATGCCTTAACTGTCTCAATTTCAATACAATCAACTGGACAAGCATTTTCACATTGTCGACAACCAATACAATCTTCCATATCAACATAAAGTCTATTTCTTTCACGTTCTGGAAGTGTTAACCTTTCATCAGGATATTGGATTGTTACTTTCTTTTCGAATAAATGCTTCCAAGTAACACCCATTCCTACAAGAACAGTTGATATGGTTTCATATATATTTTTAAAATATTCCTTCATATTAAACGCCTTCTTATAATAGTGATATAAAAGCGATAATTATTAAATTTACTAGCGAAATTGGAATTAAATATTTCCAACATGTAACCATTAATTGGTCAATACGTAATCTTGGAAGTGTCCACCTTAACCACATTTGTACAAAAACAAATAATAAACCTTTGAATAAGAACCAAAATATTTGCTCTACACCAACTAACCATTTTATATTTAATAAATTTCCCAAGTATCCAAATGGAGATTGATAACCACCAAAGAATAAAATAGTAATTATAGCTGAAACAGCAAACATATTTGCATATTCTGCCAAAAAGAAAAATGCAAATTTCATCCCACTATACTCGGTATGATAACCACCAATAATTTCTGATTCAGCTTCAGGAATATCGAATGGAGTTCTATTTACTTCTGCCAATGAGCTTATAAAATATATCACCGTTCCAACCAACATAAATGGTATTAGAATAAATTTCTTCAAACCTAATTCTGGACCACCAAAAATATACCAATTAAAAATATTTGCTGTTTGTTGCTCACTCATCTCTTTAAGATTAAATGTCCCTGCTATTATTACCACAGACAAAATAACAATTGCTGTTGGAATTTCATAACTTACAATTTGGGCAGCTGTTCTCATACCACCATATAATGAATACTTATTATTAGAAGCCCATGCACCTAATAATAAACCTGCAACCACAAGTGCAGAAATAGCAGTTACAAAGAAAACTCCTAAATCAATATTGGAACCAATATAAATACTACTAAAAGGTATTGTTGCAAATGCTGCATAACTACCTATAAAAACTAATAGCGGTGCTAAATTAAATAATTTTTTGTCTACAGCATCTGCCATTATATCTTCTTTTTGTAATAATTTTACAATATCAGCTAATGATTGCAATAAACCCCATTTACCAACTCTCATCGGACCAAGTCTATCTTGCATAAACCCCGATATCTTTCTTTCTAAATAAACAGCCAATAATGCATATGGCAATATCCATAAAAATAATGGAGCGGCTGCAAGTAATAAATTTACAATTATTTCTTGTACTAAATTATTCATAATTCATTATTAGTTTGTTTGAAATTATCTATCAACTTCGCCGAGAACTATATCTGTGCTACCAAGAATAGCAACAACGTCTGAGACAAGATTATTTTTACAAATTTCATTAATCACACTTAAGTTACAGAATGAAGGTGGTCTTACTTTTACTCTAAATGGATTATTTCCACCATCACTAACAACAAAAAAGCCCAGTTCTCCTCTTGGATTTTCAACTCGTCCATATGCTGTACCTACAGGTGGCTTTATTTTTTTAGGAATAGCAGCTTTAACATCACCTTCAGGAATTTGTTCAATTGCTTGTTCAACAATTTTTAAACTTTCTTCAATTTCTAAAACTCTAACCCAATATCTATCCCAAGTATCGCCTACTGTTCCTTGTAATCCCTGACCTACTGGAATATCAAAATCAAATCTATTATATATTGAATATGGATCATTTTTTCTAATGTCATATTTTACACCTGATGCTCTTAACATCGGCCCACTAACACCATAATTTATAGCCATATCTGCTGGCAAAATACCAACACTTGCTGTTCTTTCTATAAAAATTTTATTAAAAGACAATAGGTCATTAAGCTCTTTTAATTTTGGGCGGAAATATTTTATGAAATCTTTTACTTTATCTACCCAACCATTAGATAAATCGTAATTCAAACCACCAACAGCCATAAAATTATATAAGAATCGTGCACCAGTGATTTCTTCAAATAGATTTAATATTATCTCTCTATCTCTAAAGCAGAAAAGGAATGGTGTAAATGCTCCAACATCAATACCAAAAGTTCCAATAGCTACAAGGTGTGATGCGATACGTTGTAATTCAGCTGTTATAACTCGTATATATTCAACTCTTTCTGGAACTTCAATTTTTAACAATTTTTCAATTGTCAAAACATAACCAAAATTATTTCCCATCGATGCAAGATAGTCTAATCTATCTGTATAAGGTACAATTTGAAAATATTGTAATGCTTCAGTATGTTTTTCGAAACAACGATGTAAATAACCTAAATGTGGTATAACGTTTTTGACAATTTCCCCATCGACCAACAACTCTAATCTCAAAACACCATGAGTTGAAGGGTGTTGAGGGCCCATATTTAATACTAATTCTTCTGTTTTTAAAGACATATTTTTTCTTACTATTAATTTTTAAATTAATAAGCTACTCTAATTCCTTGATAAAATTCTGGGTTTTTATAATCTTTTCTTAATGGATGGCCTTCCCAATCATAAGGCATTAAAATTCTTCGCAAATCAGGATGATTTGTAAAATTAATTCCAAATAAATCAAATATTTCTCTTTCGTGCCAATCAGCTGCTCTATAAATCATAGCAATACTATTAACTACAGGATTTTCCCTCTCAACATATACCCTGAAAATTATTTTAGCATCATCTACTAATCTATTAAAATGATAAAATACACTCATTGTACCACCATTTATAACAACATTACCATTTTCATCTGTATTTTTAGTTCCATTAGCATCATCAACACCACTAACACAAGTGCAAAAATCGAATTTGAAATCATTATTTGTTTTTATAAACTCTGCAATTTTGTCAATTGAATCAGCTTTAACAACAATATATGAATCGATATCTTCTTTTAATTCAACAACTGCATCATTAAAATTATTTTTTAATACTTCGAAGAATTCATTAATTGTTTTCATATGATTTTCTTACCAATGTTTCTTTTCTTATTTTTTCTTGTAATTTTAATAACCCTTCAAGTAATGCTTCAGGCCTTGGAGGGCAACCAGGTACATAAACATCTACTGGTATTACTCTATCTATTCCTTTTAGAACATGATAACCATGTTTCCAATAAGGACCACCACTGTTCGAACAGCTTCCCATAGAAATTACATATTTAGGTTCTGGCATCTGTTCATATACTCTTTTTATTCTTAGCGCCATTTTTAATGTAGCAGTTCCGGAAACAATTATTAAATCTGCTTGTCTTGGTGAAGGACGTGGTATAACACCAAACCTATCAAAATCATAATGTGATGCACTAGTTGCCATCATTTCAATAGCACAGCAAGCTAAACCAAATGTCATCTGCCATAATGAAGATAAACGTCCCCAATTAAGCAAATTTTCAGTTGTTGTTAATAGAAAACTCCCATCATTAAATTCTTTATCTAACAACCCCATAGTTTATCCTTTGTTTTATTTATCCCAGTTAATATCACCTTTCACAATTTCATACGCCATGCCAACACCTAAAACAACAATAAAAATCAATCCTACCAACAATCCGTATATACCGAAATTTTTAAAAGTAATTGCCCAAGGAAACATTAAAACAACTTCTACATCAAAAATTAAAAATATTAAAGCTGTTACATAAAAACGAATATTAAATTTATTCCATGGCGAGCCTACAGGATCTTCCCCGCATTCATAGGTCAGCTGCTTTTCGTATGTTTTTCTTGAAGGTCTTATAAGATAGGCTGTTATAATACCACCAACGACAAGAATCACAGCCATTACCATAAACAGAAAAATTTTTCCAAATTCTGTTATCATAACATGAGAATTTTGTTCCATACTAACTCACTAAATTATCCGACTTCAAAAATAAAAAAAATTTTAAATAAAAAAAAATTTATTAAATTTTATTATTATTTTCAAAAAAAGGATAAAGAAACATATAAAAAAACGATAAAAAAGATTTGACTTGAATAAGTGACCCCAAGCGGATTTGAACCGCTGTTTCAGCCGTGAAAGGGCCGTGTCCTAACCACTAGACGATGGGGCCAGATTGTAAAGATTTTTATCGAATTGACAGGACAAAAAAAATAGCTGTTAATTCAGCTATTTCTTTAAGTGACCCCAAGCGGATTTGAACCGCTGTTTCAGCCGTGAAAGGGCCGTGTCCTAACCACTAGACGATGGGGCCAGATTTTTAAACTTTATAATTTTGGGGTGGAATAAGGGATTTGAACCCTTGGCCCTCAGAGCCACAATCTGATGCTCTAACCAACTGAGCTAATTCCACCATTTAATAAGTACGCCAAAGAGGACTCGAACCTCTAACCCACAGCTTAGAAGGCTGTTGCTCTATCCAGTTGAGCTATTGGCGCATCATTTTATTTTAAGTCGGGGCAGCAGGATTTGAACCTGCGACTTCCTGCTCCCAAAGCAGGCGCGCTAACCGGGCTACGCTATGCCCCGTTTATTTTTTTTCAAATTTAGAATTCAAATATAATATATTTTTTCGTTTTTGTCAAATAATTTTTTTATATTTTTCCTTAATTTTTAATTTTTCTGGAATTACATGAAAATTAAATTATTAACTATTATTTTCAAGGGCTTTTTTTCCTTCAAAAATAATAAGAACTTTGCTTTCTTCTCTTATTTTGCTATTGCAGGTATAGCCATCGGAATTATCGCACTAAATTTAACCCTTGCTATTATTGATGGATTGGATTCTAAAATTACGACTAAAATCTTCTCTTTTAATTCTCATATTGTCGTTTCTGGTTTTAGCAATAAAAATCTTAGCTCAGATAATATTTTTCAAAAATATCTTTATTACAATCAATTGTCTTCAATTTCACCTTATACCCTAAAATATTCTGTATTTAAGTATAAATCAAATTACGATGGAATTTTACTAAAAGGTATTTCAAATGAGTTGGATAATTCTGAATTAAAATCTTCTATCATTTATGGAAAATATGATGTAAATTACAATCCCTATTTCCCACCTTTACTCATTAGTAATACTATTGCTCAAAAATATAATATAAAGCTAAATGATAAAATTACTATTATCTCCCTAAAAAGTAATCAACCACCATCTATAGAAAATCCACCTGTTATTTTCAATTTTTTCGTCAAAGGAATTTTTGAAACTGGAATTTCAGAATTCGATAACAACTATTTCTATACTAATTTAAAAAATGCTCAAGAAATTTTTGATATGAAAAATGAAGTTTCTGGATTTGATATAAAAATTAAAAATCTTAGCGATATCCATAATATTACTAAACTAATGAATAACAATTTTAATTATCCTTATTATGCTAAAAATATCTACCAAATTTACTCAAATATTTTTACTTGGATAGAATTTCAAAAAAAACCTATTCCTATTATTATTTTCTTTATCACTATTGTAGCTATTTTTAATATAATAAGCACACTAATAATCAATATTTTGGTAAAAACTAACAATATTTCAGTTTTAAAAATAATTGGCGTTTCTAATTTTTCCTTGAATATAATTTTTATTTCATATGCCTTATTTGTAGGCATAATTGGTATTTTAATCGGTAATTTAATTTCCTTTATTTTATCATATATACAAATGACTTACAAAATAATTCATATTCCTGCATCAATTTATTTTATTGATCACGTTCCAATAGTTATTAAATTTTCAAATTATCTTTTAGTTTCAGGCATTGCCTTTTTAATAACATTAATTTTTGCATTGTTCCCAATAAAAATTATTACTTTACTTAAGCCAATAGATACACTAAAATTCGAGTAAATATGAAACCTGAATTGTATATTGCATCAAAATATTTTTTCTATGGTAAAAAAAATGGCTTTATCAAAATTATCTCTTTTCTATCCACTGCTGGTATTGCAATAGGTGTAGCGGCTTTAATTGTTGTTATCTCTGTATTTAATGGTTTTGGTAATTATGTACAAAAAATGTTAATTAATGCTGATCCACATATAATGATAAATTTTAAAAATTCAAATGTTGCCGATGATGTCTACCAATTTATCAAATCTAATAATATTATAACCTTTTCAACAAAATTTATTGATCAAAAATCAATTATTTATAAGAATGGGAAGTATTATATTGTTAATTTAAAAGGTTATGATAACATAGGAAATAAAAGTTACAAAAACTTTATTGTTTCTGGAAAAATTAATTTAAATAGAAACGAAATTTCAATTGGAGTCCCACTTGCAATTCGTCTGGAAGCATTACCAGGGGATACAATTATAATTTCTTCATTCAAAGAAATTGGAAATGCAGCAATTTTTTCTTTAGTTCCTAAAACTAACAAATATATTGTTGCTAATATTTTTGAAACACATAATAGAGATTACGATTTATTATATGCCTATACAAATTATGAAACCATAGCTGAATTAGTCGACTCAGATACTCCTAAGGGTTATGAAATATGGCTAAAGGATATTAGTAAATCTGATGATATTAAAAATCTATTATTACAAAAATTTCCCGATGATATAGTCGTATTAACTTGGTTCGACCTTCACAAAGAATTATACAAAATGATGCAATTTGAAAAATGGGCTGCATTTTTTATTTTAACTTTAATTATATTTGTAGCAACATTTAATATTCTAGCATCTTTAACGATGACCGTACTAAAAAAGAAAAAAGATATTGCTATTTTGAAAACATACGGACTAACGAATAATCAAGCTAAAAGAATTTTTTATTTACAAGGTATTTTTAATGGAATTATTGGCACTTCAGTTGGTTTAATTTTAGGTTTAATTGTTTGTTATATTCAAATTAATTATAAAATCTATCCTCTTGATCCTAATAAATTTCTAATAGATGCTATGCCAATACAGATTGATATTATCATGGTAATTTTAATATGTATAACTTCAATTTTTTTGTCTTTTATCGCATCAATATATCCTGCAAAAATTGCTTATAAAAACAACATTATCGACGCAATTAAATGGGAATAAATATGGAAAATATTGTTTTAAGTTGTAAAAATATTTATAAATCTTACTTACAAAAAAATGAAAAAATATCTGTGCTTAAAAATATATCATTAGATTTCAAAAAAGAAAAAATATATATACTTGTTGGGGCTTCTGGAGCTGGAAAAAGTACTCTATTACATATACTTGGAACTATAGATAAACCTGATTCGGGAATTATATATTTCAATAATGAAAATATTTCAAAATTATCCGATGCTAAATTAAATATATTTAGGAATAAACACATTGGCTTCATATTTCAATTTCACCATCTACTACCTGAATTTACCTCAGTTGAAAATGTTGCTATTCCTCATATGATTATGGGCGAAAAACCTAAAGTTGCATTTGAAAAAGCTAAAGAACTGTTAAATGAATTGAATTTATCTCATAGGTTTAATAATAAGCCAAATGAACTTTCTGGTGGAGAGCAACAAAGAGTTGCTATTGCCAGAGCTATAATTAACGAACCTGACATAATTCTTGCAGATGAGCCAACCGGAAACTTAGATAGCAAAAATGCTGAAATTATTAATAATCTCTTCATTGCTTTAAATCAAAAGAAAAAGATTACTTTAATTATTGCAACTCATAATCCAGAACTTATGAATATTGGGCATTCAGTAATTGAAATCAAAGATGGTTGCATAAATAATATTATTTATCAATAATTATTCATATATTTCTTTTTCCAAAAATGACTTAGTTTTTGTCCATATATTCGCTATTTCATTATAATAATTCTCTAAATTATGACCAGTATTCTCATTTAAAGATAATTTTTCAAGCTCAAATGCCTTATCATACAATGCTTTCAATGATAAATTCCCTGCACTCCCTTTTATACTATGAGCTATAAACTGTATTGATTTGTAATCTTTGGTTTTAATATAATAATTTAAATTAGATATTTTAGAAGGAATATCATTCAATACCATTAAAGCAGATTTTTTCAATAATTCTTTATTAAAACCAAATCTTGCTATAAAATCATTTTTATCAAAATATATTTTCTCTTGCTCTTCATTATTTAAATACTTATTTATAATTTCTTTTAATTTATCAATATTTATGGGCTTAGGTAGATAATCACTCATTCCGGAACTAAAGGCTCTTTCTTGTTCACTTTTCAATATCCCAGCAGATAAAGCTATTATTGGAGTATCTTTTTTATTATTTTCTTTTTCATATTCTCTTATTTTTTTTGTAGCTTCTAAACCATCCATAATCGGCATTTGAACATCCATAAAAATTAAATCAAATTCATTATTTTTATACTTCTCTATAGCTTCTAAACCATTTTCTGCTTCTATAATTTCAAAATTTTCGCTAATCTTTTTTAATAAATTTAGTAATAAAATTCTATTTATTAAAACATCTTCAACTATAAATATTTTTTTTATTTTTTTGTTAACTTCTACGTTGTTATTATTTATATCATTTAAACTATAATCTTTATTGCTAATTTGAATGCTACTTGTCATTATTTGGGAAAGAACCTGATAAAGATAATCAAATTTTAAAGGACAACTGATAAAATATTTAATACCATAATTATTTTCCAAGTATTCTTTCTGCTTATCACTATCAATTATTAATCTTAAAATTAATTTTTCTTTAGAGAAATATTTTAGTAAATCTTTTAACGATTCTTCTTCACAAAAAGTAAAAATTACACCATCATATTTTTTAATTTCATCATAATTTATATCACTAAAATTTTTTATGGTTGGTTTAAGTTTCAATTCATTTAGTATATTTCCCAATTTGTGGCAAAAGTCTTCACCATCTTCAATAATAAGAATTTCTTGATCATTAAATTTTTTATAATTATCAAAAATTGTCTTATTTTCAACTTTTAATTTAATATCAAAAAAGAATGTTGTTCCTTTGCCAACCTCGGATTGTAATTTCAATGATGTTCCCATTTTTTCAGCTAAAAGTTGAGAAATAGTTAATCCTAATCCTGTACCACCATATTTTCGAGTTATCGAAGTATCAGCTTGAATAAATGGTTTGAAAATAATCTCTAATTTTTCTTTTGATATTCCAACACCACTATCTTGTAATTCAATATGATAAGTTGCGAAATTTTTATCTTCTTCATTTATGGTATAATAAGCAGTTAATTTAATAAAGCCTTTTTCAGTAAATTTAATTGCATTAGAAAGTAAATTGATTAAAATTTGTTTTAATCTTACGAGGTCAAAATACGCATATTGTGGCATTGTATAGTCCAAGTCAAGCATTAACTGTAAATTTTTCTTGGAAGCAGAGTATTTAAATATATCGATTACGCTCTCAAAGCATTCTACAATATCATTTTTTTTGATTTCAAGTTCTAATTTACCAGCTTCAATTTTTGATAAATCTAAAATATCATTTACAATATTTAAGAGTAAATCACTCGATTCATTAATATATTCTAAATACTTTTTTTGTGTTTCATTATGTGGTGTATCTAATAATAATTTTGAAAAACCTATCACAGCATTTAATGGAGTTCTAATTTCATGGCTCATATTTGCTAAAAATTGTGTTCTAGCTTGGTTTGCATTTTCTAAATCTTGCATTAAATTTTTAGTTTCTGTTATATCATCAACTATAATGATTATTCCATCAGATAAATTATCTTTATTTACTAAAATTGCCTGTGTATTCAACCAAATTTGTCTATCCCCTCTTACTAATTTATATTCGGATTTATAAAATCCTCTTGTTAATAAATCATTATAGATATTTTTACCAAGTTCTTCAAATTGTTCTTGAGAATTATATAAAATAATTGTATCTTTCCCTTCAAGTTCACTTGTATCATTAAAACCATATATCTCAGCTAATTTAGGATTACACCAATAGATTTTTCTGTTTTTAATCAATCCGATTCCTACAGGACTATTATTTAATATTACTTCAGATTGTTTATAAAGCTTTTCAATTTCTTCATTTTTGTTTTCTAATTCTGTTATCTCGTGAAGTGTGATAATTATATTCTCAAAACTCAACAAAAATATCATATAAGTATCTACAAGATAAACTTTTTGTTCCCCATTATTATTAGTAAATTTTACCTTGAAGTTCCTTATATAGCCTTTTTGAACTGTTTGTTTTATAAGAGATATTAAATCATCTTGTGAAAAGAACCCAACTTCATATAAAAATTTGAATTTAAATTCACTGTATTTTTTATTAAATACTTCTGCAAAAGCTGAATTGAAATCTATTATTTCTAAATCGTTTACTCTACAAATTAAAATTGGTGTAGTTATGGAATTAAAAATAATATCGAAATTTCTATAAATTTCGCTTTCAATATTCAAACCAGTTAAATAACAAAAAATATATTTATTGTTATTATAGACAAACTCACTTAATTTTGCGTCAAAATAAGAATATGAAAGATTTTTCTTTTTAAATTGCCAAAAATAATGTGCTTTTTTATTCTGCTTTACCGTTCTTATTACTTCATCAAATGGTATAGAATTATTATGGATTAAATTTTTAATGTTATAAGTTGTGAATTCATTTGATTGATAACCAACAGAATCACAAAACATTTGATTTGCAAAAACTATATTACCATAAAAATCGAGAATTAAAATAAAATCTTTAATATAATTTAATAGATGAAAGTTATCAATTTCTTTAAATGAATAGTTATCTTTAATTTCAGAAATAAACAAATTAAAATAACTATCTTTATAAGGTATAATTTTTAAGCTTAGAAAAATACCTTCTTCTCTTTTGATAATTCTTTCAATTTCTTTTGAAACTTTAAATGCCTCTAAAATAATATCATAAATATCTTTATAAAAATCTTTTAAAATTTTACTTCCTAACAATAATTCGTCTTTAAATTCTATTTTAAAATATTCAAATAAGCTATTATTATAATTGATTATTTCAAAGTCATAAAAATTGTTTTCATCACTAAGAATTCTTGCATATACTGTTATAAACATAGATTAAACTTAATTTGTTAGTTAATTTATTTGAACTTATAAGGTATACAAATTTATTTTTATAATATTAACTAATATAGAAAAAAAATATGAAAACAAAATTATTTTTTTTACTATTGAAGATCTATGTTTTTGCACAATTTAAAGATTATACATTCAAATATGAAATCAACAGTTTTATTAGATATAGTTATTTCATATTTTTACCAGATAGAGAAAGAATTAAGATAAAAAGTCTTTTCTATTCCTTACAAATACAATGAAAGCAATTTGGTATAATTTATCTATTATTTTACAAAAATTGTGTATTAGCTTATAACAATGCTCATTTTATCATTTTTAATTTAAAGATAAAGAAGATGGAAAGAAATTAGCAAGAATAAATAAAATTGATTATTTTAAATTGAACCAATTACTTAATGAAGTTTTTGTTGATGTTAGAAACCTGGATGGTATGGTTATATTTCATCATCATCTGCACAAGAATTTTAGTATGAATCTTAAATTATTTCTAATGATATTTTACATATTCACTAATTAAATCAATCAAAGAATAAAGTGCTGATAATGATAAAAATGGGAAGATTACTAGAGTCGAGCTTAAAAACTACATAATGACAACTATCACTTAATTAACAAATGTTTATCAAAATCCAAATATTCGCTCAGATAATAATTATTTAAAGTTAGAATTTTAGTTATTTATCTTCATTAAAGGCAAGTAAGCGCAAGCAAGCTTGCTTTTTTTATTCATTAGCTCAGACAGTGTAAGCTTAAGCCCCTTGCGGCTTGAACCAAGCCGCAAGGGGCGGCGGGCCGAACGGCCCGCAAAACTCTTTTCTTCGACACCTTTCATAATGTGATGCTTTCTAGCCTTAATACTCAAATCTTTCCCAAATACGCGGCAGCTTACAATTGATGCAATTTTTTATAATATAATTGAATTTACAATTATATCGCACAAGCAATTATTTTGTATAAGCAAATATATTTTTTTATAAATTGAATTTATATCTTATAAACTATTATATTGTAATACGAATATATATATTAATTTTGCTAATATATCGTAATTTATAATATATTGGAATAACGATATTATGTATTCACTTTTTTTTACGTGAACTAATCTATAAAAAATAAATTAGAAATCATTTAGTTATTTAGCTAAATGTAAAAATATAAAATATATTGGTAAAATTTTATTGAAATGTATTGGGGAAAAAATTTTGGCTTTAGCCCGCCCGTGCGCCGCACGGGCTTTATGCTTACACCGTCTGAGCTAAATATATTTTATTTAATCAAAATAGCTTTTTTATATTCTTTTTTGCTTAATGTATTAGATTTATAATCGAAGGTTATTATGTATGTTCCTGATGTTAATTCGTTGCCATCGAATGTAATTAGATTTTTGCCCGTTTGTAAAGGATAATTTATTGCTAGTGTTTTTACTAATTTACCAGTAATATCGTAAACATTTATATCAACAAAGCTTTCTGTTGGTGTAATTAGGCTTATTATTGCTTTTGGATTAAAAGGATTTGGATAAATATTTGACACAAAATCATATTTAATTTCAAAATTAGTGTGAACTTCATCACTATAATTTATAACACCATCAAAATCAATAATTTTTAGTCTGTATGTATTATTTCCATTGTGTGGATTATCGTCTGTGTATTCATAATTTATTATTTCGTTTGAATTACCTTTTGCTTTAATTGATGTTAAATCTATCCAATTATTGTCAATTTTTTTCTGAATGATGAATTTTTCGGTATTTAATTGAATTGTGGTTGTCCACTTTATAATAATTGAAAATTCTTTTTTTATGCAAGAAAAGGATTTTAATTCTACAGGCAAAACGTTACCAGTAGATATAGAAGAATTTGTGGCTATTGGATTACCATTTAGGTTTGTTACATTATTGACTATTATGTTATAAGTATTTCCAGGTATAAGATTGTTAAAGGTTAATAAAACTTTAGAAGGATCGTTATCATAATCTCTTTGCGCGGAGGTAGGATTTCCAATTCCTGTAATAAAGTAGTTGGCAATATTTTGAGCTGAGTTAAGTTCTACAAATCTATCGAATGTAACAACAATTTGAGTACTGTTTATGGATTGAGCATTTACTAAAACTGGTGCTGTTGTTGTATCCCAAATTTCACGCGCAAATTTTGGCTCAAGGATAAAAGGGTTCCAATTGTTTTGAATATTATAGATTGCACAATTTCTAGTAATTTCTTTATTGCTAACAGGATCATTTTGATGCCAATTCAAGAGTAAATTTGCAGCCCAAGATTTCAATTCTGCTTTATCTGTCATATCGGAAGTTGTCCAACCGCCATCTTCATAGATATATCTTGTAGACATATAAAAATACGAACGAGCTAAATCACCTTTAAAGGCAGAATTTGGCTCAAATGCTGTACCACTAAAACCACTCCAATTGGAAGTCCCAAGTTTACTACCATTAGATGATGTATATGTAGGATTTGATACATTACTATATGCATAATCAGCACGCCTGTTATTGACATAACCATCCGTTGGGTAGATATGATGTAAATCGGAATAAGCGGGAGCTAAATCGTTGAACCAAGATTTTGGCCAAGAGTGTTCTCTATTGTAGCAGTCACCTTCACTATTATATGTACCGCATTGATTTACGGAAAAATCGAAATAATAAGATGTTGTTCCGTTTGGATTATTTGTATAAATATCATATACTTTACCGTTATCTAAAGCATCAGTATATATAAATTGTGACCATAAACCATCGTAACTTACCACAGTGTGATTTTTTATAACATTATGGAGTAGGTAACGTAGTGTTTTCCCTTTATAATTTCCTTTATATGCCATAAAAGGATTGGAATTTGCTCCTGAGACACAATAACAAACTATATTTTGATTTGTAGAACCACTAGAATGTTGAATATTGATAGTTGAATTTCCAATATTTGTTGGTGAATACATTACATAAATTGTTTGTGATGAAATATTTCCGTTTATTGGAGTTAAGGATAAACTATTGTACCAATTAGCTCCATTATCAGTAGATATTTTTATTCCGTTAGAAGTAGAAATATTAAGATTACTTGTTAAATTACTTGTTGATAAGGTATATGTTAAAATATTTGAGTTTGAGTTTACATAACTAAATAAAAACAATTTACTTTTACTTAATGTTAAATTAGGTGTACCACCGCCACCACCAGGAGAACTATTATTCTTACCTTTTATTAAAACATCATCAAATGCTAAGTTTCCAGCAGATTTATTATAAACAAATTTCAACTTAGTAGCATTTGTATCTAAATTGTAAGTTAGAGTTATACCAGTTGTACTTAATGGTTTAATATCAACTAATTGTTGGTAACTGCTGTTGATATATTGAAAAATTGTAAGAGATGAATTATTATCCGTTGAATTTCCTTTTAGCCAAAAGGACAGTTGTGTTGGTTTATTTAAACTCGGTGTTATAATATAATCGCCATTTGTATCAAATTTTAATGACGGTGATGCGCTACCATAATTTCCTGAAGTTGTGTAAGTTGAAGTTATACCAGAGAATTCCCAGTCTGTAGGTGGAGTTATTCCATTATTGAAACCTTCACTAATTAAATTAATATCTTGTGCAAGTAATATATTGATTAAAACCAATATATATAATAATATTTTTTTCATATACTTCCCTTATTTTGTTAAATTTGGGCTATAAATATATTTTTTTTATTGTAAAAAAAAAATTATTTTTTTTATATGAAGTATATTTTTTAAGAAAAATGAAAAAACTTTTTTTAACATTATTTTTAATCATTAATCTTTTCGCTTATAACAAACAGGATGATAATAAAATCGATAGTATTTTAAGTATTATACAGGATAAAGAAATATATCAACAAATTGATTATATTTCAGAACAAGCATGGAATTATAGAAATGATAATCCCTACATTAGCTTAAGACTTATAGAAAAAGCAATTGAATATGCAAAAAATATTAATTATGAAGAAATATTACCCAAACTTTACAATTTTGAAGGAATTTTTTATAGAAATATAAATAATTATATTAAAGCAGAATATTATTTTATATCTGCCTTAAGATTAGGTGAAGAATATAAAATTAAACGAGAAATTGCATATGCTTATAATAACATTGCTAATCTTTATATACTTAATCATGATACTACAAATGGCTTCAAGTATTTAATGAACGCATTAAAAATTTTTAAAGAAACTAATGACAAATTAGGTCAAGCATATGTTTTTCAAAGATTTGGACAAGCTTACAAGTACTTAAAATTATATGAATTATCAATTAAACATTATTATAATGCTTACATTCTAAGAAAAGAGTTAAAAGACACAAATTCTTTTCTTACTTCACTCCGAGAAATTATTTATTGTTATCTGAAAAAAAGCAATATTATTGAAGCTAAAAATAATCTAGACACATTATTTAAATACTCTAAATACTTACAAAAGTCAAAATATCAATTTTTTGAAACTCAATTAATATATTCTTATTATTTATCTAATATTGGTAAATATAACGAAAGTAATAGACTTGCATTGGAATTATTAGATTATTATGTTGATTTGAAATCATGGCTTCTTGTTGAGGATGTTCTTAAAATTGTTATTACAAATTCTGAAAAATTAAATGATAAGGATAAAGAAATATTTTATTTAAAATTTTTATCAAAGGTTCGAGACTCTGCAGATGCTAGTGTAAATAATCCATATTTTTTACAAAGTATAAATAAATATGAGTTTGATAAAACACTTAACATCCATAAAAAAAATGAGTTATATGCTAAAATAATAATTTTAACTATCACTATTTTAGTTATATTAGGTATGTATTCTTATATTAGGATACGTAAAAAAAATAAAGAATTACAGTTTGCCACTCAAAAATTAGAGGAATTGAACATCGATTTAATAGCACAATACAATGAATTAGATGATTTGAGGAATCAATTAGAAAAGAATAATAAATTTAAAGATAGGTTAATTTCTATTATAGGACATGATTTAATTAATCCTATAGGCTCCATTAATTCTTTTTTAGAAATAGTTTTAGAAGATATAGAAGAATGTACTATGGATGAATCAATAAAAGTTAATTTAATATATACTAAACAATCAGCTGAACAAAGTTTAGAACTTATACAGAATATTTTATTGTGGAATAGAAGTATTAATAATAGGATTGATTTTTATCCTTCCAATATTAATCTGAAAAACGCCATAACTAAAAGTTTAGTATTGCTTAAACTTCAAGCAAATAATAAAAATATTGATATTATAATTTTAATTGATGATAACAAATATATTTTTGTCGATGAAAATATGTTAGTTACTATTTTAAGGAATTTACTATCAAATGCAATAAAATTTACTAAAATTGGTGGTGAAATTAAAATTTACTGTAAGGAAGATGATAAATACGATAAAATTATTATTGAGGATAATGGTATAGGTATGACAAAAGAGACAAAAGAAAAAATTTTAAATTCGGATATACATTCATCTTTAAAAGGAACATCTGGAGAACAGGGAACTGGCTTGGGACTTATTTTAATTAAAGAATTTATCAAACTTCACAATGGTATATTTGATATTGAAAGTGAAATTAACGTTGGATCCAAATTTATAATTGGTTTTCCTAAAATTAAATAATTATTTATTTTTAAAAATCTTTAAGTCTTTTCTTAATAATGGCTTACAAAAATCTACTTTTTCAAATATTTTATTAATTTTATTTTCATATTCTATGTACTTTGGAATTTTATTTAAGTCAAATTTAATATTTCCATCTTTATTTTCTATAGTAAAATGTGCTACATTTCTTTCAATAATAATTTCAATTTTATCATTATTTTTTGCTTCGTATTTAAATTTTTCGAAAAATGGAAGTTCTATTGCCAAAAATCTTGATGGACCGTTATAAATATAAGTAAGAACTCTTTTATTATTAATTTTTTCAGCAAAAATTTTAATTTTAGAATCTTCAAATGATGTTTGAGTAAATAACTGCTCTATTTTATCAGGAATAGATGGTTTTATTGTAATTATGTTATTTATTAAGTCTGGTTGAACACCTAAAAAGTATTGGTACCAAATTCTTAAATATTCAGCATTAGACCAGGCTTGAAGAAAAGCACCGCTTCTATCTGCCCATTTTTTTCCATTGCGAGGTAGAGCATCAGCATTTTCTGGTAAAGATCCAATAGCTCCTTGAAATAAAGCTTGTTTACTCATATTATCAAATAATTCATATGCTTTATTGTATTGCCCAAATTCAATCATTCTCTGCATCATAATTCCATTTAGCCACAACCAAACTATTCCATTGTGATAAGCTTCATCGAAAAAATATAAATCACAATGATGCCATGGATGGAAATCGTCATCATCTTGTGAAAGTGATGCAACGCCCCAAGGATAAGTTAGTTTTTCCCAACAAAGTTTTGTAATATTTGCTTTAAGGAGCGTGTCTTCGAGTAATTCGAATGCGAAGAGTTGGTTGGGCCTAAATTTCCAATCTTGAATATAATTTGAATCAAGTCTATCCGCTAAATAGCCATATTTATCATTACAAAAAAATTTTGAAAAATTATTTTTCAATTTGGTTGAATAATTTTTGCAAATTTTAGCAAAATTTGTATCATTTAATTTAGCAGCGAAATATTCGGTTATCTGTAGTTGTTTATACCACAAATATTGAATATCATTAGCTGCAATACCACGAGGAGAGAACGGTATTTTGCCATCTTTTTTTGCATCCATCCAAGTATCAGCATCATCATGCAAAAGGAAACCGTTATTATCAACCCAATATTTTAAGTTACCTTCAACACTTATTTTAATGTTTGGATATAACTGTTCTAAGATAGAAAAATCTTTTGTATATAATATATATTCATAAATTGAAATTACAAATCTTGGTGTTCCATCAGCGGTATTGTAAATTATATCAGTAGGTTGAGCACGATTAGGAATTCTTCCGTAGTATTTTGATGTTGAATCTAAATTTTGAAATTTTGCAAAATCAAGAAGTATTTGTTTTGCAATATTAGTTTTACCACTAACTAAACATGCACCTGGAAAGGAAATAAACATATCTCTTCCCCAGTATTGATTGAACCAAGGAAGACCTGCGTAAATACCATAGCCTTGTTGTTTTGTTATAAGTTGATCGAGTGTTGCACTTATCCATGGAAGAGCAACATTTAAATTCATATCTGAGGATAAAATAAAAGAATTTTTTAAAACATTTTCAATTCGTTTTTTCCTACTTGTAAGGTAACGTTCTTTATTTAATCGAAAATCTTTAATAATATCATAAGCTTGTTGAATGCTTTTAGCACAAATAACAATAAAACCTTTGTTCTTTTTATCAGTAACTATGATGTTGTTAGCTATTGCTATATCACCATCAATCAGAGGTGTTATATAAATATTATATTCATTATTTTCATTAACTTTAAGTATCGAAATGTTACCATTAGTTCCAGTGAACTTTGTTAGGTTGGTATCTACTGAAAAACCGATTTTTCGCCCTTGGACTACGCTTATTTCAAAATATAGGAGTGATATACTATCTATCATTGAAAATATTTCTATAGCCTTGTTATTATCATAATATCGGTAGAATTTATCAGGATAGGCAATAACTTTCGATTTACTTTTTTTCAAAGGCTGACTATCTATATATAAAGTATAATCGTTAAATATTCGAATGCCAGCGATATTCCAACCAGAGAACCAATTGTCATTTTTATTTAAATGAGTTGTGGTATAGAAATAAGCGTCTTTAGAATTGGTGAAGGATAACTCGCGGTTTGAAGTTACTACAATTTTATAATTTTCGTAATTAAATTGGTCCATACAAAAAATTACAGAATTTAAAACAATATATAAAATTAAAATAACTCCTTTTCGCAAATTATCCTCCAAAATTATTTATTTTCAGTGTTTTTTACAAATAACCAAATAACAAATGAAATAAATAAAGTAACTGAACTAATTAAGAAAATATAAGATTTGTCAGTAAATGTATTAATCCAACCACCTAAATAGGAAGAGAGAATTTGAGGAATAACAACAGCCAGGTTGAACAAGCCCATAAATAATCCCATTTTTGCTTTGTTAACAACTTCGGAAACTATTGCAAATATTATACTTACAACAGATGCCCAACCAATACCAATAATTGCCATCATTACGAATAAAGAAATTTTATCTTTAACAAACAAAAATGTTACTAAATATGCAACAGCCATTACAAGGACAGCAAGTTTATGAGTCCAAACTTTACCAATTTTTCTACTTACAGGTTCTAGAACGAATTTAGGGAATAAGAAACCTATTGTATTCAAAATAGCAAATGAGATACCGGTAGCAAGACCTATTTCGTCATTTTGTGCTGATGTTAAAGTTTGAGTAATTTTGAAACCCATCACAACTTCTTTAATAAAGCCAAATGTATAAATGAACATTGTTTGAATACCAACCCAAGTAAAAGCATGCGCGAAGCAAATTTTTAAAAATTCTGGCAAGTTAGTTTCAGATGCTTGATTATTACCATCTTGGCTAACTAATTCTTTTGGCTCATCAATAAAGAATGTAGGTACAACAGTAAAAAGTGGTACAATTAAGATTGCCAAGTATATAAGTTGAATATTTCCGAGGAAAGCACCTATTAAATAAGCTAGAACTCCAAAAAATCCGGAAATAGTTTGCATCCAGGCATAACCTTTTGTGCGAAGTTCCC
Source organism: Ignavibacteriales bacterium (assembly GCA_035379625.1). GTDB lineage: Bacteria > Bacteroidota > Ignavibacteria > Ignavibacteriales > DAOSCP01 > DAOSCP01. The sequence goes on along the minus strand of DAOSVM010000004.1, from coordinate 28,365 downwards.
CTTCGGGAGTAACATCTGTTATAAGCGTCCTTGTTGGATTAAAACTAACATTAATGGATAAATCGAATACTAAAGCTATAATTGTTGCAACAATAAGAAGAGCTGTCCCTTCGAGATGGAAAGCATTTTTAATATATCCTAGATTTGGTAAAAGCACAAGCATTATACCGCCAACAATTCCACCAATAATAATATAAGGTCTTCTTCTTCCGCCCCAAAGCCAAGTATTATCACTAATAATTCCGACAATTACTTGCCCTAAAATACCAGCAAGTGGCCCTGCAAGCCATACTAAACCAATTTGATGTAAATCATAACCTAATTGTGTATTAAGAATCCAACCTAAGCACTGAATTTGAACAGAGAGAGCAAATCCAATAGCTGTTGCAGGTAAAGATAATATTACAAAAAATAAATCTGTAAATTTTTTTTGCATTTCGCGCATTTTCCTACTCCTATGAGTTTATAAAAATGTAAATTTAAATATAATATTTTTACAATAATTTAAAAATTTAATTTTTAGTTAATATTAGAGCTCATACTTTGAAAGAAGATAGGTAATAACTCATAAGGATTAGAAAAAATTAGAAATTATATAGCTCGGACTGTATAAGCTTAAGCCCCTTGCAGCTTGTGGAAAGCTGCAAGGGGCAGCGGGCCGAAGGCCCGCAATAATCTCAAAATTAATACAGCTATTTTTTAATAAACTAAATTATAATAATGGATAGATTTAAATTATATACTCTTATAGTAATTGAGTAAAATAATTTTATCGCAAAACATTTATAATAATCACAAAAAAAGCTGCTATTAAAGCAGCTATTTTATTTTTATTTAATATAAGGTGCATATTTTTTATCTTCATAACCAATATGCTTTATCAACCAGTCTCCAACTTCTTGTTGTACTGTAACAATAGCAGACAAATCTGCGCCAGAAGCATTATATTTATTAATATATTCTTTTACTTTTGCCTTAAAATTTTCATGGATTTTTTTATGATTTTCAAAATCTGGATAATTATGTTTTTTCATCAATTCTTCTTCATCAGCAAAATGTTTATCTACATAATTAGAAAGAAACCTTAATGTACTCATAACTTCCTCTTTCCCTTTACCAGCCTTCATTGCATCTTGTAACTTTGCAAGAGCTTCAAACAATTGCTGATGTTGTTGGTCAATTTTTTGATTCCCAACAGATAGTGTTTGATTCCATTGAAATACGGCCATAATAGCCTCCTTTATTATTTGTATTTGGCAATTTCTTTATCTAATTTTAAGATGTGATTTACTAACCAATCTCCTAATTGTTGATGTACTGTAATGAGCATCGCAAGATTAGCTCCTTCAGACTTGAATTTTTTAATTGTTTCAACAACAAAATTTACAAAATCCTCGTGTTCTTTAATATGATGTGCTAAATCAGGCATATTCAATTTTTTCATCACTTCTTCTTCATCTTTAAAATGCGTAACTGTATAATCTGCAAGGAAATCAAGCATTTTACCTAGTTCTGTTTTTCCTGAGCCATTTCTCATTGCATCTTGCTATTCACCCAACATTTCAAACAATCTTTTATGTTGTGCATCAACTTTTACATCTTTTACAGAATACGAATCAGACCATTGATATTGTGCCATTGTTACCCCCAAAGTTTAATTTAAGATTTTTATATCTTTTTTTACAATATAATTATTTTTTTATTAAATCTCAATTTTTTTTAATTTTGTAAAAAATTTAAGTTTTTTTATGCATAAAAAAAGATTAATTAATGTTGATTTTTTAAAAGGTTTAGCCATGATTGTAATGATTGAGGTACATATCTTTAATGAAACGGTATTTCAATCAATTAAATCATCGGCTATTTTTATTAATTTTATAAATGGTTTGGTTGCACCTACTTTTATTTTTACTTCAGGCTTTGCTTTTTACATCTCATCATTAAGACGTTTACCTGAATTACATTTTTTTAATAAAGAATTCAATAACCAATTAAAACGAATGTTTTTCCTTATAGTTGCTGGTTATTCACTTCATTTACCATTTTATTCGTTGGAAGATGTAATTTATCGCTCCAGCTATGATAATCTAATATCTTTCTTTAAATTTGATGTTTTGCAATGCATTGGATTAGGACTAATTGTTTTATTATTTTTTAGAACTTTATTAAAAAATAATTTTTCAAATATTATTGCTGTTTCAATATTGTTTATTTCTTTCATTCTATTAACTCCAATAGTATGGAAAATAGATTTTAATCAATTTTTCCACTTATCAATTGCAACAATATTCAACAATAAATATAAAGCTCTTTTCCCAATTTTTCCGTGGTTTGCTTTTATATTTTCTGGCTACATTTTAGGTTATCTTTATACAAAATATAAAGATGAACAATTAGATAATTTTTTAAAAATTACTTTATATGTAGGGCTTATTTTAGTTTTCATTCCACATGCTTTATATTTATATGATAAAGTTAGTTTTGACACTGGCTTAAAATCGAGTCCATTATTCACATTATTAAGATTAGGCTATTTATTGACACTTTTTAGTCTTTCCTATTATTTGACAGAAAGAGTAGATTTGAGTAATTCATTTTTTATAAATGTTAGTAGAGAATCATTATTTGTATATTGGTTTCACTTACAAATTATGTATAGAAAATTTTTTAATGGCAAAAGTTTAATTGATTATTTTCCTAACAGTTTATGTTTAACTCAAACAATGTTATTATCATTGGTTTTAATATTACTTATGATAGTATTGGCATATTATTGGAATAAATTAAAAAATCAATATAATGATGTTGCTGAATATATTAAATATTCGTTCTTATTAACATTGTTGTTCAGTTTTATAATTTTATAAAAAATAATCGGGGGATTTAATGAGTCTAATATTCGGGACAGATGGCTGGAGAGCCATAATTGATGAAGATATCAATGAAACTACTGTTAAGCAAGTTGCTGAAGCTTTTGCAAAATATCTACTGAATGAATATAAAAATAATCAAGATGAAATTAAAGTGGTTGTAGGTTATGATAGTCGCTTAAAATCTGATATTTTCGCAGAAATTTTTGCCTCTGTTTTATCAACATACAATATTAAAACTTTTTTATCTTCGAGAATAGTACCAACTCCATTTGTATCAACAGCAATTAAAGTTTTAAAATTAAGTGCTGGTGTTATGATTACTGCAAGCCACAATCCACCAACATATAATGGTGTAAAATTTAAAAACTATTACGGTGGTCCATTTTTTACCGAAGAAACAAAAAAAGTTGAAAATTTAATTTCTGAAAATATCACTTTAAATTATAAAAAAAATTACGAAATAATTGACTTATACCCAATTTATAAAGAACATATCTTAAAAATCTTAGATTTCAATATTTTTAGTACAAAAGGATTAAGAGTTCTAGTTGATTCAATGAATGGTGCTGGACAAGAATATTTAATGGATTTACTAAAGGATACCAAAATCATCGTAAATACAATTGCATCTGAGCCAAAAAATAATTTTAATAATAGATTACCAGAACCAATTGAAACCAATCTTCAACCTTTGTCATCAGAATTAAAAAAAGGAAGTTACGCCTTAGGTTTAGCTACCGATGGAGATGCCGATAGGTTAGGTGTTATGTTAGAAAATGGAGAATGGCTAAGCGCCCAGGAACAAATATTATATCTTGTAGATTATATTATAAATACAAAAAAAATTACTGGTAATATTGTTATAACTTCTTCTGTTACAGGTAAAATTGAAGAACACTTTGCAAGTAAAAGAATTATCAGACGAGTTCCTGTTGGCTTTAAGTATATTTGTGAAGAATTTGTAAACGATAATACTGCAATAGGTTGTGAAGAAAGTGGTGGTTATGGATTTAAAATTCACATACCTGAAAGAGATGGAATTTTTTCGGGATTATTATTCATACAAATGTTATTAGAAAGTGGCTTTGAAAAACTATCCGATTTTGTCAATTACAAAAGAAAAGAATTTGGAGAAATCTATTATAAGCGCATCGACCATCATTTTAATGGAAATGCAATTGATAATTTAGCAAGGTTAATTTCTGATGAAGATAGTATCATAAATAACAAAATATCCCAAAAACAAACCTTTACAAATAGTAGAGGTGTTATTAATGGAGTAAAATATATTTTTGATACACCTACGCAATGGGTATTAATTCGTTGTAGTGAAACAGAACCATTGGTAAGAATTTATACCGAAGGTAAAAATATAAATGAAGTTGAAGAAACTTTAAAATATTACTTGAAATATTTTTAATAGGAAATAGGGGCCCAACAGGGAAAGCCCCTATTCTTTTAACTAATCTAAAATAGCTCTTAAAAATGAAGAGTCATCTAGATCAGATGTTGTATTTAAATCAACAGTTTTATTACTTATACTAAAATTAGTATTGGCAACAGGTTTTTGTTGTTTAATTCTTTGATAAGTAGGAATCGAAATATCTTCCATATTATCATTAGTATTTAATAGATCATCGTTCATTTTTGGAATAGGTGTAATTTTAGGTGAATTAACACTAAAAACTGGTTCAGCAACTTTATTACTATTAAAATTATTTTGTTCTTTATTTACAAAAAGGTCTTCTTGTTCTTTTTCTAATTTAGGTTTATGAGTATAAACTGTTGTTTTAGGAGTAGATAGAGAACCTTCTTTTTTATCGAAGCCAGTTGCTATTAAAGTATATGAAACTTTATCTCCCATATTTTCATTAATAACATAACCAAAAATAATATCAACACCCTCTCCAGCAGCCTGACGAACTACTTCGTTACCTTCTTCTAATTCATCAAAACTAAAATCCTCACCACAAGTCACATTTAATAAAACATTTCTTGCCCCTTTAATACTTACACCCTCAAGCAATGGCGAAGAAATTGCTTGTTGAGCGGCCAAAGTAGCCCTATTCTCACCTGATGCAGTACCAACGCCAATAAGCGCATTACCACTTTGATACATAACTCTTTTAACATCAGCAAAATCTACATTCACAACACCTTCTTCTGTAATAATTGAAGTTATGCCAACAGTAGCAAGATATAATATTTCATTTGGTTTATTAAATGCATCTTTTAGTTTTATTTTCTTATCAGCAACTGCAGAAATTCTTTGATTTGGAATCACAATCAAACTATCAACGTGTTGCCTCAATTCAGAAATACCAGCCTCTGCGTTGCGCATACGAGCAGGGCCTTCCCAAACAAATGGTTTAGTAACAATACCAACAACTAGAGCACCTAAACTTTTAGCAATAGAAGCAACTACTGGAGCAGCACCGGTCCCTGTTCCACCTCCCATACCTGCTGTAACAAAAACCATATCGGCATCTTTTAATGCTTCAGCTATTTCATCTTTATTTTCTTCAGCTGATTTTCTGCCAATTTCAGGATTAGCACCGGCCCCCAATCCTTTTGTTAATTGTTTACCAATTTGTATTTTTATACTAGCTGGATTTGAATTCAACGCAACAATATCGGTATTTACAGCTATTATATCTACACCTTTAATACCTAACTCAATCATATTTTTCACGGCATTGCAACCGCCACCACCAACACCTACAACTTTTATAACTGCGTTTTCTCTTGGATTTTCTTCAAGAAAAAAGTTCAAATTTTCTGGTAACATTTTATCCTCCCTGTTGTGTTCTTATAATTGATCAAAAAAATTCTTAATTTTTGTAAAAATCGATTCTTTTTTTTCTTTTGGTTTTGTTTCAATTTTTTCTTCTACTTTTTCTTCCACCACTTTTTCTTCTTCAATATTTAATACTGTTGGTGAAGGCTGTACTTTTGCTTGTTGTGACATCTTTTTTTCTATGGTGAGAACTATTGGATTATGAGATGATAACCCTTCAATTGGTCTTATCAAGCCAGTAACTGTTGCAAATTCAGGTGTTTCGATTTCTCTAGATAATCCCTCACCCAAATTTAAAGGAATACCAATTCTAGCAGGAATTCCAAATACTTCATCTGATAGTTCAGTTAATCCTTTTAGTAAAGATCCACCACCAGTTAAAACAATACCACCTTTAATAATTTTTTTCAGACCTAAAGCTTCAACATCTTTATTGATAAAGTAAAATAATTCTCTCATTCTATAATAAATAATCTCTGTAAGTGTAGCAACAGAAACTACCATATTCTTTTTCGCTCCAATTCCCGGAATTGTTATTTCTTCATTCTTCAATACTGCAGATAAAGTAGCAAATCCATATTTTACCTTTAGCTCTTCAGCTACGCCTTGAATCAGATTTAAAGTTTCTCGGATATCATTTGTAACCATATTTCCACCAATTCCATAGACTTTGGAATATTTTAATTTTTTATTCTCAAAAATTGCAATATCAGTTGTTCCACCACCAATATCAATTAACATCACACCAACTTCTTTTTCACTTTCTTCTAAAACTGAATTAGCAGAAGCCAATGGCTGTAAAACAAAGTTATTAATTGAGTAACCAGCTTTCTCAATTGCTCTTTGAATATTATCAAGATATCTAGTTTCAGCAGTTATTATATTATTTATTGCCTCTAATTTACTCCCTTGCATACCAATAGGGTTATCAATACTTCTATAAACATCATCTACAATATATTCTTCAGGAATAATATGCAGTATTTTTTTATCTGGTTCCTTTTTAATACTTCTTATATCGTTATCTAATCTTATCAAATCATCCTCAGTTATACCAGCTTCTTTATTTGCAATGGTAACATAATTTTTATATTTCAAATTTTTAATATGGTCACCAGCAACACCTACATTAAATGAGGTTACATTAATCCCAGCTCTATTTGAAGCAATTTCAACGGCTTCTTTTATTGAATCTGCTGTTTGTAAAATATTATTTACCATGCCGCGAGTTATCCCTTTACTATCAGCTTTACCAAAACCAAGAATATCAATTTTATTGTCAGCGGCAATTTCCCCAATAATAGCACAGATTTTTGTCGTCCCTAAGTCAATTCCAGCTACTATTTCTCTTTTCATATTTTTATTCCTTTTGTATATTTTACAGTATCAGTATTTGTTTTCACATATATATTTCCATTAAACTTAAAATCAAATAATGAATTAGATTTAGCTTTTATTTTCGATGAATAAATTTTAGAAATTAAATATGAAACTTTTAACATATCTTGTTCATAAAAAACTAAATCATTATTTCTGATTTGTACATCAACAATATTTTTATCATAAAAATTTATATTTTTTATTTGAGTTACTGCTTCTGGCTCAATGTTTTTCATGATATCAATCATCTTAAATATATTAACAATTCTTTCAGATTTATTTGTATTAAAAGGCTTTGTATTAGCTTCTTGTAAATTATTAACCACAATCCAGTTATTATTTTTAGTTTCTTTTAAGAATGGAATAATTTCAAAATTATCAGTAATAGCTTTTAGCAAAGTATCACCACTTAAAAGAAATTTTATATTTTTTTCTTTAATTTTAACGTTCAAAATGTTTTTATCGACAAAAGTTACTTCAACAGATTTAATATAAGGATGTTTAATCAACCTATCTTTTACAATAATTGAATTGATTTTTCCTAATTCTTCTTCATTTGAAATTTTTGCAAATTTTAAATAACTTTCTTTACTTAAAAGATCACATCCGATAATTTGAATAACTTTAATTTTGTTTTCTTTAACAACTTCTTTGGAAATCATTAACAAATAAAATGTTCCTAGAACTAACAAAAAAAAGAATAAAACACCAAATATTTTAGTTTGCACTTTCATTGGCTTTTAATAACTCGATAAATTTTTCACCATATTTCCAAATATCACCGGCTCCCATAGTGATAATAATATCACCATCTTTTTTAATTGAATTTAATAAATCTGGTATTTTTGTTTTATCAGCTTCGTACAAAACATTTTTATGTCCATATTTTTTACAAGTATCGGCTATAAGTTTACCGCTAACTCCTTCAATTGGTTCTTCTCTTGCTGGATAAACATCTGTACAGATGAGAATATCAGAATTTAGAAATTCCCTAGCAAATTCTGCATAAAAATCTCTTGTTCTGGTGTAAAGATGTGGTTGGAAAACCGCTATCAATCTTCTATCCCAACCTGTTCTTATACCGTTTAAAGTGGCTTTAACTTCAGTTGGATGATGAGCATAATCATCAACAACCATAACTTCTTTATTATATTTAATTTCAAATCTTCTATAAACACCAGCAAATTTACTCAATGCTTTTTTTATTGTATTAAAATCAATTCCCATTTCCATTCCAATAATTACAGAAACAAGTGAATTCTTAACATTATGTTCACCCGGTATATTCAAATTTATTTCCCCAAGAGCTTCACCAAAATATTTAACTTTATATGTAGTAGAATTATTTGCATATCTAATATCATAAGCTCTAACATCAGCTTGAGATGATAATCCATATGTAATAATTTTTTTATTAATATACGGGATAATATCTTGTAAAGCTGGTTCATCTAAACAAACAACACAAAACCCATAAAATGGAACTTTGTTTGCAAATTCGATAAAAGCTCCTTTTATATCTTCTAAATCTTTATAAGTATCTAAATGTTCTGTTTCCAAGGTCGTTAATGCTGCAATTACAGGTGTAAGTTTTAAGAAAGTTCTATCGAATTCATCAGCTTCAACAACAATATATTGACTTTTACCTAATCTTGCATTAGTTCCACCGAGCCCACTTAATTTTCCACCAACTATAATTGTTGGATCAATCCCACCTTCTGTTAAAGTTAGGCCAACCATCGAAGTTGTAGTAGTTTTTCCGTGTGTCCCTGCTATTCCAATACCAATTTTCAATCTCATCAATTCAGCAAGCATCTCTGCACGCTTAATGACAGGAATTTTCTTTTCTAAAGCAGCTTGGATTTCTGGATTGTCCATAGGAACAGCAGATGAATAAACTAACACGTCAATATCTTGAATATTTTCTGCTTTATGGCCTATAAAAATTTCAGCTCCTAAATCTCTCAAACGTTTAGTAATTTCGGACTCAGCTCTATCAGAACCTGATACAATAAATCCTTGACTTATCAATACTTCTGCAATACTACTCATTCCAATTCCACCAATTCCGACAAAGTATATTTTTTTAATTTTTCCAAACATTATTTTTCTCCTTGGCACGATTATTGCTTATTTTTAAAAAAATGCCCTTTTAAATTATAATATTTAAAATTTTTAATATAGATTTAGCAATTATATTAGTAGCTTCAGGTTTGCCAAATTGCTTAATATTATTTGACAATAACTCTAATTGTTTTTTATTATCTTTTAAATTTGATATTACTTCAATAATTTTATTTGAGAATTCATTATCTTCAATCAAAATAGCAGCATTTTTATCAGCTAATGCTTTTGCATTATGGTATTGATGATTAGCTGTGACATTTGGTGAAGGAACAAGTATTGTTGGCAAACCTAAATTAGCGATTTCACAAATAGCACTAGCACCAGCTCTTGAAATTACAATATCCGCACTAGAATACGCAGCTTGCATATCGTTTATAAAATCCATAACCTTGATATTTTCATCATTATAACTTTTGTAAATATCATAATAATACTTACCAGTTTGCCAAATCACTTGAATATCCATTGCTTTTAGTTTTTGAAGATTTTCAAGTATTCCTTCATTTAATGTTTTAGAACCTAAACTTCCTCCAACAACTAATACTGTAAATTTATCTTTGAGATCAAATTTCTTTAACGCTTCTGATTTGTCAATTAGTTTTAAGGAATTTCTTACAGGATTACCACTTACAAATACTTTTTCTTTATTTCTTAAATAGTTTTTTGCTTCTTCAAAAGTTATGTGAATTTCATCAGCATATTTTTCAAGAAGTCTTGTTGTTATACCGGGATATGCATTTTGTTCCAACAAAACAATTTTTGCTCCCATAACTTTTGCTGCCCAAATAGCAGGTCCTGATACATATCCGCCTGAACCAATTGCAATATCTGGTTTAAATTTCATACAAATAATCAAAGATTTAACCATAGAAGCAATCAATTTAACAGGAAACAAAAGATTTTTTATTGTTAATTTTCTTTGAAATCCTGAAATCCAAATTGGATAAAATTGATATCCTAATTGAGGTACAACTCTACCCTCAATTTTATCTTTAGAACCAATAAATGCTATTTCACAGTGCTCATACAAATTTTGTAATTCTTCAGCAACTGAAATTGCTGGATACAGATGCCCACCTGTTCCCCCACCAGCAAATAATATTTTAATGTGTTTTTCCATTTAATTCTCAAGATTTACTAATATTTTTTGTGAAAACTTTCTTTCATTAGAAAAAGCAATATTAATTACAATTCCAATAGCTATTGACAAAAAGATCATAGAAGTTCCACCATAACTAACAAATGGTAAAGGGATACCTGTAGTTGGAACAATACCAATAGCAACTGAAATATTAACATAAGCACTCATTATCAGCAAAAACGCAAACGATAAAACAATAAGTCTACCAAATTTATCTTCAGTTTTTTTTGCAATTAAAATCATTACAAAAAATATTGCAAAATAATATAATACCAAAATAACCCCACCAATAAATCCTAATTCTTCACCAATAATCGCAAATATAAAATCACCAAAAGGTTCAGGTAAAAATAGATTATTTTGTCTGCTATTTCCTAAACCTAAACCAGTTATGCCGCCACTTCCTATACCTACTAATGCTTGATATAACTGAATATTTCCTGCTTTTTTTTCACTTATACCAGTTATATAAGCTAAAATTCTAGCACGTGAATGCGGCATAATAAGCATTATAGAAAAACCAAGTATTCCTAAAGTGAGCAGCGTTGATAAAACATGTTTTAATCGAGCTCCAGCATTATAAAGAACAATAAGGGAAACAAAAATAATTATAGTAGCATTACTTAAATTAGGCTGTAAAACAATTAAAGCTGCAACTAATAAAATCCAAACCAAAGTATAAACATAACCATTCTTAAAATCTGTAATTAAATCCCCTTTTTTATCAACCATATTAGCTAGATGAATAAAAAGTACAATTTTTACAATCTCTGTTGGCTGTAATCTTAAGCCACCTATATTAATCCATCTTTCAGCCCCTTTAACACTTGGAGCAAAAATTAAAGTGGCTATCAGTAATACAACACCACCAAAAAGCATTAATTTGCTATAATATTTGTAATATTCATAATCAATAGCTGAAAAAAGAACAAGAGCTACAAATGCAATTAATACTTTTTGTATATGACTATAAAAATAGAAATACGAATTATTAAACTTTGTTTGAGCATAAGTCGAACTAGCAGTTAAAACCATTATCGAACCAAATAGCATCAAAATCAAAATCATAAAAAACAATGTTATTCCAAGCTTTCTCATTATAAATTATAAACTAATTCTTTAAAAATTCGTCCTCTTTCTTCATAATTTTTAAACATATCCATACTTGCACAAGCAGGTGAAAGTAAAACTATATCCCCTTCTCTGGCCTCACTATTTGCAGCATCTACACACTCTTTCAATGAACTTTTAATTTCAACTTTTATATCGTGATGGAAGAAATTAAATATTTTATCAGCAGACTGACCTATCGCATAAATTTTTTTAACTTTTTGAAGTACTAAATCTTTTATTTGATTATAATCATTTCCTTTATCAATTCCACCTAAAATCAAAAAAATAGGATTATCAAAACTTTTTAATGCAAAATATAATGAATCCACATTTGTAGCCTTTGAATCGTTTACATATTTCACACCATTAATTTCCCTTACAAATTCCAATCTGTGTTCTACACCTTCAAAAGTTTGTAATCCTTTAATAATATCTTCATTACTACAACCAGATAACTTAGCCGCAACGATCGCACACATAGAATTTGCAATATTATGCAAACCTTTTATTTTTATATCAGATGTTTTACAAGCAAAAACAATTTTACCGTTTTGTTCAAAAATTATATTTTCATTATCTAAATAAATGGAATTTTTTGGCTTTTCGTTTAAGGAGAAAAATATTGTATTAACATTTTTATTGTTTATCTCTCTTTGGGAAAATTTATCGTCATAATTCAAAATTACATAATCATTTTCATCCTGAGTTTTATAAATTGATAATTTTGCATTTCTATAATCTTCAAATGTTTCATATCTATCTAAATGATCTGGAGTTATATTTGTAATAATTGAAATATATGGTTTAAATTTTTTGTTCCTTTCAAGCTGAAAACTAGAAACTTCCAAAGCAACAAATTCGTCTTCTTTAACATCTAAACAAATATTTGAAAAAGCAAAACCAATATTACCAGCTAAATAAGTTTTTTTATTTGAAGTTGTTAATATATGATGTACCAAGCTTGTTGTTGTAGTTTTACCATTTGAGCCCGTAATTGCAATAACTTTCCCTTTACAAAAATATGAAGCAAATTCCAATTCACTGAAAATTTCAATTTTTCTTTTTAATGCTTCTTGTATAACTTTTGATTTTGTAGGAACACCAGGGCTAGTAATGATAAAATCGCAATCATAAACCTTTTCTGTATGCCCACCAAATTCAAAAGGAATATTTGCTTCTCTTAAACGAACCATTTCATCATTCAATTTACTAGCATCAGCCATATCACTAACAAATGGCTTTCCTTCTAATTTTTGGACTAAAAGTGCAGCACTAACTCCACTTCTTACAGCACCAAGTATTGTTACTTTTTTTCCTTTAACGTTCATTTTTATTACCTAATTTTGAATGAAGTAAGACTTAATAAAACAAGAATAGCAGTAATAATGTAAAAGCGAACTACAATTTTAGGCTCAGGCCAACCTTTCATCTCAAAATGGTGGTGAATCGGAGCCATTTTAAAAACTCTTCTCCCTTCGCCATACTTTTTCTTAGTATATTTAAAGTAAAATCTCTGAATAATTACAGAAAGTGTTTCAATAAAATAAATACCTCCTAATAATGGCAATAAAAGTTCTTTTTTTACAAGAATTGAAATTACTCCCAAAGCACCTCCTAAAGCCAAAGACCCAGTATCGCCCATAAAAATTTGTGCTGGATAAGAATTAAACCATAAAAAACCGATTGATGCACCAAAAAGAGCAGCTGCAAATATTGTTAATTCCCCGCTACCAGGTAAATATATAATGTTAAAATAATCTGCCCATTTATAATTTCCTGAAATATAACAAATAAATGCTAATGCTAAAGAAACAATTGAAAAAGTTCCAATTGAAAGTCCATCTAATCCATCTGTTAAATTTACAGCATTAGATGTAGCTGTTATTATGAATATAATTACAGGTATATATAAAATTCCAAAATCTAAATTTGCATCCTTCATAAAAGGAATTGTAGTTTGCGAATTTATTCCACTAAACTGTGGTAAATAATAAATAGCAAGTGCCAAAATTAATGATACGATAAATTGACCTAGTAATTTGTATTTTTCAACTAACCCATTTTTAAACTTTTTTATAACTTTCAAATAATCATCCAGAAATCCTAACCCTGCTAAAAATAAAGTAACAAATAACGCTAAAATAATATATATACTTAAAACATCGCTCCAAAACAAAGTTGATAGTGTAACTGTAGATATAACCAAAATACCTCCCATTGTAGGAGTACCGACTTTTGACCAATGGCTTTGTGGCCCATCTATTTTTTTTGCTTCACCAATTTGCAATTTCTGAAGCTTTTTAATCAACTTTGGGCCAAAATAAATTGATAAAAAGAAAGCAGTAAAAGCTGCTACAGCCGATCTAAAAGTAATAAATTTAAATACATCAAATCCTGGCGGATTTAATACCTTATTAACCCATGTAAAGAAATAATATAACATAATTACGCCTTGTTTTTAAAAATGTTAGCAAAATCTTCCATTTTCATTCCACGTGATCCTTTTACCAAAATAATACTTTCATCTATATCCATATTTTCACAATATTTGACCATTTCCTCACGATTATCAAAATATTTTACATTAAATTTAATTTTATCCATTTTATCGAATAAATATTTCATATCGTTTCCTATAAGCAATACATTTTGTATATTTGAATCATTTAATAAAAATGAAAGTTTTTCGTGCTCATTCTTTGAATGTTCACCAAGTTCGAACATATCACCTAAAATTGCGATTTTTTTAGTGTAAACATTTAAATAATTCAAATATTCAATTGCTGCTTTCATAGATTTTGGATTTGCATTGTAATAGTCTTCAATTAGCATAAAATTTGCAAACTTTTTAACATTCATTCGATTGTCAACAGCCTCAAAAGTCAATAATGAATTTTTAATTTTTTCAACATCAACTCCTAAATGGAAAGCTATACTCGCAGCATATAATAAATTTTTAGCATTTGCTAACCCATAAAGCGGATTTTTCAAGTCAAAAATAATACCATTATCTGTTTTAATTCTTACTGTAGCTTTACCTAATTCATCAAAACCCACAATTTCCCCTTCATAATCAGCTTTTTTTTCAAATGAAATTGTTATTCTTTCAATAAGTTCTTTTGTTTTTTTATCCAATAATTCATCATCAATATTTACAAATATTGCTCCAATATGCTTAATAGTTTCTTTATATAAAGCATATTTTTCCTCAAGAACACCATTTAAATCTTTTAAAAACTCTAAATGAGATTCACCTATCAATGTAATAAATGAATAATCAGGTTGTGCAATTTTAGCAGAGTATTCAATTTCACCAGGATGATTTGTCCCAACTTCTAATACAATAAATTCTGTATTCTTATCAGCTTTAAAAATTGTTTTAGGAACACCAATATGGTTATTATCATTTTTTTCTGTCTTAACAACATTATATTTTGTCGATAACATATGAGCTAATAGCTCTTTTGTTGTAGTTTTCCCATTACTACCGGTAATAGCAATGACTTTAGTTTTAATTCTATTTTTATAAACTTTTGCTAAATCACCATATGCTTTAATAGTATCGTCAACAGCAAAAATTGTAATTTGCAAATTCTTAAAATCGTTTATTCTATCTTTATTTATTACAATTGACTTTACACCAGAATTTATAACATTATAGATATAATCATGTCCATCAAATTTTTCACCCTTAAATGCAAAGAAAATTGAATTTTCAGTTATATTTCTTGAATCTGATGAGATATTATCAAATTTCTTATAGTAAATAGGATTTATTAACTCTGCGTTTAGTATATGAGCCAAATCTTTGTAAGAAAAATCTATCATAATAACTCCAAATACTTATTTGCAATTTCAGCATCTGAAAAATGAATTTTTGTTTTCCCAATGATTTGATAATCTTCGTGACCTTTGCCAGCAATTAAAATTACTGCATTATCTTCTGTATTTAAAATGGCTTCTTTAATAGCGTTTTCTCTATCAGATATTCTTATAAAATTATCATACTTAATTCCTGCAATAATATCATCAATTATCTTTTCTGGATCTTCTGTTCTAGGATTATCAGAGGTGACAAATACTTTTTTTGACAACTCTGATGCTATTTTCCCCATTATAGGTCTTTTTGTTTTATCTCTATCACCACCAGCACCAAACACACAATAAATTGGATTGTTAGTTAATTCATTCAATGTTGATAATGCTTTTTGTAAACTATCAGGTGTATGCGAGTAATCTATAACAACAGTTTTATTCTTATTTTTTAATACTTGGAATCTACCACTTACTCCTTCAAAATCTTCAATAGCTTTTAAAATTATTTGTGGTTCTATACCCAACATAAATGTAGAAACAAATGCTGCAGTAATATTGTAAGCGTTAAATTTACCGATTAATTTACTTTTAACATTAAAAATTTGTTCTTGATATTTAATTTTGAAAGACAAACCATTTAACGAATTGCTTAAATCTAATATTTGGAAATCACATCCATCATCAAAACCATAAGTATATACTTTTGATTTAGTATCTTTTATCATAAATTGAGAATATTGGTCATCATAATTTACTACAGAATACGCATTTTCATCTAAGTTATCGAATAATATTTTTTTTGCATTTGCGTATTCATCCATAGTTTTATGGAAATCTAAATGATCTTGTGTAAGATTTGAAAATATTGCAACCTTAAAATTCAATCCATAAACACGATTCATAACTAATGAATGTGAAGAAACTTCCATTACAGCATTCTGACAACCTTTATCCACCATATTTTTAAAAAGTTGATTTAATTCAACAGATTCAGGAGTAGTTAGATTAGTATCAATTTTTTCATTATCTATAAAATTAGCTATTGTTCCAATAAGCCCAACTTTTCGATGATCAGTTTGTAAAATTTTTCTAATAATATATGTTGTTGTTGTTTTTCCATTAGTACCTGTAATACCTATGAGATCTAATTTATTTGTAGGTTCTTTATAAAAAACATGTGAAAGTTTAGCCAAAGTTTTACGACTATCCTCAACTAATATTTTTGTTACGTTTCTATGTTCAAAAATATAATCAGGAATAACACTATCATCCTCCACAACTACAGCAATAGCTCCATTATTCATCGCATCCATAATAAATTTATGGCCATCGACATTAACGCCTTTAATAGCTACAAAAATATTATTTTTCACAACATTCTTAGAGTTATAAGCAATACCTGATATATCTCTTTGTTCAACTTTACCAACGACTTGTATAACTTTAATGTAGTTTAATAAATAAGATAATTCCATATTACTTCTTCTTATTATTTTTATTATTTTTTACTTTTGGCATAATATTTGATATATCATTATATAACAAAGAAGTATCTATTTTATATGCCAAATATTTTTTATCTTTAGGTAAAAGATCATCGTTAATGAGTAATATTTTGCGAACAACATTTTTAAAAATAGGTGCTGCTACTTGTCCGCCTGCATAGCCACCTTGTGGTTGGCTAACTAAAATATAACATACAAGTTTAGGATTATTTAAAGGTAAAAATCCTATAAACGAAGAATTATGTTTTGCACTTGTATGTTTTTTATCAACAATTATCTGAGCTGTACCAGTTTTACCACCAACTTCAACAAGATTAAAATCTTCAAAAGCTTTACGTGCTGTACCAATTGTTACAACACTACGCATATAATCACGAATTTTTGATGAAGTTTTTTCAGAAATACACTTGCGTATAGCTTTTGGACTAATCTCTTCAACCTGATTATTTTTATACACTATTTTACTAACTAATCTAGGTTGATATAAAGTACCTCCATTTACAAGAGCACAATATGCAGTTGCCATTTGAATTGGTGTGACAGAAACACTATATCCAAATGACATAAACATTTTATAAATTTCATTTATCTTTTCAGGTTTTAATAAAATTCCTTTAACTTCACCATTCAACCCACAGGATGTTACATTGCCAAAGCCAAAATTTCTCAAATATAGATAAAAATTTTCCTTATCAATTCTGGTGCTTAATTTAGACATTCCAACATTACTTGAATACGCCAATATTTCTTTAGGTGTAACATTTCCTACAGCATGATCATCTTTAATTGTAACATCATTAACCTTTAATAACCCACCGGCACAATTTATTATTTCATTATCACGTATCAAGCTATTATCAATAAATGTAGCCATCGCTATAGATTTAAAAGTAGAACCCGGTTCATATAAATCTGAAATAGCTTTATTCCGTAATAGTTCTAGATCATACTTGTTATACTCATTTGGATCAAAAGAGGGTAAACTAGTCATCGCTAAAATATCACCGTTCTCCGGATTCATTATGATTCCAACACCAAATTTTGCAGAAAACTTAGCAATTCCCTTTTGCAATTCTTCTTCAAGTATCTGTTGATAGACCCGATTTATTGTCAAATATAAATTAGCGCCATCGACAGGATTAACACTTAAATCATTTTGTACTTGGACAATCCTTCCTTTTACATCTCTTTCAAAGTATATAAGACCAGGTTTACCTCTTAATTTTTCATCAAAAGCTCTCTCTATACCGTCAACCGCTTTTTGTTCTTTATTAATATAACCAATTACATGAGATGCCAAATTATTGAATGGATATTTACGTATTTGCTTTTCCTCGTAAAAAAGCCCATCAATCACAAAATTTTTCAATTCTAAAGCTTTATCTAAGGTCACATCATTGGCAAGAAGAACATTTTTATTTGCTGAATTCAAGATTTTTAAATATTCTTCCTTTTTCCCTCCTAAGACTGATGCAAATTTACCTGCTATAGTATCTTTCCTTTTTTCATTACACATTCTTGTATCAACATAAAAATCAACTACATTTATATTATAAGCGAGAATATCACCATTTGAATCGAAAATTAATCCACGATTAGCAGGTACTTCCTTAGTCTTAAATTGCTGTTTTTCTGCCTTAAATAAATATTCTTCATGATTTATAATCTGAACATTTACAAGCCTTACTATTATGATTACCAAAATTACAAAGAACAAAGAAACAGATATTAAGAGTCTACTATTATTCATAATTTTTATCAATAACTTTAAGCAAATTGTCAAATTCGTCTTTTACAAAAAGGACTTCTTCAGCTGGTATTTTCTTAACCATATTCAATTGCATTGCAGCAACAGGCATTACTATTTCCGCACTTTGATATTTTTGAACATTTGCATAAACTATATTATATTCATCGTCAAGAGCTTTAATTGATTGCTCTAAGTCAAGTTTTTCTTTTTCAATATTTTGAATCTCAATTTTTAACACTATATATAAAACAATTGTTGTTATTAGAATAAATGATACTAACAAATTGAATAAAATATTTTTTTTACTTTTTTTCATAATTTTTCAATAACTCTCAACTTTGCGCTTCTAGCTCTGTAATTTGTCTTTATTTCTTCTTCAGTTGGTACAATTGGTTTCTTATGAATAACTTTTATTTTAGGTTTTTGTCCACAAACACACACTGGATAAGAAGGGGGACATATACAACCTTTTGCATTTTTACTAAAAACTTCTTTAACAATTCTATCCTCCAACGAATGGAAAGTTATAATTCCCATTCTTCGACCTGGTTTGAGCAGTGTAATAGATTTTTCAACAAATTGTTCAAGAACATTTAATTCATCATTTATGTAAATCCTTAATGCCTGAAAGACTCTCGCCAAGGTTTTATTT
This sequence comes from Ignavibacteriales bacterium, assembly GCA_035379625.1. Classification (GTDB taxonomy): domain Bacteria; phylum Bacteroidota; class Ignavibacteria; order Ignavibacteriales; family DAOSCP01; genus DAOSCP01. The sequence goes on along the minus strand of DAOSVM010000004.1, from coordinate 9,211 downwards.
AAATAATTTGGTGGAACTATTTTTTCAATAACTTCAACCAAATCAGTAGTATATTCAAATTTTCTTTTTGTTCTGAATTCACATATTTGTCGAGCAATTTTTCTCGAATTTTTATCTTCTCCAAAATTATAAATTATATCTGAAATCTCAGATTGACTAAAATCATTCAAAATATCAGCTGCTGTAATTTTAATATCTTTATTAAGCCTTAAATCTAATTTTGCTTTTTCTTTAAAGGTAAAACCATATTCTTTATCATCATATTGCGGCGATGAAACACCTAAGTCAGCTATAATACCATCAAAACCGTCAATGAATTCAATCTTTGCAATAATATTTATATTTACAAAATTTGAAAGATACAAATTAACACGTTTATCATTAACAAATTTTTCTTTTCCATACCTAAAAGCTATCTCGTCAACATCACAAGCAATAACTTTAGCATCATTATTTAATACCTTTAAAAGCTCTTCTGTATGCCCACCTCTACCAAAAGTAGCATCAAAATAAATACCGCTTTTATTAGTTACTACATTCGCAATTGTTTCTTTTAGCAGTACAGGATTATGTAATTGGTCTTGCATTATATATTTATACTCATAACTTCTTTTGTAAGCTGTTCATATTCATCTTCAGGAAGTTCTAGATATTTCTTATAATCCTCAGGATTCCATAATTCTAATTTATCTGCAATACCTACAACTAAGATTTCTTTAGTTATATTTGCATAATCTAATAAGGATTGTGGTACAAGTATTCTAAATTGAGAATCCACTTCACATTCATTTGTGTCAAATAAGAATACTCGCATAAATTTAGCGTCTTTTGGATTAAATGGATCAAGTGTTTCAAGTTTTTTTTCAATTTTTTTCCAAGAACTAAGTGGATATATATCAATACAACGCGAAATTCCTCTATTTAGGATAAATTTTGAAGTTTCATCTGGACTGATATACTTTCTGAACTTTGAAGGTAAAATAAATCGATTTTTTGAATCTAACGTTGTATTTGAACTACCAAGAAACATTAATGGGAAATATCTCCACTTTTATACACTTTTCTCCACTTACATTGCAAATATAAAGTAAAATAGACTATAAATCAAGAAAAAAAAAGAATATTTTTTTATCCTTTTTCTTACATCATTAACTATATCATATTGTATTTCTTTTAGTTACAAGCTATCATTTAATATATAAATGTTTAAAATTTAATATTGAAAAGTAAAATAATGTAGTTATTATTTGAGAAATTTAGTAGGAATTAATGGGATAAATTATATATTTGACACGATAAATTTTAAGAAAGTTTTATAATTTTACAATTAAATTTTATTTTAATATTATTAATTTATAATTAACAATTTTATAGTAATAATATTATTTTTTGAATATTTAGCTATTATTATAAGGATAAGTTGTTATTTCTATCACAATTAAAATCCTGGATCTTGATTATTTGGTTGGTAATTCTCTTCAATAGAAACTGCATTAATTAAATTTTCGAACAATGCATATTCTTTGAAAAATCTTGTATTTACAGTATCGGTTGGGCCGTTACGATGTTTAGCAACAATCACTTGAGCTACACCTTCTGTTGATTCTCCTTCTTTAGTTTGCTTAATTCCGTAATATTCGGGACGATGTAGAAATATTACAAGGTCGGCATCTTGCTCAATTGAACCAGATTCTCGCAAATCGGAAAGTTGTGGAATTTTATCACTTCTTTGTTCAACAGATCTATTAAGCTGGGCTAATGCAACAACTGGAATATTAGCTTCTTTCGCAAGAGCCTTCAAGGAACTAGAAATTATTGAAACTTCTCTTTCTCTGCTAACTTCTTTTGAGGAACCTGTTGACTTTATTAACTGTAAATAATCCACCATTACTAAACCAACTTTTTTCTCAGAGACTAATCTTCTAACTTTAGCTCGTATATCAAGAACCGTTTGCAAAGGCGAATCATCAATATAAATTGGTGCTTCTGACAATTTATAAATAGTTTTGGATAACTTTGTTATTTCATTAGATGGTAATTTCCCTGTTCGTAATTGATGAGCATTTATTTTAGCTTCGGCACAAATCAATCTAAGAGCTAATTGTAAAGTTGACATTTCAAGACTAAAAAAAGCAACTGGTACTTTATATCTAAGTGCTGCATTTTTTGCAATAGTTAAAGCAAAAGCCGTTTTTCCCATAGAAGGGCGAGCTGCAACAATAATTAAATCAGATTTATGAAACCCACCTGTTAAATCATCTAATTTATTTAAACCAGTTTTAACAGAAAAACTTTGTTCTTGATGTGTATGCACTGTTTCGATATATTGATAAGCGTCAGAAATAGCAGATTTCATATCCTGATAGCTTGTTTTCATTTTTTCTTCTGCTATCTCAAATATTTTATGCTCTGCTAAATCTAATAAATCATCAACTTCACCTTGCCAATTTTGTGTTTCTTTTGCAATTTCTATTCCAGTATTGATAAGTTTTCGTCTTATATATTTATCTTGCAAAATTTTGGAATGTTCAGTTACATTAATAGATGCAATCAGATTGGTTGTAATATCAAGTAATAAACTTTTAATTTCATCTATATTTTTAGCAAATTTTTCATCTTGCGAAAGTCTGTCAGTAATTGTTATTAAATCAACTTTTCTGTTATGCTCAAAGGAATCAATAATAATTTCATAGCATTTTCTGAACAGACTGTTTGTAAATGCATCTGGTGGTAATATTTCTATAACTTGTGGAATACAATCATTATCATATAACATTGTACCAATTACGTTCATCTCGATATTTTCATCAGATGGTAAAGATAAGGAATTAATTTCTATTTTATTTGCAATCTTTTTTGCCATAATCAGTCAAAAATTGATTTTGTTTTTAAAATGTTATGATCATAATATTTTCTAAAAAGTTTTACATCTTCCCATGTTTGTTTCTTTAATGCTGGATTTCTAAGTAATGCAGCAGGATGGTACGTAACAAGTACTTTTTTATCCATAAAATCCCAAAATTTTCCACGCAAAGACGAAAGAGTCGCTTTTTGTGGAACTAAATAAGTTGCGGCTGTAAGCCCAGCACAAAGTATCAATTTAGGATTTACAATTTCTATTTGTTTTATTAAATATGGTAAACATTTATCAACTTCTTCTGCTTGTGGAATACGATTTCCTGGCGGCCTACATTTTACAATATTCGCAATATAAACTTCTTCTCTTTTAAATTTTATTGATTCTATAATTTTGTCCAATAATTGCCCTGCTTTCCCAACAAATGGTCTTCCTTGAGCATCTTCTTCGGCACCTGGACCTTCGCCAATAATCATAATATCTGCATTAGGATTACCTTCACCAAATACAAAATTTGTTCTTGTCTTTCCTAAAGGGCATTTTTGACAATTACATATTTGTTTGAAAAATTCATCAAGTGTTTTAATATTTTCAAATTCTTTTTGAGAATTAAGGGCATTATTTAGTATATCTACTGCTTTTAAGTTTAATGTTTTTGATATTTCTTTTGAAACTGTTTTTACTTCATTTTTATTTATTTTAATATCATTCAATAATTTTTTTTGTTCTAATGTATTTTTATTATCGGTTTCGAGTAAATTTTCAGATTTGATTGTAGCTTTTGTTTTTTGTATACTTATTTGATTTTCAATTATAGCATAAAGTTCATTTTTGGGAATAAACAAATCATCACCAAAAATCTCTTTTTGCATTAATAATGATTCTATTATTAACTTTGTTATATCATTCATATATTTTACTTAAAATAATATTTGCTATATCAAATTTTAACGAAAGCGGAAATTTTTCAATGACATCGGAATTTTTTCGGATAATTGTAATGGAATTAGTATCGAATTCAAATCCAGAATTTTTATCATTTAGTGAATTTAAAACAATCATATCAAGATTTTTCTTATTTAATTTCTTTTTTGCATTATTAAGTTCATCATCAGTTTCTAATGCAAAACCAATTTTTTTGATTTTAATATTATTTTCTTCTGTAAATTTATTAATCTCAAATAGTATATCTGGATTTTCTTCTAACTCTATGATAAAATTAAAATTATTATCCTTTTTAATCTTTTTATCAGAAACATTAACAGGCCTAAAATCGGCCACAGCTGCAGCCATAATCAAAACATCGTGATTTTGTATATGATTAATAAGACTTTCTTTCATTTCAATTGCTGAACGTACATTAATTCTTTTTATCTCTGGATAAATATTCAAACTTGTTGGACCTGTAATAAGTGTAACATTTGCCCCACGTAAATAAGCAGCTTTAGCAATTTCATAACCCATTTTTCCACTCGAGCGATTCCCGATATATCTAACAGGATCAATATCTTCATAAGTTGGACCAGCGGTTACAAGTATTTTTTTATCACATAAATCTTTTTGGTAATTCATAACAATTATTTTTGTCGCATCGATAATCTTATCAATTTCAGGCATTCTCCCTATACCACTTAAACCACTAGCAAGAAAACCTTCTTCAGCTGGTAAAACATAATGACCAAGAGTTTCTAATTTTATTAAATTTTCTTGAAAAATTGGATTATTATACATATACATATCAGCGGCAGGCACAAAAAGCAATTTTTTTCTAGCAGCACACGCAAGAATTGTAACAGGATTATCCGCAATTCCACTTGCAATTTTATTTATTGTATTTACAGTTGCAGGGGCAAAAATTATAAGATCAGCCCATTCACTATATTCAATATGCCAAGTTTTTAAATTTACTGGAAGATTAAAAACATCATCAATAACTGGATAATTAGAAACTGTTTCGAGTGCAAGTTTGGTAACAAATTGTTTTGCAGCTTCAGTCATTACTACCCTAACATTAGCACCTTGTTTTATTAACTCTCTTACAAGAATAGGTGTTTTATAAGCTGCAATTCCACCAGAAATAGCAAGAATAATATTTTTATTTTTTAATAATGTTTGCATATTTTATATAAATAATTTTATTATCCAAAAGCAAATAGCAGCCATCAAACCTGATAAAGGTATTGTTAAAAACCACGACATAATTATTCTGTATGCAATTTTCCATTTTATACCACCTATTCCAGTAGTCATACCAACACCAATAATTGAACCAGCGATAACGTGTGTAGTAGAAACTGGAATTCCCAAGAAAGTTGCTAAATAAGTAGTCAAAGCGCCACCTGTTTCAGCACAAAATCCGTGAACAGGTTTTAATTTTGTCAACTTCATACCCATAGTTTTTACAATACTCCAACCACCAAGTAAAGTACCAATTGCCATAGCAAGGTGACAGGAAAATATTATCATCAAAGAAGGTGTATCGTGTAAAGACAATTGTTTATTCAATGGAAAATAACCGTAAGCTATAAGTAAAGCTGTAATTACTCCCATTGTTTTTTGAGCGTCATTACCTCCGTGACCGAGAGAATACGCAGCAGCCGATATTAATTGCCCTTTTCTAAAAACTTTATCAACTGTATAAGGTCGCCATTTTCGTAATAACCAATAAACAGAAATCATTATTACAAAAGCAACAACCATTCCTAAAGTAGGGGCTAAAGGAATAAACAAAATAGCTTTTTCTAAGTTCCACCAATGTATTGTATCAAAACCCTGATAAGCAATAGCAGCTCCAGCCAAACCACCCATTAACGCATGAGATGAGCTAGTTGGTAAACCAAAATACCAAGTAATTAAATCCCAAATAATTGCTCCAAGTAAGCCAGCCAAAACTACATAAATAAAAGTAAGATCTGATGGATTGATTTTTATAATTTTTGAAATTGTACTCGCAACCTTAGGAGCAAAAATAAACATAGCAACAAAATTAAAAAAAGCAGCCCATATTACAGCAAAACGGGGAGAAAGTACGCGAGTGGATACTACAGTTGCAATTGAGTTTGCAGCATCATGAAAACCATTGATAATATCAAATATTAATGCAATAGCTATTGTAAAAACAACAACCCATATTAACGGTTCACTAAAATTCATTTCGCATCTCCACTAAGCATTATCAATTGTAATTTCTTCAACAATATTTGCTACATCCTGGCATCTATCTAATGATCTTTCTACTCTATCTATAACATCTTTCCATTTGATAATTTCTACAGCATTATCCGAAATAAATAAATTTTTAATTGTATTTCTATATATTTTATCACCTTCTGTCTCTTTTTTTCTAACACTATCACATAATGTTCGAATTTTATCTATCTCTTTCATATCTTCAATTAGTGTTATTAATTCTTTTATATCGTACAGCGAATATTTAATAATTTCTATTAATTGTAATACTTCAGGCTTAATTTCCTTAATATCATAAAGATGTATTCGTGATAATGCACCGTTTAATGCATCTGCAATATCATCAAGTTTTTTAATAAGTTTATAAATTTCAGTTCTTTCGAAAGGAGTAATAAAAGTTCTGTGTAGTGCTTCAATACAATTTACTTCAATACCATCTAATTTTTTTTCATATTTTCTAATTTGTTCTAATTTTTCTTCTATAATAGAAGGATTTTTGAATATTTCATCAATTTCATTTGCTAATTTTATTGTCAATTCAATATGTTCTTGAAAAAATTCAAAAAAGTTTACTTCTTTTGGTAATAAATTTCTAAACATTTTCAAAATCCTTATTTTTTTTGAAGTACAAATATAATTATTATTTAGTTGAAAAAAAAACTAATTTAATTTTTAAGATTTAAAGAATAATTTAAATAAACCACTTGACTATTTGAAAATATTTTTTATCTTAATGTAATTATACTGTCAAATAAAATTAAGGAATAAAACTAATGTGTGGTATAGTCGGCATTTTCAACATCAAACAAAAAAATGAAAGTCTTAGGCAGCAAGCTTTAGAAATGTCAAAAAGATTAAGACATCGTGGCCCAGATTGGTCTGGGATTTTTACATCCGAAAAAGCTATCCTTGCCCACGAAAGGTTAGCTATTGTAGACCCTCAATCCGGTAAACAACCTTTATATACCAAAGATGGTAAAGTTGTTTTAGCTGTTAATGGTGAAATTTATAACCACAAAGAATTAAGAAAAACCTTAAAACAACCTTATGAATTTCTTACAAATTCGGATTGCGAAATAATTTTAGCACTTTATAGAGAAAAAGGTATAAATTTTATTGACGACTTAAATGGAATTTTTGCATTTGCACTCTATGATATTGAAAAAGATATATTTTTAATAGCCAGAGATCATATTGGAATTATTCCACTTTATCAAGGCTGGGATCAATATGGAAATTATTATGTTGCATCCGAACTTAAAGCTTTAATAGGTTATTGCACTATTATCAAAGAATTTATGCCTGGCCATTATTATTATAGTCAAGATTCTGAACCAAAGCGCTGGTATAAAAGAGACTGGTTTGAATATGACGCTGTAAAAGATAATAAATCCGATATAAATATTCTTAGAAAAGCCTTAGAAGATGCTGTACATAGGCAATTAATGTCTGACGTGCCCTATGGCGTTTTGTTATCAGGTGGTTTAGATTCTTCCATAATTTCTGCCATTGCTAAAAAGTTTGCTGCAAGAAGAGTTGAAAGTGGAGATTTACAAGATGCATGGTGGCCACAATTACACTCATTTGCTGTTGGCTTAAAAGGTGCACCAGACCTTGAGCATGCAAGAAATGTAGCTAAACACATTGGAACTATTCACCACGAAATTAATTTTACTATTCAAGAAGGCTTGGACGCTATCCGAGATGTAATTTACCATATCGAGACATATGACACAACAACAATTCGTGCTTCAACACCAATGTATTTGATGGCTCGTGTGATAAAGTCTATGGGAATAAAAATGGTACTTTCTGGAGAAGGTTCAGATGAAATATTTGGCGGTTATTTATATTTCCATAAGGCACCTAACGCAAAAGAATTCCACGAAGAAACTGTAAGAAAACTTTCTAAACTCCATATGTATGATTGTTTACGCGCAAATAAATCGTTAGCAGCTTGGGGAGTGGAAGGACGCGTGCCTTTCCTTGATAAGGAATTTATGGATGTTGCTATGAGATTAAATCCTGAAGACAAGCGCCCTGCTGGTAGAATAGAAAAATGGATTTTAAGAAAAGCTTTTGAAGATTATTTACCTGAATCAGTTGCATGGCGTCAGAAGGAGCAATTTTCTGATGGAGTTGGTTACAGCTGGATTGACACATTAAAAGCAGAAACGGAAAAACTCGTTTCGGATGACGAATTAGCAAATGCAAAATATCGTTTCCCTATCAATACACCGACTACAAAAGAAGAATATTTTTACCGTTCAATTTTTGCAGAACATTTTCCGGGCGATGATGCAGCTAGATGTGTTCCATTTGAGGCATCGGTTGCTTGTAGTACGGCCACTGCTTTAGCATGGGATGAATCCTTTAAAAAACTTGTCGATCCATCCGGCCGTGCTGTTAAAGATGTTCACCAACAAGCTTATAAATAACCAAACCCAAATTATAAATTTAAAGCAGGCGAGCGTAAGCGAGCTTGCTTTATTATTAAAAAAAAGACTCTTTATTAGCTCAGACGGTGTAAGCATAAAGCCCGTGCGCCGTACGGCGCACGGGCAGGCTAACGCCAAAAATATTTTTCTACCTTACTATAGATTTTTTGCTAATATTTTTACATTTAGCTAAATAACTAAATATTATTTATATATTTTTTTTAATTTAAATAGATTATGTAATAATATTGTTATTGCTATATATTAGTGTTTGCGATATAATTGTATTTACTATACAATAACCTTTTCTAAAAATATATTTGCATATACAATATATTTGCATATACTATATATCCATAATTTCCAACCAGCCCTGCGTTCAGATGCAGCATTATGGTAATTGTGTGGGAATATAAAAACATTAAGCTGCACTTTGTAAGAAGATAAAGAAAAAGTTTTAGCGGGCCTATTGGCCCGCATTACGCTTATTTAATGTTATATTGCGTTATCTTATTTCACCGCATAAAGGTAACCATCTCAGCTACCGATGAAAACCTTCCCGTCTGTAACCGCGGGACTTGACTTTACCTCGCCACCCGTTTTGAATTTCCAAATTAATTCCGTCAACTCGTGTGTAGAATTTCCACGGTAGTAACCGGTAAGTTGTGTATTGCCACTAAAAGTTGGCTAATTGTGGGACATAAACAGTTTGTCGCACCCGATAAGC
>DAOSVM010000003.1:0-133299 GCA_035379625.1 Ignavibacteriales bacterium | reverse complement strand
CCAGTACCGGGAATACCTATATCATCACCTAAATAGTATTGAATATTAGTAGAAAAAACAAAATTATCAAATTTATAGCTCAAATTTCCAGAAACCGATTTATCCTTAAAAAAAGAATTATTAATTTCAGATTTACTATTTTTGGCATTTACAGCATTCCTTTGCCCTAAATAAATTTTTCCTTTAAAATCGTTATTAGAGAACAAATAAGTAAAATTATGATAATTTAATTTGTTATTCGAGTTGTATCCCGTAGATAGACTTAACTTTTGCTGGAAAAAATCTGAGAAATTAGCAGATTTTGTAAAAATATTAATAATACCACCAACCGCACCACTTCCATAATAGGAATTTACAGCCCCTTTTAAAATTTCAATTTTCTCAATATCTGCACTTTGGAATAAAGATGCCGCAGCAGAAATTTCATTAGAAGTCTCAACTCTTACTCCATCAATATAAATTTGAGAATTATTGGCAGATAAACCACGAATAATAGGATTAGCTCCCCAAATCCCATCACTTGAAAATGAAACACCTGCAATTTTATTATTAAAATCAGCAAGCCCATTTTGTACAAACTTAGTAATTTCTAAATCAGAAATCAACTCTACACTTTGCGGCACATCAAACCTACTCTCAAACCTCTTTGCAGAAGTAACAGTAACGGTCTTTAAATAAACATTAGAAGTATCTTCAGCTTTGAGCAAACTCATAGCAAAAAACATTAAAAAAAATAAATATTTTTTCATACCTACACCAAATTTTTTTTAAAATAAATTATATAGCTCAGACGGTGTAAGCGTGCCATGACGTAGTAAACTAACATAAAAAATAAATCATAGCATAAACCATATTAACTAACCTAACCAACCAAGTCAAAAAATAGAATTACAAAAATAAATTGTTAAATCGATATGACTAAAGAATATAATAAAAATTAAAAATTATTTCAAATTAATTTTTGTTTGAATTTATTTTAATAATAAATAAGTTTCATCAAAAAAAAAGAGGGAATATGCAAATCTCTGGAATGCGATACGGCGCTGATTTATTAAAACTTGTTGATTATCCTGTTCCTGACATACTATTAGGAACAGCAACAATTGAAGATTTACAAGCTTTACTTGATAAGTACAAAAAAATTGTTGTAAAACCAGTGTTTACCGGCGGAATAGGTAAAAAAGGGAAAGCCGGATTAATTAAAATAGTAGATAATGTCAACGATGCATTGGAAGCTAAAAAAGAATTATATTTTGCCGAACACGAATACGCAGGTAAAAAAGTTACAGCCAATGGTGTAACTTTCGAAGGATTTATCCCTGCAGAAATGGAAGTTTATTTTAGCATCACAGAATCAACAATTCACCGTCGCCCAATTTTTACTATCAGCACCTTTGGTGGAGTTGATATAGAAAGTACATCCGAAGAACAAAAAAGAGTGGTCGATATCCATCCACTAACCGGCTTAAAATCATTTGATATAACAAATAGTTTAACCGAATTAAATTGTCCAGAAGATTTTATTTCTCCATTGGTACAACATTTACCAAAATTATGGGAATTATACAACAACTACGGTTTAACGACATTAGAACTTAATCCTATAAGAATAACGCGTGAAAAAGGAAAAGTGATACCATATGCTTGTGATTTTAAAGCTGCTTTTGATATTGATAATCCATCTTGGAAAAGATTAAAGCTACCAGAAACAATATCAAAAACACAAATGACCCCATTTGAAACTGAAATTAATCAATTGCGCACATATCAGGGACAAAGTGATGTATTAGAATTAAATCCCAATGGTACAATTATACCATTTATGTTTGGTGGTGGTGCAAGTTCCGCTGCAACAGAAATTTTAGGTTCTCACGCAATATTTTCATCAGATTTTGGTGGAAATCCACCTTATGAAAAAATGTATGAAATCGCTAAAATTGTTTTCAAACATTGGTACGACCAAGCAAATGTACTTTTAATAATTGGTGGAAAAGCTAATAATACAGATATTTACATTACATTCAAAGGTATTTTTGATGCTTTCAGAGACCACGTTGCTAAATACGGGAAAAAACCAATTTATACTGTTATTGGTAGAGGTGGTCCTAATCTTATTAAAGGGATGTTCTATGCTAAAGATATCTTGGATACATTAAAACTGCCTTATAAAATCTTTGGTTACGATACTTCTATGATTTTGACATTAGAATTTGCTAAAAAAATTGACAAATGGTGGAATGAAGAAGGTAAAAATGAATATTTAAAAAAATTTGAATTGAAATAATTATAGGAATTGAATATGAGAACACTAAAAACTAAGCCTTTTGATTATTTCGTAGGGATTAAATCCCTTGAAGAGTTAGTAACTAAGGATTCTAAAGTTTGTGTAATAAATATATTAGGTAATGAAAGTAAAAAAGTTACACCAGTATCACACGAATATAGTGGTGGAAATATTGTGGCTGGTGTACAGTACGGCCGATATGGAAAATTGGAAACAAAAATTGGTGATATTCCAGTTTATCCAAGTGTAAAACAAGTTATAAAACACGGTCATTATTTTGATATCGGAGTGATTTATTTACCACCTTCTGCTGTTTTCCAAGCTGTATCGGAACTTTTAATTTATAACGAAAACTTAAAAAGAATTATAATTCTAACAGAAAAAGTTTCTGTTAAAGATTCACGTGAAATAAGAGCTATATGCCAAGAAGCTGGTGTTGATGTTATAGGTGGAAACTGTTTGGGCGTTGCAAATGTTTGGGATCACGTAAGAGTTGGTGGTGCTTTGGCAGGTGATAAGCCTGAAGAAACTTTAATTAAAGGCTCTATTGCTATTCATTCTAATTCTGGAAACTTTACTACTACAATTGCAGAATATTTAAAAACAGCCGGATTTGGTACTTCAACTGTTGTAAGTTCTGGAAAAGATGTTTATATCCATTTTGCTGTCCCAGAATTTTTATACGCTGCTGAAAACGATCCAAGAACAAAAGCGGTTGTCTTATATGTCGAGCCCGGTGGATATTACGAAAAGATGGCGCTTGATATGATAAAAAGCGGTTTAATAAAATTTACTAAGCCAATTGTTGTTTGCGTAACCGGGAGATGGAAAAAGAATGTTCAAAGAGCTTGTGGTCACGCCGGTGCATTAGCAGGAAGTGGCGATGATGCCGAATCTAAAGAAAAATGGTTCGATGAATATTTCGGCGTCGGTGTTTTTGATCCTAAAAATCCCATTGTTTCTGAAAAGGGCGTACGAGTAACTTCTATCCAGAATATTCCTGATGCAATGAAATATATTTTCCAAAAATTGAATATTAAACCAGATTTCGAACCAATTGGCGATTTATCCTTAAAACCTTGGCTAACTGATAAATTCATTTCACTTCCAGCTGAATTAAATATTCCGGTTGTAAAAGCAATTCATCCATATGATGAACAAATCAAAGAAATGAATAAACTTGTTGGAGCACAATATCTACGCCAAAATATGATGGATAAATCCGGTGCTTCAAGAATGAATCCAGCAACCGATGTTTCAGAATTACACGGAAAATCTGTTCTCGAGCTCTCAAAATATTCAATCGAAGAAAATATTTATTTTGCTTTAGCAAAAGTAATGCCCGATAAAGATGATATACACACAATTAATATGTTGCTTAATTTATTCTTAAAAATGGATAAATCAAGAATGGATATCGTTGAAATTGGTAGAAACAATGCTGCTTCTCCAAATGCTTATATAGCTTCTTTAATCGCCTTAATTGGTAATAAAAAATTACTACAAAAGGCAAGAGAACACGCAAGATTTATAATTGATTTAATCCGTGAACACGAAATTGACGAAGATACAAAATTCTATCCACCTGAAATAAGAAAAACAATTATAGATGAATTGTTAACTAATGAACCACAACAAGAAAGTGAAGTTTCCAAAATTCTTTATAAAGAAATTACTAAAAGTACAAAAAAATGTACCGCGCTCCAAATGTGCCAGTATATTATAAAAATTGCTGAAGAAAATAATTTATATATTAAGGATACCTACGAATTTCTTTTAGCTTCTGTCTGTGTATGTATTTTATGGAAACCTATGATGGAAAAAAGAATTACTAAACAATTAGTTGAAGACTCATTATCGTATTTTTATATCATAGCAAGAATTTACGCATATTCTTGTATTAATCCTAAAGAAAATATTTATTGGCAAAAATTAACCGATACCGACAAAATTTCAAACTTAACTGCCGATTTTACCGAAAATGCTTTCAAAATATTGTTTAATCGTGAGCCTAATGCACAGGAATTATTTGAATTCAAAACTTTAATTGGCTTAACAATTACAAATGGTCCCGGAACATTATCCGCAAAAGGTGCAAAGGAATCTGTAAGTGCCCGAAATCATATATCTATGGCATTTGTTGGCTTCCTTTCTAATACTGGTTTTGCACATGGTGGAAATGGATTTGAAGCAGTTGAATTTTTAATCAATACATTCAAAGATGCAAATCTAGATGATCCTGGTAATAATAAACACAATATTAATTTGAAAGAACTAGCTAATAAAAAAGCTCTGGAATATGCTGAATACAAAAAGAAAGAAAAGGAAACTGGAACTTTGAACTATAAAAGAATCCCTTGTATAAATCACCCTGTTTTCAAAGGTAACGATGTCAATATTGATCCAAGAGAACAGTATGTAAGTGAAGAAATGAAAAAATTAAATATTTATAATGTATTTCTAGATTTTTACCATAACTTGGTAAGAGAATTGTATAATGAAGGAGTTACCAAAAACGTATTTTGTGTAAATGTGGATGCAGTCCTTGCTGTTATAACATTAAAATTAGTTTGGAATGATTTGCAAGAAGGAAAAATTACATTAAAAGATGTACAAGACATTGTATTTACATTATTCCTATATGGCAGAGCAATAGGTGTGGCAGCTGAAATTGCGGATCATCGTGATAGAGGTTTAGATATGGATTGCAGAACTCCACAAAGCCAAGTGCAGTTTGTTCTATAAACAAAAAAGCCTCTGTTTAGCAGAGGCTTTTTTTTAATAAAATAAAACACTGTATGTTTTAAATTTCCCATTTTCGTATATAAATTTTGCTGAGAAAAATTTATCACCATTCAACCATTCCATAAAAATTTTATCGCCATCCCAAAGTTCTAATTTATCAAGAACAGAATTTGGGACCCATTTTAATACACCTTCATTACATTCTTTTTTTAATTCACCTTCATAATGCTTAGCAGTGAATACAAACACATACCAATCTTCTTCAAAATCAAAAGATGGAAAAGTTATTACTCCACGTAATTTGGGATATTTTATCTTTAAGCCAGATTCTTCGTAAACTTCTCTTACAACACATTCTTCTGGTGTTTCGCCAGGTTCAAATTTACCACCTAATCCATTCCATTTTCCATAGTGCAAATCATCTTTTCTTTTTATCCTATTTAACATTAATGTATGTGTGCCATTATTAACATAACACAAAGTTGCTAATTTCATTTTAAACTCCCGTTAGTCTGATAAATGTTTCTTAGGGATAAGATAATTTTGGATATAATCCTTTACACCATCTTCCAAAGAAGTAAATTCTTCTTTGTATCCGGCATTTCTTAGTTTGGAAATATTTGCTTGAGTAAAATACTGATATTGATGTTTTACACTTTCTGGCATATCAATATATTCAATTCTTACTGGATAGTCCATAGCTTTAAAAACAGCTTTTGCTAGATCATTCCAACTTCTAGCAAGACCACTGCCTACATTATAAATACCATTTGCTTTATTTTCAAGGAAAAATGTTATAACTTTAACAACATCTTTTATATATATAAAATCTCGTTTTTGTTCTCCATCTTTATATTCAGGTTTATAGGATTTAAATAGTTTAATTCTTGCATTTTCAAGAACTTGCTCATAAGATTTTACTACAACACTTCTCATATCACCTTTATGATATTCATTAGGCCCATAAACATTAAAGAATTTTAATCCAACAATTTTATCAATAACTTCTTCTTTTTTTGCCCAAACATCAAAAAGACATTTTGAATAACCGTATGCATTAAGAGGGCGTAAGCTTTCTAATTTTGAATGGTCATCATCATATCCCAAATCACCATTGCCATATGTTGCTGCTGATGATGCATAAATAAATCTTGCGTTTTTAGGTAAACAATATTTTGCTAATTCTTTGGTATACAAATAATTATATTTAAGTAATTTCTCCATATTTTTTTCAGTTGTAGCAGAAATTGCCCCCATATGTATTATTGCTTCTGTGAAAAATGGGAAATTATCATCAATAACTCTATTTAAAAAATCATCAGTTGTGTACATGTCTTCAAACTTTAAGCCTAAAAGGTTTTTCCATTTATCATCAGAACCTAAATCGTCTACAATGATAATATCTTCAATGCCTATTTGATTTAGGTGCCAAACAACTGCACTACCTATAAAACCAGCTGCACCTGTAACTACTATCATTTTTATTTCTCCATATTATTTATTTTCAAATTACAATAATTTAATTATATTAAACTTTAAATTCAATTTTTTTTAGTGGGGAGATGAAAAAATTAATTTACGATCCGTTAAGTGAACTAATATCATATTTTAGTTCTCAGGCAAGTAATACAACTGAAGAAAATATAAATGAGTCTTCTTTACCGATTGAAGAAAAATTAAAGCAACGAATAATAAACGGAAAAAAAAATAACATTGAACAAGATCTGGATTTTGCTTTAGAAAAATATGATCCTTTTGAAATAATAAATAATATTTTGCTTGATGGGATGAAAGTTGTTGGAGATTTGTTTGGAAGTGGTCAGATGCAATTGCCGTTTGTTTTGCAGAGTGCCGAAGTTATGAAAAAAGCTGTTAGCTACCTTGAGCAGTTTATTAAAAAAGAAGATCAACAAATCAAAGGAACTTTAATTTTAGCAACTGTTAAAGGCGATGTTCATGATATTGGAAAAAATCTTGTAGATATTATTCTTACAAACAATGGTTACAAAGTTGTAAATTTAGGTATCAAGGTTCCTGTTGAAGAAATGTTAAATGCTTACAAAGAACATAAAGCAGATGCAATTGGAATGAGTGGTTTACTTGTCAAATCTACTCTTATTATGAAAGAAAATTTAGAAATTATTAAAGAGCAAGGGCTAGATATTCCTGTTGTTTTAGGTGGTGCTGCTCTTACTCGCAGATTTGTTGAAGAAGATTTAAGAAAAACTTATGGTAATAAGGTTTTCTACGCAAAAGATGCTATTGATGGGCTTAATTTTATGGACAATTTAGTTAATGGTAGATTAGATCTTATTGATATTCAAGATGTTGACACTAATGTAAAAGTTGATAATGAAATTTCTTTAGATGATGCTACCGGGCTTGAAGCAAAATTTGCTTTAATAGGTGAAAACTTAAATGTTAGATCTGATGTAAAAATTTTGGAACAAGTACCTATTCCACCATTTTATGGTGTAAAAATAATTGAAGATATCGACTTAAATGAAGTTTTTAAATATATCAATACTGTTGCTTTATTCAGAGCGCAATGGCAATTTAAGAAAAAAGGTAAAACTGACGAAGAATACAATAAATTATTAAATGATACTGTTTTCCCTATTTTTGAAAACATAAAAAAGAAAATTATTGAAGAAAAATTATTAGAGCCAAAAGTTGTTTATGGCTATTTCCCTTGTAACTCAGATGGAAATGATTTAATTATTTATAAACCTAAAAATATTTCTTCTGAGAAACTTTATTCAGTATGGGATAATATAAACGATTTAGAAGAATATATAAGATTTACATTCCCAAGACAAGTTGCAAAGAAAAATTTATGTATTACAGATTATTTTTTACCAAAGGATTCTAATAAATATGATGTTATTCCAATTCAAATTGTGACAATGGGAAAAATTGCTTCGGATTATTCAAAAAAATTATTCGATGAACATCAATATCAAGATTACTTATTCTTTCACGGTATTTCAGTTGAAACAGCAGAAGCATTAGCAGAATACTGGCATAAAAAAATAAGAGAAGAGTTAAATATAGCTAATGAAGATTCTAACGATGTTTATAAATTATTCCAGCAAGGTTATCGTGGTTCAAGATATTCTTTCGGCTATCCAGCTTGCCCTGAATTAGCCGATGAGGAAAAATTATTTACTTTATTAAAACCAGAACGTATCGGATTGGAATTAACTGAAGGTTTTCAAATTGTGCCAGAACAAAGTACAAGCGCAATAATAGTACATCATCCACAAGCTAAATATTTCTTTTTATAAATCGGGGGATTTATGCAGTTATTAACTAACAACCATATTAAATATATCGATAACAAGCTTTTTGTAGAAAAACTAGATGTAAAGTCTTTAGTAGAAGATTATGGAACACCATTATATATCTATTCCTATAATCAAATTGTAGATAATTATAAAAAATTACGAAATACTTTTGATAAAATATTTCCAAAACTAAAAATATATTACGCTTCTAAAGCAAATACCAATATTTCAATCATTAAAATTTTTCACGATTTAGGAGCTGGTATTGATGTTAATTCATACGGTGAAATGTATAAAGCTATGAAGGCTGGCGTTAAACCTGAAGAAATGATTTTTAGCGGAGTTGGAAAAACTGCTAAAGAATTAAAATTTGGAATAGATAATGGAATTCATTTTTTCAAGTGTGAAAGTTTTTCAGAAATAAAACTTTTAAATCAAATAGCAGAAAAATCAAATAAAAAAGTAAATTATGCTATTCGAATAAATCCGGATGTTGATGCTCATACAACTTCGCACATTACAACTGGAACATACCTAAACAAATTTGGTATTTTGATTGAAGATGTTATTGCTAATATTGAACTTATAAAATCTTTAAAATTCGCAAAATTGAAATATTTAAGTTTACATTTAGGTTCACAAATATTTGATGTTGAGTCATACAATATTAGTATTGATAGAATACTCAAGCTAATAGATACATTAAAACAAAATGATATTGTTATTGAGGAAGTTGATTTAGGTGGAGGTTTCGGTGTTTCTTATCAACCTGATGGCAGAGAATTTCCACTTGAAATTTTCGCAAATATTGTTTACAATAAATTTTCAAATTTAGAAATTAATGTAAGTATCGAGCCAGGTCGGTATCTTGTTGCAGATAGCGCTATTTTAGTTACTAAAATTCTGTATTTCAAAAAAAATAGAGATAAATATTTTTATATTGTTGATGCTGGGATGAATGATATGATGAGACCTGCTTTATATGAGTCATATCATCATATACAACCTGTTCATATAAAAGAAAATGAGTTCATTAAAGCTGATGTTGTAGGCCCTGTTTGCGAATCTACAGATGCTTTTGCAAAAGGAAGGTTTTTATACAAATCAGCTGAAAATGATTTATTGGCTATTATGACAACAGGTGCTTATGGTGCTGTTATGGCCTCAAATTATAATGGAAGACTTAAACCAGCTGAAATTTTGATTAAAGAAAATCAAGTTTTTGTAATAAAAGAAAGGGAGGATTTCGACAGTCTAATTAAAAATGAAAAATTAATTAACTAATTGAGGTAAATATGTTTAAAAAAATCTTAAAGGTATTATGTTCTTTAGTTCTTGTTATTAACGCGTCAGGTTGTTTGATTGGGAATAAACTAAGTTATAAAATTGTTCTTGATAGCCAAAATTCTGGGACGGCAACTGTTAAATATTATCACATAAGAACCGATGCTGATACAAAAGATAGATTTGAAGAAGATAAATATCTTTTGTATGAGTATATGGCTAAAAGTAAACAATTTTTAGATGATATGAAAAAGGAAGGTAAAGAAATTCTTGAAAGAAAATTATATTTAAATGAAGAAGGTAAACTCAACGGCGAAGCAACTTACAAATTTAAATCATTAAATGCCGTAGAAAATCTGGTTTATGAGGATGGCTTTTATTTTATTACATTAACACCAGAAGACTCCGTGCTTTCAACAAATGGCCAATTGATAAAATCATCTACATATCAAAGGATTCTTTGGGATAAAAGTTATAAAGTATTGGAATTTGAGATTTTAACAGAACCACCTGCAGGTAAATATACAGATATGGCTAGATTTTATAAAAATTACTATTAAGATTTATATTACAATTTACATAGAGCAAGTGAGCATAAGCGAACTTGCTTTTTTTATTTTAAAAATAATCTTCATTGGCTCAGACGGTGTAAGCTTAAAGCCCGTGCGCACGAAGGCGCACGGGCGGGCTAACGCCCAAAAGATTTTACTCGATAAGCCATATCTTTTGGACTATCAATCACTTACAAGTTTTTTTTATATTTACACGTATAAAAATTTGCCAAAAAATATTGAATTTTAATAGCAAACTTTAAAAGTATAATAATATTTTCGTATATAAGAATTCGCGGGCCGTTCGGCCCGCTGCCCCTTGCAGCTTTGCAATAGCTGCAAGGGGCTTAAGCTTACACTGTCCGAGCTATATCAAAAAAAAATTTTTAATTATAATTTTGCTAAGATATTTTTATAAATATAAGGTCTGCAGCGGAAACTTACTTCTATATTTTCATCATCTTTGTAGTTAATTTCCACAACGTCGGTATGTTTATAAATTTCCGTAATAAGGTTTGTTTGAGCTTGATTGAGTTCAATTTTGTATGTTTCTACTGAGTTGGTAATATGGTATTCTATTTTTGTCAGTAATTCATTGATATTGATTTTTTGTAATGCAGATATTATGACAGCATTTGGGAATTCAATTTTAATGTCCTTAATTATCGACTTGTTTTGTAAAGCATCGAATTTGTTAAATACAAGAATTTTTTCCTTATTAGTGCATTTTAATTCATTAAGTGTATCGAGAACAACATTTAAATGATCTTTAAATGCTTTGTTTGAAATATCTACAACAATAATAATTAAATCTGCACTTGTAACTTCTTTGAGTGTACTTCTGAAAGATGCAATTAAATTATGTGGTAATTTTTGAATAAATCCAACAGTATCGGATAATAGAAATTTTTTGTTGTTGTAGTAACAAAGTCTAGTTGTTGAATCGAGTGTTGCAAATAATTTATTTTCTACAAGGACATTTGCATCAGTTAACAAGTTCATCAAGGTTGATTTACCAGCATTTGTATAACCTACGAGGGCACATTTGAAGATATTTTCTCTATTAGCTGTTTTTATATCGTGTTGAGTTTCAATTTGATCGATTTTTTTCTTTAAAATAGCAATTCTGTCTTTTAAAATTCTTCTATCAGTTTCTAACTGAGTTTCACCAGGTCCTTTTGTCCCAATTCCGCCATATTGTTTCGATAAATGAGACCAAAGTTTAGTTAATCTTGATAACATATATTGGCTTTGGGCAAGTTCTACTTGTAGTTTAGCTTCTTTGGTTCTAGCGTGTTTTGCAAAAATACTTAAAATAAGAGATGTTCTATCAATTACTTTTTTATTGAATGCATTTTGTAAGTTCCTAGTTTGAGTAGGTGAAAGTTCATCATCAAAAATTATTATATCAATATCATTATCTTGAATAAAACTTGCTATTTCTTCAATTTTCCCTTTGCCTATGTAAGTAGCGGGATTAGGTTTTTCTAGATGTTGAATAAATTTAGCGATGACTTCAGCGCCAGCAGTTTGTGAAAGGAGCTCCAATTCGGAAAGGTTTTCTTCAACAATAATTAAAGAGTTCTCTGGTAGCTTAACTGCTACCAGAGATGCTCTTTCAAGTTTATTAAATTCTTCTTGTATTTCTATCATTTAATTCTCACTAAAATTATTCTGTTGTTTTTGATGGTTATATTTGGATCTTTTGAAATATATTTAGGGAAATCGCTTCCCATACCATAAGTTACGAATCTATTTTTTGCTACACCACGAGCCACAAAATAATCTCTTACAGCTGCGGCTCTATCGGTAGTTAATTTTTTTGCTTTTTTTGCTTTTGAGTCGGTATAACATTCAATACGCCAATTGGTTGAAGGATTATTTTGTAAAAATGTGACAATAGTATCAAGAGAAATACCAGCAGTTGGACCAAAAGTATTAGTATTAGGGGCAAAAATAGTTGTAGCATCTAATTCAATGAATGGTAAAATTTCTTTTTGTTGAATGAATTTTGTAACGAATACCGTATCAACTTTAACTTTTTGAACAAATCCATCAGGGCATCCATCTTGGTCATCAATACCATTATAAATTTCAGCTTGGTCGGGGCATTTATCGTAAATATCGAGAATTCCGTCATTATCGTTATCAGGATCAGGGCAGCCGTCATCATCTTGGAAACCATCAAAATCTTCTGGTTGATTAGGACATTTATCGTTGGCGTCTAAGATTCCATCGCCATCATTATCTAAATCAGGACAGCCATCTTCGTCTTGATATCCATCAAAATCTTCAGCTTGGTTAGGGCATTTATCGAGATAATCTGGGATTCCATCGCCATCGTTATCAGGATCAGGGCAGCCGTCATCATCTTGGAAACCATCAAAATCTTCAGGCTGATCAGGACATTTATCAACGTCATCATAATAGCCATCGCCATCAGCATCTTTTTTCCCACCGAAATAAAATGTTAGACCACCGAAAGCTGAATGGAAAAAGTCATTTCGTCCAGTTTTTAAATTATCTAAATTATCATTAGGGCTTATATTTGTATGAACACCTAAATTTAAGCTTAAGTTACTTGCTAACATCATTTTTACGCCAACTTCGCCAGTGTAATTTATTTCTGTTGTATTAAATACACCATATTTTTGAATTTTATTACCATCTTTATCATTCAATTCAAAATTTAAGTAAGATATTCCTGTCCCTATATATGGTAACAAAAAGTCTCCTAAAGAGAAAGTATAACTAAACATCATTTCACCATAGTAATAAGAATTACGTAATTCTACTGGATGAGTAGTTGAAATATCTGTTTTAGGATCCTTAACATTTAAGTAACCACCTCCCCCTATTGCTTTTAAACCAAAAATGCCAACACTAGTAGTTGGAAAATAATATTCCATTGCAAAACGACCAATGTAATCGTTCTTATTTTTGTAATAATCAAATTTAGGGGCAGTAAGTCCAGCCTCAGTTGTTATTGCCAACTTTGATGATAATATATGTGGTTTATTAAAAGTTTGTGATAAGAGAGTGATTTGCAAAAATAATAATAAAAATATAACTAAATTTTTCATAGAACCTCGATACTTTTAATATTTAATAAATTTTAGTATTTTCAAATATTATAAAAGTAATAAAATATATTAAAAAAAACAAGGTAGGAAAATGTTTACTGAAAAAGAAAAACAAATACTACTTTTAATTGCAAGAGAAGCGATAAAATCGGAATTTGACGAAACCGATTTAAATTTGAGTGCTTTCGAAAAAGATTTTCCTCAATTATCAAAAATTAAAACTGGGGCTTTTGTAACTTTGCATTTGAATGGCGAATTGAGAGGATGTATTGGCTTTATTTATTCGAATAACAATTTAATCAAAACGATTGCTGATGCTGCTGTTTTAGCAGCATTTCAGGATTATAGGTTTCTACCACTTTCTAAAGAAGAATTTGATAAAATAAAAATTGAAATATCAGTACTTTCTGAACCACAAAAAATTTCTTCATATGATGAAATTGTTATTGGTAAGCACGGTTTAATTGTTGAAGAAGAAGGTAAGAGAGGCTTACTTTTACCACAAGTGGCTACAGAGTATAATATGAATTTAGAAGAATTTCTTACTGCAATTTGCAGAAAAGCTAATTTAAGTCCATATTTATGGCAAAAAAAGCAAATTAATTTACAAGTTTTTACTGTTGAATATTTTTCAGAAGATTAATAATATTTTACGGGGGATTTATGAAAAAAATAATAATAATTATTGTACTTTGGCAAGTTCTTTTTTCACAAGGAAGCTTTAAAAAAATAGATTCTTTATTAAATATAGATTTTTTTAATTATACTAATATAGGTATTTGTGTTTATGATTTAGATAATAATAAAACGCTTTATCAAAAAAACAGTAAATTATTATTTCGGCCAGCTTCAAACCAAAAAATAATTACAAGTGCTACAGCTCTAGATTATTTAGGTCCAAATTATAATTTTGAAACAAAAATATTTTCCAATGGGAATATAAATAATGATGGTATTTTGCAAGGCGATTTAATTATTCAACCGGGATTTGATCCAATTCTCAAGATAAATGATATCGATAATTTAATTTCTCAACTTGTCAATAAAAAAATAAAAAAAATCAATGGAGATTTGATACTTGATTTATCTAACATAGATACTCTTGAATGGAATAGAGATTGGACTTGGGATGACGAACCAAATGATTATGCAGCTCATATATCTTCAATTGCCTTAGAGGAAAATTGTGTAAACGTAAAAGTTGTTCCATCTTTAATTGGTAAAAATCCATATATAATTTTATATCCAGATTATCAAAATTTAAATGTAATTAATAATGCTATTACGGTTGATAGCAGTGAAAAATCGGATTTAATAATAACGAGAGACTGGTATTATCGAAACAATACAATTATAATAAAAGGGAAAATATCATTAAAAGATAAAATTACAGAAACAGTCAATTTAGAAAATCCATATAAATCAATATTAATTTATTTCTATAGAAAATTACTTGCTAATGGTATAATACTTAATGGCGAAATTAATGTTTCCAGAGAAAATAAGACATTCAAAAATAAAGAGTTATTGGCTAATATTAGCCATAATATTAAGGATGTATTAAAAAAGTTTAATAAAGAATCATATAACCTTGCAGGTGAGATGATTTTAAGACTACTTGGCCATAAGATGTTTGATACTACTGGAAGTTCTGAATTTGGTGTAAAAGTAGTCAAAAACTATATTAAAAAATTAAACTTAAATCCAGATAATTATCAGATAATAGACGGATCTGGTTTAGCGCCAACAAATTACATCAACAATGAACTGATTATTGAAATCTTAAAAGATATTTATAAGAATAAACAAAAGTTCGAAATATTTTATAATTCTTTACCAATTGCTGGTGTGGATGGTACTCTATTAAGAAGAATGAAAAACACTGATGCAATGAATAACGTAAGAGCAAAAACTGGTACAATTAATGGAGTTAGTTCACTTTCAGGTTATGTAAAAAATAAAAAAGGGAATATGTTAGCGTTTAGCATATTTACACAAAATCACGTGAATAATCTAACAATGTGTAAAAAAATACAAGATGAAATTTGTATAATACTTTCTCAAATCAATGAATAAAAATGAACGAAGAATTTATATATTTTACGGTTGAAGATATTGATTGGTTAATTAGCCAATTTAAGACACCATTAGAACAATTTTTTTGGACAGCGAATGTATTCAAATTTCCTTTATCAAAAGAAATATTTATAAATCATCTCTCGTATGCTAATAAACAAAATTCTGTAAGATATTGTTTTAAGTACTTAATAGATGGGAAATTGGTTGGATATTGTGAGTTAAATAATATAGATAACATAAACAATTCTGCAACAATTTCTCGTGTTATTATAGATAAAAACTTAAGAAATAAAGGTTATGCTTTTAAAATGCTTGAAAATTTAATTAGATTTGCATTTAATGAAAAAAAATTTTTTAGATTAGAATTATTAGTCCTTGAAGACAATATTTCTGCAATAAATTGTTATAGAAAATTAAATTTTCGAATTGATGGTGTTCTGAGAGCATCAAGATATTTTGAAGAAAAATATTACAATGCAATAATTATGAGTCTATTAAGCAATGAAATTACTGAAACCTTATAAAATTTTTATTCTTTTACTTATATTAGCGAGTTTTCTTTATTCTCAAAATAAAATTACAATAACTTTTGAAAAAAAAAATACGGATATTGAGATAATAAAGCGTAGGGAGGCTGTATTTGTATCTTTAAATCGTATATTAAATTTATTGAATATTACTTATCATTATAACAGTATACTAAATTCAATATTATTTTCTGTTGATGGAGCAAAAATTAAAGTTGTTAAAAATAATCCTTTTATTTATGTTAATATTGAAGATGACAATAAAATACATCAATTACCACTTAGCCCTATTCTGTATAACGATGAAATTTATTTACCTGTGAATTATTTAAATGAAATTTTTAATAATTTTACAAAATATAAAATATCCATAAAAAATGATAATTTGAGTATTACAATTGAACAACCTAAAAAAATTGAAAATATAAAAAAAATATATAGTAATGACAAAGTTAATGGAACTATTATAGAGATCTATTTTAATAAAGAAAAGTTATTAGAAAAAATTTATAAAAATAACGATACAATATATTTGAATTTTAAGAATGCAAATATTGCAAATGAATTTTCTGAAAAATTTGTTTCAAATTCTTTTATAAAAGGGACTAGATTAGAAAAAGAAAAAGTTAAACTTTCAACTAACAAAACGCTTGAAAGCTTTAATTATGAACTTTTAGAAGATAAAGCAATATTATATTTTTATGGTAAAAATAAAAAAGTAGTACAAAAACAGCAACTTGATGTTATAGTTATTGATGCAGGACACGGTGGGAAAGATCCGGGAGCTATTGGTTTAAATGGAACGCAAGAGAAAAAAATTAACTTGGCTGTAGCTTTAAAACTTGGGAATTTAATAAAAGCAAGCTTAAAAAATGTTAAAGTTGTTTACACAAGATATAAAGATGAATTTGTTGAGCTAGATAAACGAGGAGAAATTGCTAATAAATCTAACGGAAAATTATTTATTTCTATACACTGTAATTCAACTGATGAGAAGCCAACAAAATTAAATGGTTTTGAAGTTTATATTTTAAGACCTGGTAGAACAAAAGATGCTATTGCAGTAGCTGAAAAAGAAAATAGTGTAATTAAATATGAAAAAAATCCAGAAAAGTATAAGAAATTAACTGAAGAAAATTACATATTAGCTGCTATGGCTCAGTCGTCTTTCATGAAATATTCTGAAGTATTTGCTGAAAAATTGCACGAACAGTTCAGTAATTTAAAGGAAATTGATAGTAAGGGCGTAAAACAAGCTGGATTTTTAGTTTTAATAGGAGCTGCTATGCCGAGTGTATTGGTGGAGTTAGGATTTTTATCAAATCCAAATGATGAGGCATTTTTGAATTCTGAAGATGGGCAGAATAAAATCGCTAAGCAAATTTATGATGCTATATTCAAATTTAAAAAATATTATGAAACCGAATAAAAGAGGTGTTCTATGTTTCCGTTAAAAATAAAAGTAGTAGATAAAAAAAAGTTATATATCCATTGGGATGATAATGTAGAAAATATCTTAGAACTAAAGAAATTAAGGGAGTTATGCCCTTGCGCTTTTTGTAATAAAAAAAGAGAACAGGAAAACATCATTAATATTCCTATTTACAAAGCTGACGAAACAGTTGTAAAAGCAATAAATTTAGTTGGGCAATACGCAATAAATATTGTTTGGGAAGATGGCCATAAAGATGGAATTTACGATTTTAATTATTTAAGAACAATTATGGGCGAATATCATCATTGTCATCATAACAAAGAGAAGATTGACTAATTATGATTTTACCAAATCAATTAACAACATTAAGAATTATATTAACACCAATTTTTGCTTATTTATTTATTTCAGATAATCCAGAATTAAAAAAGATATCACTAATAATTTTTTTAATAGCTGCTTTGACGGATTGGTATGATGGGTGGTTGGCCAGGAAATTAAACTATTTTACAGATTTTGGTAGGTTCATGGATCCATTAGCTGACAAAATTTTAACAACTACAGCTTTTTTCTGTTTTGTATATTTAGGAATTCTTGAACTATGGATGGTTTTAATTATCGCAATTAGGGATATATTTGTTACTTTGCTTCGTTCAATTGGAGAATATTACGGAGAACATTTTATTACAACAAAAGTAGCCAAGTGGAAAACAGCTTTTCAAATGATTTTTTTATATTATATATTGATACTATATGTATTACATTTACAACCTTTTGCTAAAAATTATAAAAATATATTCGATATTCTTTTGAATGAAAAATTTATTTACTATTTTATGCTATTGATTACTCTTTTAACGCTTTATACAGGTATACATTATTTTGTAAGAAATAGAACATTGTTTTCAAAAATTTATAAGAAATTGATATGAATTTTATAGAAAAATTTATTGGATCGGGTTTTTATAGTGGTTATTTATATTTAAGTAAAAATAAAAAAAATAGTGCCTCAGGCACAATAGGAAGTTTTTTTGCATTATTGATATATTTAATCCCTGGGTTTGAAAATTATTATATTATAATACCTGCAATTATCCTTTTTACATTTATGGGTATTCCTATCTCTACAAAATTCGAGAAAGAGTACGGAAAAGATCCAAAAGAATGTACCATTGATGAAGTTGTTGGTATGTGGATTTCATTATTGTTTTTGCCTAAAACTCCGATAGTAATAATTTTAACATTTCTAATATGGCGTTTTTTTGATATAATTAAAGTTTATCCTGCCAATTATTTTGATAAAAATAATGGTGGAATTAATATAATGTTAGATGATATTATTTCTGCCATTTATACCTCTATTGTTATGCATATATTACTCTATTTAATTAATATTCAATAAGATATAATTGATTTAATTTTTGGCACACTTCTTGATAATTATTTAGTAAGTCGCAAGGACGCAACTAAATTAAAAACAAGGAGTGTTAAACTATGAGTAGTAGTTTCAGAGTAAACACAAACGTTAGTGCCTTAAAAGGTTACTATGAACTCGCAAGAGTAAATGCGCAAACAGAAAAAGCGCAATTAAAATTAGCATCAGGTAAAAGAATATTACACGTAAGTGATGATACTTCCGGTTTCAATGTCGGGAATGCCTTGATGCGAAAAGTTTCAACAATGCAAGCAGCAATAGGAAATATTGGCTCAGCAAAAGATATGCTTGCTACAGCAGAAGGTGCTTTAATAGGTATCAATGAGCTAATTACCAAAATTGAAGGTAAAATGGCTGATGCTACTGATCCAGCTAAGGATAGATCAGCTATTGCTAGCGATATACGTGCTCTTGCTGTTGAAATTGATAACATCTTAAAAGTTACAAGATTTAATGATGTTAATTTATTGTCAGGTTCAGGGGCTTCTGGTGTAGCAATCCCTGGAGGTAAAAGTGCTACAAACTTCATATTCCAAATTGGTGAAAACGTCGAAGAAACAATTTTGGTTAATTTTGCAACTGGTATAGCCGCTCCAGGTGGATATGCAGCTGATTTCTCAGTTTCATTATCTAATTTCACTAAAGCAGGTGCATATAGTATTTCTTCTGATTTCTCAACAACGTTACAAGCTAATTTATCAACATTAAAAGCATCATTGTCGTTCTCTTTAGGACAAATTGGTAACATGATGCAAAGGCTTGATGTTAAAGAAAATTTCTTGAATACAGCTATGACAAATGCCTTATCTTCTACAAGCAGAATTTTTGATGCAGATTTTGCTATGGAATCACTCAATGCAATGAAAGGCCAAATCTTAAGCCAATCTGCAACTGCAATGTTATCACAGTTAAATGCCGCTCCTCAAAATGTACTCCAGTTATTCAAATAAATTTCTTTTCTAAGTACGGCCGTTCCTTTTATAAGGGCGGCTTTTTTTATTTTTATTTATTTATCTTTTTTTTTATATTAAACAAAACTAAATAAATTTTTGAGTTATTCCATGGTAACTTCTATTCTTACTATTGGTGATGAATTACTGATTGGCCAAACAATAAATACTAATGCTGCATATATCGGGAAAAAATTAAGTGAAATAGGTTTTATACCTAATTTTATGTTAACAATTGGGGATAGTGAAGATTTAATTCTACAGACTTTAAATAAAATTGTCCCACAGAGTGATATTATTATTTTAACTGGAGGACTTGGTCCTACACACGATGATATAACAAAAAAATGCATTGTTAAATATTTCAATGATAGTTTAGAATTGAATAGTGATATTTATAATTATTTAGTGCAATTTTTCCAAAAAAGAAATAGAAAGTTAACTAAAGTAAACGAGGAGCAAGCCCTTTTCCCTAAAAAAGCTATACCAATTCAAAATCCAAAAGGTACTGCCCCGGGTATATTTTATAAATTTGATAATAAGCTTTTTTTTGCGCTTCCAGGTGTTCCCTTCGAGATGCGTCATATGCTAGATGAATTCGTAATAAAAGAAATTTCAAATCATTTAACACCAGGTAAAGTTGTAAAAATGAAAACGTTATTAACGGCCGGTATCCCAGAATCTTATCTTTACGAGCAACTTGGTGATTTAAATGAAATATTGGGAGATGCTAAATTAGCATTTTTGCCCGGTGATTTTGGTGTAAAAATGCGCATAACAGTATTTGAAAATACAGAAGATGATGCGGATAATAAAATTTCAGAAATAGAACAAAAAATTAGAGCTAGTGTTGGCCAATATATTTACGGAACTAATGATGATACTATTGAGGCTATTGTTTACAGACTATTACTACAAAGAGATTATACTTTGGCTACAGCAGAATCTTGTACTGGAGGCCTTATTGCAAAAAAACTTACTGATATACCTGGAGCAAGTGAAGTTTATGATAGAGGTGTTGTAGTTTATAGTAATTCTTCTAAGATTGAACTTCTTGGTGTTAATGAAGAGTTAATTAATAAATTTGGTGCTGTTAGCAACGAAGTAGCAATTGAAATGGCTAAAAAAATTAAATCTATATCAGGTGCTGATATTGGTCTTGCTGTTACAGGAATAATGGGACCGAGTGGTGGTACTGCTGAAAAACCGGTAGGTACTGTTCACATCGCTATTTGTGATGATAAAGGTATTATCTCTAATAAATTTGTTTTCGGTGATGATCGAAATTATAACAGAGAAAGAACTGCTTTATATGCTTTGGATATGCTAAGAAAACATCTTCTTGGAATTAAGGAAATTTAAATTTATGAAGCAAAGAGTTTTTATTGCTTTTGAATTAAATGATAATATTAAAGAATACCTTTGGCAACTTAAAGATGAATTATCTGGTTATAACACTTACTTAAATTGGGAAAGTATTGAAAAATATCATATAACTCTAAGTTTTTTAGGTGAAGTAGTAACGAGTCAATTCGAATTGATCCAAAATATTATTAACAAAATATCTATAAACAATCCACCAGTTGTAACATCATTCGAAAAGTTCCAAATTTTCGATATAAAAAATAAGTATGGTATTCTGAATGTAAAATTATCATTAAATAGACATTTTGAAAATTTAGTAAAGCAATTAAATCATAATTTAAAAAATAATGGTTTTGAAATAAAAAACGGTAGGTTTAATCCACATATTACAATTCTACGTATTAAAGATGAATACCAAAGATATGATTTTTCATCTTTTTTAAGTTATAGTTTCAACGAAGAACCTTTCGAACTAAAAAATATTGTTTTATACCAAAGTATATTATCGCCAAAAGGGTCAAAATACATACCATTATATAGTAAGAAATTAATTTAAGGGAAAATAAAATGGCAAAAGAACAAAAAGAAACACAAGTTGTGGCAGGTGATCAACAGGCTAAAATGAAAGTATTAGAGGATACTTTAAATGCTATCAGAAAAGCACACGGTAAAGAATCAATAATGAAATTAAGCGAAGGGGCAATTGAACCTGTTGAAGCAATTCCTACTGGGATATTATCATTAGATTATATTTTAGGAATAGGCGGTTTCCCAAGAGGTAGAATAGCAGAAATCTTTGGTCCAGAAGCTTCTGGTAAAACTTCAATTTGTTTAAGAGTAATTGCTGAAGCACAAAAATACGGAGGAATTGCTGCTTTTATTGATGCAGAACACGCTTTGGATATAAATTATGCCAAAAAATTAGGTGTAGATGTAAATAATTTATTACTTTCTCAACCAGATTTTGGTGAACAGGCATTGGAGATTGTTGATGCTTTAGTTAGAAGTAATGCTGTAGATGTTATCGTAATAGACTCAGTTGCAGCTTTGGTGCCAAGATCAGAAATTGAAGGTGAAATGGGCGATCCAACTATGGGTGTGCAAGCTCGTTTAATGTCTCAAGCATTAAGAAAAATTACTTCTGCAATTTCTAAGTCTAAAACTTGTGTAATTTTTACAAACCAATTAAGAAGTAAAATTGGTGTTATGTTTGGTAATCCTGAAACTACTACAGGTGGTAATGCCTTAAAGTTTTATGCATCTTTAAGATTAGATGTTAGAAAAACGCAAACATTAAAAGATGGAAATGAAGTAATTGGTAGTACAGCTAAAGTTAAAATTGTTAAAAGTAAAGTTGCTCCACCATTCAAAGAAGTTGAAATAGATTTCTTGTATGATGAGGGTATAAGTATTATAAATGATGTGTTAAGACTTGCTGTTGAAAATGATATAATCAAAAAAAGTGGTGCTTGGTTCTCGTACGAAAATGAAAGATTCCAAGGTCAAGAGCAGATAAGAAAGAAATTAAAAGAATCCCCAGAACTACTTGAAAAAGTAAAAAATGAAGTTAAAGAAAAATTAGGTATTATTAAAAAAGAGGAACAATAATTAAGGAGTGCTTTTTAGCATTCCTTTTTTATATCTTTTATTTATGAAAGTAAAATCTATCGAAAAAAAACGTAAATATTTTTTAATTACTTTAGATAACGATAATTATCTGATAAGATATGAAACTTTTGTCAAATATAAAATTTCACTCGATTTAGAAATAGATAATGTTTTATTGAAAGAAATAATAAAGGATAGTAACACCTATGACATTAAAGATAAAATATTCGATTTGATTTCGAGAAGATTACACACTAAAAGAGAATTGAAACAAAAGTTATTGAAAAAAGGATTTGATGAAAATTTAATTGACGAAATTCTTGATTATTTACAAGATAATGGTTATATAGATGAAAAACAATTTGCTAATGAATATGTTAATGAACTTATAAGAAAACGAAACAGTAAATATATGATTATAAATAAATTAAAACAAAAAGGAATAAATGAAGAAATAATTGAAGAAGTATTATTAAATAAATTCAGCGATGATTTGGAAATTGAAAATGGTATTAAATTAGTCCAAAAGAAATTAAGATTACTTACCAATAAAACACCACTACAAAAAAAACAAGCCATAATACAATACCTACTCAACAAAGGTTATAACTACGATATTGTAAAAGTTATTATTGAAAAAATAAATAATATATAATATAAAGTGATTATAAACATATTAGTAAGTGTAGTTATATAATATACTGATAAATAATATAATATAATATCGTACATGCAATAATATTATTAAAACAAATAAATAGTATATAGATGTAAAAATTGTACATTGAAAAATATTATTTATATTTGAATTCTAAAATTTAGGAGTATATTATGTTAAACAACAGATCAATAGCTGCAAAAATTGCTGTTTATGTGAGCTTAACAGTAATAAGTATTATTATAATTCTTTCAATTTTTAATATAACACAATTGAATGATATTAGCAAAAACAAGGCTGTAAATGATGCTAAAATGTACAACCAAACTGTATCAAAAATTGTGTTAGGAGAATTTTATGATTCTTATTATGCTGCAAAAGAACTTGCAAATTATTTAACGATTGTTAAGGAGGACAATTACCAGATAAGTAGAGATTTGGTAATTAAAATGCTTGCTAAAAATATTAGTAAAAATAAAAATATATTTGGTTCTTGTACTATGTGGGAACCTAATGCATTTGATAATATTGATGAGAAATTTGTAAATGCTCCTTATCATGATGCAACTGGTAGATTTTTACCTTATGCGTATAGAGGTTCAGATGGTTCCGTAAATATTGAAAAAATTGTAAACTATGAAGTTGATAATGAAAGTAACGAATGGTATTATAAACCTAAAAAAATAAAAAAGGCTATATTAAGTGAACCATATTTCTATCCTGTTGATAATGGTACAAGAAATATTTTTATGATTACTATTACTATACCAATTTTATATCAAGGTGAATTTGTTGGTGTTACTACAGCTGATTTTGAAATAGATTTTATCCAAAAGATATTGGATAATCAACAATCTATTTATGAAGGAAGCTCTATAATGATGCTTAGTACTAATGGTGTTATTGTTGGTTATCAAGGTGATAAGAGTAAAATTAATAAAAATATCTCTGAAATAATTGATAAAGATCTATTAGCAGAAATTAACAATAATTTACAAAATGGTAAAGATTATGTGGCTACATCTGGTGATTATTTGATTTGTGCGTCTCCTTTTACTGTAGGTGATATATCCAATAATTATGGAATAGTAACAAAAATACCTTTATCATCAATATATGCAGAAAGAAATAAACTCATTCTTGTAATTATAATATTGTCGATAATATTTGTTTCAATAGGCGTTTATGCTATAAGATATCTCTTAATTAAACAATTATCTCCTTTAAAATTTGTTGAAAAATTTATTGATGATTTGAAAAATGGTAATACAAAATCCAGAATTCAGTATAATTCAGAAGATGAAATTGGACAAATGATTCAGAAACTCAATGAGTTTGCAAATTATTTAGAGAAAGAATTAATTGAAAATATAATTCAAATTTCTCATGGTAAAACTGATATTATATTTAAGAAAAAGGGGAATGATGATTACATTACACCAGTATTTAATGATTTTGTTGAACGTATAAACAAATTAGTTAATGAAGTTGAAAAATTAATTGAAGCAGCCGAAAAGGGTAAATTATCTTATAGGGGTGATTATAAAGGATTAGAAGGTAAGTTTGCAGAAATCATACAAGGATTTAATAAAGCATTAGATTATATAAATAAACCTATCGTAGAAAGTTCACACATCCTTGAAGTTATGGCCAAAGGAGATTTTACAAATGAAATTACTACAAATTATGAAGGTGAATTTGAAATATTAAGAAATAGTATTAACACTTTAGTAGTTTCTGTTAATAGAATGATAAATGATATTAAAGCTGCAATTGAAACAAATGCTAGTGCAAGTGCTCAAATATCATCAAGTATTGAAGAGATGTCAGCTGGTATGCATACTCAAAATAATCAAATTGGTCATATTGCAAACTCTGTTCAAGAAATTAATGAATTGATTATTAGAAGTAAAAATAATACTGAAACTGCAACAAAAGCTTCAACTAATGCAACAGATAAAGCAAAAGAAGGAGGAAAAGTTGTTAATGAAGTTATCAATGGAATGAATGAAATTTCCAAAGTGGTTGATAATTCAGCTGATAAAATATTTAAACTTGGTGAAAGTAGTGAGAAAATAGGTGAAATAATTCAGGTTATAGATGAGATAGCAGACCAAACAAACTTATTAGCATTGAATGCAGCTATAGAGGCTGCAAGAGCAGGTGAACAAGGTAGAGGATTTGCAGTTGTAGCAGATGAGGTTAGAAAACTTGCAGAAAGAACAGGAAAAGCTACAAAAGAAATTGCAGAAATGATTAAACAAATACAGAATGAAACAAATGAAGCTGTTACATCAATGAAACAAGGTATTTCCGAAGTAGAAAAAGGCAAAGTGTTAGTAAAGAAAGCAGAAGATATTTTGCAAATATTGATAACTTCAAATCAGCAACTCACTCATTTGATTAATGATATTTCAAATATGAGCGAAATACAAGTTGAGAAATCTTCAATTATTTATAATAACATTGATGAAATATCAAAAATTAGTAATGAGACAGCAATAGGTATAAATCAAATTTCACAAGCTGCAAATGATTTGAATATATTAAGTAACCGATTATCAGAGATAATCCAAAAATTTATGACAAGATAAAAAATAAAGTACAAAAAGAAGGCAGGCGAGCGTAAGTGAGCTTGCCTTTTTTTAAATTAAAAAAAACTCTTCATTATCTCGGACGGTGTAAGCATAAACTGGCTTACGCCCAAAATTATTTTCCCCAAAACCTTTCAATAGATTTTTACAAATATATTTTATATTTTTACATTTAGCAAAATAACGAAGTGACGTTTATATATTTTTTTTAAGATTGATAAGATTAAGTAAAAAAGTGTATACATAATTTTGCTATTACTATATATTAGCGTATATTATATAATTGTATTTAAGATATATTGATAATTTTTAAAAATATTTTCGCTTTTACAATATAATAGCATATGCGATAAAATTATAATTTGTAAAAATATATTTATGTATACAATAATATAGGTTATACGATATAATAATAAATACAATATTATTATAAAAAAGCTACATCAAATAAAGAAATTTTTAATACAACATAGGAGCTTCGTTAAAAGATTATTTTTTATGAAACATTCAGTCAGTTCTCCGGGTTGCCCATCACATTTTTAGGAATAGGAATTTTGAAGCTGCAAGTTATAGAAATAATCTATGAAATATTTTAATCATAAATTTCAACTAAGGCACAAATTGAGTCAGTAAAAGTGAATTTCATAAGATGGCAAGAAATTGATTTTTAGCGGGCCGTTCCGGCCCGCTGCCCCTTGCGGCTTGCCACAAGCCGCAAGGGGCTCGAGCTTACACCGTCTGAGCCCAATTAAAAAAAGCTGTCTTATTCGGACAGCTCTTCTGAAGTTATTTATTCTTTTTTGGCTTGTAAAGATGTGTACAGTGCCCATAGAACATTTCTGCAGCTTCCATCATACTCTCTGATAAGGTTGGATGTGGGTGAATTGTTAATGCAATATCTTTAACATTTGCGCCAAGTTCAATAGCGAGAGCACCTTCGGAAATCATATCGCCAGCGTTTGGTCCAACCATAGCAACACCTAATACTAATTCGGTATCCTTATCGACAATTAATTTTGTGAAACCTTCTGTTCTATCCATTGCTATAGCTCTTCCAAGAGCAGGGAATGGGAATTTAGCCACTTCGTAATTTATATTAAGGTTTTTTGCTTCTGTTTCTGTCAATCCTGCCCAAGCTACTTCTGGATCTGTATAAACTACAGAAGGAATAACTTTAGGCTCAAAAGCTACTTTATGACCAAGAATAGCTTCTACAGCAACTTTAGCTTCGGCTGAAGCTTTATGAGCAAGCATTGGATTTCCTACAACATCGCCTATTGCATAAATATTGTTTTGATGTGTTTGCCTTTTTTCATTTACAAGAATGAAACCACGTTCTGTTCGAACTTCTGTATTTTCTAATCCTAAAAATTCTGTATTGGGTTTGCGGCCGACTGATAGTAATACATTATCGAAAATTGTTTCGCCGCTATACTTTCCTTCATACTTAACTTTTAAGCCATTATCAACTTCTTCAATTGAAACTACTTTTGAGCTTGTAAAGACATTTTTTATTTTTTTACTAAGATGTTTTTGAACCACAGTAACTAGATCTCTATCTGCACCTGGTAACAAACCATCGAGAAATTCAATAATAGTAACTTCACTCCCTAATGAACCATAAACACTTCCTAATTCCAAACCGATTACTCCACCGCCAACAACAAGCAATTTTTGTGGTACAGTAGAAATTTCGAGAGCATCGGTGGAATCCCAAATTCTTTTTGATAAAGGTAAACCGGGAATAGTTGAAGGGCGTGAACCTGTTGCAATGATAACATAATCAAAATTCAAAATTTCAGTGGAACCATCATTTTTTTTAACTTGTAAAGAATTTTTTCCCGTAAAGGAAGCTTCACCATTTATTACAGTTACGTTTCTTTGTTTTGCTAATGTTTTTAGTCCATTAGTTAATTTACTAACAACAGAGTTTTTGAAATTTCTCATTTCGTTTATATCAATTGTTGGTTCTGGAAATGATATCCCAGCGTGTTTGATTTCTTTTGCTTCATCTAATACTTTTGTAAGATGTAGATATGCTTTTGACGGAATGCATCCAACATTTAAACAAACTCCACCTAAAGTAGAATTTTTTTCAATAAGAGTTACATTTAAACCATGATCTGCAGCATAAAAAGCTGCTGTGTATCCACCAGGACCGGCACCAATAACAACTAAATTTTTCATATACAAATTCCTTATTTTTTACTGTAATTAGTAAAAACAAACTTAATTATGGATTTGTTCAAATTTTACATTTAAAAATTTATACAATTCTTTTAATGTTTTTATATTATTATTTTCCATAGCCGTTTTTACTAATACATTGAATAATTCAAAAGTAGCTAATGTGTCACCTAACGCCCGATGTCTGTTTTTATGTTCAATATTAAGTAACTTGCACATTGTATTTAATGATCTTTTAGGTTGGTTTGGAAATAATTTCTGTGAAAGCTTCAAAGTATCAAGTGTTAAATTAGTTAATGGCGGATCATCATATCTTTTGTATTCGGTATCGAGAGCTCTTTTATCAAAAGCTACATTATGGCCAACTAAAACGCTATTCCCTATAAAATATTTAACATAAGTTCTTATTTCATTAAAATATGGAGCATTTTGCACCATACTATTTGTAATATTTGTAATATTGCTAATAATTGGATCAATTTGTACTCGTGGTTTAACTAATGTATTAAATTTATCTTCTTGCTGAAAATTTACTACTTTAATGAGAGCTATATCAATTATATATTGATTGCTTGGTTTTGCGTTGGTTGTTTCTACATCTACAATAACAAATTCAATATCATTTAGAGGTTGATTTAGAAGCTTGGCGTTTTGCAAGAATATACTCCAAAATTTTGTTGTATATAATAATAAACATAAATCCAATTAATAAACCTATTATTGCTCCACCAAGAACATCAGATGGATAGTGAGCACCAACATAAATTATAGAAAATCCCACAAGTGCTGCAATAGAATAAAAATATATGCGATAACTTGTGTAGTAATATGATAAAAATACAGCTACAGCAAAGTTATTAACAGTATGTGAAGAAGGGAAAGATAATGTTGAAGTTTTGCCAACTAAAATACGTATAA
Organism: Ignavibacteriales bacterium; assembly: GCA_035379625.1. GTDB lineage: Bacteria > Bacteroidota > Ignavibacteria > Ignavibacteriales > DAOSCP01 > DAOSCP01. Next base: position 104,309 of record DAOSVM010000003.1, on the reverse strand, counting down.
TTGGAATGTTATATGGATCGTTCATTGGTCTTAATCTATGAAAAAAGTTTTTTAATAAATGGCTACTTATTTGATCTGAAATAGTTATTAACAAAATTATACCGAAAATTATATAAAAAGCTCTGGTTTTATCCTTATAAATAATTAGCGATATACCTATTAAGTAAATTGGTAACCAGTTACGTAAATTAGTGATAAAAGGGAAAAAATTATCAAAAATAACATTTGATAGAGTAAAATTAATAAAATAAAATATTGATTTATCAATTTGATATAAATAATCAACCATAATTTTATTTGTAACTTTTTTATTAATTAGTTATCTTATATATTTATAAAAATAAATAAAATAAATATGGAAACAAAATTTATAGAAATACGTTATTCTGAACTTGCAAAAGTCGATTGCTGCCTTTCTTGTGGCGATACAATTTCTCATTTAAAGTTAAATGGAAATGAAACAGTTGTAGATTTAGGATGTGGTAAAGGTAAAGATGTTTTAAAATTAGCTGATTTAGTAGAAGACGGTTTTGTATACGGTGTTGATATTTCAGATGGTATGTTAGAAGTAGCTAGAAAAAATGCAGAAAAATTTGATGTAAAAAATGTAAATTTTATCAAATCAGAATTAGAAAATATAGCGCTTGATGATAATCTAGCAGATTATATTATTTCTAATTGCACTATAAACCACGCTAAAGACAAAGATAAAGTATGGTCAGAAATTTACCGTATTTTAAAACCTGGTGGAAAATTTGTTATAAGCGATATATATTCATTAGAACCAGTTCCTGAAAAATATAGCAATGATCCCCAAGCAGTTGCTGAATGCTGGGCCGGAGCTGTAACAAAAGATGTTTATATTGAACAATTAAAAAGAGCAAACTTTAAAAATATTGAAATACTAAGCGAAACACAACCTTACAAAAAATATGAAATTATGGTCTGTTCCTGGACTATAAGAGGAACTAAATAATGGAGGAAAGATGAAATCTTTAATCAGAAAGAAAAATGCTCCTGAAAAAAAAGTTGCACAATGCTGTGCAAAGCAATCTGTAAACGTTGCTGGATGCCATGATTAAAACATTAGGCTGCCCAAAAGGGCAGTCTTTTTTTTTATATTTAGCTCAGACAGTGTAAGCATTATAATGCGGCAGATGCCGCAAAAAAATATAATATAAAGAATTATATATTATAATTAGTCCTAATAAAATAATCAAATGATAAAGGTGTAAAAAAAACAAAATTTGGTTTATGATTAAATATAATTTCTTTATGATAACTGGCCCAAAGAAAAATTCCAACAGGTATTCCAGCACCTTTAGCGGCTTTAATATCTGTTAATGTATCTCCAAATAAAATCACTTCATCATTTTTCAAATTATATTTTTCAATAAAATTCATAATACCTATTGGATTTGGTTTATAACTTGGTAAATTGTCACCTGTCATTATTTCATCGAATAAATGAAAAATACCTAATTTTTCCAAGGTTATATAGGTAGATGAATTGCCTTTACCGGTATAAATAGCTAAAATTATATTATTATTTTTTAACAATTTAACAGCTTGTATTATCTCATTAAAAACTACAACATAATTATGAAAGTTCATCGCATAAAAATGATAATAATCGGATGCTGCATCTTCAAAATTATCTTTAAATAGTTGTTGAAAAAGATAATTTTCTGGCGGGCCAAAATATTTAGTTAATTCATTAAAATCAAATTTACTATTTAAATATTTTAATGAAATAAAATTAAAAGATTCCAAAATAAGTTGATTTGTATCTGCTAATGTCCCATCGATATCAAAAATTATTGCTTTATACATATCTAATTTTGTAAGTTAATAATAAATACATCACCATCAAGATTTGAAAGTACCAAAGTACGATTATTAATGTTTAATATTTTATTAGGATAAATTTCAGGAATTGAGATTATTTTTTTGAATGAGTTATTTCTATATTGAAACACATTCCCATTTGAAAAAGGCATAATAAAAGAATTGTTAAATATTGTAGAAGACAAAGCAGTAAAGTCATTTTCATATGAAAGATTATATTGTGCGAGTATATTCCCATTTAAGGGAGATATTTTATAAATAAAATTATATTTTGACTTAAGGAATAGAGTATCATTAAATGAGAAGGTAGTATACCAACTATTATTAATTTCTTTTTTCCATTTTAATTGACCTAAAATTTTATCCAAGCAAGTTAAATTATTATCTGATGTTGAAAAATATAAATTATTTTTAATCATTGTTAATAATGAATAAGATGGATTATAATATAAATGATTGGAATAATTATAAGACCAATATATTACACCATTCGAAGGGTCAGCACAGTAAATTTTACCATCAGATGAAGTAAAATATATTTTATTTTTATCCAATATTGGTTCGTTTTCAACTTTACCATCTGATAATTTTATTTGGCTAAGTGGTTGTAATGTATTCACTTCATAAAGTAATAAATAACCATTGTCTGTAAAAACACCTACCGTTGGAGTATAATCTTTATATTTTTTCAAAAATATTACTTTATTACCTTGGTAATTCAATTCGAACAAAGGTGATGAAAGCGTAAAACCTGTTCCTATAGATTGAATGATTTTGCCAGTAAATGGATTTAAAGTATGAATATCGCCTTCAACTGTTTGAACTATTAAAATTGAATCAATTACGATGGGTGAGCGTTGAATAGAGCCAATAATTTTATTTGACCAAATAATAGAACCATTTGTAGAAAGGCATTTAATTGTACCATCGTAAAAAGCTATGTAAATATTATTATTATATCCTATTGGATTTGCGTATAGGGTTTTATTAAAATTTATATAGCGATAATTGTCAAATAAACTGTCATAGGATATAAAAGACTTTTTTAGTGGCTCTATATTGCTAGAATAAAGTAAACCTTTATAAAATAGTGAAGAACTATTGTTTGTATGTAGGTATGAATAAATTGAAACGGAATCATTTGTAATATTTACTAAATTAAAACCACCATTTAAGTATTTATTAGCAGGTGCCATAAAATATTTAAGGTTTTTATAATTCAACACAGAATTATTATGACCATGCCCAACAAAAAAAGTTAAAAAATTAATATTATCGAAAATATATTCAAAATTATCAATTTGATCTAAAGGCTGATGAAAGAAAAAAATATTTTTAGTACTTTTTGAAGTAGATAATTGCTTCCTAGTCCATGTAATATCTTCTGAAAATAAATGACCATTTATACCTTTACTATTAACAGCAGTGTTTATGCCAATAAAATTGTAGCCTTTTTTCTGGAAGAAAAATTTAGTTTTGAAATATTTGGAGAACAAATAATTGCCATCGTAATTATATCTTGTATCGTGATTGCCTGGTATAGTATAATAAGGAACTAAAAGTTTACTAAGAATATTTTTAGCGGTTTTAAGTTCATGTTCATTACCTGTATCAGTTATATCACCTGTAATTACAACAAAATCAATGTTTTTCATGGAATTAATCTTATTAACACTAATCTTTAACAAAGAATCAGCTTTTGGTGCACCAATATGAATATCGCTTAAGTGAATAAAATTTATTTTCTGTGCAAAAGTGTAAAGGTTTAAAAGAATAAGTAATAAAATATAACTCAATTTCATAATTCACCTATGTTTCACGTGAAACATTGTATTGTTAAATATATATTAATTTATACAATTATAAGAAAAAAATGTTTAAATTTAAAAATTTAATTTAGGAAGTTATGAATATAGATAAATCTACAATTGTAGCACAAATAACACCACCAGGAATTGCCGCCGTATCAGTTATTAGATTAAGTGGTGAACTATCTTATAATATAGTAACATCGATTATTAAAAGAGAACATAAGAATAAAATTAAAGAAAAAAGTATTTTATATACAGACATTATTGACGAGCATGGTCATATAGTAGATGATGTTATAATTGTATATTATAAAGGCCCTAAAAGTTATACCGGCGAGGATACAATTGAGATATCATGTCATGGAAATCCCTTAATAGTAAACAAAATTATTGAGCTGTGTATTAAGCAAGGTGCTAGAGTTGCCAATAATGGAGAATTTACTCAAAGAGCCTTTTTAAATGGTAAGATGAACTTAATAGAAGCTGAAGCCGTTGCTGATATTATTTCTGCTGGGAGTGAAATATCGTTGAAATGGGCAAGAGTACAAAAAAGCGAAAGTTATACAAAAAAAATAGAGGAACTAAAAGAAGCAATACTAAAATCTATTTCAATGATTGAACTTGAATTAGATTTTTCTGAAGAAGATGTTGAATTTATGTCAAGGGATGAATTACTAAAACAATTAATATATGTAAATGATAAATTAAATTCATACATTAAATCATATGAGTATGGTAAGATAGTAAAAAACGGATATAATATTTCAATTGTAGGTGAGCCTAATGTTGGGAAGTCGTCATTGCTGAATGCAATATTAAAAGAAGAGAGAGCAATAGTAACAAATATACCAGGAACAACACGAGATATTATAAAGGAGCAAATATATATTAAAGGTTATTTAGTTAATATAATTGATACTGCCGGAATAAGAAATACTAGTGATATTATAGAAAATATTGGTGTTGAAAAAACAATTGAAACATTGAAAAATTCTGATCTTGTTTTGCATATTATAGATGTAACAAGACCAGAATCTGAAAAATTAATCTATGATATTAACAATTATCACAATAATGTAATAAGAGTTGGTAATAAAGTAGATATATTGGATAAAAACCAAGATTTTGAAAATAAATACGATGTGCTTATATCAGCAAAAAATGATTATAATGTAGATAAATTGATAGATATTGTTTATGATAGAATAAATCAAATTAATATTTATCATGAAAATGATTTGGTCGTTACAAATTTAAGACATAAATTACTACTTGAAGAAGCAGTTAAATTCATTAATAATAGTATAGTTACAATACAATCGGGTTTAACAAGTGAGATGATAAGTGTTGATGTGCGCTGTGCAATTGATAAATTATCCGAGATAATAGGTGTAATCACAACTGATGATATTTTGAATAATATATTTAATAAATTCTGTATAGGGAAATAAAATGTTTCACGTGAAACATGAAAGGATAAAATAATGGAATATGATGTTGTAGTTGGTGGTGGCGGGCATGCTGGTATTGAAGCAAGCTATGCAGCTGCTAAAATGGGATGTAAAACCTTATTGGTTACATTAGATATAAATGCTTTAGGTAGGATGTCTTGTAATCCTGCGATTGGGGGGTCAGCTAAAGGACATTTAGTTCATGAAATAGATGCTTTAGGCGGTGTAATGGGAATATTGGCTGATAGGACAGGTATACAGTTTAGAGTTTTAAACCGTTCAAAGGGCCCTGCTGTTTGGGCTGATAGAGCCCAAAGTGATAGAGAGTTGTATTCTAAAGTGGCTAAAGATTTTATGATAAATGTTGAGAATTTAGATATTTTAAGCGATTCAGTGATTGATGTTGATATCGAGGATAATAAAATTGTTGGGGTAAGAACACTTAAAGGGCAATACATTAAAACGAAAGCATTTATTTTATGCGCAGGTACCTTTTTAAATGGAGTTATGTTTACTGGTTTGAAACAAATAGTTGGTGGAAGATTTGGTGAAGATGCTGTTGTCGGTTTAACGGAGAATTTGTTGAAATACGGATTTGTTTCAAAAAGATTAAAAACAGGTACACCGCCAAGAATATTAAAGGATTCGATAAATTATAATATTCTTGAAGAGCAGCCGGGGGACAATCCGCCTTCTCCATTTTCCTTGAGAACAAATAAAAATGAATTTCCATATTTGCCACAAGTAAGTTGTTATATAACTTATACGAATGAAAAGACACATGAATTCCTTCGACAAGGGTTTGATAGATCACCGTTATTTACTGGAATAATTCAAGGTATAGGACCTAGATATTGCCCATCAATAGAAGATAAAATAGTTAGATTTTCTGATAAAGAACGTCATCATTTATTTTTAGAGCCTGAGGGATTAAATTCTAACCTTGTTTATATCAATGGTTTCTCAAGCTCTTTACCTGAAGATATACAGCTAAAAGCTATTAGAACAATTAAAGGGCTTGAGGAAGCTATAATGGTAAGGCCAGCTTATGCTATAGAATATGACTTTTTCCCTGCTTATCAAGTAGATTTGACATTAGAAACAAAAAATATACAAGGATTATATTTTGCTGGTCAAATAAATGGAACTTCAGGATATGAAGAAGCTGCTGCTCAAGGATTAATCGCAGGTATTAATGCAGCTTTAAAAGTACAAAAGAGAAAAGAATTTGTATTAAAAAGAAGTGAAGCATATATTGGTGTGTTGATTGATGATTTAATTAGTAAACCACCAACTGAGCCTTACAGAATGTTTACATCCAGAGTAGAACACCGATTATTGTTAAGGCAAGATAATGCTGATAGGAGATTGCTTCAATATGGTTATGAATTCGGTTTAATCCCTGAAGATATGTACAAAGATTTACAAAGACGAGAAGTATTGATAAATAAATCTAAAGAATTTTGTCAAACTAAATCATTCCTTGCAAAAGAAATAAATGATGTGCTTATTAAATATGGAACTAATTCTATTTCTTCATCGGAAACATTAGATAAATTAGTAAAAAGACCAGAATTGAAATTAAAGAATTTGATTGAAGATTTGAATATAAAAGAGCTTGAAGATTTATATAATGATGATAAAGCTTTAGAACAAGTTGAAATTGAAATTAAATATGAAGGATATATCCAACGACAACAAGAATTAGCTGATAAATTAAATAAATATGACGACTTAGTAATTCCTAAAAATTTTGATTATGATAAAATCCCTTCGATTAGAACTGAATCGAGAGAGAAATTAAAAATGTTTAGACCAAGAACAATAGGGCAGGCTTCAAGAATATCAGGAATTAATCCAGCGGATATTTCAATATTGCTTATTTATTTAAAAGGTTAAAATGGACTATAAAGATCAATTAAAAGAATTATTTAGTTTAAATGAAATTAGTTGTGATGAAGAAAAATTTGATTTATTAGCTGAATATGCAAAATTACTTGTTAAGAAAAACGATATTATTAACTTAATATCAAGAAAAGATATTGAAAACGTAATAGAAAATCATATTTTCCATAGTTTGTTAATTGTTAAATATGTTGGACAACTCAAAGGAGATTATATAGATATTGGAACTGGTGGTGGATTGCCAGGAATACCATTTGGTATTTATTACAATAATTTAAACGGATTGTTAGTTGATTCAATTCAGAAAAAAGTTAACGCCTTGAATGAATTTATTAGCGAATTAAAGCTTAATAATTTGATAGCTGTTTGTAGTAGAGCAGAAGATAAAAATTTCAAGGAAACTTATAAGGATAAATTTGCAATTATGGTTAACCGTGCTGTTGCCCCTTTGGATGAATTAATAAAATATTTTTTGCCATTAGCTGATAAAAATTCGAAAATGTATATACTAAAAGGTGGTGATTTGACTGATGAAATAAAATTAGCAAATAAAAAATATTCTAATTATATTAGCGATTTAAAAATAATTGATTTGAAATATAAGCCAAGTAATATAGGAAATCAGAAAGAAAAAAAATTACTAATAGTGGGGATTAATAAATGACAAAGTTATCGGGGTCAAAAAGTTTGTTCGAAGAAATTGCTCAACTTACAACTGAGCAAAGAAATCCAAAATCAATGGATATTGATTCAAAATCAACAGAAGAAATTTTAAGAATTATCAACGATGAAGACAAAACAGTACCTTATGCAGTTGAAAAGGAAATACCTTATATTGCACAAGCTGTTGAAGTAATTGTAAAAGCATTTAAGAATGGGGGACGTTTATTATATTTTGGAGCTGGTACAAGTGGAAGATTAGGAATTGTAGATGCATCTGAATGTCCGCCAACTTTTGGTGTACCTTATGGTATGGTTGAAGGATTTATAGCAGGTGGACATAAAGCAATATTTAGAGCTCAAGAAGGGGCAGAAGACTTTGAAGAGAATGGTGCTGAAGATGTAATAAAAGCTGGAGTTACTGCAAAAGATGTTGTATGTGGTATTGCAGCGAGTAGGAGAACACCTTATGTTATTGGAGCTGTAAAAAAAGCAAAAGAATTGGGAGCTACAACTTTATTTGTTACTTGCAATCCACGTGAAAATTTTAATATTGAAGAAGTTGATATTGCAATTTGTCCATATGTTGGCCCTGAAGTTATAATGGGTTCTACAAGAATGAAGAGTGGTACTGCTCAAAAATTAGTGCTTAATATGTTAACTACTACAGCTATGATTAGGCTTGGTAAAGTTTACGAAAATATGATGGTTGACCTTCAGATGACTAATAAAAAATTAGTTGAAAGAAGTAAACGTATTGTTATGACTGTTACAAAAGTTGATTATGATACAGCAACTAAATATTTAAAAGATGCTGATGGGCATGTTAAAACTGCTATTGTAATGATTAAAGCAGGTTGCAATGCTGATGAAGCAAGAAAAAGAATTGAATTAGCTGATGGTTTTGTTCGTAAAGCTATAGAAATGGAGTTAAAATAATTGAAAAAAAACATTATTAATATAATATTTTTTGTTCTGTTGTTACAGTGTTCAGCTTTCGCACAATTTGAAATATTGAAATCTTATTACGATAATGGAAATTTGAAAGCTGAAATAAGTTATGTTAATAATGTTCGTGATGGTTATACCAAATTGTATTTTGAAAATGGTCAAATAGCAGAAGAGGCTTTCTTTGAAAAAGGTGTTCTTAGTGGATTTTATTATTCTTATTATTTGAATGGACAAATTAAAACTTCTGCTTATTATAAAGATGGCGTATTGAACGGTGTAAAAATTAATTATGATTCATTAGGTAATATTATAGATTATTTTGTTTTTGAAGATGGAGAAATTAAGAACTCAATTGTTGTAACTGATACAACCAGAATTGAAAAATATAAGAAACGAGAATTTCCAAGAAATTATTTAAAATTTTTACAAAAGCAAGCAAATAAAGAATATTTAGAATATAATAAAATTCCTGAATTTGAAAATAAAATTCCGAATATTCTAAAGAATTATAGAATTATCGATAACGTTATTTTATCTGATAAAATTATTGCGATAAAAGATCCACAATTTCTGAAAATTCTTTATGGTTATGTTGAATATCCTACGATCATAAAGGATTATAAATTGGACGGTATTTCATGGATAAAAGTCACACTAACGCCAGAAGGAAAATTATTAAAATCTGAAGTAATATATTATTTAGGTTTTGGATGTGATTATTTAGCTTTAAGCGTTGTTGATGAAATAAAAGAATACTGGGATGAAATTTTCCAATTGAATGAAATAACAAATATTGCTATACCTATATATTTTAAGAAATAATATGATATCTGTATTAGGTTTCAACACTAACTCAAATGAACTATTGGAAGTTTTAAACAAAATTAAATGCAATTATCTTATTGCGGAAACTGAAGATGAAATATTAACTTCCAATAAATTATTTATCCCACCTTGCGACGATTTAAGCCTTTTGTTAAAAAAATTAAATCGTTCAAATTTATATCAATTTATTAAGATGTTAAAAAAAGACGTTTTATTTATTGGTAAATCTATGGCTTTACTTTGCGAAAAATGTAAAGAAGTTCAACTACCAACTTTTTGTATGATAAATAATGAAATTGATAATGTTATAAAGGATGATTTATTCCATGAAGTAGAAATTTTAGAAAAAGATAAGTTATTTAAAGATATTGATAATTCTTTATTATATTTTGATTGTTTCTTTGAGATGAAAAATTTATCAAATTCTTTAGCAAAATTAAAAGATAAAGAAGTAACAGTAGCAATCAAAAAGAATAATTTCTATGGAGTAATGTTTAGGCCTGAACTTTCGGGAGAAGTAGGAATTCAAGTAATTAAAAATTTTTTAGAGTAAAATATGAAAATAATTATAAATTTAATAGTTATATCTTTTTTAACATTTGCTCAAGTAAAAACAGGGCTAGATGTATTAAAAGAAAGAAATTTTGATATACTTAAAGGTAAAAAGGTAGGATTGGTTACAAATCATACAGCTATTGACAAAGATTATAATTCTATAATTGATATTTTTGCAAATGAGAAAAGTTTTGAGTTAGTAGCTTTATTTGCGCCAGAACACGGAGTAAGAGGTGATTATTACGCAGGTGATGAAGTATTAAATAGCCTAGATCCTAAAACAAAAATACCAATATTTTCTTTACATGGTAAAATTAAAAAACCAACGAAAGAAATGATGGATAAAATAGATGTATTAGTTTATGATATACAAGATATTGGTTGTCGCTCTTATACTTATATTACAACAATGGCTATGTGTATGGAAGCGTGTGCTGAAAATAGTAAAGAATTTGTAATATTAGATAGGCCTAATCCACTTGGTGGAAATAGAGTGGAAGGTAATATTGTTGAAAAGGGATTTACATCATTTATCAGTTATTTGCCGATTCCATATGTTTATGGTTTAACAGTTGGTGAGTTAGCAAATTATTTGAATAACGAGTGGTTAAAGAAAGAAAAAAAGCAATGTAAGTTGCAAGTTGTTAAAATGGAAGGTTGGAAAAGAGATATGGTTTTTGAAGAAACAGGTTTACCTTGGGTTCCAACTTCTCCAAATATACCTTATGAGACTTCACCTTTTTATTATGTGGCAAGTGGAATTATGGGCGAGTTAGGATTTTTTAGCGAAGGCGTAGGATATACTTTACCATTTCAGATTTTTGCAGCTGAATGGATTGATCCTTTAGTATTGGCTGAAAAAATGAATTCATTAGGACTTGAAGGAGTAAAATTTAGACCGATAACTTTTAAAGCTCTTTTTGGTAAATATCAAGGTAAAAAGTTAAATGGTGTACAAATACACATAACAGATTATAAAAAAGTAAAATTAATGGATTTGCAATTTTATTTTATGCAAGTACATAATGAATTATATCCGGAAAAAAATCCTTTTATAGGTAACTCTAGAGTTTCGAGTTTCAATAAAGCTATTGGAACTGATAAAATTTCAATAATGTTTGGGCAAAGATTCAAAATTAGTGATATAAGAAATTATTTGGATAAGGATATAGAGCATTTTAAAAATCAATCAAAAAAGTATTATTTGTATAACTAATAAATTTCAACCATTCCATGTTTTCCGCATAAATATAGAGTTAGCAGCGAAGTAATAGATATAATTGCGTCTATTACTTCAGTTTTTCTAATTCTTAGTTGATAAACATCAGCAATAAGTTGCATACCTTTAATAACATTTTTTAATTCTTTTTTTGTGGCATCACCATACCAATAAATAACATTGTTAATAATTTTATCAGCATATTGTAAACAAAACTCATCAAAGGAAATAGAATGTAATCTTGCAGTTGTTGTGCAGATTGAAGTTAAATCATCAAGATATTCATTCCATTTGTAAGTGATACGATAATTATCTTTATTAAGTAGAATTTTTAAGTGTTCTGGTTTAAATTTTGCTCGTAAGTGGTAGTAATCTTTAGGCATAAGGATATATCCATCGAAACGTGTTTGTTGATTATCGAAGTAAACCCAAGAGTGGAGTAATTGTTTCTCATTATATACGCTAAAAACTTTTTGTTTACCAGAATCCATAATTAAATATTTATCATCAACTTTTTGAGCGATAGTTATCCAGTGATTCCATTGATGAACCGGTAAAAGACATGGGTATTTTTTTAAAATTTTGTTTAGTTTAGTAATAGCTTTTTTAGGATTAATTTCAGTAAAGTGTATAAGTTTATAGCCATAATTCCTTGCAGCAGTAGATAGCCCGAATTCATCAGTTCCGCCCCACCAACTTGTTCCAGCAAGAGCGGAAATATCTTTTTCGTAGGCAAAAGTACCGAATAATACCATTGCATATTTTAAGCTAAACGGGCCACATTCGTAGTCGTTTGGCATAGGATAGAATGTCATAGATTCCCTAAATTGATGGTTTAAAATAAAAAAAAAATGATTTATAAAAAAAGAAAATAATTTTGAACAAAAATAGAATATGGTCAAAATTTAACAAACGCAGATTTTACGCGGTTAGTTCTATTGTCTTATTAAGATATAAAATCTATTTTTGTAAGGTCTTTTTAAAACAAATGAAAGGTGCGTGTTTTGAAGTTCTTTTTAAAAGTGTTATTCGTTGCGTTTTTTGTGTTTATCAATAGTAACCCCGGTGTAGGCTTAAAATTAGGAAATCCTGTTGTAGCTAAGAAGGTTTATGATGAAGATATATTCAATAGTTCTACAATTGAAAATAAACTTCTTAGCTATGAAAGCTATGGAGAAATGGTTGCAACCTGGTACGGTAATTATTTCCACGGGCGAAAAACATCCAGTGGTGATATTTACGATCAGGATGGCTTAACAGCTGCTCATAAAACATTACCATTTGGTACATTATTGAAGTTGACAAATTTGAAAAATAATAAATCGGTTATAGTAAGAGTCAACGATAGACCGGGGTTCAAGTCTCCAAAGCGCGTTGATATTTCCCGTGGCGCTGCAAAGGCTTTAGGCATGGTTCATATTGGAAGGATGAAGTTGAAGGTTGAAATTGTAAAAGTTAATTATGCTAATTCGTTTATAGCCTATAACAATTAGTCCTAAAGTTAAAAAAGTTATTGAGAAATTAAAAAATGTTCTCTGTTATTAAGTAATTTTCTCAGACGGTGTAAGCATAAAGCCCGTGCGCACGTGGGCGCACGGGCGGGCTAACGCCCAAAATTTATTTTAAACACATTAAACTATATCATACTTAATATCAACGACTTACAACATATACGTATCTACCATAATAACTATTGACTGAAAATTTACCAAAGATATTGCAAACTTTAATAATTTTGTAATATTATCTTTAATACGATATATTTGTATATACAATATAATTGTATTTGCTATAATATTGTAAAAACGATTATATTATAAAAATGCTGAATCAAATGAAGAAATTTGCAATATTATATAGCAACTTCGGTAAATGAATTTTTTTATGCAACATTAAGTCATTCCTGCGGGCTGCATATCACATTTTTGAACAGTGGAATTTTGAACCTACCAAATTGTAGTAACAATTTTATGAAATTTTTGATATTAAATTCGTAAGAAGGTGCAAATTGAGGTAGTAAAACTAAATTTCATAAGATGGGGAAAAAATGATTTTTAGCGGGCCTTTGTGCCCGCTGCCCATTGCAGCTTTCGTTATGCTGCAATGGGCTATGCTTATACTGTCCGAGCTATACTCATTATTCTTTAAAAATTTAAAATTTTTATTAAAAAAGCTTGTTTTTAAATTATTTTAAGTTTATATTTTTTCAAAATTTTAAAATCTTTATGATTTTCATAAAAGAAAATAAATTCTACATTCAAAAAACCAATTTGTTACTACTAAGACACTGCCCAGATTTATAACCACGAATACCTATCATTTTTACATAACATCTATTTCAATATCTTAAATATCAAGTTCTTTTTTGGATTTTATTAAAAAATATTATAAACAAATTAATTTATGGGGAGTTTTACATGGAAAACGTGAAAGTTGTTATTTGGGGCTTTGGCGCCATGGGAAGCGGAATGGCAAAAATGCTTTTAAAGAAGAAGGGAGTGCAAATTGTTGGTGTTTGTGATTTACATCCTGAAAGGGTTGGGAAAAGTATTTTTGAATTGTTGGGTGTAGAGCGGAATGGTCATCCGGATGTAATTGTTAAGGGTGATATTAATGAGGTTTTAACTGAAAAATGTTGTGATGTATGTTTGTGTGCGACAGATTCGTTTGTTAAAAAGGCGTTTGATAAACTTAAATTTGCTTTGGAAAAAAAGGTTAATGTAATTTCAACAGCTGAGGAGATGGCTTATCCGAAGGCTCAAAATCCTGAATTAGCGGCTGAGTTAGATAGAATTGCAAAGGAAAATGGAGTTACAATTTTGGGTACGGGTATAAATCCCGGTTTGATTATGGATTTGTTGGTTGTATGTTTAACTGGTTGTATGGTAGATGTTGAGCATATAGAGGCAAAAAGAGTAAATTCTTTATCACCATTTGGGCCTGCAGTGATGGAAGAGCAAGGAGTAGGTTTGTCTTTGCAGGAATTTCAGGAAGGTGTTGAAAGTAAGAAAATTGCAGGGCACGTTGGATTTCATGAATCGATTACAATGATAGCAGATGCTTTAGGTATCCGATTGAGTAAGATTGAAACTCAAATGGCACCAATAGTTACAAATGTAGAAAGGAAATCAAAATATGGCTATGCAGCGCCTGGGAATGTAGCAGGTGTTAATATGACAGGTCAAGGTTATGTAAATGGAAAAGTTGTGATTGATATGATACATCCACAACAGATTGAACCAGAGATTGTTGGAGTTCATACAGGTGATTATATTACAATTAAGGGTACACCGGAAGTTAATATGTCTATTAAACCAGAGGTTGAAGGAGGACTTGGAACAATTGCTATGTGTGTAAATATGATACCGCATGTAATAAATGCTGAACCAGGATTAAAAACAATGATAGATTTACCAGTTCCAAGAGCTATACTCGGCGATATGAGAGAAATGATTAAAAGGTAAGGTGGTAAAATGAAAGCCAAAATAGGTGACTGGGTTCAAATACATCAAATTGTATTAAAACCTGAGGAGAGGTCCGCACAATTGCCAGAGGATACGAAAAAAGTATCTTTGGAATTATGGGTAAAAGGTTTTGCACTGACTGAGGCTGAAGTAGGTGAAACTATAAAAATTAAAACTATGACTGGTCGAGAAGTGGAAGGTGAACTTGTGGATGTAAATCCTTCATATATTCATAATTTTGGTAATTGTGTTCCTGAATTAAATGCTATTGATAAGCAATTGGTTGAAATTATGCGCGGAGGTTTGTGATGGTTGATAAAAGTTATAATGCTGTAATGGCACGGAAAAATGAAATAATGAAGAAGTCAATTGGTATCGATTATTCTAAATTTGAATTAGGAGGAATTGCATTTGATTATGAAAAGATGATGAAAGAAGCAGGTTATAGTTTGAGTGAAATTCAGGAGATACAGAACAGAGTAAGTGTTGGAAATACGCCGCTAATAGAACTTCGAAATTTAACAAGTTTATCAAGGAAATTTGCACCAAAAGGTTATGGAGCAAGAATATTTATAAAGGATGAAGCTTGCAATCCATCAGGTAGTTTTAAGGCGAGGAGAGCAGCAACTGCGGTATATCATGCTAAAAAATTAGGTTATAAAGGTGTTATTGCAGCGACAAGTGGAAATTATGGAGCTGCAGTTGCATCACAAGCAGCGATAAATGGATTAAAATGTATTATTGTTCAGGAATGTTATGATAGTAGAAAAATAGGTCAACCAGAAATTTTAGAAAAACAAAGAGCATGCGAAGCTTATGGCGCTGAAGTAATTCAATTGACAGTTGGACCTGAATTATTTTATACATTTCTCTTACTTTTGGAAGAAACAGGCTTTTTTAATGCGTCTTTGTACACACCTTTTGGTATAGCTGGAGTAGAGACGTTAGGATATGAATTAGCAGAACAGTGTAAAAACTTGACAGGTAAGTTCCCAGAAGCTGTTGTTGTTACGCATGCAGGGGGTGGTAATGTTACGGGTACTGCTAGAGGATTGATAAAAGCCGGCGCGCTTGATACAAAAGTAATAGGTGCGAGTGTTGATTTAAGTGGTTTGCATATGGCATCAGATACAGCTTTTAATAAGAAATCTTTTACGACAGGCCATACAGGTTTTGGTATTCCTTTTGCTACTTGGCCCGATAGAGCAGATGTCCCTAGAAATGCTGCAAGACCATTAAGGTATTTAGATGAATACGTTTTAGTAAAACAAGGTGAAGTATTCTATATTACAGAGGCTCTTGCAATATTAGAAGGATTAGAAAGAGGCCCTGCTGGGAATACATCGTTAACGGCAGCTTTTGCTTTAGCTCAGAAAATGAAAGAAGATGAAATAATTATTGTACAAGAAACAGAATATACTGGTGCTGGAAAGCATCCACTTGCACAGTTAACTTTTGCAAAATCTAATGGTATAAATGTTATTTTTGGTGATCCAGCAACAGAAAAACCGGGTGAAAATATCGTTTTACCTTCTCATCCATCACTAATTCAAACAAAAAAATTTGACTTAAAAAAAGCTAAACAATCGTATCTTAAAAATTGTATCAATAATTATAATTTGAAAAGTGTGACAAGTGGAGAAGTGGAATTTTTAAGTCAAGAAATTAAAGAAAATATAGAATTTGTAATAAGCTATTTCAAAGAAAATAATATAGAAATAAAATAATTTAATTTATGGGGAGATGAAAATGAAAAGAGCAGATGATTTTGAAATCAGAAGAAAGCATCTTGCTAATTTATCTGATGAAGAATTAAAAAAGAGGTTCTGGGAATTAGCAGAAAAAATTGTTGAGCCATTGGTAGAATTGGGCTATAAGCACACAACACCAGCAATTGAAAGAAGTGTATTGTTAAGGATGGGGTTTTCGAGTATTGAAGCGAAAGCAATAGTTGAAGGAGTGATGCAACAAGGTTTAATGGGAAAAGGAGCGGGACACGTTGTTTGGAAATTGGCTCAAAAATTAAACATTTCTGTACGTGAAGCGGGTGTTGCTCTTGCAAATGGGAAATACTGGGAAATGGTAAAGGATTTATTCCAAAAATAAAAGTTATTAAATTTTTTATGGGGAGATGAAAAATGGAATTAAAACCAGAACAAAAAATAGATATAAAAGAAATCTTAAAAGATTTGGATAAATATCAGCCAAGAAGGAGAGGCTGGCATTGGCGCGAAGGAAGAAATCAAAAAAGAGTTGTAGGAGATTTTGAATATTGGGAAACATCAGAAGGATTAAAAAATTATATTCCACTACCAGGGTCAAGGGGATTTGGATATATTGATCCACAACCGGATTGTGTTATTACCACCGAAATAGCATCAGGAAGGTTTGAAGATGATATTAGAAGAATGAGAATGGCAGCTTGGCACGGTGCAGATCACATAATGGTAATTCGTACTGCTGGGCAATCTCATATCGATTCACTTTTGGAAGGTACACCACAAGGTATTGGTGGTATTGCTGTAACAAGAAAACAAGTCAGAGCAACAAGAAAAGCATTAGATTTAATAGAAGATGAAGTTGGTAGACCAATAAATTTCCATTCATATGTTTCCGGTGTTGCTGGTCCTGATATTGCTGTAATGTTTGCTGAGGAAGGCATAAATGGTGCGCATCAAGATCCACAATACAATGTACTTTATAGAAATGTTAATATGATACGTAGTTTTGTTGATGCTTGTGAAGCCAAAAAAATTATGGCGTGGGCTGAAATGTTGCAAATTGATGGAGCTCATAATGCTAATGCAACTGCAATGAAAGCTTGGAAAGTAAGACCTGAACTAATGGTTCAACACGCTATTAACTGTGCGTTTTCTAAAAAAGTAGGAATGAAACCAGAAAATATAGCTCTTTCTACTGTACCACCAACTGCTCCACCTGCACCTTGTATGAGATTGGATTTACCTTATGCTGTTGCTCTAAGAGATTTATTTTCAGATTACAAAATGAGAGCACAGCAAAATACTAAATATATGGAATCTGATATGCGTGAAGCTACTGTAACGCATACTTTAAATATTGTGATTTCTCGTCTTACAAGTGCCGACATCCAATCTACAATAACACCAGACGAAGGTAGAAATGTACCTTGGCATTACAATAATATTGCTGCAATAAATACTGCTAAACAAGCATTAAATGGGCTGGATGGAATTCGTGAAATGGTTAAATTAGATAGAGATGGAATTTTAGGGCAAGAAGTAAGAGAATTAAAGGAAAGAGCAATTCTATTTATGGAAGAAATGTTAGAAGTTGGTGGATATTTTAAAGCAGTTGAAGAAGGTTTCTTTGTTGATAGTGGTTATTATCCAGAAAGAAATGGCGATGGCATTAAAAGAGAAATTAATGGTGGAATTGGCGCAGGAATGGTTTTTGAACGAGATGAAGATTACTTCGCACCTGTTTCAGTCCATTATGGATATAATAAAATTCCTGAAGGTTATAATTTTACCAAACCAAGCGATGCAATTGGTGGCGATACTTTTGAAGATCGTTCAAAGATACAATTTATCGATGAATTAGATGAAAATGATAACGTTAATGTCAGATTAAAAGAACTTGAAAAATATGAAGATCCTAATATTATTAAACCTGAAGTTGAATGGAAAGCTGATGGAGTAGTTGCGCTAACTATTTTTCTCCCTACCGATGAAAGGACCGCCGAATTTGCTGCTATTAAGTGCGGTGAAAAAATGGGCTTAGATGATGTAACCGTAATGCATAAATTATGTTTACACCCGTCTGAAGGTACAGTAGTTGAAATTAAAGGTAAAGTAAAATTCGATATTCGCAAAGACGAACTTGTTATTCCAGAAAAAATACCTGTTCTTGAAGAAAGCGAAATTAGAAAAGATATTGAAGAAAAACCAATGTTTATAGTTGCTGCTACAGTTGGACAAGATGAACATTCTGTTGGATTGAAAGAAATTCTTGATATTAAACACGGTGGTATAGAAAAATATGGAATCAAATATTTGTATTTAGGTACATCTTGCCCGGTTGAAAAACTTGTTGATGCAGCAATTGAAACAAACGCTGATGCTATTGTTGCTAGTACAATTATTACTCACGATGATGTCCATATTAAAAATATGAGAAAACTTAATGAAGTTTGTATTGAAAAAGGTATAAGAGATAAAGTCATTCTTGTTGTTGGTGGTACACAAGTAACAAATGAAATTGCAGTTGAAAATGGTTGTGATGCTGGATTTGGTAGAGGGTCAAAAGGAATAGATGTGGCAAGTTTCTTAGTAAAAAGAAGAAGGGAAAAATTAAATGGTAATTGATGTTCTAATAGCTGAAATAGGTAGTACTACAACGGTTGTTAATGCTTTCCAAAATATAACAGGAGCTCAAAGTAATTTGAGCTCCACTAAACCAATTTTTGTTGGACAAGGTCAAGCGCCTACTACTGTTTTAGATGGTGATGTTAGAATCGGTTTGAATAATGCAATTGAAGATTTGAAAAATAATTTGAATATAGATTCCTTGCAGTATAACAAAATGTTTGCAACTTCCAGTGCTGCAGGTGGATTAAGAATGACTGTTCACGGCTTAGTTTATGATATGACAGTTAAAGCTGCAAAAGAAGCCGCACTTGGAGCAGGCGCAATTCTTAAATTTATTACAGCTGGTAAATTAAGGCAATCAGACTTGAATAAAATTAAGGAAATCAAGCCGAGTCTAATTTTGGTAGCTGGTGGGGTAGACTACGGCGAAAGAGATACAGCTCTTTATAATTTCGAAGCTATCTGTAATTTGGAATTAAAGGTGCCAATTATCTATGCTGGAAATATCGATAACCAAGATGATATAGCTTTTTTAAGTAATAAATATAACGTTAAAACTTATATAACTGAAAATGTTTATCCAAAAGTTGATTTATTAAATGTTGAACCAACACGGAAAATTATTCAACAAGCTTTTGAAGACCACATTATTCACGCACCTGGGATGACGCACGTGCGGGATTTGGTAAATGGGCCTATTATTCCTACGCCCGGTGCTGTTATGGAAGCTGCTAAATTACTTTATTCCTATATTGGCGATTTAATTGTCTTTGATGTCGGTGGTGCAACAACTGATTTACATTCTGTTACTGACGGCAGTGAAGATATTAAACTTATTCAAACTAATCCGGAACCTACTGCTAAACGTACAGTAGAAGGCGATTTAGGCGTTTTTGTTAACTTAATCCATATTGTCGAAAAAATTGGAAAAGAGAACTTACTTAAAGAATTTCCTGATGCAGAAGATTTGATTAAGAATGCCAAGCCAATTCCAGTTACTAAAAGAGAAATAGAATTCATCGAAAGGCTTACTCTTGAAGCTGTTTTGACAGCTCTTGAAAGACACGCAGGTGGATTACGGAATTTCTATACACCATCTGGCAGAAGAACTGTTGCTGAAGGGAAAGACCTTTCTAATGTAAAATATATTATTGGAACCGGGGGTGCTTTAACAAGATTGCCCAATAGAGTTAAAATTTTAAGTGAAATTATTAAATTAAATAACACTGAAAAATTATATCCAAAGAATGTTAATAACATTTTAATCGATAATTATTACATTATGGCTTCACTTGGAGTTCTTGCAAAAGAATATCCCGATAAAGCATTATCATTATTACTTGAGTCATTGAATTTTAATAATTAACGGAAAATTTTATGAAATATCCAGCGCTAATTATAGATAGAAATAAATTATTTACAAATGCAAAAAATATTATTGATACTTGCCATAATCAAAACATATCTGTTTCTGCTGTAACAAAAGTTTTTTGTGGCAGTCCTGATATTGCTGATATCATCCTACAAGCAAAACCTGATTATATTGCTGATTCACGAATTGAAAACCTTATTAAATTAAAACATTTTAATCTACCTAAAGTGCTTCTTAGAATTCCTATGATTTCACAAGTAGATGATGTTGCCCAAAATGTAGATATATGCTTAATTTCTGAGCTCGAAACTATTTTTAAATTGAATGACGCTGCTTATAAAATTAATAAAGTTCAAAATATTATTTTGATGATAGACCTTGGCGATTTAAGAGAAGGTATTTGGTTTAAAAATTTCAAAGAATATATTGAACCAATTTTTAAACTCAAACAAATTAATGTTATCGGAATTGGAGTTAATTTAACTTGTTATGGTGGTGTGATTCCTAAGGAAAATAATTTATCTCAATTATTGGAATATGCAGACTTTATGAAAAATAAATATGATGCAAAATTAGATATAATCTCCGGCGGTAATTCATCATCCTTATACTTGGTTTATGAGAATCGATTACCTAAAGGAATTAATAATTTAAGACTAGGCGAAAGTATTGTATTAGGTAGAGAAACAGCTTTTGGCAATCAAGTCCTAAATACTTATGATGACGCGTTTAAATTGGTTGCCGAAATTGTCGAATTAAAAGAAAAACCATCAGTTCCTATTGGTGAAATTGGGATGGATGCTTTTGGCAATAAACCAACATTTATTGATAAAGGTATTATTAAAAGGGCAATTTTGGCTATTGGAAAACAAGATATTACATTAGACGGAATAATTCCATACGATGATAAAATCGAAATTTTAGGCGGGAGTAGCGATCATCTTATATTAAACGTATCGAATTCAGATAAAAATTACAAAGTAGGGGATATCGTAGAATTTAAATTAACATATGGAGGTTTATTAGCCGCATCAACCTCAAATTACGTCGAAAAAATTATTGTATAATCTTGATTTTCTTATAACTTATTTTTATATTGTCAATAAAAACATATGAAAAGTTTAATTTTCTTTTTAATCTTTTCTTTTTATTCTTTCGCTGATATTCCTGATTGGGTTATAAATAATGGAATATCAAATAAATATAACGAAAGAGAATATTTAACCGGTTATGGCATATCTTATCAAAAAAAATATGATGTTGGAAAAGCTACACTGGAAGCTCAAGACATAGCAAAAAACAATCTCATTCAAAAAATTTTTGTTAAAATTGAATCCCAATCTCAAACTCAAAAATCTGAAATTGAAAATGAAATATTTTCTACCTATCAATCATTCGTCGAAAGTAAATCGTCAATAGAGTTAGAAGGGTTAAATTTCGAATTATTTAGTGATGATAATTACATTTACGCTCTCGCTTATATAAATAAAAATCAATTAATTAATTCTTGTATTTCCAAAATAAATTATTACAATAAGATAATCCAAAACAATATAGATCAAGCAAATGTATTCGAAAAGCAAAATAATATTTCTAAAACAATTGAAATTTATAATTCACAATTCAAATATTTATTGGAAATTGAAAAATCTGTAAATATTTTACGCTCTATAAATTATGATTTTGCAAATTTAAAATATTTTACCGCTGATGAAATTCAGAAAAAAATTGATCATCTATCAAATCAGCAAGTAAATGATTTGGAAGATATTGCTACAATTATAACCAACAACTTAAAAAATAGTTTAAATTTAAATACAAAAATAAGTATTTATCCTTTTTCTTATCAAAATACCAAAACTGCAAGTAAATTTTCTGTTATTTTGAAAGAAGAGTTCGAAACAAAATTTGCAAAATTAACAAATTGGAATGTTGTAAAAAATAATAATCAAAATTTTACACATATTTTGATTGGTACGTATTGGGAGCAGGGAGAATATATTAAAATTATTGCTAATATATTAAATGTTAAAACTCAAACGATAGAAGCTACATCACAAATAAAATTTCATAAAAATTTACTGTCAAAAAATAACATAGATTATCACCCAGCAAATTTTGCCCAAGCAATGAATGATGCAATGGAGTTTAATAAAAATGAAGTAATCGATGGCGGATTATCTATTGATGCGTGGACAAATAAAGGGAAAAATTCATTAATTTTTCGTAATCAAGAAATAATGAACGTGTATATAAAAGTAAATTTGCCATCTTATATACGTTTCATATATCACCAAGCAGACGGTAAAAGAATTCTCTTACTTGATAATTATTACATCGACCAGAACAAAGTTAATCAAGTTTACAAAATACCATATGATTTTGAAGTCTCCGAACCATTTGGAATTGAAAATTTACAAATTATAGCATCAACAGAAAAACTACCAGAATTAAAAACTGATGAAAATAATGTTATCCACGAACAACTTTCTGTAATTTTAACAAAAACACGAGGTCTAAAAATTAAAAAACAGGATGCTTTGCAAGCTGAGACTAAGCTTACTATTACAACAGTAAAATAACTTACTTAATGTATATTATTTTTCTTATCGTATCAATTTGAAGTTCAGGGTAGTTGTTATGAATTATCATTATTGATTCATTAGCTCCTTTTGTTTTTCTTAATTCCTTGAATTCACGTCTGATAGCATAATCTCTAATCCTTTTATAATCTAAAAATCCTAATTCAGATAGTTTAAAAAATAAATCGTCATTCATAAACTCAGGAATTAGATTTTTATTAAATTTCATAGAATCTCCTTTTTTATGCATTTTTAACATTGAAAAATAATGAAAAGTTCTTAAACAAAATTTATTTTGAAATTATTTATAAATTAACAACTATACTATAATGAATGTATATTCATTTATAAAAAGATATTAAAATAAAATTAATATTTATAAGTTAGAAATAAATATTATAACTCAGACAGTATAAGCTTAAGCCCCTTGCGGCTTGTGACAAGCCGCAAGGGGCAGCGGGCCGGAACGGCCCGCTAAAAATCTTTTCTTTGACAAACATACAATGCATAATGCTTTGGCTCTGAATGTTTCTATCTCTCCGAAATGCAAATCTGTAAACATAACTGAACAAAACTACTATTTCTTATTGCGTATTTTAAAATTAAACCAGGTTTATTTATAAAATAATTGTATTTACAATATATAGTAAAAGCAATAATATTATGTTTGCAAATATATTATTGAAAATTGCTAACATATTGTAAACACAATTATATTGTATTTACTAAAAAATAGAAATAGCAATATTATGTATTCACTTTTTTACTTAATCTAAGTAACGTATTTGTAAAAAATCTAATGTAAGAGTGAAAAATATTTTGGGCGTCAGCCCGCCCGTGCGCCGCACGGCGCACGGGCTTTATGCTTACACCGTCTGAGCTAATGAAGAATAATTTTATAATAAAAAAGCAAGGTCGCTAAAGCTCCCTTGCCTTAATTCTAATAAATTAAAGCTAATTTTTATAATTCGCCTTTATTCTTTCTTATTCTTGCAAGAATTTCATATGTTCTGATTTTGTCTTTGTAAGTGTTATAAGTGTTAACTTTGGTGATATCTAAGTCAGCATCAGAGTTTCCTTCCCATCGTCTGCAGTAGTAAACTGGTTCATAAATTCTACCGATTTGATAATTTCTAGAAATAGCTAAACCGACAGCATAATCTTCGCCATAGCTAACATTTGGCACTTTTATAGATCTCAAAAGTGGTGTATAAAAAGCTCTTGGTGCACCTAAACCATTTATTCTTAAAGCGTTATTCCTACCGTTTTCTGGTGTCCATTCTTTATGGTCAATAATTCCAGGTGGAATTTCTTCAAGTTTGAAGTTTACCATTTGGTATGAACCGATAACCATACCTGTTTTTTCTTCGTAAAATTTATCAATAATTTGTTGCACAGCTGTTTCAACATAAAGGTCATCACTATCTAATTGTATTGCAAATTTTCCACATTTATCAGAATGAACAGCAACATTCCAACAACCGCCAATTCCAAGGTCTTGTCTTTGTGGAATTATATGCACAACTCTGTTATCTTTTGTTGCATATTCTTTGATTACATTTGAAGTTCCATCAGTGGAATGGTTATCAACAATAATTAAATTAAATTTATAATTAGTTTTTTGGGAAAGAACGGATTTTATTGCATCACCAATAGTTTTTTCTCTATTTTTTACTGGAATGATAACGGAAGCATCTAATTCAAAATTACCAGCGGTGATATCAATTTGTTCAAACTTTGGTTCCAAATAAGCGCCAATTCGTTTTAAATATTCAGTTGCAGCAATTTCCATTTCAATTTGTACTGCACGATTTCTAGGATCAACATAATCAAATTGTTTTTCACCACTTTTTCGTGTATCTTTTTCCAATTTTGTGTATAAATATTCAGCAATACGTGTTGGTAAATTAAACTCACTAAGTTTAAGTCTTAAATCATAAATTCCAGCAAATTTGTAATCTTTATCAAAAGTAACTTTTTGTAAATACTTGTTCGATAAAAATAATATTGCTCCGAAGTTAAAATCGTCTCTAATACTACCAAATTGATAATCTATGACTGGTAAGGAATTTCTTTGTCCATTTTTAATTTCATAATAATCAGAATAAAGGATTGCGCTATCGGTCATTTCAGCGATATTTAGGAATCTTTCAAGTGCGAAATATCCAAAATCGATTTCAGTATCTTCTTTTAGGAAAAGTATATAATCACTTTTGGATAGTTCTTGAATTTTTTTAATAGTAGCAGTTGATTGCAAAGAATCAACAGTGATATTTTCAGCATTTTCGAATTTAGTATTAACATCTCCAAGTGTGAGAAGATAAATCTTTTCAACTAATTCTGATGATGATAATTGATTAACAGTTCTTTGAGTGAATTCTGAACCAGAATTCGGCAGAAAAGCAACAATTGGCTTTGGCATAGTTCCCCCTAAATGAATTGAAAGCATAAATTATAAAAAAAATACTAAAAAAAAAAATTGAATATTGAATTTTTTTCTTAAATTAAAACAAGAAAACAAAATTTAATAAATAATTTACAATGGAAGAAAATTCAAAAAAATATGAGTTGCAATATTCCATACAAAAAGTAGTAGAATTATATTCTGTAGGGGCTTTCCCTATGGGGGAAGAAAATGGTGATATAAATTGGTATTTACCAAAAGAACGTTGGGTTTTATTTCCTGGTAAATACAATATTCCTAGAACTCTAAAAAAGTTTATGAAAACAGCCAATTTTGAATATCGTTTTGATACAGCAAGGCGAGAAGTGATTGAATATTGTTCTCAGCGCGAAGAAACTTGGATAACACCAGAATTAATGGATATTTATGATGATTTAATCGATTCAAACATTCTACATACTGTTGAAGTATGGCAAAATGGTGAATTAGTTGGTGGGCTTTATGGGATAGCATTACGTGGTATTTTTTTTGGCGAATCGATGTTCTCGCTAGTAAGTCAGGCTTCCAAATGTGCTCTCGTTAAATTGATGGAACATTTGGAAAATAAAGGTTTTGAAATGTGTGATGTACAGCTCTATAATGATCATTTAAGTATGTTTGGCATCGAAAAATTATCTTATAATGAATATAAAAAAATCCTTGCCATTGGTTATAGCAAGGATGTAAATTTTTAATTGATTGGCTCCGTTATCTCATCAACTAGATAAATTATTGATTTATAAGTTATTCCTGATTGTTCAGAAAGACCAATTTCGCAAGTTCTGCTATTGGAATAACCACACTCGCAATGATGTTCTTCTATTTGCGGTTTTAATAAATTTAATGCACTTTCGTTTAATTCCGGATATGTAAAAGCTCTATCTCCAGCTGTCCCGCAACAATGAACATTTTTCGGAAATAGTACATTATTACTACACAAATTTGCAAGCTCAATGAAATATTTATCCAAATTAAGTTTTTTAGAACTGCAAGTTATATGGATAGTAATTGATTTATCTGTTTTATTAAATTTTAATTTATCTTTTAAGAATTTTACTACAAATTCAAATGGTTCGTAAATTTTTAATTTTGGTAAATTATATTGTTCGGCAAATTCATAAAGTCTATATATACAGGGACTTGTATCGAATAAAATTGGTATTTCACCATTATTCGATAAGTTAAGTAATAAGTTATAAAGTTCCTTGGCCATAGCATCGCCTTGTTCAAAAAATCCTTTACTTGCAAATGGCATTCCACAGCAATAATTCTGTACATTGCTAGGAATTAGTACCTGAAATTTCGCTTTATGTAATAATTTTATCATTATGTCGGTTTGAGATGCTTCACTATTTGTTGAACCGAAAGATCGTGAAATACAACTTGGGAAATAAAGTACTTTTTTAGTTGATGCTGAAAGTTTAATTTTTATATTGAAATTATTACCTTTAGGGAGATGCTTTGCCCAGTAAGGAATTTTATGATTAGATATTTTATTAACTTTCCTAAATATATTGTGATTATGAATAAATTTAAAATACGATGTAACAGTTAATAATTTAGAAATAGATTTTATTGTAAGTGGGAAATTGTTTTTAATAAAATTGGCTAATTTTGCTTCTTGTGGTTTTATTAATGAATGTCTGTAATATTTTACAAATTTGCCAGTATCAATATGAACAGGGCAGGCAAGAGCACAAAGCCCATCGGTTGCGCAAGTTTGATTAAAGTAATAATCATATTCTTGCAAGTATGGTGTAGCATCGAGATTCAATTTTTGTAAATGCGCAATTTCACGTGAAATAACAATTCTTTGTCTTGGGGTTAAAGTTAAATCTTTTGATGGGCAAGTATTTTCGCAAAAGCCACATTCTATACATTTATCAACAATCTCGTTTACTTGTGGCATTGGTTTCAAGTTTTTTAAATGAATTTCTTTATCAGAATTTAATAATACTCCCGGGTTTAAAATATTATTTGGATCAAAGATATTTTTAATTTCCTTCATTAAGTTGTAAATTTTTTCGCCCCATTCAAATTCAACAAATGGAGCCATATTTCTTCCGGTTCCGTGTTCAGCTTTTAACGAACCGTTATATTTTACAACAACAAGTTTTGTAACATCGTCGATAAAATTAGCATACCTTTTTATTTCGTATTCGTCGTTAAAATCTTGATTGAAAACAAAATGTAAATTTCCTTCAAGAGCGTGACCAAAAATTACAGCGTCACCGTAACCGTGTTTTTTAAATAAAGATTGAAGATCTAACGTTGCATCTGCAAGTTTTTGGATTGGAAAAGCCACATCTTCAATTATAGTTGTTGTACCGATTTTTCTCATAGCGCCTACAGCAGGGAAAATTCCTTTACGAATATTCCACAAAATGTTATATTCTTCGGGAATTCTAGTAAATTGAATAGGGAAAACAGCTGGAAAATCAGATAACTTTTCGTTTATTAGATTTATATTACTATTCAATTCAATAATATCTTTTCCGCTTGTTTGCACAAGAATTGAACAAGCATCGGGACCAAGAGTTTTAATGTAATCGGGTATGCCTTGTTCATTTTCCACAGATTTAAGTGCAGCTCTATCCATTATTTCAACAGCATCAACCTTGCAATTTAATTTTAAAGTTATTACTGCATCGCAAGTTATTTCCGTGTTAGGAAAAATCATAAGAGATGATGCCTTGTATGGATTATCTTTAACTGTATAAAGTGTAATTTCCGATATAAATCCTAAAGTACCTTCCGAGCCAACAAGTAAATGTTGCAGAATTTGAATAGGACCAGAAAAATCTACAAATGAATTCATCGAATAGCCAGTAGTGTTTTTTATTTTGAATTTTTCCTTAATTTTATTAAGTACTAATTCGTCATTAAAAATTCTTCTTCGTATATCAAAAAGTTGTTCAACAAAACTTCTTTTGTTCTTTAAAAAATCTTCAATATTTTCTTTATTAGATGTATCAAGAATATACCCATCGGCAAAAACAATTCGCATACTTTTTAAAGTTTTGTACGTATTTTCGTGTGTACCGCAGCACATCCCTGATGCATTATTAGCAGCAATACCACCAATCATTGCTGCATTGATAGAAGCTGGATCTGGCCCTATTTTTTTCCCAAATGGGCTAAGTGTAGAATTTGCTAAAGCGCCAACAACTGATGGGCTTAAAGAAATAGTTTGTTTATCTTCTGATATTTTTATATTATTCCAATAATTTGCAGTTTTTACTAAAATTGAATCAGTAACAGATTGACCTGAAAGACTTGTTCCTGCTGCTCTAAAGGTTAATGGTATATTTAACAAATTTGCAACTTCTATTATTTTTTTTACTTCATCTTCGCTACTTGTCCGCAAAACAGCTTTTGGAATTAATCTATAAAAACTGGCATCTGTTCCATAGCTTAATGTTTCTATTTGAGATGTGAAAATATTATTGTTCGGAATGTGCTTCTTGATTCTGAATAAAAATTCCTGATAATTTTGTTGCATAAATCCCCCCCTAAAAATCATTAAAAAACTAAAATAAAAAATAAATTATTAAAAAAGAATAATGGAAAAAAGAAAATGCTAAATTCTAATTTATCAAAATAAAAAAAATTTGTATATTAAATTTTATTATAAAATATTATTGGAGATATAATGAAATTCAAAAGTCGTACACATACTTGTGGTGAATTAACTATTAGCGATATTGGCAAAGAAGTAGTATTAAATGGATGGGTCCAAGCAAGAAGAGATTTAGGTGGATTAATATTTATATGGCTAAGAGATAGATATGGAATTACTCAAGTTGTATTTGAAAATATTGAGAATGCAAAAGAATTGAGAAGTGAATATGTTATTTCTATCGAAGGAGTTGTCAGAAAAAGACCTGAAGGTCAAGAGAATAAAAACTTAAAAACAGGCGAAATTGAAGTTCTTTGCAATAATTTAGTGATATTAAATCCCGCACAAACACCACCTTTCCCAATTGAAGACGAGCTTGATGTTAATGAAGAACTTAGATTAAAATACAGATATCTCGATTTACGCCGCCCAAAAATGCAAAAAAATTTACTTTTAAGACATAAAATTGCACAAATTACAAGAAATTATTTCGACAAAAATAATTTTGTTGAAATTGAAACTCCAGTTTTGATGAAAAGTACTCCAGAAGGCGCTAGAGATTATTTAGTACCAAGTAGAATTCATAAAGGTAAATTTTACGCCTTGCCACAATCACCACAACAATATAAACAGCTACTAATGGTTTCAGGAATGGACAGATATTTCCAGATTGTAAAATGCTTCCGTGATGAGGACCTAAGAGCTGATAGACAACCAGAGTTTACTCAAATAGATATTGAAATGTCTTTTGTTGATGTTGATGATGTCTTAACTATGTGTGAAGGATTAATGAAAGATATATTAAAAGAAACATTGAATTATGATCTACAATTACCATTAAAAAGATTAACATACGATGAAGCTATAGAAAAATATGGTAGCGATAAACCTGATTTAAGATTTGATTTACAAATGATGACTTTAAATGAAATATTCAAAAATTCAGAATTTAAAGTATTTAAAGAAGTAATTGAAAATAATGGAATTATTACCTCAATAGTTGCACCAGGTGCAGCTAATTTTTCAAGGGGACAAATAGACCAATTAACAGAATTCGTTAAAAATTTAGGCGCCGGTGGATTAGTATGGATTAAAGTAAAAAATAATTCGTTAGAAGGTCCATCTGTTAAATTTTTCTCAGAAGAAGAAAAAACAAAATTATTAGAATTCACTAAAGCTCAAGATGAAGACTTGATTTTAATACTTTCAGGGGCAAAGCGTGTTAAAACGTTAGAAATTATGGGCAGTTTAAGGTTAGAAATGGCTAAAAGACTAAATTTAATTGATAAAAATGCAGAGCCATCTTTACTTTGGGTTGTAGATTTCCCATTATTAGAATTTGATGAAGAAACTAATAGATATTATGCAATGCATCATCCATTTACATCGCCAAGAATAGAAGATATACCTTTAATGGATACCAATCCCGGTAAAGTGAAAGCTAGAGCTTACGATATGGTATTTAATGGAAGTGAAATAGGTGGCGGTAGTATAAGAATTCATAATTCAGAATTACAACAAAAAATGTTTGATGTCTTAGGTATTTCAAGGGAAGAAGCAGAAATGAAATTCGGTTTCTTGATGAACGCTTTCAAATTTGGCGCACCGCCACACGGTGGCTTAGCATTCGGTTTGGATAGATTAGTTATGCTAATTGCTGGTGAAAACTCTATCCGCGATGTAATAGCGTTCCCTAAAACTACAAGTGCTATGTCTTTAATGGATGATTCACCTTCATTTGTTGACGAACAACAATTAAAAGAATTACATATAAAAATTGAATAAACGGAGCTTTAATGCCATTATACGAAGAATTTAAAAAGCAGGGAAATTTACTTTTTAGATATCGGGGAACCATCCCAATACCATTTTTGATTTTCGCTTTGATAATACACGTATATATGGAAAATCTTGATTATATAAATTTAAGAAAAAATCTTTACTATGGTATATACTACGAATATTTTTGCCTTATTATTAGCCTATTAGGTTTAGTAATGAGAGTTTATATTGTTGGTTATTCAGCTAAAAATACATCTGGCAGAAATGAAAAGGAACAAGTTGCCGATACTATCAATACAACGGGTATGTATTCTTTAGTACGACATCCACTGTATCTAGCAAATTTTATAATGTGGTTTGGTCCAATTTTACTAACAAGAAATTTCTGGTTCGTTATAGCTTCAATTTTATTATATTGGTTATATTATGAAAGAATTATGTTTGCAGAAGAAGAATTTTTAAGAAAAAAATTTGGTCAACAATATTTAGATTGGGCAAGTAAAACACCAGCATTTATCCCAAATTTTAAAAATTTCAAAAAGCCAGAATTACCTTTTAGTTGGAAAAAAGTAATACGTCAAGAAAAAAATGGTTTAATCGCTATGTTTTTGGTATTTCTAATATTTGATATAGCTTCAAATACATATAATGGCAGCTTTGAATATAATCAATTCTACATAATTGGTTCAATAGTAGCTTTTCTTGGCTTTTTAATTATAAGATATTTGAAACACAAAACGCAATTATTAAAAGATGATAGATAATCAAAATGGCTCTCTTTCAAAGGGAGCTTTTTTTTTGCTCAGACGGTGTAAGCTTAAGCCCCTTGCGGCTTATGGCAAGCCGCAAGGGGCAGCGGGCCGTTCCGGCCCGCTAAAATGTTAAATCATAATATTCGAATTCTTTTATATACTTGAAAAATTAAACCTAACGTGGTATCGACTAAATAAAAATACATTTTTATGATTACAAAATTACCATTATTATTACTAACGATTAGGAAGTCAAAATTCCCAACATCAAAGCAGTGGCAGAGCGCAGAACTGATTGAATGTTTCATATAAAAAAAATTCTTTTAACAAAATGCTGTGTAGTATTTCAAATTTATTCAAATGATAGGCTTTTTTAGAATATAATTGTATTTACAAATATATCGTAAAAGCAATTATATGGTATTTACAAATATATTATTAGAGATTAATAATATATCTTATTTACAAATATATTACAAATACGAATATATTCTCAAAAATTGCCAATATATTGCAAATACAATTATATCGTAATTACGAAAATATTATTATACTTTTAAATTTTGCTATTAAAATTCAAAATTTTCTGGCAAATTTTTATATGTGTAAATGTAAAAACTTGTAAGTGAATGATAGTCGAAAAGATATAGCTTAGCGAGTAAAATCTTTTTGGGCGTCAGCCCGCCCGTGCGCCTTCGTGCGCACGGGCTTTAAGCTTACACTGTCCGAGCTAAGAAAGAGGAATTTTTAAAATAAAAAAAGCAAGCTTGCTTGCGCTCGCCTGCTTTGATGATATGATTTTTGAAAAGTATTTATAAAGTATTATTTTTTCTTTGGATTTAAAGCATTGATACCAAGGAATTTAGCTGATGAATATAATTCTTCTTCAATTCTGAGTAATTGGTTGTATTTTGCAATTCTATCAGTTCTTGAAGTAGAACCAGTTTTAATTTGCCCAGCGTTTGTCGCAACAGCTATATCTGCAATAGTTGTGTCCTCAGTTTCACCTGATCTGTGACTGATAACAGCAGTATAACCAGCTTTGTGAGCCATTTCGATAGTTTCTAGAGTTTCTGTTAAAGTACCAATTTGGTTAACTTTAATTAAAATTGAGTTACCAGCTCCCATATCGATACCTTTTTTAAGGTAAGTAGGGTTTGTAACAAATATATCATCGCCAACTAACTGAATTTTAGAACCTAATTTTTGTGTTAATTTTGCCCAGCCGTCCCAATCGTGTTCTGCTAAACCGTCTTCAATAGAAACGATAGGATATTTGCTTACCCAGTTATTCCAGAGTTCAATCAGTTCATCGGATGAAACTTTTTTACCAGGATTTGATTTGAAGAATTCATATAAACCTGTTTCCTTATCGTACATTTCACTTGTTGCAGGATCTAAAGCAATCGCAACATCTACTCCAGGTTTGTAACCAGCTTTGCTTATTGCCTCTAAAATAACTTCAACAGCTTCTTCGTTTGATTTTAAACTAGGAGCAAAACCACCTTCATCACCAACAGCTGTGTTATAACCTTTTTTCTTGAGTACATCTTTCAAATTATGGAAAACTTCGGCGCCCATTCTTAATGCATTTTTAAAGTTATCAGCACCTACTGGCATAATCATAAATTCTTGAAAATCAACATTATTATCAGCGTGTTTGCCACCGTTGATAATGTTCATCATAGGAACAGGCAATGTTCTTGCATTAACACCACCAATATATTTGTATAAAGGTAAATCTAAGGCAGCAGCAGCAGCTTTTGCAACTGCAAGAGATACACCCAATATAGCATTTGCACCTAAATTAGATTTATTTGGTGTACCATCCATATCAATCATAAGTTTATCAATTTCAGCTTGATTTGTAGCATCTTCATCAATAATTTCTTCTGCTATTTTTTGAACATTTTCAACAGCTTTTAATACACCTTTACCAAGATATCTTGATTTATCACCATCTCTTAATTCAACAGCTTCGTTTTCTCCTGTTGAAGCACCACTTGGGACTGCAGCACGGCCAACTGTACCATCTTCCAAAATAACTTCTACTTCGACAGTTGGATTACCTCTTGAATCGAGGATCTCTCTAGCTACTACATCATAAATCGTTGTCATTTTAGTCTCCAATTTGTTTAAGTGTTAATATGCAAATGTATTAAATATATATTAAAATTCCAAAAATATAAAATTAATATTGATTTATTTAAGCCCTTATAATTGAAATATTACTATTTTTTGATTATTTTGTAATATTAATATATTTTTAATTACTTAGGGGGATTTAATGCGAAATGACTTGCTCATTACACCAGTAGACCATCCAAATTTTAGCCAAGATAATTATTTATTCAATAATATGGCTTATTTACTTGAACAACAAAACAGGACTTGGGACTTATGCGCAAAAAATTATGATGCATTAAATAATGTTAAAGTTAAAAAATTTTTTTTTGATGATACATTTGAAGTTAAAGTGCAATTTAACCCAGCTCGTGTTATTTCTTCAACTGCAAAAGTAGATGCTAATTCCATAAAAGAAAGAAAATGTTTCTTATGTCATAATCATTTACCTTCAATACAAAAAGGTTTTTTATATAAAAATGAATATTTAGTTTTAGTAAATCCATATCCAATTTTCCAGCAACATTTTACAATTCCGCATATTAATCATATTCCTCAGAGTATCTTCGAGAAATTGGGTGATATGTTAGATTTAAGTAACGATTTGGATTTACATTATGTAGTATTTTATAATGGCCCAAAATGTGGCGCTTCTGCTCCTGATCATTTCCATTTCCAAGCAGGACAACGAAACTTTATGCCTATTGATAATGATTTTGACTTTATTCTTGATAAATATGTAATTGATAGCTATAATTATAACGATATTGCTATATATGTTATTGGTGAAAAATATTTGCGTCCACACTTTATGATAATTTCTCATAATAAAGAAAAAATTATACAATCTTTCGAAAAATTATATAACTCTATGAAAACAACTGATGAAGAACCGTTGATGAATATACTTGTATATAGAGTAATTTTTAAAGGTGAATTAGTTTGGAGAGTAGTAATTTTCCCAAGAAAAAAGCACAGACCAGATTGTTATTTCGCAGAAGATGAAACAAGGCTTGTTGTAAGTCCTGCCTCTGTAGATATAGGTGGTGTTCTAATTACTCCATTTGAAAATGATTTTGATAAAATAACAAAAGAGCATATAAAAAATATTTATGCAGAAGTCACACTTAGTGATGATGAAATATTAAGTTTATATAAAAATTTTATAAATAAAAATTAATACATTATGCTACCTTATTTTTACTATATTGATTTACAAATCAATAATTTATATAAAGAGGTAGCAATGAAAAATTTATTCAAAAAATCTGTAATTATTACATTAATTTTTGCTTTTACGTTAGTAGGTTGCTATGGTAGTTTTAGCCTTACTAAAAAAGTTTACAAATTTAATGGTTCTGTTGGTAATAAGTTTATTCAATCAGGTTTATTTTGGGTTTTTCTAATTATTCCTGTTTATTCCGCAACCACTTTTATTGATGTTGTGGTGCTAAATTTTATAGAATTTTGGACAGGAAGAAATCCTTTAGCAATGAATGATGGTGAGTTCGAAAAACAGATAGTTAAGACAGAAAAATCTACTTATCAAATCACTGCCAGGAAAAATCAATTTGAAATTAAAGTAATTGAAGGGGAAAACAAAGATAAAGTTGCAATTTTAAGATTTAATGAAAGTGAAAAAGCTTGGTATATTGTTGATGATAACAATAATCGAATTAAAGTAGCTGAATATACAGGTGATAATTTATCAATTATTAAATTATTTTTAGCTGATGGCTCAACATTAAATTTTGGTACCAATAACAAAACATTTTAGTAAAATTAAATGGGGGAATCGGGTGAGACTTTTATTGAATTTATTATTGGTAAGTGTAATATTTGCACAAAACTATTCTGACACATTAACTTTACAATTACAAAAGGTTTTTAATAATTTTACAATTGCTGGGATGTCTGTTATTGTAGTTAAAAAAGATAGCATAGTTTACAAAAACCATTTTGGGAAAAGAGATATTGCAAATAATTTATCAATAAATGATAATACAATATATAGAATAGCATCTATATCAAAATCATTTGTTTCCACAGCTATAATGCAATTAGTTGAACAAGGTAAATTATCGTTAAAAAGTGATGTCTCATCTATTTTAGGGTTCCAAGTAAGGAACCCTAATTTCCCAAATGATACAATAACTATTGAAATGTTACTAACTCATACTTCTAGCCTTAGTGATAATGCAGGTTATTCAACTATTGATGTATTAAATCCTAATTCTTCTTCCTATAACCCAAGTTTATATTTAAATAAAAAGCCCGGGACATATTTTACTTATTGTAATTTAGCGTATAGTACTTTGGGGTGTATAGTTGAAAAAATTGCTAATAAAAGATTTGATATTTATGTTAAAGAAAATATATTAAATCCATTAGGAATGAATGCTAGTTATAATATTGATGATTTTACTCAAACAGATTTTCAGAATATAGCAGTTTTATATCGCTATCAAAATAACCAATGGATAGCACAAAAAGATAATTATAATGGAGTAAAACCATCACCACAAAATTTATCAAATTATGTGATAGGCAAAGAAGCTTTTATTTTTTCCCCTACAGGAGGATTAAGAACAAGTGCTCTGGATTTAGCAAAATTTATGATTGCACATATGAATGGAGGGGTTTACAAGGGTAAAAAGATATTAAACACTACATCAGTTCAACAAATGCACTCTGTAAAATGGGCATACAATGGTTCTAATGGTGATGACTTAGCAGCCTTTTTCTACAAATATGGATATGCTTTCCATTGGCCAAAAGAATTAATTAAAGGGCAAAATTTATGCGGTGTTCCTGGTGAAGCATATGGTTTATTAAGTGATATGTATTTCTCACCTGATTCCTTATATGGAATAGTATTTATAACAAATGGTGGTGTGTTTAATTATGCAGCTAATGATTTTTATGACATAGAAGATCAAGTAATAAACACAGTATTCAAATATTTTTTGTATCCACAAAAAAAAACGCCTTTAAATAAAACATTAAATGAAACATTTGATTCTTTCCCACCTGAAGGATGGGCAATAACTAACTTAAGTGGACAACCAGCAAACAGTTGGTTAAGTTATACTACTGCAAAACCAAGTGGGTCAAGCAGTACTTCTAAAGTTGCCAGAATTAATTATACTGCAAGTGGAATTTTAATAACTAAACAGGTATCAATAAAAGATACTAATAATATTTTAAGTTTTAATTTCAGAAAGTTTTGTGGAAATAAATACAGCTCTAAATTTGATGTAATGGTTTCAGAAAATAGTAATCAGCTTGATATTACAAAATATAATGTGGTTAAAACTTTTCTCAGAGATGATCAAAGAGGACAGTACATTAATGATAATACACCTGTACAATGGGAAAGTGCGAGCATAAATTTATCAAATTTTATTAATAAAGATGTATTTATTGCTTTTAAAATTGATAATACTTACGATGATGGTGGTGGAGCAGCACTTGCTGGCGATACTTGGGATATTGATGACGTTGTCTTAACAAAAACCACTTCTACTGAAGGTAATAATAAATTTATACGAAATTTTGATGTAAAGTTATATCCGAATCCAGCCAATCCAAATACAAACCTTTTGGTTAGTTTACCTTTTGCTAGTGATATTGAAATCAAAATATTCAATATTACAGGGCAAATTATATATGCTAATAAATATTATAATTTACCAAAGGGTAATTCTAACATAAAATTGAATTTTTCAAACATAAATTCTGGTATATACTTAATTAATATAACTGCTGGGAATTACAATTTGAAAGAGAAATTTATATTAATAAAGTAGTGACAAATATCAATATATATTAATAAATATTATTTTGTATTGTAATATAAATATATTAAATTAAACAATATATAAAATATAAGGTTTGTTATGACAACAGTCCAACAGTTATATCAAAAAATGATTACAGCTATGAATGTTGAACGGTTGGTTATTCCACTAACAGCCGTAAAAATTTACAAAAATGATGATGTTATTCCACAAGAAGTTCTTGATACATTTACAAATGATGTTACCTTAACATCTTGTCAGGCTCATAAACAAGCATATTTAGGTGATTCCGTTCTTCTGACAATAGAGAATATTGGATGTATTGCTGCTGCAATAAGCTTTGGCCTAGTTGATCAAAATTATGATAAACATTTAGGTGATAGAGCTTATACTGATGTTATGAAAAGTAACGCAGAAAATAAAGATGAATTTATCCCACCTTCACCAAAAGATTTTACCGATGGATTAGTTTATGCTTGTATGGATGCTGGGAAGCAACAATATGCACTTTTTGGTAAAGACGACGTAGGAAGATTTAAAAAAGTTGAAACAGCTAAAAAAGCGGTATCTGAAATGATGGCTATTCAACCAGCAACAACAAAAGGTGTATTTTTCTATAATACTGAATTTGACACTATCGATATTATTCCTGATGTTGTAATTTTAAATGTTAGACCTGTTGAACTAACAAGAATTATTCAAGCTTATCAATTTTTGACAGGGGAACGAGTTACGGCTAATATTGGGCCAGTTAGAGCAGTTAACTCTGATCTAATTGTACGTCCTTATTTGACACAGGAAATTAACATCACACCTTATTGTATTGGTGCACGTTTGTTAGCAGTACTTGATCCCAATAAATTAGGTATTGCTTTCCCTTGGGAAAAATTCAAAATTATGGTTGAAGGGATGGAGCAATCTCAAACGGGTTATCCTTTTGAAAAATATCCTGGGGCAGATCCTTATAAATATGAATAATTTCGTAAAAACTAACATACATATGATGGCCAAGTTAACTCAAACTGAGCTAACTGATAGGCATTTGGAAATTTTACAATTTGCTTATGACTATTATAAATTAAATAAAGTTGGACCATTATTTAATAATTTTTATAAAAATATTGGTGCAACTAAAGAAGAAATAACCAAGTTATTTCCACACGGTTTAAACTCTATTTATACTTGGGTCGGTATTCCAATACAATCAATAAAAGATGGTTGTAAACCTGCAGCTGATATTACAGCTCCAGATTATAGGGAAGTTTATTTAGATTATAATGCAACTACTCCTTTAAAAAAAGAAATAACCGACGAACTGATAAATTTTTTCAGTGCAAATAATACATATGGAAATCCAAGCAGCAGTACTAAATTAGGTGTTAAAGCGCACGATATTATAGATTTTTCTAGAAAAAAAATAGCTAGTTTAATAAATGCACCTAAAAATAGTAAAATTATTTTTACTGGTGGTGGTAGCGAAGCTATAAATCTTGCAATTAAAGGAATAGCATTTGCAAATTTTGAAAAGAAAGGCCATATTATTACTACTGAAATCGAACATTCTGCTGTCCTAAAATCTTGCGAATTTCTTTCAAACTTAGGCTTTGAAATTACTTATCTGAAACCTGATAAATATGGATTAATTCATCCTGAACAGCTTGAAAATGCAATAAAACAAAATACTATTCTAATCTCAGTAATGTTTGCAAATAATGAAATTGGAACAATTAATGATTTAAAAGAATTATGTGCAGTTGCCAAAAAATATAATATACCTTTTATGACTGATGCAACACAAGCTTTTGGTAAAGTTAAAATTGATGTTGATGATTTGGGAATTGATTTGATGGCTTTTTCTGCTCATAAATTATATAGCCCAAAAGGGATAGGGGCACTTTTTATAAAAGATAATATCAAAATTGTTCCATTGATACATGGCGGTGACCAAGAATTCGGTTTACGTGCTGGTACAGAAAACACAGCTTTTATATATGCATTTGCTTTAGGAGCAATTTATGCCCATAAAGAAATGGAAAGTGAAGGGAAAAGATTAACAGATCTGAGGAATTATTTCTTTGAAGAATTGAAAAAAATACATCCAGATATAATATTAAATGGCCATCCTGAAAAACGCCTGCCCAATAATTTAAATGTCGGTTTTAAAGGTTTCGATAGCGGCTCTATTTTATTAAGTTTAAACCAAATTGGTGTATATGTTTCCAGTGGTTCAGCCTGTCATGCCGGTAGTATAGAAACATCTCATGTAATAAGGTCAATTGGTGTAGATACAGATAATTATGGTATAATCAGATTTAGTTTAGGTTATAATACAACAAAAGAAGATTTGGATTATGTGTTGAAGTATCTACCTGAAATTTTAAGACAACTCAAAGAGAATTTTATAAATTAATTTTTTTTCTTTTATTTAAAACAGTATATTTATTATAGTGGCAATGGAGTTAATAATGAATATTGATTTTTCAAAATTTGAAGATTTTTCTAAATTATTTTTAAATTATATTAATAACTTTGATGAAGTAAAAGAATATTATCACAAAAACTTTCGTGAGGCAGAAGATCTTTTCGCAACAATGCAAGAGATAATGAACTCAAATTACCATAATAGAGAAAAATTAGTTGAAATACTCAATAAGCAATATAAAGATTACCCAGCATCTACAATTACAAAAAAAAATATTGAGCTTTTAAAAGAAAAAACAACATTTGCAATTGTTACTGGCCAACAAGCTGGAATAATTGGTGGCCCTCTTTACAACATTTATAAAATTATTACAACCATTAAATTATGTAATATACTTAATCATAAATTTGATGAATATCGTTTTGTGCCGGTTTTTTGGATGGAAGTCGAAGATCACGATTTTGATGAAATTAGAAATGTTTATTTATTAGATAAAGATTATGAGTTAAAACAAATTACTTACGATGATGTTGAGAAATTTACAAATAGAGGGAGTGTTGGTAAATTAAAAATAAATAAAAATATTGAAACATTTCTTACGCAATTAGACAATAATTTACCTATTTCAAGTTTCAAATCTAATTTAATAGAAAAACTAAGAAAAATTTATTGTAATAATAAAACTTTTAGTCAAGCATTTAAGGAATTGTTATTTGAATTTTTCGATCGTTATGGACTAATTATTTTTGATACCATAGAAAAAGATGTAAAAGAGTATTTAAAGCCAATTTTCATTGATGAAATTAACAATTATATTGAACATTCAGTAAAATTAGTTTCTATTAGTGCAGATTTGGAGAAAAATTATCATGCTCAAATTAAAATCAGGCCAGTTAATTTATTTTTTTCCAATGATAATTCAAGATATCTTATAGAACCATCTGAAAGAAATGGAGAATTTATTATTAAATCAATAAATAAGGTTCTTACATCAGATGAACTAATAGAAATGATAAATAACGAACCTTATAATTTTAGTCCAAATGTTGTTTTAAGGCCAATTTGTCAGGATTACATTTTCCCTACAGTTTTCTATGTTGGTGGTCCTTCCGAGATAGCTTATTTCGCTCAAATTTTTAGTATATACGATAATTTTAATCTTGTAAAACCAATAATATACCCAAGAGCTAGTGCTACTATCGTTGAAAAATCAAATGAAAAAAGATTGGAAAAATTGGGTATTGAATTAATTGACATATTTATTGATTACAATGATTTTATCAACAAAATTAACTCACAAAATGTTGATAATAATTTAATAGAAGCAGTTGATGAGTTGTTTAATAATTTTAGTCTAGATTTTGAAAGGTTGAAAAATGATACTAAAGATTTTGATCAAAATTTAATAAATAATTTTAATAAAACATATGAAAATATTGCTCATTCAATTAATATTTTAAAGAAAAAAATTAATGAAGCTCAATTAAGAAAAAATTCTATCCTAATAGAGCAAGCTAAAAGATTACACAACTCATTATATCCAGAAGCTACACTCCAAGAAAGATACATTAGTTGGATATATTTTGTATCTAAATATGGACCTACTTTTATTGATGAGATTTATGACAAATTACAGATTAATGTTTATGATCACCAAATTATAAACTACACGCCTAAAGTATTGGTTTAATAATTTTAATAATCAATTAACAAAAAGATTAATACAGCTAAATAATATTTTTATTGTATTATAATAAAATGTATTCTATCATTGTAAAAATTAATTTGATATTAATATAATTAATATTAAATTAATATATAAAGTCTTGATTTTTTCACAATCATTAAACAAATTCAAATTCAGATTTTAAAATTATTTACCGTTATGAGAATGAGTTTTGAAAATTTAGCAAATATTGAAAATTTAATTAGTTTAAATGAACTATCTTTCCCAAGCTGTTTATGTAACTCAGACTTTAGGGTAGTTAAAGCGAATGATATTTATTTAGAAAAAATACGTCAAGAAAATGTACTAGATTACATCAAAAATCCTGAGCTATTTAAAACATGGCTTGAGAATATTAAAAATGGTGATATGTACGACTCAAACTATTTTACAAGCCGTAGTGGGAAAAATGTTCTAATATTTAGTAGGTATATTGTGGATAAAAGTTTATTCTTATTAAATTTTATAAAAATAACGGATACAATTACAAACAAATATAAAGATTTACATGATGCATATGTGTTAGATAAAATCCTATCATTAGAAAAAATTCAAGAATTGAAACATGAAATTCAGTTAAAAAATAGATTAATATCAATTATAAGCCACGATATAAAAAACCATTTAAATTCATTTTTGCTTTTAGATGATGAACTAATTGATGATGTGAAAGAAAATTGTAGTGAAATTTCAATTAAAAAAATAACTTTACTTTCACAAGTTGCAAATTCTTTTATATACTATGTAAATAATTTGCTTAATTGGGTTAAAGCTTCAAATAAAAATATGTCTGCGACTTTTGAAAAAATTGAAGTTTTTGATCTAATAAATAATGTTATCGATATAAATTCTAAACACGCTGATGAAAAAAATATAAATATTTTATTTTCATCAATTTCGAAGGCTCAAATTAAAACTGACGAGACTATCTTAACAACAATTTTGGTTAATTTACTGAATAATGCTATAAAATTTTCATTACCACACTCTAATATTTATATTTCTCTGTTTAATATGAAAGATGAAATAGAAATTGTAATCCAGGATAGGGGAATTGGAATATCAGAAGAACAGCAAAAGCATTTATTTGATCCATCCATTATTAAAACTACAAGAGGGACAAAGGGAGAAAAGGGTACTGGTTTTGGGTTAATAATAGTTAAAGAATTAGTTGAAATGTTAAAAGGTAGAATTATTTTAATAAGCAAGGAAGGGGTTGGTACTAAAGTTAGTTTATTCTTTCCAAAAGAAATTGTTTAATCTTTTTTTAATAATTTCATTTTAGTTTCAATTGTCTCATTGTTTCTGATTAGACGAACATTTACAACATCATTAACTTCAAATTCATAAAAAACGCTAACTAATTGGTTAGTGTTAGAAATTTTATAATCATTAACTTGTGTAATTATATCACCAATGTTGATACCAGCATAATAAGCGGGTGAATTATTAGCTACTTCATCAACAATAACGCCTTTTCGTGATTTTAATTTTAATGTTTGAATTATATTATCGTTTAAATTTTGAACCGATAAGCCGGTCCAAAAATTACGATTAATTTTTTCACCTTTTTTAAATTTTTCTATGTATTTTTTTACTTTATTTATTGGAACAGCAAATCCAATTCCGATATTCCCGCCACTTCCGGCGGAATAAATTATTGTATTAATTCCAATTACTTCACCATTAATATTTACTAAAGGTCCGCCACTATTTCCACCATTTATTGCTGCATCAGTTTGAATCATTCCAGTATAATATCTTTGTTGTGAAGGATCTAAAACCAAATTTTTTGCACTAACAACACCAACCGAAACAGTTGGTTGGTCATTAATGTTGAAAAGTCCAAATGGATTTCCTAAAGCAACAACCCATTCACCAATAATAATATCTTTAGAATCACCTAAAGAAATAAAAG
The DNA here is from genome assembly GCA_035379625.1 of Ignavibacteriales bacterium. Taxonomy (GTDB): domain Bacteria; phylum Bacteroidota; class Ignavibacteria; order Ignavibacteriales; family DAOSCP01; genus DAOSCP01. Next base: position 60,731 of record DAOSVM010000003.1, on the reverse strand, counting down.
GTAATTTATAATCAACATCAATTTTGAGTAAACAAATATCGGATGTATAATCGGTACCTATAATTTTTGCATTATAAGATTCTCCATTGGTTAAAGTTACAATTATTTTATTGCCATTTCCTGCTACGTGATCATTAGTAACAATATAGCCATCTTCACTAATTATAAAACCACTGCCAAGACTTTGTATTTCACGAGTATAACTTCTATCGCCGAAAAATTGTTTAAAAAAAGGGTCATCATCCCAAAAACTGAAAAAAGGGTCCACATATTTTTGTGTTTGATATACTGTTATGCCTACAACAGCAGGGCTAACTTTTTTAACAACTTCTGTAATTTCTGTTTTTCGTGAGGAAAAATTGAAAGCAAAGATTTGAAAAGTTAGTAAAATATAAAATAAAAATTTATTCATTTTGAATTACTCTTTTCGAAATTTTTAATAATTTCCCATTGTGTTTTTATAAATTCTTTTATTTCATTTTCTATATGTTTTTTCCCATTTTTAAGATTGTTTAATTCCAACTTTGCATTTTCTAACATTTCATTAGCTTGTAATTTAGCTTCATAAAGATGTAGTTCCGCTTTTTTAATATTTTGCATAGTTTCGGAATTTATTTTATCAAGTTCATTTGTTAATTCGTAATTTTTTAGTTTTAATTTTTTTAATTCTGTTATAATCAAACCTGAGTATGCAAAAGCAAATAATAATATATTTTTAAAGACCATATTAATTGTAAGATAAATCTTAATTTCTCGTTGTGGGACAAAAATGATGTAATTGTAACCTACGGGGATTGTAATTAGTACTGAAGAAAATAATAAGATAGTAAGAAATTTAATGGTTTTTTCGAGGTTAGATTGTGGTGATAATATAAATCCTAAAAGAAAATTAGTAACCGCTAATGCGAAAAAAATAGAAAAATTAATATCACCAGTTTGCTCATTTAATTTTGTAACAAAATTAGATAATTGAACGATAAAAAAAATTGCAAAAAGATTTAAGTAAAAAAGAGCTGATTTCATAATAAGTATTATAAATTATATTATATTTATGAATAATCAATTAATGTGCCAAATTATAATATCCTAATAAATCGAAAATTTGATTCTCATCAAATAAAGGGGCTTGGCAAGAAAAATTTTCGCAATAATAATAAGTAATTTTATTTTGTATTGATAGTTTATCGGATAGTATTGGTATTTCTATTTGTTCGTTCGATTTGCAAGGGAAAATTATAGCTTGTGGTAAAAATTTTTTATGAAATTTCAATAACAAATTTATGTCAACTTCTTTTGGGAAAGAAATTACTATTTCATTTTTATGTTTTAATGAGGTAAAAGCTATATCGAGCATTCCAGCGTAATGAATAGGGTACATCTTGTAAGTACTAAAGTTATTCTTTATGAGAGTGTTAAAAATATTTTCGTAATCTTGATTTTCAAAAGCAATAGAAAGATAGTAAATATTTTCAAGAAAATGGCTAACAGGTGATTTGATAGGAGTATCCTGATAAATTTCAGGATTTATAGGTAAATCATTAAAAAATTTATTGGTATAATGTAGAATGAAATTTTTATTATCAAAATAATTTTTTATTACAAAATCCATAAAATATTTAGCCTTTAATAGATAATTTATATTTGCTGTTAATTCGTAAAAAGAAATTAAAAGTGAAACTAGTGCGTTATAATCATCTAAAAATGCATAGATTTTATCGATAGACTTATGATTTATTTGGTGTAAAAGAATCTCATTATCAAATCCTTTACGCAAAATTGTATTTAATATTTGATGCGATAAATTATAATAATTTTTATCTTGTGTTATTTTATAAAGATTTAATAAAGCATTTGCTAAATTTAAGTTATTGCTTGCAATAATTTTATCGTCTATTATATGTTTGTTTTTGAATTTTTCTCTATATTTTTTCAAACTAATTATAATTTCTTTAGCTATTTGATAACGTGGATTAGTTTTATTGGGGAAGTAAAGTGATTTTGTGATGATAAATCTATTTTCGAATTCAATTAAATTAAAAAATTCTTCAAAATGTTGTAATAGTCTAGGTGCTAGTGCATTTTGAAAATCTTTTTCCGAAAAAATATAATAATCGCCTTCGATGTGGTTGTAATCAGCATCAATTGAAGTATAGAAAAGTGTTTTAGACGATTTTAATTGAGTTAATATAAAATTAGCTGTATCGATAGCAACTTCTTTATAATCTTGTATGCCGAAAATTTTAAATGCATTAGTATAAAGATTAATCATTTCTGTATTGTCATATAGCATTTTTTCGAAATGCGGAATAGACCAATCTTTATTTGTAGAATATCTATGAAAACCACCATCAATCAGATCGTAAAAACCTCCTTGTATCATGGAATTTAAAGTAACAATTAAAAAATCTTTGATGTTTTCGTTTTTTGTAAAATAATAGTATTTGAATAAATATTGTAATAATGGGTAATGAGGAAATTTAATATTATTACCTATGCCACCATCAATTTTATCACTATTTTGAAGTATTAAATAGTTAGCATAGTCAAAATCAAATTCATCGAAATTTTGGCCAATTGATTTATTTTCTACAGTTGTAATTTGAAAAAATATATTGTTTTTTTCTTCAATTTCATTACGATGGAGTAGATAAGCATTATAAATTTTATTTAACAATTCAAGGAATGAAATTCTTCCAAATTTATTGGTAGCAGGGAAATATGTACCGCCATAAAAAGGTATTAAATTAGGAGTCAAAAAAACATTCAATGGCCAACCACCAGAACCAGTTGTACTTACAACATATTCCATATAGACATGGTCAATATCAGGACGTTGTTCTTTATCTACTTTGATAGAGATAAAGAAGTTATTAAGGAAATTTGCAATTTCAGGGTTATTGAAAGCTTCTTGTTGCATTACGTGACACCAGTGACATGCATTATAACCAATACTAAGGAAAATAGGTTTGTCTTGAATTTTTGCTAGTTCTAAGGTTGTTTTATTCCAAAGGTGCCAATTAACTAAATCATTTGCATGAGATCTTAAATATTTAGAAGAGGAGTTAAAAAGTTTATTCATTTTTAGTTGTTTTTTTATAAAAAATAACATAGCTTATAAGGTAAAAAGTTCAAGTTAATCGTAAGAACATAATAATGAAAAATTATTTAGTCATATCATTAATATTTTTTTTGTTGATTGTCTTTGGTAATTTGTACGTAATTCGTATAGAACAAAATAATATAACTAATTATTATAAAATTGGTTATGATATTTCTTTTAATTTTATAAAAGCAGAGAATACTGCCAAACGGTTTCAAAATATATTAAAAATTATGAAAGAACAGAATAAAACAAACAGAGAATTTGTAACTGTAATAATGAAAGAAATATTGATAAATGGGCCAGAGTTATTTGGCATTTGGACAGTATGGGAACCAAATAAATTTGATAATAAAGATAAATTATTCATTAATCAATTAGGGCATGATAACACCGGAAGATTTATCCCTTATTGGAATAGAGGTAAAAATGAATATTATTTTGAACCATGTGTAGATTTTGATAGGAAAGATGAAAGAGGTGACTATTATAATATTCCCAAAAATACAAGAAAATCCTTTATAACAAAACCAATAACATATAAAATAGCTGGAAAAGATATAACAGTTGTAAGTTTTTGTTATCCGATTATTATAAATAACGAATTTTTAGGTGTTGCAGGTGTTGACTTAAGCCTTGATTATCTTCAAAATATGATTGATAAAATACATGACGACAAAAGTAATATTTATTCTTTTATAATAACACAACAAGGTATTATAGCAGCTTATCCGAATAAAGATTTTATAGGTGTTAGTTTGTATGAGTTAAACAAGACATTAAAAAAGTATGAATTGTTTATCAATAATGGCAGGGAATTTTCAACAAATATTTCTGAAAATCCTACAAAAATTAAAGAATTTGTATACCATTATATACCTGTGAAATTAGAAAATACATATTGGTTCATAAGTATTGCAATGCCACAAGATATGACTTATCAAATCTATGAAATAATTTATAATAATATTTATAATATAATTGTATTGCTTTGTTATTTTATTTTTCTTTTATATTATAATTTAAAATTTGACAAGCGATAATTTTTTTTGTATATTTTTAGCTTCAAGTTTGGTGTTTTAGGGAAGTTGTTGTTTGGAAAGTCATACTCCTAAAATTTGTTCATGTCCGATAAGGTGAAAAAATTTGTATTAAATCCGGTTGGAAGGTAGTTTGCCCGAGAAGTTTGAAGTGAAAAAGGCTTGTCGATTTTTCTGTAATTTTGAGGTTGAACAAATTGTTAAGTACTCGTCAATTCAATTTGACGTCAATGCCACTTCGGCAAAAAAAATGACAAATTTTCTCGGTTGGGAAATAACCCCAGAATCATTACAAAACTTGACGGACAGACAAAACCAATGCTCCCGAAAACCCAGTAAAAGATTAAATTCAGAGACTGATTACAAACTTTCCGACGGTACATAACAAATTTTCTCCAAACAAAAAACGACATATATCTTGAAAGAAAACACCTCTTTTGCCCAACCCTGTCTTGGTGTCAGCCTTATGAACTACATAAAAACACCAAACCAAAAAGCTAACAGCGGCTTGCTGCAATTATTGAAAAAATATTTTGATATTTCTAAAAAATATCTTAAAATTACAATGCAGTTTTGCTGTTATAGAAGTTAATACAAAAAGCAGCAAGCCGCAAACCGGTATCGTATATAAATATAATTTATTGTAAATAATATTGTATATATGTAAAATAATTTGGAGCTAAGATGAAAAATATAAATTTTGAACAAGAAACCATAGAGGCTGCTGAGAAAATTGTTGAAAGTATCCCAAATATGATGAGGGCAATTTTTTTAGCTAATCGTGATGTTAATTTCGAAAGCGATGATAAACTTTCGATGCAGCATTATCAATTGTTGAATGTAGTAAGAGATGTTGGCGAATGTACAGTTAATGAGTTAAAAAATATATTAAAACTAGCACAAAGCACAGTTTCTCAGCACTTATCTAAATTGTTAAAGTCTGGTTATATTGATTTAATTATTGATCAATATGATAGGCGAAAAACAATTGTACGTATAACAAATGATGGAATTGAAATTTTAGAAAAAAAGAAAAAGGAATTTATTCAGAAACACTGTTATTATTTGGAGTTATTAGATAAAGAAGATAGGAAAAAAATTGTTGAAGCTTATGAAGTGATTTCAGAGATAACTTCGAAAGTGATTGATATATTAATAAAAATATTGGTGGAAATATGAAAAAAATTATAATTGGGATACTAATCTTATTAAGTAATAATATTTATTCTCAAGAAGTCAAAAGTTTAAGCCTTGAAGAATGTATAAAAATAGGTCTTGAGAATAGTAAAAGTTTAAAAATTAGTGATTACAAAGTTAAATCTGTAGAGGCTAAATATAAAGAAACAGAAGTAGCAGAATATCCGACTTTGAAATTTACTGCTGGTTATACTCGTTTAAGTGATGTTGGGGCGCCAAATTTTGGACCTGCAGCTTCGAGTATCGCAAAAGCATTTAGCCCTATTTTGGATAATTATTCAACTAAAATTACACTTAACCAGCCAATATTTACTGGTTTTAGGTTATCATCAGCAACGGAAATTGCTGAATACAATAAAAATGCTTCTATATTGGAATTTAAAAAGGATGAGAAAGAATTAATTTTGAATATTAGAACAGCGTATTGGAATTATTATAGAGCATTAAAATTAAAAGAAAATATTCAACAAAATATTACTATGGTAGAAGCTCATTTAAATGATGTGGAAAATTTTTATAAAAATGGATTGGCTACAGATAATGATGTTATGAAAGTTAAAGTTCAGCTTTCAAATACAAAATTACTTATGATTGATGCAGAAAATGGTATACAAACAGCATTATTGTTTTTAAACAGTTTGATTGGTTTGCCACTTAATACTAAAATTACTTTAAAAGATAAACCAGAATTTTTAGAAAAGCATACTTCTAAGCTTGATGATGGAATTAGCAATGCTTTAATGAATAGGGAAGAATTACTTTCCACTGAAATGAGAATAAAAGCAGCAAATTCTGCTATTACTCTATCCAAAGCGGGTTGGTATCCGCAGATATTTTTCTTTGCTGATTTTATTTATTCAAATCCAAATCAAAGATATATACCACAAAAAAAGGAATTCAAAAGTAGTTGGGATTTAGGAATAACATTATCCTTCGATTTGTGGAATTGGATGCTGCCGAAATACCAAACAGAACAAGCAGAATTTCAACTTGAACAAATTAAACAGAGTTATGAAATTTTGAAAGACCAGATAAATTTAGAAGTAACTCAAAATTATTTAAACCTAGAGAAAATGTTTGAAAAAATAAATATTAGCTCAGAAACTTTGGAACAAGCTGAACTTAATTATAAAATAACGAAAGAAAAATATAAGAATGGGCTGGTTAATAACTCAGAGTTGATAGACGCAGAAACAACAGTATTACAAGCTAATATAAATTATACATTATCTATTGTTGATTATGAAATAGCAAAAGCAAAATATTTAAAATCAATTAGCAAATAAGAAGGTGTTATAATGAATACAACAAAAAGAAAATTAATAATTGTTGGTATAGTAGTTTTTGCTGTTATACTCTTAATACTAATTAACAACAAACGAATTATAAACCAGAAAGCAAGCAAACTAACAATGTTAAGTTATGTTCCAGTTTCTTATACATTTGTAAGCACAGGAAATGTAAGCGAGAATATTAAATTGGTCGCTACAGCTTATGCTGATAAAGAGGTAAATATTGCATCTGAAATTTCTGGAAAGGTAAAAAAAATAAATTTTCAAGAAGGTACATATGTTAAGGCTGGAGGTGTATTATTGGAAGTAGATGATGAAATAAAAAAAGCAGCTTTTGAAAATGCAAAATTTTTATATGAAAAAGCTGAAAAAGATTTGAAAAGGAACGAAGAATTATACAAGAGTAAAAGTATTTCAGAAACTCAATATGAAGTTGCAAGATTAAATTATGAAAATGCAAAAAATCAATATATTTCAACAAAAAAACAATATAACGATACAAAAATTATAGCTCCATTTTCTGGTTATATAACAAGTAAATTTGTTGATTTAGGATCATTTTTAAATGTAGGGAATGTAGTTGCTACTTTAACAGATGTTTCTAATTTGAGAGTAAGGGTTAATGTATCAGAAAATGATGTTTTTAAGTTAAAAGTAGGACAAAAAATTGAGTTAACAACAGATGTTTATCCTAATGAGAAATTCTATGGTACAATAAGATATATTGCACCGAAAGGGGATGAAGCACACACATTTCCTGTTGAGTTAATTATTTCCAACAGCAGTAACAGATTTAAGGCTGGGATGCTATTTACTTTAAATTTTGATTTTAGTGCAAAAAGTAATATATTGGTTATACCAAGAGATGCAATTTTGGGAAGTGTAAAAAATCCTTATGTATATATTGTAGATGGTGATTATGTTAGATTAAAAAATATAAAGGTTGGGCAAGATTTGGGAAAATTTGTTGAGGTTATCAGTGGGCTAAATATGGGAGATAAAGTTGTAATAAAAGGTAAATTAAATGTAACCGATGGTACTAAAGTAAAAGCCACTGAAGAAAAAAATTAAGGGAATGAATAACAATGACAATAACAGAACTTTCAATAAAAAGGCCAACAATAGTTGTAGTTATATTTTCAGTTTTATCGGTATTGGGTATTTATGGATATCTACAACTAAATTATGATTTATTACCGAAGTTAACAGCACCGGTAATAACAATACAAACAGTTTATCCGGGTGGTTCCCCAAACTCGGTTGAAAATTCGGTTACAAAAGTTATTGAGGATGCTATAACTGGAATAGAAAAAATTTCTGCAATACGTTCAACATCATCGGAGGGTTTTTCTTTAGTTGTTGTGGAATTTGATATGGATGCAGATATAGATAAATCACTCCAGGAAGCACAGAGAAAAATTAACCAAATATTGAATGAACTTCCTTCAACTGCAAAACAACCGGTAATATCTAAAATATCGTTTGATGAGATTCCTGTTTTAAGATTGACTTTAAATTCTAATTTGGATGAAAAAGAATTTACGCAGTTTATTAAAGATAAAATTCAACCAAGATTTACTAAACTAAAAGGAGTTGGTTTAGTTTCTCTTATTGGTGCCAATGAAAGAGAAATAAAAATAAATGTAAATGCAGATAAGTTAAAAGCATATAATTTAAATCTTTTCAATGTTACGCAGATTATTAAAAATCAGAACTTGGATTTCCCAACAGGAAATATAAAAGGCTATGATAATCAATATGTTGTAAGAGTTGCAGGGAAATTTGATAATATTAATACTATAAAAGAACAAATAATTGGTAAATCAAAACAAGGTGGTGATATTAAAATAAAGGATATTGCTGATGTATCTGACGGAAGTATTGATTTATCAAATGTTTATAGGTTAAATGGAAATACAGCAATTGGTATGCTGGTTGTTAAACAATCTGATGGGAATACGGTAGAGGTCAGTAATGAAATTAAAAAGGAAATTATAAAGCTTGAAGAAGAGTATAAAAACGTTGGATTAAAATTTACAATTGCTCAAGATGCATCTACTTTTATTATTGATTCTGCTAATGCTGTTAAATTTGATTTATTTATGGCTGTTATTCTTGTAGCTATAGTTATGTTTTTCTTTTTACATAGTATTAGAAATTCTTTTATTGTGTTGGTATCAATTCCTACTTCATTAATTTCAACATTTTTCTTAATGTATTTATTCGATTTTACATTGAATAACATTACATTATTAGCAATGTCTTTGGTAATTGGTATTTTGGTGGATGATTCAATTGTAGTTCTTGAAAATATACATAGACATTTAGAGATGGGGGAAGATCAACGTGAGGCAGCGTTAAAAGGTAGAAACGAAATAGGTTTTGCAGCTTTATCTATAACACTTGTAGATGTAGTAGTTTTTGTACCATTGGCACTAATTACCGATATTATAGGAAACTGCTTAAGACACTATGCTTTAGTAGTTGTTTTTTCGACTTTGATGAGTTTATTTGTTTCCTTTACTGTTACACCTACTTTAGCATCACGATTTTCTAAACTTGAGCATTTTGATGCCAAAAGTTTTTTAGGAAGATTTGCAATTTGGTTTGAAAATCAATTTAAACGTTTTGAAGTTTTATATCAAAAAATTTTATCCTGGGCATTAAGGAGCCCCAAAAAAGTTGCAACATTTGTGGTTATTATTACATTGGCATCGTTTATGTTATTTCCATTAGGGTTTATTGGATTTGAATTTTTCCCACCTGTTGATAGAGGGGAAATTATTGTTACAGTTGAATTACAACCAGGTGTTACAATAGAAGAGACAAATAGACAAGTCCAAATAATTGAAAACGAATTGCGCAAAATTCCAGAAGTAAATAAAATTATTACAAATGTTGGAGCAAGTGGCGGAGCATTGTTGACTTTTTCCAAGACTAATACGGCTGAAGTTCTGGTTTCATTAGTTGATAAAAAAGAAAGATCACAATCTTCTGATGATTTGGCTCAAGATATAAAGCTAAAATTGGCTGTTTTCCCTGGTATTAAAGTAAGAGTAGCGCCAGTTGGTTTGTTTGGTACATCTAATAGGTCACCAATTGAGATATTAGTTAAGGGGACAAATTATTCACAAGTGTTAGAAGCTGCTAAAAAAATTGTTGATATTGCACAGCAGGTTGAAGGTACAAGTGATGTACGTTTATCTACTGAGGATGGAAATCCAGAATTGAATATCGATATTCAAAGAGATAAACTAGCGCAATATAAACTTACAATTGGTGAAATATCTCAAAATTTAAGAATTGCTTTAACTGGTGATGATGAAGCAAAATACACAATCAATGGTACGGATTATAATTTAAAGATAGCACTAGATAATTTCGATAAATTTAAACCTGAAGATATTAAAAGATTTACAATTATAAATCAACTTGGGAAACCGGTTGAATTGCAACAAGTGGCCAATATTTGGATTACTACTGGTCCATCAAAATTGGAAAGATATGATAGAATTGCATCAGTGACTATTAGTTCAAATGTTTTTGGGAAATCAAGCGGTGTTGTTGCTCAAGAAATAATTAAGAGAGTTAAACAAATTCAATTCCCTGGTGATATTACATATGAATTTACAGGTGAGCAAAAAAATCTAGCTGATTCTATGCGTAGTTTACTATACGCATTGGCAGGCGGAATTTTGTTTGTGTATTTAATTATGGTTGCTTTATATAATTCATATATTTATCCATTTGTTGTGCTATTTTCAATACCATTGGCGGCTGTTGGTGCATTTTTGGCATTAGCTCTTTCTATGAAGAGTATAGGTATATATTCGATGATTGGCATTATTACTCTTGTAGGATTAGTGGCTAAAAACGCAATATTACTTGTTGATAGAACAAACCAAATGAAAATTGAACATAATATGCCAACATTTGATGCTTTGCTTGAAGCAGGTAAAACAAGATTAAGACCAATTTTGATGACTACTTTCTCTTTAGTTTTTGGCATGTTACCAATAGCTTTATCTACATCAGCAGGTAGTGAGGCAAAATCAGGCTTAGGAATGGTTTTGGTTGGTGGATTGACTAGTTCATTATTTTTAACATTAGTTATTGTTCCGATTGTTTACAATACAGTTGATAAAATTAGGGCAAGGTATTTCAAATAAAATGTAAGTGTTAATTGAAAAGCAGGCGAGCGTAAGCGAGCTTGCTTTTTTTATTTTTAAAAAAGTACTCTTTATTAGCTCAGACGGTGTAAGCATAAAGCCCGTGCGCCGAGCGGCGCACGGGCGGGCTGACGCCCAAAAATATTTTCACCAAGACCTTTCAATAGATTTGAACAATATGTTTTATATTTTTACATTTAAATAAATAACTAAATGTTGTTTTAATATTTTTCTATGAAAAATTAGCTTACGTAAAAAGGGAGTAAATAAATATCGTTATTGCAATATAATAGGCCATACAAAATAATTGCGAATACGATATATTGGTAGTTCTTTAAAAAATATTTGTATCCACGATATTATTGTATATACGATATAATTGCAATTTCAAAAAATATATTTGCTCTTACTATATTATTGTATATACGATATATTATTGGCAAAGATATTGTATTTACGATACAATTCTAATTACAATAAAATTATAAAAAGAGCAGAAATAACAATTTAGCAGCAAATAAAAATAAAAAAATAATTTTTATCATTTCGGAAGCAATTTTTTTGCCCGGGGGAGTGGTAAGCACGTTTATGAAGATGGTAAATTTGAGTTTGCTTTTTTGTAGTAATAATTTTGGAATTTGTGTAATCTTAAAATTGTATTTTTATTTAGTCGATAACATATTAGGTTTAACTTTCTGAGTATCTGAGGTGTTGCTTATGTTAGGGTTTATCATTTTAGCGGGCCGTTCCGGCCCGCTGCCCCTTGCGGCTTTCTTCAAGCTGCAAGGGGCTTAAGCTTATACTGTCTGAGCTAATATATAAAAAAAGCTCCCTTCGAAAGAGAGCAATAATATTTATTGTTTATTAAGAATGCTGTGGTTTCTACCATAAAGGAAATAGATGATTAAGCCTATTGCTAGCCATACAAAAAGTCTTAACCAATTATCTACTGGTAATGAGAACATTAAAATTAGATTGAAAAGGACGCCTAATATAGGTAGAGTTATACCAAAAGGTACTTTGAAAGGTCTATGAATATTGGGTAGTTTATATCTTAATACAATTATTGCTACAGAAATTATTACGAAGGCTAATAGTGTGCCAATGTTAACTAGTTCAGATAAAATTCTTAAAGGTATAAATCCTGCTAAAATTGATACAATTAAACCTGTTAATATTGTTGATTTATAAGGTGTTTTGAATTTAGGATGAACTTCGCTGAAAAGTTTTTTGGGTAATAAGCCATCACGAGACATAGCGAAAAATATTCTTGTTTGCCCAATTAATAAGACTAAAATTACTGATGTTATACCTGTAAGAGCGCCAATATCGATAATAAATTGTATACCGTGTAAGCCGTGAGCTTCGAAAGCTTTAGCAATAGGGGCATCTAAATCGATTTGGTTGTATTTTACCATACCTGTTAAAACAGCAGTAACAGCGATGTATAAAATTGTACTTATGAGTAATGATCCGATAATTCCGAAGGGGAGATCACGCGCAGGATTTTTGGTTTCTTCGGCGCTAGTGGAAACGGCATCAAAACCGATGTATGCGAAAAAAGCTATTGCAGCGCCTGCGATAACTCCGACGGGCTGGCCAGCGCCATCGACACTGCCCCAAATTGTTTTTCCAAAAATAGAAATACCGCCATATCCGAAAGGAGCGAACGGGAAATAATTATTAAAATCTATGTAAAAAGCGCCAACAAAAATAACAAGCAAAATAATAGCTAATTTAACAATAACCATAATATTGTTTAATTTAGAGGATTCTTTCATTCCACGAATAAGAATAATACTAAGAGTAGTAATGATCAAAACTGAAAGAAGGTCGAAATAAGAACCAGTAAAAATCATTTGGCCGGTATTAATATCCAAGTCGAAAGGGGCTTTACTTAAGAAAGATGGGAAATTGATTTTGAATAATGCTAGTAAGTTTTGTAAATAATGAGACCATCCGTGAGCTACAGCAGCTGCTGCAACAGTGTATTCTAAAATTAAATCCCAACCGATAATCCATGCGAATAATTCCCCTAAAGTAATATAAGAATATGAGTAGGTTGAACCAGCAACAGGTACCATTGATGCAAACTCTGCATAGCAAAGAGCAGAAATTATTGTTACAATACCAGCAAGAACAAAGGATAAAATAAGAGCAGGGCCAGCTTTATCGTGAGCAGCGATACCTGTTAAAACAAAAATACCAGTACCAATTATACAACCAATACCAAAACTAATTAACGCCCATGGGCCTAATACTTTTTTTAACTGATGTTTACCTTCTGTTTCGGCTATTGATTGTTCTATTGTTTTTTTTCTTAAGATATTCATAGATCTCCTAAAATTTAATTTTTAAAAAATCATTAATAATAAAAAATTTAAAAAATAAAAAGCTGTCGTAAATGACAGCTTTAATATTGATTAATTTTATATTTGATAAAATTAGAAACTTTTATGGTTTATAGGCAATCCTAAATTTTTATTTACCTTATGCAAACCAGCGTAAGCAACTTCATTACCAGGGTTATGTTTTATGCTCCACTCAAACATTTTTTTAGCTGCTTGGTCGTCACCAGCAATATACAGACATTCTCCTAAACCAGCACAAGCTTGGGAAGATTCAGGGTCAAGTTCCAAAGCACTTTCAAATTGTTCTTTTGCTTTTTCTGTTTCACCTAAACCTAAATATATATAGCCTTTAAAATTTTTAATACTTACATCAGCAGATACTGATAAATCAATTGCTTTATTTTCAAAATCATTTAAAATTTGTAAGGCTTCTTTGTAATCTTTCTTATCGAAAGCTTCATATGCTTGAGTAATCATAGCAGCTAATTTTTCATCGCTTAAAATATCTTCAACTATTAAATTGTTATGTTCCTTGGGTAAATTTAAGCTTTTGTTTACTTTAGCTAAACCTTCAATGGCAAATTTATTTTCCGGGTTATATGCTACTGCAAATTCATACATTTTTTTTGCAGATACATCATCTTTTTGTAAGTAGAAAATTTCACCTAAGCCAGCACAAGCTTGAGAGGATGTCTCATCTAGTTCGAGAGCTTCTTCAAAACATTTTTTAGCGCTTTCAATATCATTTAATGCTAAATAATTAAAACCTTTGAAATTTAATGCAGCAACACGAACGGCTTTTTCAAACTCTTCAATTCTTTCTAATGCAGTATTGAAGTTTTTATCTTGGAAAGCCTGATATGCATCAGCGAATAATACTTCAAAGTTTAATTTTTTCTTTATTTCATCACCTTGAAGAGAGTTATCATAAATAGGTTTGCCAAGGGCTTTATTTACTTTTGCTAATCCATTTACAGCCATAGGATTTTGAGGATTATGGAAGACAGCCCATTCGAACATTTTTTTAGCTTCTTCATCTTTGTTTTCTAAGTAGAAAATTTCACCTAAGCCAGCGCAAGCTTGGGAAGATTTAGGATTTAATTGAAGAGCAACTTCAAAAGACAATTTTGCTTTATTTTTGTCATTTAATGCTAAATAAATAATACCTTTGAAGTTTTCAACCTCTGCAGTTCTGACTTTATATAATTTTTCAACTTCAGCAAGTTTAATTAGTGCTTCTTCAAATTTACGTTTATTAAATAATTGATATGCTTCTTCAACTAAGCTATCAATTAAATCTTGATTTTTATTATCTATCAAGGAATTATCTTCTGGATTAAGGCCTAATTCAGCATTAACTTTTTTAAGACCAGCAAGAGCTAGTGGATTTTGTGGATCGTAATTTAAAGCGTATTCATACATTCTTTTTGCTTCAACATCATTACGATTTAAATAAAAAACTTCACCTAAACCGACACAAGCTTGTGGAGAGGTGGGATTTAGGTTTAAAGCTTCTTCGAACTCAGCTTTTGCTTTTTCAATTTCATTTAACGATAAATAACAGAAACCACGGAAATTGTAGATGCTAGCACCTTCAGTAATAGATGCATCTTTAGGTAAAAGTTTTTCAGCTTCGTTGATTAGTTCTATAGCTTTATGAAAGTCTTTTTTTGAATAACTATCATAAGCTTTATCAACAAAGGTTGTGTAATTTTCCATTTTAATACTCCATTTTTATTATCTTTTCTAAGTACTCTCTATAATAAGATTTTGGCATTTTTTCTAATAATTTTGTAAATTGTTCTTTTGTAATAAAATCATTTTTTAGAGCTATTTCTTCCAAGCAGGCAACCTTCATACCTTGCCTTTTTTCGATTGTTTGGAAAAACAAAGAGGCTTCCAATAAAGATTCGGGTGTACCAGTATCAAGCCAAGCAACACCACGGCCAATCAATTCAACTTTTAATTTCCCCTTTTGTAAATATTCTTTATTTACATCAGTGATTTCTAATTCTCCACGGGCTGATGGTTTTAAATTTTTTGCTATTTCTACAACTTCATTATCATATATATATAGTCCAGGTACAGCATAATTCGATTTAGGTTGTTTGGGTTTTTCTTCAATTGATAGAACATTCCCATTTTTATCAAATTCAACGACACCGTAACGCTCGGGATCTGATACAGGATAACCAAAGACTATACCACCTTCCTTATGGTTTTGTACCGCATTATAAATAAAATTTAATTTTCCATAAAAAATATTATCACCAAGGATTAAAGTAACTTTATCTTTTCCAATAAAATTTTCGCCTATTATAAAAGCTTCAGCAATGCCATTTGGTGCAGCTTGAACAGCATAATTTATATTTAATCCTAAATCATTTCCATCGCCAAATAAAGTTTTATAATGAGGAATGGTTTCAGCATTCGAAATTATTAAAATATCCTTTATCCCTGCCAACATTAATATTGACAATGGATAATAAATTAATGGCTTATCATAAATAATAGTTAATTGTTTGCTATATAATTTTGTAATTGGGTACAATCTCGTACCGGCTCCACCTGCTAGAATGATTCCCTTCATAAATTATCCTTAATTTGTTGATTATTAATCAATTAGTGTGCCAAATAATATAGCGTCAATTAATAATATTATTTATGAGAAAAATACCATAAAAAAACGTATATTTCAATAAAAAAAATAAATATTATGGAAAACTATATAAAAATTTGCCCAGTTGAAAATATAAAAGATTTTAAGGGTCAAAAATTTTATCTTGATGATTTAGATATTGAAGTTGCAGTTTTTAGAATAAACGATAAATTTTATGTTGTTGACAACGTATGCCCACACCAACATCGTTCTATTCTTTGTGACGGCTTTATTGAAAATAAAAGTGTTATATGTCCAGCACATGGTTGGGAATTCAATTTAGAAACAGGCAAGCGACAAGATGGTGGAAAAGGGATAAATTCTTATGAAATTAAAATTGAAAATGGCTATATTTATGCAAAAATTATAAAAAAATCTTTCAATTGGTGAAATGTTAACATCCGAAATTATAAAAAAATATGCATATGATTTAGGTTTCGATTTAGTAGGATTTAATGGATATGAGAAATTGTCACTTGAAATTGAAAGATTAACAAATTGGCTTGAAAATGGTTATAATGCAACAATGCAATATATGCAGAAAAATATTGATAAGAGGGAAGATCCAAAGTTAATTCTAGATGACTGCAAAACAATCATTTCATTAGGAATGAACTACTACCAAAAAGTAGAATACCAACCTGAAAAACCTAAAATTTCAAAATATGCATTAGGTAAGGATTATCATTTAGTAATTTGGAATAAATTGGAAATTTTGTTATCAAAATTAAAGGAATTGAGACCAGAATTGAAATATTACTATAATGTTGATACAGGACCAGTAATGGATAAAGTATGGGCAGAGCGAAGTGGTTTAGGTTGGATGGGGAAAAATTCGAATATAATTAATCCTAAAAAAGGGAGCTTTTTCTTTATAGCTACAATTTTTATTAATGAAAAAATAGATTATAATCCATTAAAAATAGACGATCATTGTGGAACTTGTTCGAAGTGTATTGATGCATGTCCTACCAATGCAATTGTTCAGCCATATGTTATAGACTCAAATAAATGTATATCTTTTTTAACAATAGAAAATAAATCAGATGAAATTAATGAAAAATTTAAAATTAAAATGGAGAATTGGGCATTTGGTTGCGATATTTGCCAGGATGTTTGCCCATGGAATAATAAATTTTCTGACGACACAAAAATAGAAGATTTTAAGGAGCATTTAATTAGTCCGAATATAGATTACGATTATTTTGAAAATATGACAAATAAAGAATTCAAGAATAACTTTAAAGAAAGCCCAATTTTACGAGCTAAATTAAAAGGGATGAAAAGAAATACAAATTTTTTGAAATATTGAATTTTATTTAACGGCTGAAATGTTATATAAGTAACTTTATAAAGAAAATTGTATCATATATAATTCAAATAATAATAAATGAGGTAATAAAATGGCAAGAAATGTAAAAGTCGCTATAATAGGTTCAGGCCCAGCAGGACTTACAGCAGCTATATACACAAGTAGAGCAAATTTAAATCCAGTTTTGTTTGAAGGTGATCAACCAGGTGGGCAATTAACCATTACAACTGAAGTGGAAAACTTTCCAGGTTTTGAAAATGGGATAATGGGCCCTGAATTAATGGATATTACCAAAAAACAAGCTCAACGTTTTGGAACTGAAATACTTTCTGAAACAGTAGAAAAAGTAGATTTTAAACAACATCCATTTTATATAAAAACTACCAAAAGCGAATATTATGCTGAAGCAATTATTATTGCAACTGGTGCGAGTGCAAAATTACTTGATGTTCCTGGTGTTAATGAATATATGGGATTCGGAATTTCTGCTTGCGCAACTTGCGATGGTTTCTTTTTTAGAAATCAAAGAGTAGTTGTGGTTGGTGGTGGTGATAGCGCAATGGAAGAGGCGACATTTCTTTCAAAATTTGCATCAGAAGTCTATATTGTACACAGAAGAGATGAATTTAGAGCAAGTAAAATTATGGTAGATAAAGCTAAGAATAATCCTAAAATTAAATTTATATTAAATAGTACCATAACCGAAGCAAAAGGTGTAACAGAAAATGGAATTAAAAGATTAAAATCTGTTGTAATTAAAAACTTACAAACAGGTGAAGAAACTGATTTCCCAACAGATGGTTTATTCTTTGCTATAGGTCACAAACCAAATACTGATTTGTTTGTTGGGCAATTAGATATGGATGAAACAGGTTATTTAATTGTAGAACCTGGAACTACAAAAACAAATATAGAAGGCGTATTTGCAGCAGGGGATGTTGCAGATAAAAAATATAGACAAGCTATTACAGCTGCTGGATCTGGTTGTATGGCGGCCATCGATGCTGAAAGATGGATAGAATCAAAATAAATGAATTTTATTTCATTATTGATAATATCTTTAATTAAAATTAACTTTAAAATAAATGTATTTATTCTTACTTTTGCAATATTGTAAAATAAAAGTAGGTATATAATGGCACAAAAATATTATGCACTTATATTAGGAGCATCTTCTGGATTTGGCGGAGCAACAGCCAGAAAATTAAGCAAAGATGGCTACAATATTATTGGGGTGCATTTAGATCGTTCTGCAACTATGCCAAATGTAGAAAAAATTATTACTGATATTAGAAATGATGGGAATGAGGCTTATTTTTTTAATGTTAATGCTGCTGATCATAAAAAAAGAGAACACGTTATTGAAGAAATTATTAAAATTACAAATGGCCAACCCCTTGTAAGAGTACTTTTGCATTCGTTGGCATTTGGTTCATTATTGCCTTTTATTGGTAAAGATAAGAATTCTGAATTTATTACTCATAGACATATCGAGATGACATTAGATGTAATGGCTAATTCATTAGTTTATTGGACACAAGATTTAGTCCATAATAACTTAATGCCTGAAAATAGTAGAATTTTCGCTCTTACAAGTTTTGGTTCAAGAGTTGCATTCCCGTTTTATGGTGCTGTTTCAGCTGCAAAAGCTGCCTTAGAAGCATATGTAAGACAATTAGCATTAGAATTAGGAAATAGAAAAATTTCTGTAAATGCTTTAATGGCTGGAGTTACAGATACACCAGCATTAAGGAAAATACGTGGGAATAATAAAATAATTGAAATAGCTTTAACTAAAAATCCAATGGGTAGATTAACTGTACCTGAAGATATAGCAAACGCAGTTTCAATACTTTCCAAACCAGAAGCTATGTGGATAAATGGTGGAGTTATTCAAGTAGATGGTGGTGAAGACGCAATAAGTTTTGCTAATACATCAGTACTATAAAAAAAAGGCAGTTTTGCCTTTTTTTTATCCATTATTGCTATTTATATATTCGTCAAAAAGTTTAAGAACAGCATTTTCAAATTTTTCTTGTGTCTCCTCATCCATGAATGATAATAATCTTTCGTAACTTTTTTTAATAGCGTCTAATCTTTCATAGGTTACTTTAATACCCTTTTTAGTTAATATTAAATGTGCTTTTCTTCTATCGAATTCATCAGGAATTCTTTCTATTAAGCCAGCTTCAAAAAGCCTTTCAACCATTTGTGAAGCAGTACTTTGTGCAATATCCATTTTATCGGCAAGTTCATTAACAGTAAGTTCTGGCAAGTTCATTAAAGTATTTAATGCTCTAAATTGTTGATTAGTAACATCAACTGTTATTTTAGAGCCTTTTTTTGCTTTTATTAAAGCCCCGGTAAAAATTTGTGGTAACACTTTAACAATTCTGTCAACTCTTTCTTGTGCTGAACGACCATTGCTCATTGGATAATTCTCCTATTTATATTTTTTGACTTACAACTTTTGCTTGCAAGAATAAAAGCAAGTAATCTCTTCCACCAGCTTTTGAATCTGTTCCACTTAGATTAAATCCTCCAAATGGATGACCTCCAACTAAAGCACCAGTACATTTTCTGTTGAAGTATAGATTACCGCAATGGAAATGTATTCTTGCAAAATCTAATTTTTCTTGGTTATTTGAATATACTGCACCAGTTAATCCATATTTTGTATTGTTAGCTATTTCAATGGCTTCCTTGAAATCTTTTGCTTTTATGAGAGCTAAGACAGGGCCAAAAATTTCTTCTTGTGCTATTGTATCATTTGGTTTTACATTTTCAAAAATTGTAGGTTGTAAATAGAAACCATTTTTATTTATTACTTCACCACCAAAAATCAATTTATTTTCTTGTTTCCCAATTTCAATATAATTTAATATTGTTTTCATTGCTTTTTCTGATACAACAGGCCCCATAATATAATTTTCTTCAGCTGGACCAACTTGTATTTTTTGCATTTCTTCAAGTAATTTTTTCTTAAATTTATCATAAACTTTATTAACAACGATTGCTCTAGAGCAAGCTGAACATTTTTGTCCTTGGAAACCATAAGCAGAAGTTATAACGCCTTTTACTGCTGAATCTATATCAGCTTCATCATCGACAATGATTGCATCTTTGCCGCCTAACTCAGCAATTACTCTTTTTAGCCATATTTGGCCTTCATTTAATTTACTTGCTTTTTCATAGATTGAAATACCTACTTGCAGTGATCCGGTAAAAGCAATCATCCTTGTAAGTGGATGTTCAACAATTGTATCACCAACTTCTTCACCAGATCCAGGAATGAAGTTTAAAACGCCTTCAGGTAGGCCAGCTTCTGCCATTACATCATAAAATAATTTACCCATCATAGGGCTATCGGATGCAGGTTTCAAAACTACTGTATTACCTGTAACTATTGCTGCAGATGTCATTCCAGCTAAAATAGCAAATGGGAAATTCCAAGGTGGAATTACTCCTACTACGCCAAGAGGAATGTAGAATAATTCATTATTTTCGCCTTTAATAGGTGTAATAGGTTGTTTTTGAGCATATCTTAACATTTCTCGCCCATAAAATTCAAGAAAATCTATAGCTTCAGCAGTATCAGCATCAGCTTCTGTAAAATTTTTACCAACTTCTTTTATCATCCAAGCATTTATCTCAAATCTTCTATCCCTAATAATTTGAGCAGCTTTAAATAAAATTTCAGCTCTTTCCTCTGGTTTTGTAAGTGCCCAACTCTTAAATGTTTTATGTGCGGTTTCTATTGCTTTGATAGCTTGTTCTTTTGTTGCTTTATAAAAGGTTGCTACAACTTCTGATTTATTGGAAGGGTTTATGGAATTAAATGTGTTATTACTTTTTACACTTTTCCCACCTATTATGAGAGGATATGTTTTGCCCAATTTTTTTTGTACGAGTCTTAATGCTTCTTTTTGAAATTCATAATTTTTTTTGAGGGAAAAATCTTTAATGGGTTCATTTTTGAAAGCTTTTACTTTCATATTATACCTATAAATTGTTAACTATAAATTACAATAAAAATATTTATAATACAATTATATTTTTATCTTTTTGTCAAAAATTTTAATGATGCCTTTAAAATTTCTTCAGTTGTAGCATCTGGATTTTGAGAAATAATTTCATCGACTACTTTTTCAACATTCTTTTCAGAGTATCCTAATACTACTAATGCTTGTACTGCATCTGTTTTATGTGTGAAAGTATTTAGTGATTGGGAGGGACCGACTATATCAATTTGTTTTATTTTGTCATATAATTCAATTATAATTTTATCTGCAGTTTTAGCCCCTACGCCGTGGATAGATTTTATTAAACTATTGTTTTTATTTTGAATTGCCTTAATTAGTTCGATAGTACTAATCCTTGAAAGTATATTTATTGCAAGTCTTGGGCCTACACCATTTACTTTTAATAATAATTCGAAAATATTTCTTTCATCAATATTTTCAAAACCGTACAAATCAAGAGCGTCTTCTTTTACAACTAAATATGTATAAAGAAATATTTCCTCATTTTCTTTTAACTTTTCAGAGGTAGTTATTGAAGTAAAAACTTTATAACCAATGCCATTTACATCTAAAATCAAATATAAAGGAGTTTTGTAAATAATTCTCCCTCTTAAAGATGCTATCATAATATTACTTTCCCAGGGTTATTTTGGATGAAATTTTTCCAATCGGATTTTTTATTCGATGTAATATGTGTGGAATTCCGAAGTGAGTGGCATATAGCGATAGCTAGAGCATCACTTTCATCTAATTTCAATTCTTTTTGGATACCTAATAATTGTTTAACCATATATTGCACTTGTTGTTTAGTTGCTGCACCATTACCAGTAATAGATTTTTTAACTTCTCTAGGTGAATATTCAGCTATTTGTATATTCGAATGTATCGCCGAAAGCATCGCTGCACCTCTGGCATAACCTATTTTCATAACTGCGTCAACATTTAAATGGTAAAATGCATTTTCTATTGACATAATATCAATTTTATAATTATTCGATAGTTCCTTAATAGTTTTATAAATTTCATCTAAAATTGTCGGTAAATATTTAATTTTTCTAAAATCTCTAACGCCTGAGATTATCAGTTTTGGTTTATTGTTTATTAATTCGATAATACCATAGCCAAATTTATTTGTACCTGGATCAATTCCTAATATTAACATTTATCACCTTTTAGAATAAAATAATTCCTTTTCTTTATAAATTTCTTCCAATGATTCAAGCTCAATTTGCATTTGTTTTTTTGTGTTTTTTATATATTCGTTAATATCTTTTGTATTTTTTATGAGTTTATAAGTCTCAGATTGTAAAAGTCCGCTAATATTATCTTCTTCTTGTTTAATTTCAAACAGAGTTTTTTTAATCTCAGCAACCAATTTATCTTTATCAGAAATATTTTCGCTTTTTGGTAATAGGATATCTTGTGTTTCTAATAATTCTAAGATTCTTGAAACTTCTTTTAAGTCATTATTTTCGTATGCAGATTTTAATTGTGTAAAGATTTGCTCAGCGGTTTCTTTCATACTTTCATCAACCATATCTGGGTGGCATAATTTAGTAGCCTTTCTGAATTTACTTTTTAAATCTTTTAATTCATTATCGTTTAGTAAATTTTTCTTCTTCATTTCTTCAATTTCAGCGTGGTATTTCTCAAAATCTTCAAATGCATCATTATATTCATCTTTTAACTCATCATTCTCTGGATCTTGATCAAGTTCATACTTTAATAATTCTCTTCTTAGATATAAAATTCTCTCAATTATTCCACCTACTTCAAGATTGTATAATAATCCAAAATCTAAAAGTTTCCTTTCTATGTTTTCTCGTCTTTTTCGTGTCTTTAAAAGTTTTTTGCGCAATAATTTGAGATAATAATTTAAAGTCTTAATAGTAGTATCTTCAAATAAATCACTTTTCCCATTTGTTATTATTTTTTTATCAATTTCTGTAATTACAGATTCATATTTACCTTCATCAAGCAAAGAGATAATATAACTTATATCTTCTTTAGTCTTAAATTTTTTAAGAGATTTAATTTGTTTTTTTAATTCATCTGCTAAGTTTAATAAAATGAGAGATTTTATAATAATTAATCTTCTTTGTAAAAATTTATTCATAGTTAGACCATTTTAATCCAAATATAAATGATTTTTTTTTGTTAGGTTTTATTAACAAATCTTTATATAATTCTTTTCTATTGAATGAATCCGTAATAAATTCAACTGGTTCAATAGCAATACTTTCTCTTTCTCTATATTTGAGCCCATCACCTGTAAAAATGTATATAACACCTTTGTTTTGATAAATATTTAAATATAAATTATTTTGTTTATCAAAAAAAATGGTATGTGCAAAATTATTCTTATCAACAATTAAATCTGTAAAGCAAACATTAATTTTTTGATCTCCAATCAGCTTGTATGTATCAACGAAATATAATGGGTCATTTTTCTCTAAAATTTTTTTATAATTTTCTAAAGGGCAGAAATCATTATCTAGTTCTACAATGGTTTTCGACGGAATTTTTAAATAACAGTCATCAATTCGGGATATGAGCTTAAAATATGGATGCCATCCTGCACCAAATGGTATATCGAAATTATTAGTATTTTGCGCTACAATTTCAAAATTTAACGAGCTATTATCGATATATAAAATAACATCAATATATGTTTTGAAAGGATAAAATTCAAATTCATTTTCATTCAGAATTGTTGAAAATATTAGTTCAATCCCATTTGCAACTTCTTTATAAGATTTTAATTCAAACTTTTTGAATTTAATCAGCCCATGATGTTTAAGATTATCATCAATAAAATTATTAAATTTATATTCTTTTGCATTAAATGTATAAGAAAAATTGCGAATTTTATTAGAATAAGGAGCCATTAGGCAAGAGCGTGCACCAGAGAACGTTTCAAATTCTTCTACATTTTTATAGCCTTCAATTAGATTTATAAAAGAATTGTTAACACTGATATATAGATCTAAGATTGTTAGCCCTTGAAAGAGTAAATTAAGCTTTAAATTTTTGTTAGATATACTTAGACCATTATATTTGTCAAAATAAAAATCTTTAATTGTAAACATAATTAAATAAGTTTAATATCATCTAAAAATCTGAACCTTGTTCTGACATTTTCAACGGTTTCACTAAAAATCTCAAAGGTTAATAAATTCTCATCGTCTTTAATATGCCCTAGGTCATTACCAGATGGTTCAAAAACGCCACTGTTACCGTTGTAATGATTATAAGGATCATCACCAATTCTATTAACGCTAATCATATAAGATAAATTCTCAATAGCTCTTGCTTTACTTAAAGATAAATAGTGTTCAATTCTTTTATCTGGCCAATTTGCAATATTAACTAATGCATAAATCCTTTCTTTTGCATATAATCTATATAGTTCTGGGAAACGTAAATCGTAACAAATTGATAAACCAAAAGTTATGTCTTCTACTTCTGTTATAACAGGTGTATTTCCTGGCATGTAATACATATGCTCATTAGCATATGAAAACGGATGAATTTTTTGGTATTTTGTAATTAAATTACCATATTCATCAAAATGATATAATGAATTATAAAACTTATGTTCGTAAGATTCTAATACACCAGCAAATATATTGGTATGAAATTTGTAAGATATATTTTGAAAAAAATATTGTTGTTTTTCTGTCTCATCCCTGAATTTATCAAGATTCATTGTATAGCCGGTTAGAGTTAATTCAGGGAATATTAATAATTTATGACTATCAAATTTTTTTTCGATAATATTGGAAAGATTTTTTATATTATTTTCAATATTTTCAAATACTGGATTATATTGCAATAAACCTATTTTCATAATAAACCTATTTTTTTTAAATTTAGTAAGCAATATATAAAAATAAAATATAAAAATTATATATATTTTAAATAACAAAAATTTAAAATTATTTTAACGAGAGATTAAAATAGAGGCCAATATGGAACTTATTCCTATATTATCTATGATTATTTTGGTATCTACAATATCAACATTTGTTTTGGCTATTGGATCTTATACGATGTTTAAAGTACGAGAAAAGAAAGCTGCTCAAGCTAAGGCGCAAGCACCAAAAACATATGAAGCAGAAGTTGTTACCTCTAATGTTGTAAAAGAAAAAGCGCCGGAACCTGTTGTTGCAAATATTCCACAACCAAAAATATCAAAAAGCTTTGAACAAGTTAACATTCAAAAAGAAGAGAAACAAGAGTCGCAGCAACAAGAGCAAGAAAGAAAGGGTGATATGCTAAGATGGCGATAAAAAGAAGTAGAGTTAATTATTTAACGATTATTTTAACAGGTGGAATACTAAGTGTTTTTTCTATATATTTTTTCTTAAAAACATTACACGCTATTTATGGCGCTTTTGGAATAAATGATTTTTCAATATTAAATCTCTTTAACGAAAAGCCAACTCAAGTAGCTATTCTTTACTCTAAATATTCATCACAAAATGATACAAACTATACAAAATGGCTGGAAGTTAATATAGAAACTTGGAAAAGATATTTATCCTATAATAAAGTTAAACCAAAGATAATTTATGATTCAGATGTTGAAAAAGGAGAGTTATCAAAATATAAATTGATTATTTTACCTGGCGTTAAAGCTGTGAGTGATGCAGAAATGTTTGAATTAAGAAAATATGTCGAAAATGGAGGTTCAATTTGGGCTACTGGCGCTGTTTGTACAATGAATGAAAAGAAAGAATGGCGTGGGTGGGATTTTGTTATGACGGTTCTAGGTTCAAATTATACACACGAAATAACACCTGAAAAATCTAAAAACAAATTACATACATTGAGAGGGAATACTCCATTAACGGCTGGTATACCAGCTGGATATCCATTAAAACTTTCTATAGTTGACAATCCTGTTTGTCTAGAAGTGGTTGAACCACGTGTAAATCAAGCTAGTACTTGGTATAATTACAGATATGATGATGGACTTGTCGAGGAAGGAATTAAAAAAAATGCGGGTATCATCTATGGTTATTATGGAAATGGAAGATTTGTATGGTTTGGGTTTGAAATAACCAATGTTATCGGAGAAAGTGAGGATTACGGACAATTTGAAAAACTATTTAAAAATTCCTTAAATTGGTTAAGTTACTATCCAATATTTTATGTTAAAGATTGGCCACAAAATTATCAAGCAGCAGCTATTCAAACTATAAAATTAGATGACAGTTTAAGCAACTTTTATAATATTTATAATTTTTGTAAAGCTAATAATTTTTCACCAACTTTTTTGGTAAATCAATATGTTTTAAATAAATATCCAAAACAGGTTGCCCAATTATTAAATATCGGTAATATTGTGCCAGTTGTGGATATAGGTTATGAATTTGATAACAATGAAAAAAAATATAAACCTTATAGTTATTCAAAACAATATGAAATAATCAAAAATATTAAAGATTTGATTAAAAATAAATATGGTATAGAAATCAATGGTATTTCTATTGAAAAAGGCAAATTTAATAATAAAACACTTGAAGCATTATATGAATTAAACTTGAAATACCTTATCACTGATTCATTGACGGATCGTTCGTTACCATTTGCGGTGTATTTTAAGAAAACGCCTATTTTAGTTTTTACAAAAACTGCACGCGATGATTATGAAATTATAAAAAACTATAATTTATACGATCCAGAATTTCAACTTTATACCTACGAAGAAGATGTAGATAGAATTATTTTTGAAGGTGGTTTGTTCTTACTTAAAAATCATACAAGCTACCAATTAAAAAATGAATATTACAACGTAATACCACAATTATTCGATTATTGGAAAAGAAATAGTATTTGGGTTACAAATCTTTCACAACTATATAATTGGTGGGTTGTTAGAACTCAACTAAATTCAAAAGTTGAAAAAATAACTGAAAACAGATGTTTTTTGATTATTTCAAATTCAAGTGAATTTGATGCTTATAATTTTGATGTTTATGTAGATTTAAATCAAATAGCTAAAAAAATTGAAATTTCAACCGATATAATTGGGCAAAAACTGCCTCAAATTAAAGTAATGGGGAATAAAATTTTACTAAGAATTAATAAACTTGCTAATAATACGTCATTATTTTATTACATAGATATAGTGAATTGAGTATGAAAAGAATTATTTTAATTATAACACTTATTATCACAACAATTGCATACCCACAAATGCAATCTAAAGTTGCATTATTTAAAACATTGGATAAATATTTATCTAATGAATTGTTAAATGATGCTAATGATTCTTTCCAAAAAATGGAGTTACTGCTTATTTCAAATGATATTCAATATGATTTTCTTTATTTAAATAATCTTTCAGATAACGATACGATAAGAAATTATAAATTATTTATCTTGCCCGATAAAACAGTAATGAACGATGAAGATTATAAATTTATCTTAAATTTAAAGAATAATGATTATCCTTTTATCGTTTTAGGAAGTATTTTTAAAAAAAGTAAAGATAAAATAGTCGATGTAACTGCTGATTTTTGCGGTTTTGAGAGTAATGGATTTTTGAAATCTGGAGATGGTTATTTTAGCAACGTAACAAAGTATTCTTTTGATTTGCCTATTGGATTAAAAGATTTTTTTGTTATCAAAGATTCTTTGGAAACTTTTAATATCGAAAATATTATACTTTATAATAAAGATCAAGGAAAAACGATAATTGGATATCAAAATAATATATTATATTCATCTATTAGCTTTAATTCATTACCGGTAAATTTTGAAATTACAAATGCTTTTGCTAATGTAATTAAAAACTTTATATATTATTACTTAAATATTCCTATAGCTGGGAAAATATTTGATAAAGATAAGAAAACTCCTATTTTTATAAATTGTACAATTGAAAATGTAACTAAACCTATCGAAGATTTGATAGATACATTAAAAAAAGTACCAATAAATTTTATTGTAACTGAGCAGTTTAAGAATTATAAACCATATATAAAAAATAGTGAATTTAATATTATCCCTGTATTATTTGAATCTGATATCGAATGGTATAAAAAAGAGCAATTTATAAATAAATTTAATCAATTTTGGAATGATTATAATTCTAAGACAAAAAACCGTAATATAATATTTAAATTTATGGGTAATTCACTTGATGACGATTGGCAGAAAAGTTTAGAAGCTTTGAAAACTGATTTAGTTATTACAGATTATAACCCACAGAAAAATATTATTGGTAATATTAGTAAAAGTATTAAATATTTAGGTAAAACAAATAATACTATTGCAAATTACTTTAACCCAGATATTTCTCAAGACACGATATTGTCAAAATTCAATTACGATATAAAAATAAACAATATTTTAGGTATACCATATAATTTGTATTTAAATGATAATTTTAACTATCCATCATTTTATATAGAGCCAGCTGTAGTAAAATCTTTTTTAGAAAAATTATTGAAAAATAATAAATTTATCCTTTATACTCAGTTTTTGGAAAAATTACAAAGTTACTATAGTTTTAGTGTTACAATTAAAAATGATAAACGAAGTAAAATAATCAATATAAAAAATAATAGTAATAATTTGATAGAAAATTTATATATTAATTATTTAATACCAAAAAATGTTGCAAAAGTGAATTTTAGTAAAAAAGATGAAAGAATTATAATTGAAAGAAATGAAGAATTTTATACAATAACAATTAAAAATTTAAAGGCTAATGAAGAAATTAATATACCTTTTAAGAACGATTAGTTTAATATTATTGTTATTTACAGGTTGCGCAGAATTTTTCGTTGATAGCGAGCCTGTAAATAGAAATACAGCTGTTAATTCAGAGATAATGCCTAAAAGTATATCGATAGAACAAATTTCAATGAATAAATATTTGGTTAGTTGGGTTGCACCTTCTGCTAATGTAACAGGTTATGAAGTATGGAGAAAAATTGAAAATCAAGGATACCAATTACTAATTAAATTGCCTTCTAATATTACTTATTACGTAGATTCTACCAGCAAGCCTTCAATTACTCATTATTATAAAATCAGATCTTATAAAGATACAACATTCTCACAATTTACTTCTGAAGTAAGTACCTTAAAATGGAGTAAAGTACCAGCACCTTCAAATTTATTTGCGGCAGCAAATGGAATTAACCAAGTTAGATTAACATGGTGGGATAACACAGATGATGAATTATTCTTTATTTTAGCTTGGAAGCCACAGTCAAGTTCAAAATACAAAGATTCTATAATTGTTAATGCAAATCAAGAAGTTGCCATAATTTCTAACCTTACATTTAACGAAAATTACATTTTCAGAATTCGAGCGGTAAGTGTTAATGGTTCATCGCTATGGAGTAACGAAGTAAGTGCAAAACCAGTTTCGTGGAACTCAACTCCACCGACCCCAGTATTGGCTGTTAAATATGATACTTTAAGCAATAGTAATAAACTTACTTGGACTAATGTTGGACAAACAATTAATTACAGAGTCGAAAAAAAGTACGAGGGCTCTCATTACAACGTTATTTATGATGGTAGTTTATTAGAATTTGATGATAAAATTATTATTAAAAATAAAAAAATATATTATAGAATTACCGCTTATTCAACTTCTGAAAAAGTTTACTCCGATTATTCAACCGAAATAGAAATATTGGTGAAGTAAATGGATAGCAATTTATATAAGAATCTGGTAAATTTAGGTAACAATGCCATTCTAATAACAGATATTTCGGGTATTATTTTATTTTTTAATGAAAAAGCAAAAGAGCTTTTTAATATTGAAGATGAATTCCTATTACTATTCGATTTACTTGACAATAGCACAAAAGAAAATTTAAGAACAGCAATAAATGAAGTAAGAGAAAGTAAAGAATTAAAAGTTGTTAATATAAATTATTTGAATATAAAAATTAATAAAAAATTTAATTTTGAAGTAAAGATATTTGTTGTGGACGATCCAGAATATTCTCAGGTTTTAATATTTGAGTTTAATAGGAATAATTCAGTAATCCCAAATATTAAAGAGTCTATCGATGATTATTCGCCAACTTTTATTGAAAATTTTTTACAACTTAGTAAAGATTTTATATTCTTGATTGATGAGCTTGGTTTTATACAAAATGTTAGCGAGAGCTTTAGCGAACAGTTGAATATGAGTAAAGAAGATATATTATATGGGCAGATATTTAATTATTTTGAAATAAATGATAAAGAGTTTATTGAAAATTTTATTAAAAATGATATTAATGATGTTAGTGAAATCCAATATTCCAATATTAAATTAGATAGAAAGGTTAAAATAAAATATAGGATTTATAAATCATATAAATCGAATAACCAATTAACATCAAATTTGATATTATTGCATTGCATTCCATTAGAATTATATTACAAAACAATGGAAACTCAAAAAAAAGTTGTTGATATAGATTTTTTGGGGAATGTATTACACGATATAAATACTCCAATAAATGCAATTTTAGGCTTTTCTCGTGAACTTTACGAAACAATACAAAATCCTTCGGATGAGCAAAGAGAAAATTATGAGATTATTGAGCAAAATTCACAATATTTACATAAAATCTTGTTAACTTTTGCTGAATTTATTTCACTTCTCGAAAATGATGGTCAAGTGATGCTTTCAAAGTTTAAATTCCTTGATATATATCCAGAAATAGAGCAAGAGATTACGAATTTATCCTTAAAATATGAAGTTGATATTAATTTTTCAAAAATGGCAACCAATATTTTGATTGAATCAGATAGTGAAAAACTGATATCATTGATAAAATATTTCTTAAATATAAGTGTTGTTCCCTTCAAAAAACAAATATTGTTTTTCTCAGCATATAAACATGATGGGAATTTTTTAGTTACGTTAAAAGATGATTTTTCAAAAGCTTCAAAAAAATTTATCTCAATTTTGGATAGTATCTTTGTTAAGAAAGATGATAAGTTAAGGAAAGAATTGGGAATATCTAAATTGCAAGTTTCTGTTTTGCCAAAGCTTATGGAATTTTTAGGAGTTGAATATTTAAATAATGAAAATGAATTTGGTATAATGATACCTTTGGAATATAAACCACAAGAAAATATTGAATTGAAAGAGAATAATAAAACTAATGTTAATGAATTAACATATGAAGAAGAAGATAAAAAAACAACTGTTTCAGAAGCAATAAAAGAAATAGATGTAATAAGTAAAAAGTATGAAGAATTGTGTTGTATTTATATAGAAGATCAGGTTGATTCACAAATTTTATTTAAAAGTCAGTTTAATGAATTAAAGAAGGTTGATTTTAGTACAAGTTTTGAAGAAGCACTACCAATGATTAAATCCTTTAAATATGATTTTATTGTTCTTGATATTAATTTGGAAGGTGAGTATAATGGAATTGATGCAATGAAGATTATTCGAAATACTAAGGGATATGAAAATTCTTTAATTGTAGGAGCTACTGCTTTTTTAATGCCTGGTGACAAAGAGAAATTTTTAAAGGCTGGATTTAATGAATTTATGCCTAAACCTGTGACTAAGGAAAAGTTATATCCAATATTAAAAAATTTCTTTAAATTTTAAAAAATTTGTATTTTTGCTTATTAAAAAAATTGAGTAAGGTATGAAAAAAAAATTCTTATTGTTCTTTGTAATAGTTTTAATTAGCGGATGTATCGATTATTATCAAGAGTTTGAATTTAATAAAGATGGGGAAGGTAAATTTTTTATTCATTATTGGATGAAAAGGAAGAATACTTTTTATGATTCAACAAAGTCAAGAAGAGTTAATGATAGTTTATTTATTTCGAAATTTTACCAATTCAATCCTGATACATTAAAAAAGTTATATGTTTCAGAACACTTAAGTGAATTTAGTGCTAATACATTTTCCGATTCTGTTGATAATACTATCCATACTCAAATAATGTTCAAATTTAAGGATGTTAATAAGCTTTCAGAAGTGCCACCATTATCTGTTTTTAGAATTAGTTATAAAGATGGTGCTGAAGGGCAGAAAGTTTTTAGAGAGTTTGTCCCACCATTGAATGCTTTGTTTACTATTCCAGATTCTACATTAACATTTAAAGTTGTAGTTTATTTGCCGGGAATTGTTATTACTCACAATGCAAATGAATTGTATAAAAATAGAGTTACTTGGGTTTTTAAACATTCAGAAATAGGTACTGGTAAATATTTAGTTGCTACCATTAAACCATTTAAGTTGAAAGAAACACCGAAATGGTTATATTACCTTAGTGGCAGTGTATTATTGATTGTTATATATTTCTTATTAAGAAAAGGGAAATAATATAGGACCTTGTTGAGTGGTATTAGTATTTTTTAAATATTTGGAATAATATTATTAAATTAGTATGAAGTATTTATATTTATAATCCATTTGATATTTTTGCTATATAAAAAGTTGGTGTTTTAAAATATACTAAATATTTATGATCTTTTATGCATAATTTTGATATTTAGTGGAGAATATGTTTTGGGAATTATGCTACATTTCTTAAATATAATAAGCGTGTTTGTATAATTTTATTAATAGTTTATTTAATTTATTCTGCAAGAATTGTAAAAAAAACGCAAAACCTTTGGTTGTGCGTTAGGTTTACACCGCCAGAGTAATAAAAAATTATTTCGGAAATTAATAAATAAATTCAAGGAGATGTTTAATGAGTTGGTTTACAAGAGCATTGAATTATTCTGTTGGGAAAAAAATTTTAATGGCCCTAACAGGATTGTTCTTAATCGTTTTTCTTGTTGTCCACCTAACAGGTAATTTAATGTTATATGGTGGGAAAGAAGCTTTCGAAACATGGGTAAAAACACTTGAAGGCCCATTAGCACCTTTTATAAAAATTATGGAAATAGTTCTTGTTTTAGGTTTTGGTTTACATATTTATGACGGTTTAAGAGTAACTCTACATAACTGGGGCGCAAGACCTGAAGGATATCATTACAAGAGAACAGATCCAGGGAGTACATTTGCGTCAAGAACTATGTGGATTTCAGCTAGTATAATATTTATCTTTTTGGTAGTACATTTAAGGAATCTATGGTATGAATTTAAGTTTGGAGCAGTTGCTATGGAACAAGTTGGTACATATGATATTACAGTTAGCGTATTATCAGACCCAATTTATGGTAGCTTGTATTTTATAGCTTCAATTATTTTAGGTTTTCACTTATATCATGGTTTCCAAAGCGCTTTCCAAACTTTAGGATTGAACCATAAAAAATATACACCAGCAATTAAATTTATCGGTAGATTATATGCTATAGTTGTAGCTGGTGGATTTGCATCTTTACCATTATATTTTTTGTTAAGAGGAGGTAAATAATGTTAAAACTAGATTCAAAAATTCCAGCTGGAAATATTCGAGAGAAATGGAGTAATCATAAATTTAATATGAAATTAGTAAATCCAGCTAACCGAAGAAAATTCGATATTATTGTAGTTGGTAGTGGTTTAGCTGGTGCATCAGCAGCAGCAACTTTAGGGGAGTTAGGATATAATGTAAAATGTTTTACTTTCCATGATAGTCCTAGAAGAGCCCATTCTATTGCTGCTCAAGGTGGTATCAATGCTGCAAAAGCTTATATAGGTGATGGTGATTCTGTATATAGATTATTTTATGATACAATCAAAGGTGGTGATTACAGAGCAAGAGAAGCTAATGTTTATCGTTTAGCTGAAGTAAGTGCTAATATTATAGATCAATGTGTTGCGCAAGGTGTACCATTTGCTAGAGAATATGGTGGTATGTTAGATAATAGATCATTTGGCGGTGCGCAAGTAGCGAGAACTTTTTATGCGAAAGGGCAAACAGGTCAACAATTACTTTTAGGTGCTTATAGCGCATTAAATAGGCAGATTGCTAAAGGAACAGTTCAAATGTTCAACCGTAGAGAAATGGTAGATTTAGTAGTTATTGATGGCTATGCAAGAGGAATTATCTGTAGAAATTTAGTTACAGGTGATTTAGAAACATATTCCGCTCATGCTGTAATTTTGGCAACAGGAGGATATGGTAACGTATTTTACCTCTCAACAAATGCAAAACACAGTAATGCTACAGCAATTTGGAGAGCACATAAAAAAGGCGCTGCTTTTGCTAACCCTTGTTTTACCCAAATTCATCCAACTTGTATTCCACAACATGGTGAAGAACAATCTAAATTAACATTGATGAGTGAATCTTTAAGAAATGATGGTAGAGTTTGGGTTCCTAAAAAAGCTGGCGATAAAAGACATCCTAATGATATCCCAGAAGATGAAAGAGATTATTACCTTGAAAGAAAATATCCTTCATTTGGTAATTTAGTACCAAGAGACGTTGCTTCTCGTAATGCAAAATTCGTTTGCGATGAAGGGCGTGGCGTAAATGAAACAGGCTTAGCCGTTTATCTTGATTTTGCAGATGCAATAAAAAGAAAAGGAAGAAAAGCTATTGAAGAAGCATATGGTAATTTATTTGATATGTACAAAATGATTACTGGTGAAGATCCTTATGAAGTTCCAATGAAAATTTACCCAGCAGTTCATTATACTATGGGCGGTTTATGGGTTGATTATAATTTAATGTCCACAATTCCAGGTTTATTTGTCGCAGGTGAAGCAAACTTCTCAGATCATGGTGCTAATAGATTAGGGGCTAGTGCATTAATGCAAGGTTTGGCTGATGGTTATTTTGTGTTACCTTATACTATAGCTGATTTCCTTGCTACTCATAAACCAGCTAACGTCTCTACTGAACACGAAGAATTCGTTAAAGCAAAGAAAAATGTTGAAGATATGGTTACCAAGCTAATGTCAATTCAAGGTAAAACTACTGTTGAAGAATTCCATAGAAAACTTGGAAAAATTATGTGGGATAAAGTTGGTATGTCTCGTAATGCTAAAGGTTTACAAGAAGCAATTACAGAAATTAGAGCTTTAAGAGAAGAATACTGGAAAGATGTTAAAGTTGTGGGAGCTGCTAATGACTTGAACAATTCATTGGAAAGAGCTTCAAGAGTTGCAGATTTCTTAGAACTTGGCGAGCTTATGGCTATTGATGCATTGCATAGAAATGAATCTTGTGGTGGTCACTTTAGAGAAGAATATCAAACTCCAGAAAACGAAGCTTTAAGAGACGATGAAAATTTCTCTTACGTTGCTGCTTGGGAATTCAAAAAGGTTGGCGATTGGGAATTAAACAAAGAACCTTTAGTATTTGAAAATATTCAATTAAGTCAAAGGAGTTACAAATAATGGCTAGCAAGAAATTATCATTAACACTAAAGATATGGCGTCAGCCAAGAAATAGCAAAAAAGGCGAATTTAAAGAATATAAAGTAACTGGCATTTCAACAGATGCTTCTTTTCTTGAAATGTTAGATGTTCTTAACGAACAGTTACAAAAAAATGGTGAAGATCCTATTGCCTTCGAGCACGATTGCCGTGAAGGTATTTGTGGTAGCTGTGGTATGTTTATCAATGGTAGAGCTCATGGTCCTTTACAAGGTATTACAACATGCCAGTTACATATGAGACATTTCAATGATGGCGATACTATTGTTATTGAGCCATGGAGAGCTAAACCATTCCCAATTATCAAAGATTTGGTAGTTGATCGTTCCGCTTTTGATAGAATTATGCAAGCTGGTGGTTATGTTTCTGTGAATACTGGCTCTGCACGTGATGCTAATAATATTCCAATTCATAAAGATACAGCTTTGGAAGCTTTTGAAGCAGCAGCTTGTATTGGTTGTGGTGCATGCGTTGCTACATGTCCTAATGCTTCGGCTATGCTTTTTGTAAGTGCCAAAGTTTCCCAATTAGCTCTTTTACCACAAGGTCAAGTTGAAAGAAAAGAAAGAGTTGAAAAGATGGTTAAAACTATGGATGCTGAAGGCTTTGGTTACTGCTCAAATACTTATGCCTGTGAAGCCGAATGTCCAAAAGGAATTCCAGTTTCACATATTGCTAGATTAAATCGTGAATACATTAAAGCTAAACTTAGCTCAAATAATGTTGAGTTATAATTAGGAAGTAATTAAAGTACATCATTAAGGCAGGCGAGCAAAAAGCGAGCTTGCCTTTTTTTATTTTAAAAATTAAATAAAATATATAGCTCAGACAGTATAAGCTTAGCCCCTTGCGGCATTCGTCATGCCGCAAGGGGCAGCGGGCCGGAACGGCCCGCAAAACTCTTCTCTTAGACACCTTACAAATAGCGGTGCTTTGAGGCCTTAATATTCTAATTTTTCTTAAATGCGTGGCAGCTTAAAATTGATACAATTATTTTTGTAATATAATTGCATTTTCTATTATATCGTAAAACAATTATATTGTATTTACAAATATATTATTGATAATTGCCGATATATCATATATACAATTATATTGCAAATACAAATATATTTTTAGAACAAGTGAATATATCGAAAATACAATTATATTGTAATCCCGAAAATATTTTAATATTATTAAAGTTTGGTATTACTTTGGAAAATTTTTAATAAATAGTTATTTAGGTAGATGCATAAATGTTGTATGTCGTTGATATTATGTAAGATATGCTTTAATTAATCTACCATATTTTTGGCGTTAGCCTGCCCGTGCGCCTTCGTGCGCACGAGCTTTAAGCTTACACCGTCTGAGCTAATAAATAAAAAAAAAGCTCTCCTTTTAAGAGAGCCTTCAAAATTATGGTGTTACTATAATTGGTCTTGGAACTTTTAAAACATCGTTGATAATTTCATAAAATGTCTCTTTTGGTAATGCTCCTACAGCCATTTGTGGCCTGTCGTCTACAGGAACGAATAATAATGATGGAATACTCCTAATCCCAAATACAGCTGCTAATTCTTGTTCTTCTTCTGTGTTAACTTTGTAAACTTGAATCTTGTCACCATATTCTTTTTGTAATTCTTCCAAAACTGGACCTACCATTCTACATGGACCACACCATTCAGCCCAGAAATCAATAATTGCTGGTACTTTACCTTGATATTTCCATTCTTTATTGTTTTCGTAATCGAAAACTTTTTCAAGAAACGTTTGTTTTGTTAAATGTTCGACTTGCATATTTTTACCCTTGATATTTATTTGTTTTTTCATACAGTATGATGGAATAATTTAATTTTGGTTACAAAATATTTTATTATCTAATTATTTTCATTATTTCTTCAAACTCTTCTTTTGTTACAGGTGTAATGGAAAGCCTATTCCCCTTTTGTGCAATTTTCATATTTGAAAGTATTTGATTATTTTTAATTTCGTCAAGAGTTAATACCTTAGGAAATTTTTCAAGAAATTTAATATCTACGCAATACCAAGTTGGATTATCGATTTTCGAAGTTGGATCATAATATTTACTTTGAGGATTAAATTGTGAAGGATCTGGATAACCTTCTTTTACAACCTTGCACAAACCAACAATTCCTGTATATTCTTTAGCATTACTGTGATAAAATAATACCAGATCATCAAGTTTAATGTTATCTCTTAAAAAGTTACGAGCTTGATAGTTTCTTACACCATCCCAAAAAGTAGTTTGATTTGATGAATTTAGTAAATCATCAATCGAAAAAACGGAAGGTTCACTTTTAAAAACCCAGTACATTTGTACCTCATTATTTTAATAAAAAACATAATTTAAACTTTTTTTAGTTCAAAATTGTTTTTTAATTACATTATATTGCTTAAATTTGCATACTAAAATAAAAAAAGTAAGAATTATGATACTAAAAGGGCTTACATTAGCAGAACTTGAAGAGTTTTTTTTATCAATTAATCAACCCAAGTATCGAGCTAAACAACTTTTCAATTGGATATATAATCATAATGTTGATAATTACGATGTTATGGATAACTTACCTAAAGACTTGAGAAAATATTTACAGGAGAATACAATTCTAGATACTTTAAGCCCAATAAAAGAATTATTTGATGATGTCGAATATACAAAAAAAATTGTTTATCAAACACTTGATGGGAAAAAAATAGAAAGTGTTATAATCCCTGATGAAAGTAGAAACAGAACGACATTATGCCTTTCAACTCAAGTAGGCTGCCCTTTAGATTGTAAGTTTTGTGCTACTGGTCAGATGGGATATATACGTAATCTTTCAGCTGGTGAAATTGTAGATCAGTACTTTATTACACAAAGAAATCTTCAGAAACAAATTACAAATATTGTATATATGGGAATGGGCGAGCCTTTGATAAATTTTGAAGCTACCATTAAATCCCTTCAAATATTTACACATGATATGGCAAAAAAACTAAGTAGACATCATATAACAATATCAACATCAGGGATACCTGAAAAAATAAAATTATTAGCTGATTTAGGGATTAGAGTGAAATTGGCTTTATCCCTTCATTCTTGTTTTAACGATATTAGAACTCAAATAATGCCAATCAACAAAAAATATCCACTTGAAAAGGTAATAGAAGCACTTAAATATTATTATAATGTAACAAATCAAAGAATTACTTACGAATATACAATGTTTGAAGGGATTAATGATAGAGATGAAGATATTGAAGCATTATCAAAATTAGCAGCGAAAATACCATCAAAAATAAATATTATTCCTTTTAATAGTATATCTCATATGATAAAAGATGAAAACTCAATTTCAGCAAAACTTAAGCCTACTCCAATGGATAGAATAGAACATTTTGCTAATCAATTAAGAAATCGAAATGTAACAGTTTTTATTCGAAATACTCAAGGTAATAGAATAAAAGCTGCTTGTGGGCAGTTGGCAAATGCAGAATAATTATTGAGTTTGTGGCTTTAGTAAACCAACTCGCTCCAATTTTCCCCAATTCATACCCAAACCAATAAATTCTTCAATTGTAGCCATTACTTTTGTTACATCGATAATCATTATAAAGAACAATCTGTATATTATAGCATAAAAAACTAAGTTAAATTCCTCTGCTTCAACAGCTACACAAAATAATGCTGTAACAACATCTAAAATAGTAATTGTAACCCACCAATAAAATATTAAATTTGACATTCCAAAAAATAAAGCAACAACTATAAAAAAAATGTTTGCAATAAGATTCATAGTAGGCCAAATTAATGCTTCATAAAACATTGACCATAAAACAAAAAAATTTGGTAAATTTTTTGTAGGTGAGAAAAGGCTATGTTTGTGCTTACGTAGTGCTTGTAAAATCCCACGTGTCCAACGATATCTCTGTTTTAATAGGTTATATAATTTCTCAGGAGCTTCTGTATATGAAATAGCCATTGGTTCATATGTAACTTTCCATCCTGCTTCAACAATTTTTAATGTTAAATCTGCATCCTCTGCAAAAGTATCACTATCATACCAACCAGCTGATATGATGGCTTTTTTCCTGAAAATACCAATTGGACCAGGAATAATATTAACTGTTTGTAAAAAACTTTGTGCGTTTCTGGCCATATTAAGCCCTTCGATATATTCAAGAGCCTGCAATTTTGTGATAAGTTTATGACGATTAATAACTTTTACATTCCCAGCAACGGCACCTATTTCAGGATTTGTAAAATGCCTTATCCCTAATTTTAAAGTTTCTGGTGACAAAATCGAATCACCATCCATACAGA
Source organism: Ignavibacteriales bacterium (assembly GCA_035379625.1). Classification (GTDB taxonomy): domain Bacteria; phylum Bacteroidota; class Ignavibacteria; order Ignavibacteriales; family DAOSCP01; genus DAOSCP01. Next base: position 20,971 of record DAOSVM010000003.1, on the reverse strand, counting down.
CAACAAATTCAGCTTTCGAATATTGTATCCCTGTATTTAATGCTTTTGATTTACCACCGTTTTTCTTATTAATAAGACTAACGCGTATTAAATTATTATATTTACCTTTATGTAAACCGACTAATTTCTGAGCCTGTTCAGCAGTATCATCAGTAGAACCGTCATTTACAATTATTACTTCAAAATTAGGATAATCTATGTTGAGTAATGAATTTACAGAATCAAATATTGTTACTCCTTCGTTGTACGCAGGAACAATAATGGATACAAATGGGAAAAAATTAGGTACTTCAGCATATGTATATTTAACAACATTTATATATGATAAAATTAATATACCAAAATATCTTAAAAGTAAGATTAAAAGAAATACTGTCAAGGCAATTACTGTTGTATAAACAAATAAGCCATTCCAAGATAAAACAGTATACGGTAAGGTAAATACAATTAATAAAAAAGATACCAAAGCTAACGAGCCTGAAACAATTATTAACCTTATTTTTTTCTTCTCTTCTTCTTTATAATTATATTCATGTGATTTTGTAAAATCTTTAAAATTAATATTCTTTTTATCAATACTCATTGTGTCTCAATATTTTATGTTTATATATATAATATAATTAAAATAGCGATAAAAAACCAAAATGAATTTTTAACTCATTAAAATTAAAGTTTTTATTAAATGCAAAACTAAGGGAGAATTTACCATTTTTTGTTTCAAAAATTGTGCCTATACCGTATCCTCTAACATAATTATTTCCTAAATTATAATCAACTTTTATATTTCTAATTACTCCATAATCGTAGAAAAGAAAAAATGACGATTTATTAGCTGTATATATACGAAATTCATTATTACAATAAAAAATATAATTTCCAAAAAATTGATATTCGTCATAACCTCTAATTGTGTTAAATCCACCAACTTTATATAAATTATCTAACGTTATATTATTACCAGTTTTGTAATAAAAATGTAATGCATTATATAAAAATAAGTTATCGTGAAGGTTGTTTATAATCCTAAAAGTAGATGTTATTTCATATTGATTAAATTTTTTACTAAAATCCTTATTATTCTTTAAAATATTTGAGATTTCTATCTTATTATAAAACCCATTTGTAGGTGTAAAATTGTCGTCTAACGAATTATAACTATAAGAAAAATTATAACTTAATTCAGATGAATTTGGATAATTATTATTAAATTTTTGGGATGAATTATTGTAGATTGCACTTATTCCATAGGATATGTACGATTTATCATCAATTGAATAAAAAATATCTAAGCTATAACCTGTTTGAATAAATAATGTGTCGTGCTTATATTGCTTAAACCTTAATTGGGCTGATAAAGAGTTATTTAAAATCCAAGGCTCATAATATGAAATATTGATTTCAGAATAGTTTTTTTTAGGTTTTTGCCATAAAAGTCCAAGTTTCCTAGCGGTGCCAAATAAGTTATTTATAGAAAGTTGTACCTTACCATATAATTCAGTAATATCATTATTTTTTGTAAAACCAATTATACCATCAAAAAAAGTGCTTCTCTTTTCTTGTAAAAAAAGTTTTAAATACGCGTTTCCGCTTGTATCCAAAATAACCTGATAAGAATTTAATATAATAAATTCGTATTGTTTGAATTTATGACTAATATTTGAAATTTTATTATAATTTAAAATGTCATTCTCGTTTATATTGATAATATGAGATATTGTACTTAGAGTTGTAAGCTTATTCCCAAATGTCTCAATAGATTTTATTCTATAAAGTTTATTCTTAATATATCCGTAGAGTGGAACGATATAAACTGTTGAATCTTTGATTTCATAATTTAAACTATCAAGCATAAAGTAATTATTTAAAAATCCATTATTTTGCTCATTTATTATTCTTTTGATATAGTCAAAATGATTAAAGTTGATAATATAATTATTTAACGAATCTTCTAGTGCTGTTTTGTCTTTTGAATAGACAAAATTCAAAGGGATTATAAAATAAAAAAATAAATATAAAATGATGAATTTTTTTTTTAATTTTAAAAGCATAATTATAATTTACAAAAAAAAAATGAAAAATAGGGGGACAGATGGAGCAGCCATTAATTTCAGTAGGAATTTTACAGGGGGAAAAAGTAAAATTCGAACTTTATGGAGAATTTTATATTAATAATACTAATCAATCAATAAAAGGCAAGTTTGAAGCAAGTATTCAAAATAAAGTAATTGTTATTGAATCTGAAAATACTATGTTAACAAGTCCAGATGAAATAATTTTCACACCAAAAGATTTTAACCAAAATTCTTTTGTGTTAAGAGATGTAGTTATAGGAATTGGTTTTCATTGGGAAGAAAAAGAAAAGCAAAGTTTCCAAGGTCAATTAAAAATATTAAAAGATGGCGATATCTTACACGCTATCAATATAATTGGCGTTGAACACTATTTAGAAAGTGTAATTTGTTCTGAGATGAGGGCTACAAGTTCAATAGATTTATTAAAAGCACATGCTATTGTTTCAAGAAGTTGGCTACTAGCTCAATTGGAAAAAAATAAAAAACTTAAAGAAAAAAAAGAAAATTATGTAACAACATATCAAACTGATGATACTTTAATAAAATGGTGGGATAGAGAAGATCACGAACTTTTTGATGTATGTGCTGATGATCATTGCCAACGATATCAAGGTATTGCTAAAATTTATACCGATGCAGCTCAAAAAGCTGTCAGAAATACTGCTGGTATTGTCATTACTAGTAATGGTGAAATCTGTGACGCTCGATTTTCCAAATCTTGCGGTGGTATATCCGAAAATTTTGAACATGTTTGGGAACCTGTAAAAAAAGATTATTTGTTATCTATTGTTGATTGGAAACATATTCCTGATGAATATGATTTAGATTTAACAAAAGAAGATAATGCTGAAAAATGGATATTATCAAATCCACCAGCTTTTTGTAATACTAACGACGAAAATGTTCTTTCTCAAGTTTTACAAGAATATGATAAAAATACTACTCCTGATTTTTTTAGATGGGAAGTTAAATATTCTCAGAATGAATTGTCAAACTTAATTCATAAAAAAATTGATATAGATTTTGGGCAAATTATTGATTTAATCCCACTTGAAAGAGGCAAATCGGGTCGAATTATAAAATTAAAAATTGTCGGTACCCAAAAAACTTTAACAATAGGGAAAGAATTATTAATCAGAAAAGCATTATCCCCAACACATTTATACAGTTCAGCTTTTGTTGTATTGAAGAAGAAAAAACATGATTCTCAAATCCCAGAAGAATTTGTAATAAAAGGTGCAGGTTGGGGGCATGGTGTTGGAATGTGCCAAATTGGTGCAGCTTTGATGGCTGAATTAGGATACAAGTTCGATGAAATATTATATCATTACTTTAAAAATATAAAAATTGAAAAAATTTATTAAGGTTTTAATATGAAAATTGCTAAATCTTTTAAATGGGAAATGGGGCATAGGCTTTCGTTTCACAAAGATAAATGTGCTAATATACACGGACATTCCTACTCTATGGAGCTGGAATTGGAAGGGGATGTATTACAACATGGTATGGTACTAGATTATTACATATTTAATGAAATTATAAAACCATTAATAAACCAGCTTGATCACGCTTGTGCTTTCCACAAAGATGATACCGAATTTATAGAATTCTTCAAAAAAATGAATATGAAAATTTTTATAATGGATGATTATCCAACTGCTGAAAATTTAGTCTTGTTTTTTATTAATTATATAAAAAGCCATCAATTACCAAATCATATAAGAAAAATAAAAGTTAAAGTTAAAGAAACAGATAATACTTATGCAGAACAAGAAGAAATACTATAAAAAATAGGCTGTCTTAAAAAGGCAGCTTTTTTTATTTCTATTTAGCTCGGACAGTATAAGCATGATTTTGTATTCATAACCTTTCATCAAAATGTTCCCAACATATATTTTACAACAACCCTATTTATTACATATGCTAACAGAAATAATATTAAAATTTAATTATTAAATCAACTAAAAAGAAAAGATAATTACTTTAAAAAAATATAAATGGTTATTTACACAATTACTATTAAAAAAAAGAGTTATTATTAGTAACTCATAATTTGATTTATTATTAGGTGATTTTATATATAAATATTAAATATAAATAAAATATTTATAATAAAAAAATATAATATAAACTAATAATAATTTATTATAAAATAAAATAATAGGTGAAACTATGAAAACTCAAATTGAAATATCTTACCTAACAGATACTCTTATAAATCATAGTGAGCAACCCCTCTATTTAAACTTAAAAACTTATCATATAGTAAAAGGAAAATCCAATGAATTTTTAAGTCATCCCGAACATTACATTACATTACCCGATAGAACAGATTTGAATGAAAATTTAATATTTGAAAAATTCCTACGTTATCTTGATGAAACTACAGAAAATATAATTCGAAATGAAATTAAATTAAATGGTAATAAAAAAAATATTCCCAGCATTCTAAAAAAATATAATGTTTTAGAAGACTGGGAAGAATTTAGAAAATTGGAATATAAAACTATATTAGTAAATTGGTGTAAAAACAATAAAATAAATTTTATAATTTAGTTAAATTATTATAGTTCTCAACAAACCAATTATAAGTCATTTCAATACCAGTTCTTAAATCGGTTTTATGCTTCCAACCTAATTTATTTATTCTAGAAACATCAAGCAATTTACGTGGTGTACCGTCAGGTTTTGTATTATCAAATTCAATATGCCCTTTATAATCAAGGACATCTGCGACTAAATAAGCTAATTCACGAATACTTATATCTGTACCTGTTCCAACATTTAAATGTGATATATTCCTTGAATATATATCTTCAGCATTAACGTTCTCCATACAGAATACAATAGCTTCTGCTAAATCATCTACATAAAGAAATTCACGAAGTGGATTACCAGTTCCCCATACAATAACTTTTGAATATTCACCTATTTTCGCAGAATGAAATTTCCTTATTAAAGCAGGTAATACATGAGATGTATCTAAATTGAAATTATCGTTTGGCCCATATAAATTTGTTGGCATTAAAGAATAAAAATTTGCTTTGTGTTGTTGGTATAAGGCTTCACAATATTTAATTCCAGCTATTTTAGCAATTGCATATGGTTCATTTGTAGGTTCTAAATAACCTGAAAGGAGATATTCTTCTTTTAGTGGTTGAGCAGCTAATTTAGGATAAATGCACGAACTGCCCAAAAAAATTAATTTTTCAACTTTTGTGCGAAATGCAGAATTAATTATATTGGTTTCAATCATTAAATTTTCATAAAGAAACTCAGAACGATAAGTATTGTTCGCTAAAATACCTCCAACTCTTGCAGCAGCTACAATAACGATATCAGGTTTATTCTTCTTAAAAAATTCTCTAACAGCAAATTGATCAGTTAGGTCTAATTTACTGTGGGGAATGGCTAATAAATTATTGTAACCAGCATCTTTAAGTTTTCTTACAACGGCAGAGCCTACCATTCCACTGTGACCTGCAACATAAATTAACTTTTCTTTCATTATGTTCTCCAACTAATAAATTTGTATACTAGCAATCAACAATCCAAATATAGCCATAATCCAAGTAAAAGGCAATGTATTCCATAAAATTTTTTGAACGTCAATTTGTAATTCATTTGCTAGCCACACATTCTGTGTATTTGTAGGATCGCTTATCCCTTGAATTTGTCCTACAGAAATTAATAATGCCATTATAGCGATAGCTGGCATACCGCTTGATAAAAATATTGTGGCAACAGGATAACCCATCCCCCATACATTTAATGGACCTCTATATAGAGATAATGGCGCTAATAATGTGAAAATTAGAAAATAAGAAAAACCATTTTGCGGAACAATTTTAGAAAATATTGGTTGTAAAATCGCAAGAACTCTCCAATTTCTTATTTCTATTGTTAAATCTTTGTTAGGTTGCGATGAAGCAATATATAATTTATCTAGATTACTCGATAAATTATATTTTATTTTGGCTCCATTATTATTTTCGAATTTAATTATTAAATCATTTATATTTTGGATTTTAAAATTATTCTTTTCTCTAAGATATACTACAGCATTACCAGAATTATCTGTTTGAACTTTAAGTTTAATAACACTAGTATCTGGTCCCATAATTGAAACTAACAACATACCAATTCCCAACATTAATATTACTGCGGGCATGACAGATGCACTCCCTTCAAACATACTTTTTATTAAAAGGTTGAGATGATTTTTCTTGTAAGTAGAGATAAAACAATAAAAAATTCCTATTGTGAAAGCACCAATTGGATGAATATTAAAAAGTAAAATGAATAATAATGGGATTATTGGAGTAAAATAAGATAACCAGTGAATTTCTTCCGATTTATGCGTAAATAAACGATAAATGTTATAAACAAAAGCAAATATAATGAATACAATTAAAATAAGTTTAGTATAAATCCAAATTTTCTTTAAAAAAGTTTCTATAACCTTTTGTGTTTCAATTGGTAATTGTGTGAATATTATGTACAAAACAAAAATTATGGCGAAAAGTGATATTAAAGAAAATATAATTTTTTTTAGTTTTATATTTGCTCCATCAAATTTTAATTGCAGTACAATATATACCAAAGAAATAAAAAATGCTATTAAAAACATTTGAACAGCAAAAGGAGTAATTTCTTGTAATTGTAATTTTAAAGTTCCTGTATATAAAGCCCAGTTCGTAGGATTTAAAATACCACCAATACTTAATCCAAATAAAAAAATCCCTGCTGTAGCTAATGGACTAATCCCCACAGATATCATAATAGGAAGTACTATAGTGGCTACCATGATAATAGCACCTAATCCACCTATTGTTGTAAAAAGTAAGGCAATAAGTAATAACATAAGTACACTTATCAAAAAAGGATTATCTCCTGACAATTCTGCTCCTTTTTTTATAAAACTTTCCGCTACACCAGTTTTCTGTAATAATATACTTAATATACCACCAAATATTGCTATAGTGTAAGCTTCATTCAATTTCAAAGAACCTTGGCCTATAACAAAATTGAAAACATCAGAAATTTGTATACCTACACATAATGGCATTAGTATTGCCATAATTGGTAATGCAAGTAATGCAGGAATTTTTCTCAAAAACATTAACAGAGAAGAAATAATAAAAATTATTAATATTAACCCCGAAGATAAATAATGTTCCATAAGCCCCCTAAAGATATAGTAGTAATATAAAATTACAAAAAAAATAAATGAAAAAAAATTATATTATAAAGTCTATTTAATATTGTTTTTGTCCTGAAAAATAGTTACAATAACAAAATTAATTTTTTGAGGGTATTTATGAAAAGAATACTTTGGGTAGATGATGAAATTGAAATGCTAAAATCTCATATTATGTTTATAAAAGATAAAGGTTATGAAATAGAAAGTGTTACAAACGGAGAAGATGCAATTGAACTTGTGAGGTCCAATCATTATGATTTAATTTTTTTAGATGAAATGATGGCTGGTCTTACGGGTTTGCAAACACTCTCAGAAATAAAAGAAATAAATCCTGATATTCCTGTTGTTATGATAACTAAAAGCGAAGAAGAAAATTTGATGGAAGAAGCAATTGGTAGTAAAATTACCGATTATTTAATAAAACCTGTAAACCCAAGCCAAGTTTTACTTGTTATCAAAAAAATATTGGAAAAGAAAAAAATATCAAGCGAATATCTTGCAAAAGATTATCTGCAAGATTTTAGAGAAATAAATATGGTACTACAATCTCAACTAACTTGGCAAGATTGGGTATCAATTAATAATAAACTTATTTATTGGGATTTAGAATTTGATAAAAATGGAACTAGCGAATTAAGAGATACATTAAACAATTTAAAACGTGAATGTAATAAGGAATTTTCCAAATTTATAGAAAATAATTATAAAAAGTGGATAAATAATTTAAATGATGAAAATACACCGATTTTAACAACAGAAATAGTTAATAAATTTGTATTCCCTTTATTGAATGAAGCTCAAACTGTTTTTTTTATTGTAATAGATTGTTTGCGACTCGATCAATGGTTAGTGATGCAAAAACATTTGATCGATTATTTTAATATCGAAAGAACAGATTATTTTACGATTTTACCTACAGCAACTGAATATGCCAGAAATTCCCTTTTTAGTGGCCTGTTTCCTGCTGAAATACAAAAATACTATCCTAATTTATGGGATGACGATTCCGAAACTGATGAAAAAAGTAAAAATAAACACGAAAAAGAATTTTTACAATTGCTATTAGATAGAAAAAGAATTAGACTTAGAAATGAGTTAAAGTATATTAAAATTATTGATCCAGAATATGGAAGAAATTTTGAAAATAATATAATGTCATATCAAAATTCTCATTTAGTTGCAGTTGTATACAATTTTCTAGATATGATTGTCCATAGTAGACATGATTCACAAGTTATTAAAGAAATTGCTTTAGATGAGGCAGCTTTCCGATCGTTAACCAATAGTTGGTTTACTCATTCATCATTGTTATCTGTGTTGAAAACTATATCACAGATGAAAAACACAAAAGTTGTTATAACAACGGACCATGGCAGTATTAGAGCTTTAAGGGGGGCTAAAATTATGGATGACAAAACAGCTACTCCTAATCTAAGATTCAAATTTGGCAAAGGGTTAAAGGTAGATGCAAAGCAAGGAATATTTTTGATGAATCCAAATGACTATAAATTACCAAGATTTGGCTTAACTACTAATTTTATAATTGCTAAAGAAGATTATTATTTTGTTTTTGTAACTGATTATCATAAATACTTAAATCAATATAAAGATACTTTCTTACACGGTGGAATTTCAATGGAAGAAATGATAGTACCTGTTATCGTATTAACTCCTAAAGATTAATTGACATCTAACGAAGGTTTAACAAGCAAGACTATTTCTTCTTTGAGTACTTTTACTTGTCCAGGTTCCATATGTTTATTTTTTGATATATATTTCTTACTTGTGCAAATAACTGGTACTAATGTACTTCCTTTTTGCTTGCTATTGTAAGCTATAATAGACGCAGCTTTTTCAAGAACTTTTAAAGGGATATTTTCCTTTAAACTATCTTTTCTTAATATTCCGTGAGCACTTGGTGCATCTTTTACGTGTAACCAAATATCATTTGGCCTTGCATATTTAATTGTTAATAAATCGTTTGTTTCATTATCCTTTCCTAAGTATAAATGATATCGATTGTTTATAATAAAATGTCTAAACTTATCAGTTTTATTAGGCTTATTATTTTCAACTTTAACAGTTCTTATATTAAATTGTTTTGCAAAATCTTTTAATAATTCATAATTACTAATTTTTTCAAGTTTTTGTAAATTATTTTGTAAACTTTCATATTCTTTAGTCAATTTTAATAATTTTTCTTTAGTAACTTCTCTTAATTTTTTTTCTTCTTTTTGTTTTTTGAAATAATAATCAACATTATCTTTGGGGGTATATTTTGGGTTTAATTTTATTTTGATAGTGGAGTTATCATAAATATTTTCTAATTCTATTTCTTCTTTTCCTTTTTGAATTTTATGTAAGTTAATAAGCAATAAATTAGCAATTTGTCTATAATAATCTTCTTTTGATGGAGTCTCCAATAATGATTTTAGTTTATTAAGCAAATTAGATATTTTACTTAATTCATTTTTAATAAATTTATCAACATTTTTATATAAAATATTGAAATCATTTTGTAAATAGGTTTCTTTAACAAAATAATTAATTGCATCCTTAACATTATTGAATTCATAAATTTGACCTTCAACTAATGCAAAATCTTTGATAGTATAAATTACGCTACTTCTATTTTTGATAATTACTAGATTAGATGAATAAATTTTCTCTATAACTTTTAATATATTTGTTAGAGAGATTTCGTTATAAATATGTTTTGTAAAATTTAAAATATCTTTTGAAATAAAAGAATATTTAAATCTGATTAAGTTTACTAATTCATCATTATTAAGATTATTCTCAGTTGGTATTTTAAAGCTTAAATCGTTTACAAAATTATGGTTTAGAAGTTCTTTATGAAATTGAAATAAAAAATCATCTTCTTCTTTCTTGAAGCTTGTAAATGAAGAAGATAATAAATAGACATTAGTATATTTACCACGAATAGTAAAAAATAAGTTGTAATTATTTATTTCAAATTTAATAATTCTGTCACTGTTAGATATAGTGATATTGTTAATAATGGTGTTTTGTAATTCTTCAAAAACTTTAACAAAGTTCTTAGGTTTAATTTCGTTATCTATTATTCTTATATATGGGAAACCTGAATTAACTGAAAATTCCAACGTGAAAAATTGAGACGATTTGATTAAGGTAATATTTAATATATCTTTTTTAAAAGAAAAAGCATTTAATATTTTTGAGCCGACTAAAAGTTTATTTAGTTCTTTTATATACCTTGATAAAATAAAATAATTTCTATACATTTAAAAAACCAAAATTAACTTCAAATATAATATAAAAAATGCAAATATTTACACAAATATCTTTGTTATTTCTATTTGCTATTCCAGTTTTGTATTTTACTAAAAAAGTTAAAGTTCCTAGTATTGTAGGCTTCATTATTTTGGGAATAATACTTGGGAGAAATGGCTTGGGTGTTATTCACAATGAAGAAACAATTCAGGTATTAGCTGAAATAGGTATAACAATTCTGATGTTTTTCATAGGATTAGAATTATCGATAAATAAACTAAAAGAATTTGGTAAGTATGTAACAATTTTAGGTACAGGTCAGTTTGTCATAACAGTTATTATAGTTACAATTTTATCGTATTTTATTATCTACAATTTAAAAAACAGTCTATTTATAGGATTTACATTAGTAATGTCTAGCACAGCTATTATAATGAATCATTTAATTAGTACAAATGAAATTGATACACCACAAGGGAATATTTCTTTTAGTATTAGTATTTTACAAGATTTACTTGTTCTTCCAGTTTTGATGGTTTTACCATTTTTAGGTACAAATAATATAGAATATAGTACATCAGGTTTAGCAATTAAAATATTAATTTCATTTTTGATTATTGCTGGAATTTTTGTCGCAGCAAAATTTATAGTCCCCAAAATAGTTCATCTTATTGCAGGGTTTAAATCAAGTGAAATATTTACTTTAGGCATTTTCTTTTTAATACTTTTTATCTCAACTATAACTCATTACATCGGTTTTAGTTTAGCTGTTGGAGCTTTGATAACAGGAATAATTTTAAGTGATTCTGATTATAATTATCAAATTATAGCCGATTTACTACCATTTAAAAGCATTTTAAATATCTTCTTCTTTGTCGCAATTGGTTTGTTATTTGAAATTAATTTTTTTATATCACATATCATTACCATTTGTCTGGTTACGATTACCATAATAATATTAAAATTTATTGTAGTATATGCTATAGTGAGATTATACGGTTTCCCTTCAAGGGTTGCATTCATTTCTGGCTTATTGCTAGGGCAAATTGGTGAGTTTTCTTTCTTAATTTTACAATATAGTGATATTTATAATATTTTATCCCAATATCAATATAATATAATAATGAGTTCAACAGTAATTTCGATGATGATCACTCCTTTTTTAATTTCAAATTTAAGTAAAAAAAATATAAAAATTTTGCCAGAAAAAACAGAAAAAAATCAAAATATTATTCTAAGAGATCATGTAATAATTATCGGTTACGGGATAACAGGGCAAAATTTAGCAAGAGTTTTAAGAGAAACTGGTATTAAGTATGTAATTCTTGAATTGAATCCTGATACAGTTCAAAAATATAAAAACGTTGAGAATATAGTTTTTGGTGATGCAACCAGAGAAGAAATTTTATTATCAGTTGGGATTAAAAACTCTAAGGTTGTTGTAATGGCAATATCTGATTACGGTGCAATAAAGCAAATACTTAAAGTTGTAAGAAAAATAAATCAAAATATATACTCAATAGTAAGAACAAAGTTTGTATCTGAGGTGCAAATATTGTTAAAACTTGGTGCTGATGTTGTTATACCAGAAGAATATGAAACATCTTTACAGGTATTTAGTAAGGTTTTAGAAAAATATCATATCCCATTGAATATTATTATGAAACAAGTGGCTTTATTTAGAAACGAAGGATATTTATTCCTCAGAGAAAAAGAAAGTAAAATTAATATAAATTCAATTGTTGAAAGTATATTAGCTCAAGGAGCAACAGAAACAATTTATTTAACAGATGACAATCCTAATGTTAATAAAAAATTATCAGAATTAAATTTAAGAGCACAGACTGGAACAACAATAATAGCAATAATTAGAGATGGTAAAACTATTTCTAATCCTGGTGGGGATGAAATAATTTTACCTAAAGATACACTCGTGATAACTGGTACGCATTTTGGTATAGATCAAGCTTTAAGCATTTTAGGAACAATATAATTATTTTTTATAAAGAACTGTTATAGGTTCTTTAATTTTTTCGTTTCGTGCACTACTCCAAATTCTCAGGAAGTTCAATTCAAGATCACTAATAATGGTATTAGCACTTAAAAGTTTCGTTCCATTTTCAGAAACTATATCGTTTGCTAATATCATACCTGGCAACAATTGTGAAATAGTTAAATTAATTGGCTCTTCAGATGGTGTGATAATAGATTTATCCTGAGGTTGAGGTCTTAAATGTTGAAGAATATGCTCTATGATTCTAATATCATGTCTATTTGGTCTTTGCATCATATCACGGAGAACAGCTTCTCCTTTGAAGTTTTCATTTGCTAATCTGTCATATTCAATAACAATATTTAATAATCTAGCACCAAATGGTATATTATCACCTGATATGTTGATATCTTCAGGCTCACCTGTTCCATCAAAATTTTTTGTATATAGTTTTATAATTTCAGCAACAGGAGAAAATTGCGGAATTGTTTCAAGTAAATTAGCCGCAAGTATATTATGATTTTTTGCAGCAGGAAAACGACTTAAAGTAGCTAATCCACCTTTTGCCAAAGCAACTTGCAACCAAGCTGGTAATAAAGCAATACCAAGATTGAACAATTCAAATGCACAAGTTATATGCCATTTTGTATCAAATGATAAATCTTTATAAGTTGCAAGGATTGCCATTCCAAGTTTTTTTACTCGGTTAGTTTGTGCTGCTGCTTCAGGATTAGAGAAACCTGAGACATCGCTTAAAAGCTTAACAGTTTTAACCAACGCACCATCAATAAGATCGGTAAGTAAAATATTATTCTTTTTTAGCTCATCTATAAGGTATTTATTTTCTTGTAGTAGGTTATAATTATTTACTGCTTCTAATATTGTATTTTTTAAGTCAGCATCATTCCAAGGTTTTTGTATATAGCGGGATATACCTCCACTATTAATGGCTCTTAAAGTATCGTTGTAATCAGAAAATCCGGTAATGAGTATTTTTATAGTATCGGGATGAGTAGTAGCAAGGTTTTCTAATATTTCTACACCCTTAATGCCAGGCATTCTTTGATCACATAAAATTACTGCAAATGGACCGTTTTTCTCAATTTCTTCTTGAAATTTTGTAGAATCTTCTAATATAAATACTTCTACATCTTGTTTTCTCATTAACGCTTTAAAAGCATGTAATAAATGCACTTCGTCATCTATATAAAGAACTTTTTTATTAGGTACAAAATTTACATTCATATGGCTTCATTAAAATTTGTTTTTGATTTCCAATATAGTAATTTTTCTTTTATTTCAGAAGATAAATTTAATGGAATTTCAGAATTTGTGACAATGCAGTCACTTAATAATACTGCTTGCTCAATATTACTAATAAAATTACTAGTAATTAAATTATTTATATGTTCAATAATAATATATGGGAAATTCCAAATTTCCAAGAGTAATGTTCCAAGAAAATAAAAGTTATCACCAAATTTTTTTAAAGCATTTTCCCTGGTAACTTTATAATTATTATCTAAAATCTTAATGAAATGATCTGGGAATAAACAGGCTTCAATTAGTATAGCAAGATCCCAAAACATTGCAACTATAACTGAAAGATCGCGTTCATTTTTGGTAGAACTTTCATTAGATTGTATAATCATCTCTACTATCTTTGCTCTCTTAGAAGATATTTCTAACCATGAATCTAAGAAAAACTTAATTATCGGGGGTAATGTATTATAAAAGCTATTAATAAACTCAAAACTATTTAAAAGAGTAACAACATAATTAATACCTAGGAAATGTATGGCTTCTTTAGCAGTAGTAATTCTTCCAATTGAGCCTATATAAACAGAGTTTGATAAATGTAGAAGTTTGGAAAGAATAGCCGGAGATTTTACAATCATTTCAGATAATTTATCTATAGAAATATCTTCATCATTGATAATATTACTAATGTACTCAGAAAACTTTGATTCTGTAGGTAAAGAATTAAGCTTTGAAAGAAGAATTTTGTTGTCAACTTTTACTACATTCTCTACAATTTTTGCTGAGCGAGAAAGTACATCTTTCAAAAATTGATCTTCCCAGGGTTTCATCATATAAGCATGAGCATATCCGGAAGCAATAGCGCCAAAAACAATATTTCTATCTTCATAACCACTCAAAATAATACGATATGAATTTGGGTTAAAATCTGCAGCTTTTTCTAAAAGAGCGATTCCATTGATTTCTGGCATTCTCATATCAGAAATGACAATATCAAATTTATCGGTAAATAATAATTTGATAGCTTCTTTCGGATTGTCTACAGTATAAATATCATAATTCTCTTTTCTAAGAAGGCTTTTTAGAGCAGATAATATTGGTTGTTCATCATCTACAATAAGCAATTTTAAGTTAGTATTTTCCATTCACACCTTAAACATTAATTGGTAATTTAATTAAAAAAGTTGTACCTACACCTTTTTGGCTTTTTACACTAATTTCTCCATTATGTTTAGAAATAATCGTTGCTGATATCCATAAACCTAATCCTGAACCTTTACCAACAGGCTTTGTGGTAAAAAAAGGATCAAATATTTTATGTAAATTTTCTTCAGGTATTCCAATTCCATTATCGGATATTTCAACATATATGTATTTATTATCATTATAAGTTTTTATATTTATAATTCCATTACTTTCAATTGCATGAGATGCGTTTATCAGTAAAATAACGAATACTTGTTTAATTTCGCCAATATTGCAAACAATTTCTGGTATTTCAGAATAATCTTTTTCAATAATTGCTTTGTATTTTAATTCGTTCCATACCATAACAATAGTTTCATCAATTGCTTGATTTATGTTTGCTAAAGATACACTTGCGGAACCTAAGTATGAAAAACCTCTAAGTGACTCAACAATCGATTTAATTCTCTGAATGCCAGTTTTGCTATTCTGCATCAAGTGTGAAAAATCGTTATAAATATATTCAACATCGACTTTTTTCTCAAATTTTTCAATATTATCTATAGCAGTTGTAAATTCTGCAATACTTCTTAATATTTCGCGTAATTCTGCCCATTTTTTGTATACATCATATAAATCATAAAAATATTCTTCAAATCGGTTCAAGTTACTAGAAACAAATCCTAATGGATTATTTATTTCATGCGCTACTCCTGCTGTTAGCTGACCAATTGAAGCTAATTTTTCAGTAACAATTAATTGAGATTGCATTTGTTTTAATTCTTCAAGTGTTCTTTCGAGTTCTGTATTCCTCTCTTTCAATTTTTGTTCAAGAATTTTTCTTTGCGTTATATCTTGTAAAATACCAACAGTTCCAACAATATTTTCGTTTTCTTTCCATATAAACGCGTGATCTTCTAACCATTTTTCATCGCCATTTTTAGTCTTTATTTTATACTGAGCTATTAGTCTTGTATTTGTTTCGTTGAGTTCTGGCATAAAAACATTTGGAAATTCCTGTTCTGGATATTCAACTTCTAAAATTATGTTTTCAAAACCTATATAATTTAATTCATCGAATGTATAACCAGTAAGGATACTTATGGCTGGGCTAAGATAATCGTATTTCAATGTGTCATATCTATATCTATAAAGGGCATCACCAGTAGTTTCTGCTAAAAATCGAAATCTTTCTTCAGATTCTTTTAATTTTTCTTCAGCTAATTTTTTCTGTTCAATATCTCTTATAGTTACAACAACTCTGGCACTTTCATCGTCAACTATTAAACCTGTTGTAATTTCAGCGGTAAAACTTAAATTGTTTTTATCAAGTTTTTTGAGCTTATATTCACTTGTTTTATGTTCAAAATTAGTTTGCACTTCCTCAAATTGAGTGATGAACTGAGTTAAGTTATTTTCTTCAAATAAGATTTTTATATCAGAGTTAATTAAACGATTAGGCGAAATTCCAAACAAGTTTTGTGCTGAAGGAGTAATGTACAAAATATTATAATTCAAGTCAACAATAGTTACTACATCAGGGACATTTTCTGAGATTACACGGAATCTTGCTTCAGATTGATAAATTTGTTCTTTAGTTTTAAGTTGTTTTTCAATTTCTTTAAGTATTCTTTCAGTAATATCACGTATATTGAAAATATATCTATTAACAGCACTATTTTTTAATAAATTGGTGCAAATAGCTTCAAAATACTTTGGTTTAGAATTTTCAACTTCAAAAATAAATTGAAATATTTGAGTTTCATTTATGTTAGTATTTGACAATATCTCATCTAAAGTGTTATTTGGAGATATAATTTTATTTATTATTGAATGAATTTTTGTCTGTAAAACATTTTTAATTTCTAAACCAAGGTTTGTAGTTGTTGAAGGACTTGCGTATGTAATAGTACCGTAGGCATCACAAACTAAAATTACATCAGAAGTATTTTTTATTAAAGCTTCATATCTATCTTGATTTTTTATTAACAGCTAATTCGGCTTCTTTTTGTTGAGTTATATCTTCACAATAAGCTAATATATATTCGTTGTCACCAATATTAGTAAGTGTAGTTCCAAATCGTATGATTTTAGGTGTACCGTTTTGCGCATAAACAGGATATTCTGTAACGTCTATTGTGCTAAATTTTTTAAGATCTTGGATAATTCTTTCCTGTTCAGATGTTGGTAAATTAAGTAGAACCCATAAATTTAATTCACTTATTTCGGTTGATGAATAGCCAAAAATATTAGAAAATTCATGATTTATGTCAATTAAATTACCATTAAAATCTATAACAGCAAGCCCTATTGGAATTGTTTCAAATAGTGTACGGTTATATTTTTCACTGTCAAGAAGTTCTTTAAGTATTTTATTCTTTTCAGAATCTCTTTTAGAAATTTGTTCTAACATATTATTAACACCATCATAGAGAATGCCAAATTCATCAGAGGATGGTTTTGTTATTCTTAATTTATAATCTCCACTTTGACTTATTTTACTGAAAGTAGAATTTAGGAAGTAAATTGGTCTTAAGAAATATTCTTGTGCTTTTAATGAAATAAGGACAACAATACCAATAATAATTATTATAATAATGAGTGAAAAGATTATGTAATTCCTAATTTCAGCGTATAGAGAGTTGAGTTCTATTTCGGCTATTAAATGTCCTAAATGTTTGTTCTCGTATTTAATTGGTCTTAAAATGTAAATTTTATTATTTAATAAAACATTATCTTTAGAATTATTGAATTTTAGTGAGAATTCATTGCCGTATTTAGCAAACAATTCATTATTCTTATCGTATACTCTAATACCGGAAATAAAATCTAATCTAGTTGCAATTTTTAATTGTCTAGTAGCCTCAGCTTTATCATCGAAGTCTAGTGGAGCAACAAGATTTTCACATACAAGATCTAAAGTCGAAATTGCTGATTTTATTGTATTTTCTTTGATACTATTGATATCTTTAAAAAATAATGTGATATAACCTAATAATAAAGGTAGTAATGTAATTAACAATACAATAAAAATAAATTTTGATTTAATGGATTTCAATTTCAGCAAAGGCATCAATTTTCCTCGAATTTTCTCGATAACTGTATAATTTTAGAACTTATAACTAAATTCACACTCTTAGCAGCGTCAGGATTAACCTTGAATTTTACTTTATTTTCAAGTGTGTATAAAATAATATGAAAATTCAAATCATATGTTTGCATTTCATTAGCTACTAAAAGAACAGGATGATAAGAAGCAGTAATAGCAATTTTCTTAGCAATGTTTTTGTTTAAATTAGTTAAATAAATTACATGGTAGTTCGCTAAATTATCATGGTTATCAACAGGTTTAACGATCACTTTATAACCGTTTATTACGGTATTATTAAGATTTTGCAATAATAGTTTACTAACTAAATCATTACCAGCAATGCCGATAACAAAATTATTTTGTTGCTCAAAAGCTGATGGCGGCCAATTTATATAATATAGTATTTTTTGAAATATGGCTGCTTTTATTTCAGCTTCATCGAAAGTTTGTAATGGACTAGCACTTAAATTTGCGAATAAAAATAAAATAACAAATTTATTTAAGATTATTCTTAGCAAATAATCCTCTTAATTTGATAATATATAATCAAAATATAAGTCTAATGGTAAAATGGTACTAGGTTTGTTATTAATCTCTTGTACTAATTTAGATAATAAAAAATATTTTTCCAAATTATTATATGATTTGAATCCAATAAACGACATAATATCAATATTAAATAGTCGCTCTTTTGGCATTTCGATTATAGTTACTTCTTCATTTGATGAAATATTTGCTAATTCTTTAGCGATTTTGATAGATTTTTCAAGCCCGCCGATTTCATCAACTAATTTTATATTTTTAGCGTCCTCGCCCATCCATATTCTTCCTTGAGCGATAGGTTCAACATAATTAAAATCTAAATCTCTTCCGTTTGCAACTTTTGTTACAAAATCTTTATACATTATTTTAATTCCAGTTTCCATCTGTTGTCTTTCTTCTATTGTTAAAGCCCTATCAGGAATTCCAATTGGTAAAATTGGTAAAGTAAATGGGAAATTCATATCAGCGAATTTACCAATTTTCATTTTGCTAGTAGTAATACCTAATTTTTCTTTTAACCCATTGTCATAAATCCAAGCACTAATTACGCCAATTGAACCTGTTATAGTTAACGGAGATGCAACAATTTTTGTGCCATACATAGAAAGCCAATAACCACCTGATGCAGCAACTGTTCCTTGAGAAATGATAACTGGTTTTTTGTGTTTATATTTTCTAATTACCTCGGCTATTAGGTCAGAAGCTAAAGGATCCCCGCCAGGTGAATCTACTCTTAAAATCACTGCATCAATATTATCATCTGTCATCACAGCTTTGATATCATTGACAAGATTTCTTGCTGTAATTCCATCATCCATTGAACAAGCACCGATAGCATAAACTATTGCAATTTTCTTTTTCTTTCCCCAAGTAGTAGTGTTCTGACTGATACTTATATTTTTAAACTGTGGTTTACCGTTGAAAAGTTCTTTTTCATCTTCAATTTCGCTCCAGCGAGCAATTTTATCAACAAGATTATTTTCTAAAGCGAAACTTGGTAAATAATAAATGTACTTATTTACTAGACTATCCCATTGCTCAGGTTTAAAGTTGCGTGCTTTAGTAATATCACTTTTGTAAACATTATAAAAAACTTCAATCATTCTGTATCGTTGTATACTATCAGCTTCGGATTGTTTATCCCTTGAATAATTTTCAACAGCAGACTTGTATTTAAAGAATCTCAATTCGTCTATTCCAAGCCCAATTTTATCCAACATATTTTTGTAGTAACTTCTTCCAGCTGCAAATCCAGTTATTGATAACATTCCCTGCGGATCCATAATTATTTTATCAGCACCGGTAGCAAAATAGTAAATATCAATATTAGCGTTATCAATGTAAACTAAAATTTTCTTTCCGTTTTCTCTTAATTCTAACAGTTTTTCACGCAATTCCCACAAAAATTCTCGGTTTGCCTGTAGCCCGGATGTGTTTATAAGAATTCCTTTTATTGTAGGATCATTTTTGATTTTTTCAAATTCATTTAATAGATTAAGCAATGTATAAGAATTATCAAACAATATGTATTTTTGGTACTTTATTGTATTGTTGAAATCATATTTAACAAAGTTATTTGAATATTTTTCTTCAATTTTGTTTAATATTGAATTAGCATGGAAGCTGCCAATACGAAAAGTTGTTAATTTATTATAATTATCAGAATTTGATTTATATGATGTAGATATACCAAAATTATTTAATTCCAGTGCAATTCCTAAATTGATAAAATGATTAGAATTGAAAGATGCAATTAGTTTAATCCCATCAATAAAATTTGATGATATCCCATATGACCAATCTTTTCGATCTTTTATAATACTTCCATCAGCAAATAAAGTTAAGATATCTGTTGAAAAAGGTCTAATTCCTATTGCTCCATAATTTAATTCTTTATTTGACTTAAGAGATTTAGAAAAACCATAGTCAAATGCGAAAAATTTTAAAGGTCTATATGAAAATCCTACTGTATAAAAGTTTTGTTTATCGATATTTGGATTGGAAATTTTCCAAAAATTATATCCAAAACCAATCGCTAATTTTTCATTCCCGAAGCCATAAGAAAAATTATAGAGCCTAACTCTATCGTTATTTTCATAATATTGGTAAAAAGAAGTGCTTAAATTAGAAAAATTTGCAACTAGAGAAAGATTATTTTTTGTAGAATTTTTTGGAGTTAATTTTTGGAAGAATAAATTGAATTCATTATTAAAACCTAAAACAGAAGGTGTTAGAATGGAATTATTATACCAGCCATTATCCAATGGACTAGTAAAAGAAAAATTGGAAAATTCATTGTAATTAAGTAAATTACTCTCTTGACAAAGAGCAATTATAGTTATTGATAGTATAAATAAAATTTTTTTTCA
>DAOSVM010000002.1:0-145061 GCA_035379625.1 Ignavibacteriales bacterium | reverse complement strand
GCAATATTTTCAGATGTTTGAATAGTAGCGATATTGGGATTAATTAATATAGTCTGTATACCTTCTTCTTTTAAAGCTTTTAGAGCTTGAGAACCTGAATAATCGAATTCTCCTGCCTCACCAATTTTTAAAGCACCTGACCCTAAAACTAAAACTTTAGATATATTTTGAAATTTCATAATTCCTCACTTAAATTAATTTTATAAATTCATCAAATAAAAATTTTGTATCGTTTGGTCCGCTTGCAGCTTCAGGATGGAATTGCACTGAGAAGAAAGGTTTATTCTTATGTTTTATACCTTCATTTGTATTATCATTTAAGTTTTTAAAGAAAATTTCCCATTTATCTGAAAGTTTTGAATCGTCAAGGGCATAGCCATGATTTTGCGAAGACATAAAGACTCGATTAGTACCAACTAGTTGAACTGGCTGGTTGTGGCTTCTATGACCATATTTTAATTTATATGTATCGCTACCTGCAGCCAAACCGATTATTTGATTCCCTAAGCAAATACCCATTATAGGTTTTTCAATTTCAAATGCTTTCTTAACATTTTGTATTGTCTCAACACACATTTTGGGATTTCCAGGCCCATTTGATATTAATAATCCATCATATTCTAATTTTGTAAAATCATAATTCCAAGGAACTCTTATTATTTTTATTTCATAACTCATTAAACATCTTATGATATTATATTTGACTCCACAATCTACTAAAACTACTGTTTTCTCACCTTTACCATACGTAATAACCTCTTTTGTTGATACATTATTGACCAAATTTTGGTTACCTAGATCTGTAAAATATAAATCTTCATCAAAAATTATTTTAGCAGGCATACTCCCATGTTCTCGTAACTTTACTGTTAATTCACGCGTATCTATTCCATACAATGCTGGTACATTATTTTCCTTTAACCAATCGGATAAACTTTTTTCGGCTTTCCAATGTGAATAATTTTCAGAATATTCGCTAACGATTAAACCACTTACGTGAATTTTTTCAGACTCAAAATTTTTTATAAGACCATTTTCATATTCTGTTTTAGGAACTCCATAATTTCCGATGAGAGGATAAGTAGATACTAATATTTGACTATTATATGATGGATCAGTTAAACTTTCAGGATAACCGACCATTGCAGTACTAAAAACTATTTCACCGTTTTTAGATACTTCGCTTCCAAATGAAATTCCTTCATATACTGAACCATCTTGTAATATTAATTTGCCTTTTTTCATGGGACCTCTATTTTTTTACAAATTTACAATATTATTCAATTATATTTTTATATTTTATTTATTTTCAAGTAATTATAATTTCATTTACTGTATTTTACCAACATTATTATGTATATTTATTCATTTTATGTATTCGTAAGGAATATTTAAGTAACAAATTTTTTTATATTCTACACCGTGCGGTTTATACCGCACGGTGTTATGCTTATACCGTCCGAGCTAAAAAAAAAAAGCTGTCTTAATAAGACAGCTTTTAAATATTCTTTAAAAAAAAAGGACAAGTTACCTTGCCCTATTAATGATAATACGTCATCTCCCAAAAGTATGATGCATTTTGAAAAATAATAAAAACTTTTAGTTATTGATATATATAGCCGAATATTTAAATAAATATTTAATTTCATCTTTGCAAAATTAATTAAAATAATCATATTATCCAAATTTATTTTTCACCATATTTAATTTCCATATTATATTTCCAGTTGTTAAAATAAATGTTACCACCACGCCATTCAAGTTCGCCCCTTTGGAAATCAACAGTTTCACTTCTTGGATATACTTTTAATGGATAAAAATTTCGGGAAATATCATCATTGACAGTAAGGTGATAATTATCCAAGCTACCTAAAAAGAAAAATTTTTGCTCTTCATTTTCAAAATTATGAATACCAAAAGACTGATCAACAGGCACCCAACCATAATCAGGTATATAAATTTCGGCCCAATCATGTAAATTTATTTCATTTGGATGAATCATCCATCCGCTTTGCCATTTAGCTGGAATACCATTAAGCCTACACAATGTTATAAATAGTAAGCTCACCTGGCCACAATCACCATGCATATTATCAATTACATATTCTGGAATACAATCGATAGTTGAGTATTCTCTTGCAGATGCCCAAGGTATATTTTCATCAATCCATTGATAAATTTTCTTTACAATCTTTAATTTTTTTGTCTCATTTCCAACAATTTTATTTGACAATTCTCTAATTTTATCACTAAAAACAATGTGTGGCGGAGATTCTTTAACAAATTCCTTCAACAAAGTATCATTTGAAAAATCATATTTTATATCTTTTGTAAAATCAATTTTATTAACTTCAGCAAAAGATAAATAACTAATAGAGTATTCGAACACTAAGGGTTTGTTTTTTTCAACTCTCTTTTCAAAATAAATACTTCGATGTGGATTTTTGGTATCTTCAATAATAAATCTATCAGCATTGCAACTAAGCAGCTTAACGTTCTTTTGTCTCTGATTTTCTTTTGGAAAAGGGAACCATCCTCTTACAATTTCCCCTTCTGGGACTATACCATCTTTCAAAATTACAGAATATTTCAAGGTGATTTTAATAGGATTTAAGTATCTTTTATTCCATTTATTGAACTCACTTAAAAGAAAAGGAATTGCCTGATAAGTATCAATTTTATATCCACTAGTAGTATTTGGGAATGGATTATTTTTGATATCTCTAAGCTTTTTATTAACTCTAAAGAGATTTTTGTCTGCATTATAAAAATATTTTTTTTCTCCGTTTATAAACATCATCTCTAAAGATTTATCTTTTTCAAAATCTTTAATTTCCTCTTCTTTTATATTAGGAAGATATTGTTTAATGTAAGGTAATATATCATCTATTTTTTTATTAAAATCCAAACTAATTCTATCCAATTTTTCTTTTTCAAAATTCAAATTCCATTTAGCTATAGCATCTAAATTTGAAAAACAAACAATACTATCAATTAAGTATTTTGCTCGAATAAAATTACCTTTTAATATTTCCTGTTTTACAACTAAAGGCAATTCGTAAGCAAAAATTAATTTATAAAATACAAAAAAAACTATTATTTTTTTCATTTTCTACACCTTATTTACTTGGGAATTCCACAATATCATTTTTATAAATATCTAATAAGGTATTTTTGAACTTCTTTAAACCTTCATAAAAGAAGAAAACTTCGCCATTAACTCCCATTTTTCTATTAAATTCAATCATCTCTCTTACCAAATCATCGCTTGGATATTTATTTCCAACTTTAATTAGTAAACCAGGGAAAAATTTATTTAAATTTTCATCATCAATCTGCTCTTGTACAATTTCTTTCAAAACCATTTGGTAAGCCTGAATATTATCTCTATAAAGTTGTGGAGAAATAAAATCTACCCAACCATTTTTAACCCAAGTTGGCCAATCTTGTAAATATTCTTCTTTTGCCCAAGGATAAATACTTGGTGCCATTGTTACTAAAACTTTAGGATTATATTTTTTGACTTCAGTATAAATTCGTTTCATAAAATTATTTAATATATCGCAACGCCATTGTATCCATTCATTATCTTTATAATTCTTTGGTGGATTTTTCCCTTTGTGAGTTTTTTTATATAAATCAACTGTATATTTGTCATAACCAGCAGTAGATGGCATAGCAGGCAACCTATCATCACCTTGTATACCATCAATATCATAATTTTTTACAACTTCCATAATTAAATCTAATAAAAATTGCTGTACTTCAGGATGGAACCCATTCATCCATTCAAAATTATTTTTCTTAACAAGTTTGCCCTGGCTATCCTTAGCTGCCCAATCTGGTTTATTTTTTAAAATAATTCCACCATTTTCATTATATGATGACGAAAAACCAAACTCGAACCAAGCAATGACTTTTATATTATGTTTATGTGCCTCCTCAATAAGTTCTTTTAATGGATCTCGCCCGTCCCATCTTGGATCTATTAAATACCCGGTCACTGACTTTGCTACCTTGCTTGGAAAGGAAGTCATAGCTTTATTCCAGGTTACAACACAAATCGTATTTATTTTCAAATCACTACATAATTTAACAGCTTCAACAATATTTTCTTTGCTATCTAAGACTTGACTATCTACGTTAGTAAGCCAAACTCCCCTAATCGCTTCTACTTTTTGAGCAAAGGCAAACTGCAACAACAGCATTAAAATAAAAATTTTTTTCATTATGTCCCCCGATATTTTTATATTTGAATAATTATTGAATTAATCTTTTAAAATATATGAAAAATTATTTCTTATTATTAATTTTATTTTCAAAAATTTTTGCAAGTATACAGCAAACTGACTCATGTCTTTCAACTATTGATTATGAAACCTCTAAATTTTTAAGTCAAGGTAAAAACATATTCAATTATACATTTGATAGTAAAAATTTTAATAACCATTTATATACTGTTTCTGGTGTTTTAGCATCCTTTATTCTTGATAAAAGCGTGCATAAATTAAACCTAAAAACTAAATATCCTTCTTTGGAACCAGCCACAAAATTCTTTAAAAATTTCGGAGAAATTACAATTCTAACATCTGCAAGTATTGGATTTTACTTTTTTGGTAGCTACTATCAAAATGAATTACTTAAAAGCTACGGGCGAGATCTGTTTACAGGTCTTTTTTATGCAGGAAGTATAACTACCATCATTAAATTTGTAACCGGAAGAAGTAGGCCATACGTAAATGAGGAACCTTATAAATTCCGTTACTTTCAAACCAAAAATGATTTAACATCATTTCCTTCAGGGCATACAACAGTTGCTTTCACGCTTGCTACTATAACAGCGAATGAATTTAATGATCCAACAATAACAACTTTAGCCTATACAACTGCTTTTGGTACAGCTATTGAAAGAATTTATTCTAATAATCACTGGTTTTCTGATGTTGTAACCGCTGGAATTATCGGTTATACTGTCGGGAAAATAATTACAAATAAAAAAAATCCAGATAATTCATTACAAATTTATCCGGATTTTTATAATAATCGATTAAATATTGTTTATAATTTTTAATTACAAAGCAAATACAACACTATCTATATTTGTAAAAACATTTTCTTCGGTTTTATCAATAGGAATAGCAGTAATAACAGTTTTATTTGGTACATTTACAATAAAAGCTGTATTATCCATCATTATAAGTGTATCTTTTGCGCCTTTAACCTCTGCTTTATGAACAGCTTCTTTAAGTTTATCCATTTTTTCAGCACTTAATTCAATATTTCTAGCTTCTAATCTTTTATTTGCATGCGCAGAAATTTTTAATTGCTCAATTTCTTGTTGAAAAATGCTCCCAAATTTACCGTAACCTTGAAGTGGTCTTTTGGGTAAACTTGCTGGTTCCTTTTGAATAGGTATAAAAGGTACACTAACACCATTTATTTCATTCATAGCAACCTCCTAACCATTTGAAATTTCAATCACATCACTTAAGTTATATTCAATTCCATTAATAACTAATTTTGCACCATCTTGCGAAAATTTAATAGAATTTACTTTACCAAACTGATAAATTTTTGTATCTAATTTTTCACCAGCAATATTTTTTGCATCAATTACAATTCTATATGACCCTTGTGGAACATTTAACCCGTTACTATTCTTAAAATCCCATTCAAAATGATTTTCACCAGCATTAGAATTAATATTTTCAAAAGATTTTACAAGGTTTCCATTTTGATCATAAATTGAAATATTAACTTTATTTGTACTTGTTGTCAATTTATAACCAAAAGAAATCTTATCTTGCCCATTATATTCAAAAATTTGATTATCAATTTTTACTTCTTTACCGATCAAATTTGCAGATAAAGCATTATTAATAGCTTGTGATGCCATTAAATTAGTATTCAAAAATTCTTTCATACTCTGATTTAAATTTGTAATCTGCTCCAAAGTACTAAACTGTGCTAATTGAGCGGAATATTGACTACTATCCATTGGATTTAATGGATCTTGATTTTTTAGTTGGGCTATCATCATTTTTAAAAAATCATCTTTACCTAACTCTTTTTTACTTGTAACATTATTTTGTGTATTATTTACATTTGAAATATTATTTATACTATTAACGCTCATTTTTTCCTCTTAAACAATATATTCATAACTATTGTAACCGTAATTTTTTTGTTTAACAGCAGCTGATGCATCTGTTAATACTTCGTCTTTCGCAAGCTCATCTTTCAATTTGAACTTTTTCTGTGTCTTTTTATTTGCATAAGCTGCATTACTTGAATTTTTCTCAAAACTATTACTTAAACTAATTGTAAAAGATCCTAAATGTAATCCTTGTTGTATCAATGCATCTTTTAATAAGTTTTGATTATTTTCAATCATTCTTTTTACAGATTCATTTTCAACTTCAACATTTGCTTTTACAACTTCATTAACTACTTCAACACTAACTCGCATTTTACCTAATCTTTCAGGCTCTATTTGTAAAACTAATTGTCTAGTTTGCTTATTGGCAATAAAAGAATTTACTTCCCTCATTATTTCGTGAACTTTAACATTTTTTTGAACTTCATTTTTAATAAAGTTTCCACTAAAATTTTCAATATCATTTTTAATATTATCAAAATAATTATTATTTGCAACATCTACTTTGAAATTTTTATCATTAGTAAAAAATTCTTCTTTTTTAGTATCTATAGCATTTTTGAAGCTCATATCAGTTAAATTATCTTTTAACTTTTTATTATCCTGGAGCATATTATCTGAATTAGATAAATTGCTAAAATTTCTATTTGCTTCTTGTTTTTTACTTTCTGTTTTCAATTCTGAAGTTGTATTATTTTCATCCTTATCATTTATATTTATTAAATTTTCTTTAGCTTCATTTTTAGCATTGTCATTACCATTTCTTTTAAGGTTTATTTTTATATCACCGTATTTATTAATTTCAGCAATTTCTTCTTTTTGTAACTCATTAGCTTTATTATTGTTAGCAGAATTCAATTCATTTTGCATTTTATTTGTTTCTAAAGTATCTTTTATTAATTTTTCAGAATTATTAACTTTATTTTTTGTTGTATTGTCAATATCTACTCTATTCGAAATTAATTCAGTTTTCAAATTTTCATTATTTGATTTGGTTACTTCTGTTTTTCCGCCCATTTCGTTTAGCTTTATTTTATCTTCTCCACTAGTCTTAACTTCTTCCGATATCATTTCCATTTTTACATTATCTTTCAACACATCTTTTATTTTTTCATCTGTATCCGTCACTTTTGAATTTAATTGTTGATTATTGGCATCAATTATTTTCTTATCAAAATTTAAGCTCTGTTTTAAATCGTTATTATCTTTTGAAGTATTAATGTCAATATCTACTTGATTGATAATATTCTTTAAATTTACACTCTCTTTCACACTTTCGTTGCTACTATTTTTACTAATAGTAATATATTCAGTAGTTTTATTATCATCTTTCACAAAATTATTAACTGAAATATTACTTTCTACAATATTTTCTTTATGATTATTATTATTTCCACTCAAGTTTGTTGTCGATTTATTTTCATTGATTACTACAGTATCATTTAGAACATTTTTTGATAAAACATTATCATTCACTACTATATCATCATTACTCTCACTTTTAAAAATAATATCATTATTATTTTCTTTTGTATTTACTTTTGTAATATCATCACTGACTAAAGAATTAAATTGGCTATTTTTAAATTCGCTAATAAATTTAATGAAATTATTAGCAAATTCATTATCATTGTTTTCACCTTCGTCAGAAAAGTAATTTAGCTGATAATTCCCATTTAAGTTATTTATCGAAATATTTAAATTTGGTAAGAAAATTAGAATATTTTGAAAATTTAATGTATCATTTTCATCTGAAAGCATCTTAAATATCTCATCTTTATCAACAACTTTTCCATCAATTGAAATTTCAGCAATCATATCAGAATTTTGTTTTAAAAAGCTGATTAAATCGGCAAGCTGTTCTGAATCTTTAATATCAATACTTCCAAGCGTAAAATTATCAGTATTGTAATCATTCAATTTGAAAGCTTTTAATCCAGCTAATTGTTGTGGAGAAATATTAAAATCTATTTGACTAATCATAAAATTATTCAGACTAAAACTTCCATCACCAATAGCATAAACTTGTGAATTTTGAGTAGAAATATCAGTTATATTATTAACTGCAAAAAAAGTATTTAATATTTTAGAGAAGTCACTTTCGTTGTTTTTGAAAGTACCGACATTTAATAGGCTGTCATTTGGGATTGCTGTTAGTTGATTTATTTGCATATTTAGCCCCTGTAATTTTTGCTGCTCTTTCTGGATTTGTTTTTGCCATTACGGATAATACTTCCGCTGCAAGAGCATCTTTCATTTCGTAGATAAGATCTCTTACTACATTATCGGAATAATTTTCCAAAATTTTAGTAATATTTTTGGCATCCATTTTAGCAAAAATTTTCAGGGTGCTTTGTTTCCATTCTTTGTATGCTTCTTCTTCTTTTAATTTTTTTTCAACTATTTTTAAAGAATCTTGTCTTCTTTTTTCTATTTTAGCTTGTTTAAGCATTTCTTCTTGCTTTTTGAGTTCTGCAAGGATAGAATCTTGTTTTTTTATTTGTGTAATTGAATCAGCTTTTCTTTTCTCAGCAAGTTTTTTTTCTTGTAGCTTTAATTCCTCTTTTAGCTTTAATGTATCAACTACAGGTTTAAAATTAAATTGAAAAATATTTTCATATTTTTCATTAAAATACACAATTCCAGCAGTTGTAAGAATAAAAACTATTAGAAACAAAAGTATGTAAATTATACTATTTTTCACTTTGTTCTCTTGCGAATCTAACAGATGCTAATTCATCTATAAAGCTTTGTTCGATTTTATTTTGTTCAAACTCAAAAGCTTCCTTGTGAAGTTCTTCAATTCTATAGACGATTTTCTTTTCTTTAGTTTTTTCGAGTAATTCTGCAACTTTATTTTGGCGTTTTTTTTCAAGAGTTTTAATTTCATCTTGCAATTTATTAATTTTATGTTCACAAAAATTACTAAAATCTTGGTAATAATTCAAGTCAAAACCAGATAATTTTTGTTTTTTAAGCAAGTTTTCCTTGGCATTGTATAGTTCATCTACAATTTGTTTTATATTTTCCTGTTTAGCTGCTATTTCTAAATCGATTTCTGCAATTTCTTTTTGAAGAATTTTTTCTAAATTTTCTTTATATTTTTTAAGAGTATTAAACTTAAAGATAAATTTTGCCATAATTATCTCACAATATTAATAAGTTGAGAAATTGCGTCATCAATAGTAATTTTATCAAAAATATCTTGTTTTAAGAATGATGTAATTGAAGATATTTTAGAAATAGCATAATCTATATTGGGATTACTTCCTCTAACATAAGCGCCAATATTTATCAAATCTTCAGCATCTCTGTAAGTAGCTAAAATTTCATTAAATTTTTGAGCTGCTTGTTTATGCTCTTTTGTTGTAATATCAGTCATACATCTACTAACACTTTGTAATGGATCAATAGCCGGATACTGCCCTTTATGTGCTAATTTTCTTGATAATACGATATGACCATCGAGAATAGAACGGACCGCATCGGCAATAGGTTCTGTCATATCGTCACCATCTACTAAAACTGTATACAAACCTGTTATTGAACCTTTATCGGAAGTACCTGCTCTTTCTAATAATTTTGGTAATAGTGCAAATACAGAAGGGGTATAGCCTTTGGTGGTTGGTGGTTCACCAATTGTTAAACCAATTTCTCTCTGTGCCATTGCAAAACGTGTAACAGAATCCATCATGAACATTACATCAGCACCTTGATCGCGAAAATATTCAGCTATTGTTGTCGCCACATAAGCAGCTTTAATTCTAATTAGTGGAGATTTATCAGATGTAGCAATAACAAGAACAGACCTTTTTAATCCTTCTTCGCCCAAATCTCTTTCAATAAATTCCCTAACTTCACGACCACGTTCACCGACAAGAGCAATAACATTAACATCAGCCGATGTATTTCTTGCTATCATACCTAATGTTGTACTTTTCCCAACACCTGAACCAGCGAAAATACCAACACGTTGTCCTTTACCAATGGTCAATAAAGCATCTATACTTCTTATACCTGTCTGTATCTTTTCATTAATTCTTTTTCTTGTTAAAGGCTCTGGAGGTGAGTTAAAAATGGGTCTATATTCATATGTTATGGGTTCAGGCAATCCATCTAATGGTTTTCCTAATCCATCTAAAACACGACCCAATAATTCATTTCCGCAAGGAACGTAAAAAGGTTTACCTGATGAAATTACATAGCAAGATGGAGAAATATTTTCTACTTCTCCTAATGCAATAGAAAGAACCTTCCCTTCTTTAAATCCCACAATTTCACTTTTACATATTTCTTTGCCATTTTTATCAACAATAGAACATAATTCTCCCAATGGTGCACTAGGCCCACTTGAAACGATAACTAATCCTATAACATCTGTTACTTTACCATAAACTTTAATTGGTTCGGTTAAAGTAATTATATTGTAATATTTATTGAAATAAGAATTAAATAATTCTATTTCAGCATCTGTTTCAAAATTAGTCATTTTTTAAAATGTTATAAATTTTTAATTGTAAATTAGATATAATTTCTTCAATCTGTGTAGTAATTCTAGCATCAACATTGCCCAACTCTGTTTCTACAATACAATCCCCTCTTTGTAAAGCATTATCAATTTCAAATTGAATTTTATTAAAGTTCTCAATTTTATCTCTTAAATCAGTACGATTGATAATTAATTCATAGTCTTCTTGATTAATCTTTATAATAATATTATTTGCACCATATATTTTTTTTAATGCTTCTGAAAGATTTTCTTCTATAATTGAATTTTCATCAATTTCTTTTTTGATAACTTTTTTAGCAATAGCAATCGCTGTTTCAAGAACAAGAGGCTCAAATATTTTATCGTAATTATTTAATTGGTTTTGTATTTCTTGCAAAATATTATTAAATTCATCGACAGCAGTTTGTAAATCATTAGCAAAATTTTCTTCTAATTCTGCTTTCGCTTTATTATATCCATCCTCAAATCCCTCTTGATATTTTTTTGCCATCTGTTGTTCTAGAAAAAGGGTTTGAGGATCTTTTTGCGGTTTATTATCTTCTATATCAAATTTAATTGTATCATCATCTTCTGTTTTGACAACAATTTTTTTGGATTTCAATTTTATTTTAATAGCATCAGACATAAACCTCCTGACTACCACCTCTTATGTTAAGAGAAATTTCTTCATTTTCTTCTAATTGCTTAATTATATCAATAATTCTTGCTTGTGCTCCTTCAACTTCTTTTAATTTTACTGGCCCCATGTATTGTAATTCTTCTTTTAACAATTCCCCTGCTCTTTCAGACATGTTCTTAAAGATTTTTTCTTTAACTCTATCATCAGCAATTTTAAGTGCAAGTGCAAGATCTCGTCTATCAACTTCTCTCAATATTCTTTGAATATCTTTATCTTGGATGTAAATAATATCGTCGAATAGGAACATAAGTCTTTTAATTTCAAGAGCTGTTTCAGGATCTCTTTGCTCAATATTTTCCATTATTTCTTTACTTAAACTAACACTAGTTCTATTTAAAATATTAGCTAAACTCTTAGGACCTCCAATTTTACTTAGAGATTGTCCTAGTGTCAGACCAGCCATTTCATCAACCACTCTTTCAATTTGTTTTAAGGTTTGTGGAGAAATCTTACCAAGTGTAGCAATTCTATAAGCTACATCTGCACGAATACTCTCAGGCAACTCTTTCAATGCCGCAGCAGTTTGATCAGGATTTAAGTGTGACAGGATCAAAGCAATGGTCTGCGGATGCTCTTTATTAAGAAAATTAACTAGCTGCGCTGAATCAGCCTTCTTTAAAACATCAAAGCCTCGTAAAGTTGTTAAATTACGAACCTTTTCAATAATTTCGAGTGCCTTTGCGAGACCAAAAGATTTCTCCAATACCGCTTGGGCATACTCGATCCCACCTTCCAATAAATATTCCCTTGCAACAATCATATCTCTAAATTCTTGCATTACGCTATCAATTGTTTGCTGAGGAATATTTTTAACTTTTGTTATTTCCGTAGAAATAACTTCAACTTCTGCTGGATCGAGATATTTAAAAACTTCGGATGCAACATCCACATCCAAAGCGATCATTAATAAAGCTGCTTTCTGCGCACCGGTAACATTTTCTGTTTTTGTCGGTATCTTTGGGAGTTCCAATGCCTGTCCCAAAGTTTTATTTTGACCTTGTTTTTGATTAATATCCTTCATCTTCACTCAACCATGCATGTATTAGTTTTGCTGCTTCACTAGGATTTTTTGCTACATATGTTTTTATTTTATTTAAGTTTGCTTCTCTTATAAAAGCATCTTCTGTTATTTCTTCTTCAATATCTTCATCTGTCATTGCTGCTAATTCTCTTCTCTTACGTGTTTGCAATTGTTTCTTCTCTCTTTCTAATTGTTCTGGAGTTTTACCAGTAGGGAGCAAAATTTGTCCTTCTGAGGTCTGTTGTAATGGTACAAATACTTCACTACCATCTTTAGCCTCAACTTTTCCAATGATAACTTTTTCATTCTTTAATTTATTCAATAAACTTCTAATAACCAACAAAGCTCCAATTACTCCTATAACCATCAATATTATATTACTAAATTTATCAATATTTTGAACTATTGATGATGGTACTTCTCTTGGTGTAAGATCTTCACCAAAGAATGGAAGAACACTTAACGTAATCTGATCTTGTCTTGTTTCATCAACACCTACAGATTGTTTAACCAAATTTTCAAGCTCTGTTCTTAAAAGATTTAAATCAACTTGTTGAACTTGAGGTCTTGGCGCCCCTCCTTCTGCTGGTTGATTAGCTAACTCTGCTTTTTTCTGAATATTTTGATTTATTACAGCTGCTACAGTAAGTCTTTTTATTACACCTGTACCTTGTATAATTTTTTCAAAACTTTCACTAACGTTATAATTAACAGTGGATGATGATTGAGTATTTTGACCTTGCTGACCCTCAACTTTTTCCTGATTTACTTTTTGCTCACTAATTGCAACTTGAGAATTTGGATCATATGATTTTAATTCTTTTTCAACTTGATCAAAATTTAAATCAACATTTACAGTTACATAAGAATTACCCATGCCTAAAACATTATCAAGTAAAGTTTGTGCTTTTTGTGATAAATAATTTTCAACTTGAGTTTTTACTTCATATTGTTTTGTACTAACTGAAACTAATGGATCGTTTTCATTAAAATCTCGACTTAATAATCTACCTCTATCGTCTAATACAGCAACATTTTCAGGAGTTAACCCCTCTACACTATGAGATACAAGATTAATTATTGCTAAAATATTTCCTTTATTTAACATAGCTCCAGGTTTAAGTTTTACAACAACCGATGCAGTTGTCGGTTTTTCTTCTTCTTTGAAGACATTTTTTTCAGGTAATACGATATTTACTTTTGCCTGTTCAATTGCTTGTATTTCTAATATTGTTTTTGTAAGTTCTCCTTCTAAAGCTCTTTTAAAATTTAATTTTTGTTGAAATTCAGACATACCCAAATTGTTTTGATCAAAAAGTTCATATCCTATTATACCACTTGATGGTATGCCTTGAGATGCTAAAGCTATTCTTGTTTCATACAATTTCTCTTTAGGAATTTTTACTGTTTGTCCATTATCTTCCAATTTAAATGGAATTTTTTGTGCATTTAAATATTCAACAGTTTTTTGTGCATCTTGAGGATTCAAATTCGAAAATAATGTAGTATATGTAGGTTCATTCATTGCAAACAATAAAAAACCAATAATAACAAAAGTAACAGCAAGAACTGAACCTAAAATTATTTTTTGTTGCGTAGTTAACTTATTAAAAATACCAAATATCGCCGTAAATTGACTTTTTTCTTCTTCAGCAGCCATAAATTATTCCCTAAATTTGGATACGTGTTAACTCTTTATACATATCTAATGTTTTATTCCTAATTTCTACAAGTAAATCAAGACTTGTTTTAGCTTTTTCTGCAGCAATCATAACTTCGTGAATTTCAATATCTTCACCATTCAAGAAATCTTCAGTTGCTTTACTAGAATTTAATTGATCCGCATTGACATCTTTAACCATCTTATTAAACACATTTTCAAAAGCTGTAACACCCCCTTTTTGCACTACTGGAGGTTCAAATGGTTTAATATTTCTTAATTCTTTAGAAAATGGATTTTGCCCTTGAATTTTCATTACACTTTCCTGTCAATTATTTGTCCTAATTTAATATCCTTATATGGATATTTATAATTTGCAACTTCATAAGAATTCACTGGATAAGCTTTTTGAAAATAATTTATTTCTTCATTACTTAAATCCAATTTAACATTGTTCTGAAAATTTTCTTCAAGTATTTTATCAAATTTAACATTTGACTTTGTTTTTTGAATGCTTGTAGAAGAAAGAACATTAGAATTAATACCGTTAATTCTCATTTTATATCTCCAATGAATCTTTTGCTAATTGTTTAGAAGTATTTAAAGCAGTAAGATTTGCTTCATAAGCTCTTGAGGCTGCAATCATATCAACCATTTCTGTAATAATATTAACATTTGGCATTCTTACATAACCATTTTCATCAGCATCAGGATGATCAGGTTGGTAAATTAAATCACCTTCTTTTTGATCTTCACTTACTTGTGTTATTAAATTCAATTCTTTACTCTCATCAAAATCTTTACCTTTATCAAAATGGAAAGGATCTTCCATTTTTAATTTGATTTTTTCATCTTTTAATTTT
The DNA here is from genome assembly GCA_035379625.1 of Ignavibacteriales bacterium. GTDB lineage: Bacteria > Bacteroidota > Ignavibacteria > Ignavibacteriales > DAOSCP01 > DAOSCP01. The sequence goes on along the minus strand of DAOSVM010000002.1, from coordinate 130,171 downwards.
GCGTCATCAATTGCTTTTTGTTGAACAGCTAAATATTTTTTCTTATAAACTGTACCGTCTTCTGTTTTTGTAGTATTGGCATTGGCGATATTTTCTGCTATAAGATTCATCTTTTTTCTTTGTACACTTAATCCAGCGGCACTAATATCAAAACCTAAAAAATTGTTACTTATTCTCATTGTCCACCTCTATCACCTTTAATTACACCTTGTAAATTCTTATAATAAGAATTTAATCGTTTTGCTGCAAATTTAAACTTTATATTATTAGATGCTAAATCTGCCATTTCTTGATCAATATCTACATTATTGATGCCAGAAATTTTCTCTGGGTTTTCATCTTCAGTAATTTCGAAATCAGAATATTTGCTATTAGTAGGAAATTGTGCTTTAGGATCAGTAATATGTTTTTCGTTTGTAGTTTTTAAATTTCTATCTAGCTCTGAATTCAATACTTCTTTAAAAACTACATCTTGTCTTTGATAGCCTTCTGTAGCTATATTAGCTATATTTCTACTAATTATTTTGTTTTTAAGTGCATAATAATCAAGCATTTTTTCAAGGTGAGCAGCTGTATGTGTTACAAGCTTTTTCATGGCATAATACTTTTTTTTATTTCAAATATCAAATATTATGCCAACAATGAAAGGTTTTGTTATAAAAAAACCAATCTCTTAGGATTGGTTTTCATCTTCTTCATAATCTAAAATAACAGTTTTTGTTTGTCCGCAACTACAAACAAATTTTATTTCTTTAATATTATCATTCTTATCTTTCTTTATATATACTTTAACATTCTCTGATGGATCTTCATCTAACGATAGTTTGTGCATACCCGTCAAAACGACATCTTCAGCTTTTATAATATTACCAGATTTAGGTACTTTAAAATCAACTTCTCTATAAATATAATCTTCAAATTGTGAACTTTTGTCTTTTTCTTTGTCCATTAGAATACCATGTTTATATTTTCAGCTATTTTATCAAGTGGCAAAATAACATCAGCTAAATTTCCATCAACTATTGCTTTTGGCATACCGTAGACGACACAACTCATTTCATCTTGAGCTATAGCATGACCACCAACCTCTTTTAACTCTTTTATACCTTCATAGCCATCTTTACCCATACCTGTCATGATAACGCCAAGAAGATTTTTCCCATAAACCTTTACAGCTGAACTAATCATAACATCCACTGAAGGTTTATGTAAAGTATTTGCTGGTTCTGTACTGATTTCTATTTGAACATTAGCCCCATTTTTTTTGAACAACATATGCAATCCACCTGGCGCTATATAAACAACATTATTTTTCACAATTTCACCATTTTCAGCTTCTTTTACCTCTAAAGCACTCATAGAATTTAATCTATCAGCAAGAGACTTCGTAAATTTTGGTGGCATATGCTGCACTATAAAAACTGGAACATTTAAATCGCCTCTTAATTTTGGTATAACTTGCTGCAAAGACATGGGACCGCCAGTAGAAATTCCGATCGCAATCGCTCTGTATAAACCTTTTGATAATTGCCCAGTTCTAGCAGGTGTAGGAGCAGTATATTTTTTCTCTTGCCCTAAAGTTAATCCTTGAAGTTTGAGTAATCTTTCTTTATGTCTTCTATGTTTTACAATCTCTTTTACTTTTTTAAGTAAACTATCTTTAATATTAACAATATTAACACTAACGAATGATAATTCTTTTGCTATAAAATCAACAGCACCAAGTTCAAGTGCTTTTACTGTAGTTTCAGCACCTTCAGTAGTTAAAGAACTTAGCATCAATACAGGAGTTGGGCATTCTTTCATTATTTTTTCAAGAGCAGTTAGCCCATCCATCCTTGGCATTTCAACATCAAGTGTTATTAAATCTGGTTTTAGTTTTTTTGTTTGTTCTATAGCTTCGATACCGTCTCGTGCAGTCCCAACAACTTCGATTTCAGGATCAGAAGTTAACATTATAGTAATAGACTTTCTCATAAAAGCTGAATCATCAACCACTAAAACTCTTATTTTATTAGTAGAAATATTATTATCCATCATTACACCTTATTTTGTAGTTATTTTATTAACCAAATCACCGATATCCAAAATCATAACAACTTTACCATCTCCCATAATTGTCGCACCTGCTAAACCTTCAATATTACCTAAATAACTGCCTAATGATTTGATTACTATTTCTTTTTGACCTATTAATTCATCAACTCTAATACCATATTTTCTATCGCCAGCACTTATAATAACTACATATTGCCATTTTTTCTCAGTATCATCGACATCCAAATCATCATATAATATATCCTCTATTTTGAGTAAAGAAAGAACAGAATTTCTAATTCTAATAACTTCATTTTGGTTAATTGTGTATATTTCCTCAGGTGCTACTCTTACAACTTCGATAACTGAGCTTAACGGAATTACAACCGTTTCTGTCTTTACTCTTACTAACAAACCTTGAATAATGGCTAATGTCAAAGGTAATTTAATAACTATTTTAGTACCTTTACCAATTTCAGAATCAATCTGAATTGTACCACGCAATTTTGTAACGTTAGTTTTAACAACATCCATTCCTACGCCACGACCAGAAATATTGGTTATCTTTTCAGCTGTTGAAAAACCTGGCAAAAAGATTAAATTGAATATTTCATTTTTATTAAGATCATTAGCTTTTTCTTTTGAAATTAAACCTTTCTCAATAGCCTTTCTTTTTATAACTTCAGGATCCATTCCCTTACCATCATCTTGGATGGTAATATTAATGTTATTTCCTTCATGCTCTGCTGCTAAAATTACTGTACCTTGTGGATTTTTTCCTTTTGCCACTCTTTCCTGTGGTGTTTCTATACCATGATCAACTGCATTTCTAATTAAGTGTACAAGTGGATCATTTATTTCTTCAATTAAAGTTTTATCTAGTTCAGTATCTTCGCCATATATCAACAATTGAATATCTTTCTTGGTTTCACGACATAAATCTCTAACAACTCTAGGATATCTATTGAATACTTTACCAATTTTTATCATTCTTGTCTTCATTACCGCTAATTGCAATTCCGTAGTCATCAAATCAATTTGTCTATATGCTTCAAATAAATCCTTTGCTAACTTTGTACCTTCATGTTCAGCTTGCATTTCAGTATTTACTTGTGCTAACCTGTTTCTTCCTAACACTAATTCAGATACAATATTTAACAATTGGTCAAGTCTCTCAACGTCAACACGGATACTATTATCTACTTGCTTTGAACTAGCTGCTGTTTGTTGAGTCTGTTGCTTTGGTTGCTCAGTTTTTGGAGTAGCAGGAGCTGCTTTAGGAGCTTCAACTTTAACAACTGATTGTTCAGCAGGCTTTTCTTCTTTTTTATCTTCTGTTTCTTGCTTTGCTTCAACTTCTGGCTCAACTTCTTCTTCAGCTTCTTCATCTACAGTTTCTTCATGTACCTCTTCAACATTTTGTGGTTCTTCAACTTTCTCTTCAATTTTTTCTTCTACAACTTCAGACGGTTTTTCTTCAGCTACATATGTCTCTACAGGTTGAGAAGTTGGTTGTTGTTCGGTTGTACCACCTGTACCAAATTCACCACTTTCTATGGATTTAATTAAGTTATCTAGAGTATTTATAACGTCATCTGTTTCGACATCTTCATTTTTATTATTCTCAATTGTATCCATCAATAATTTCATTGTATCAAAACCTTGCAAGATACCATCCATAAGTTCAGAATTGAGCTTTACCTCACCTTTGCGCAACTTATTCAATATATCTTCACATCTATGAGTTACCGTTTGCATTTTAACTAAACCTAAGAACCCTGCTGTACCTTTGACTGTATGAAATGATCTAAAGATTTGATTTAGTAAATTAGTATCATCTGTTCTTTTTTCAAGTTCTACTAATTCTAAATCAAGTTTTTCGAGAATTTCTCTTGTTTCTACGACAAAACTCTCGAAAATTTCTTTCATTTCAGGGTCATTTAATAATGCATAGTTTGACATAACTGCCCCTATTTTGAGAATAATTTATCTATTTCACTCTGATCAATTTGTGTTCCAGTATCTTTGACTTGATTGATAATTTCATCAGCAGCTTCTTGACGTTCGCCAGACTTATCATATCGTGCATTAGGATCAAAAGTAGCCCCTTCCGGAACTTCATTTTTTGCTAATCCTTCTAATTCATCAAGCTGTGTTGTTTCAAAATCTTCTATAAGTTTTGTTAAGTTTTCTTGTACAGATTCAATTAAGTGATTTACCGCTGCTAACTGTTGAGATGTTATATCCTGTACCTGTAAAGATAATGTTATACTATAAGCATCATTTTGTAATTTAGGGAAAAATTCTAAAATTTCTTCTAATACAGATACATCTAGTGTAAAATTTTCTTGAACAAAATTTGACAATTCTGGATTATCTTTAACAAGTTCTTTTAATTTTTCTAATTTTTCTTTTTTAGCGTTTTCAGTTTCAATAAAAGTTCGTATTTTTGCTTCCATATCGTACATTTTACCAGAGATACTATCAACTAAATCTAATATTTCTGTTGTTGCCAATTCTGTAGCACTGGTAACATTACTAATTTGATTTGAAGCTTTTGGAATTTTACTAGTAGATTCTGCTATTGAACGATTTATGTTCTCCAATAAAGGAATTGTATCCTGCATAAAATCAATCAAATTCTGCAAAATTGGAATTATCTTTTGACCAAATTGAAATAAAGTCTTCAAATCATTTAATTTATTAAATAACTCATTCATTGTTAATTGTTTCATCTAAAACACCTTCCCTTTTTATTGTAAATTAGCTAGAATTTGATCAATTTTTTCCTTTAATATTTGAGGAGTGAAAGGTTTGATAACATAATTATTAACTTTTGCTTGTAAAGCTTCAACTATATCCTCTTTTACACCTCTGGTGGTTACCATTAAAATTGGTAATTTAGCTAATTTAGGATCTTCTCTTATCGCTTTGGTTAGCTCTAAACCGGTCATAACAGGCATATTCCAGTCGGTTATAACGAAATTTAGGGAAGGATCTGCTTGTAACTTTGCTAATGCTTCTTTACCATCACCAGCTTCTACAAAATCATTATATTGTAAATTCTTTAGTGTATTGGCTACAATTCTTCTCATAGTAACGGAATCATCAACAATCAAAAATTTTAGAGGTGCACTCATTTCTATCTCCTATAATTAACTTAAATATTTAGAAACTTCATATTGTATTCTTTTGGGGTCAAAAGGTTTAACTAAATACGAATTTGCCCCGCAACTCATACCTTTTTCTATATCTTCACTTGATGATAATGAAGATAGTATTATTATTGGTAATTCCTGATATTCTGGATTCGCTCTTATAGCTTTAATAAGCTCAAATCCATCCATATTAGGCATATTTAAATCAGTTACTACCAAATCTACTTTAGAATTGGGCAATTTTTCTAATGCTTCCATTCCATCACAAGCAGAAATTACCTCATAACCTTGCATAGTCAATGAAAAAGATACAAATTTTCTTATTGAAGGTGAATCATCAGCTACCAAAATTACTTTTTTCATTATATTATCACTCCTTCTTATAACCAATTGTTTTTGGGTAACTTATTAGTTTAAAAGCTTTTGATATACCGTGTAACGTTTCAGAATATCCAATAAACAAATATCCAGGTTTTTGTAAACTATTATATAAATGTGATACTACTCTAATTTTAGCTTTGGTATCAAAGTAGATTAAAACATTACAACAATAAACAACATCAAAATTATTCATTTGTCTCATTGCTGTATCATCTAATAAATTCATTACCTTAAAAGAACAGTATTTCTTTATATTAGGATCTACTTCATACGTATTTGGACCAATCATCTTAAAATATTTTTTTAAATAAAATGGTGGAGTATTCCTAATAGAATATTCCCTATACACACCTTTTTTGGCTGTTTCTACAACTTGATAATTAATATCTGTACCTATTACTTCCAATTCCAAATTTGGATATTTTGGTTTTACTAACTCCTGAAACATCATAGCAATAGAATATGCTTCTTCACCACTGGAAGATGCAGCACTCCAAACTCTCAATTTATATTTTTGCCCTTTAGCTCTTGTATTAACAATCTCTGGTATTATTGATTGTACTAAAGCATCTAACTGAGGTTGGTTTCTGAAGAAGAAAGTTTCATTAATTGTTATTGCTTCGTATAGGTATTTTAGTTCATCATTACGGTTGGGATGAGTCTTTAAATAATTTAAATAATCCTCATAACCGTTTAATTTCAAAAAAGAAACTCTCTTTTGTAATCTACTTTCTAAAAGATACTTTTTATTATCTTGGAAATAAATTCCGCATAAATCATAAATAAAAGAACGCCATTGTTCAAATGTTTGCGGAGACATTACAGGAGCTACTTTTGCACCAAAAGCCCCTTCTGATGGTTCCCATGCGTCCTGAGTTTGTGTTTGCCCAGCAGCATTATTCCCAAATCCCAAACTACCTGATTGTGTTGTACTATTGCTTGAAAATTTATTTGCGCTAAAACCACCACCAAAAGAACTTGAATTGCTATTAGAAGTTCCAAAACTATTTGATGTATTAAAATTATTAGAACTACCAAAACCTGAACCACTCGTTCCATATCCGCTACCGAAAGAATTCCCCTGTGTATTTGATGTTGAACTACTTGAAAATGAATTTGTATTTGTGAATTTATTATCTTCCATATTCTTACTTCTTAATTATTCTTTTGTGATAATAACCACTGTGCTCTTTCTCTGATCATATCATCAGAGTCTTGGGCTAAAATATTCAATGCTTGTATAACTCTAGGATCATCATATGTTTCAATAATTTCTAATAATTTCATCCTATTCCAAATATCATCATCTGTTGCAAAATTATCAAGGAATAATAGTGCTGTATCAGGTTCTAATGTAAATAATAATTCTAGAGTTGTTTTTCTTGCTTCTTCATTAGGATGGTCAACACAAGTTGTAATTGCATCAACTAAATTTCTATATTCTATAGGTGTTAAAGTTCTAATATTTTCAACACCTACCATATCGGTTACTTCTTTAATAAACTCTAAAAGATTTTTTGTATTTTTAGGTCTTTCTTTCAAGATTTCTGCAATTTTTGGGAAAACTATTCTTGCATTGTCTATTAATTTTGGTTTGATAATACTATCTAATTCAAAATCTAAACCAAATACTTTAATCAAAGCATCCAAAATATCTTTGTCATCAAATACAACAATTAAATGAGCAGCTGGAATTTTATATTTCATTTCGGCTTCAAGGAGTGTAGATAAAATAGAATTTTTTATACTTTCATCAAATGGTATATCCAATTGATATCTTTCTTTTAATTTCCATATAGATTCGATGATTGGCCATTTTAATGGGCCTTCTGTTTTTCTTAATTCTGCTAATAAGAAAAAGAAAGTTTCTTCATTACCTACTAAACCTAAACTTTCAATAATAGAGAATTTAGTCAATTCATCTTCATTATTGTATTGTTGCAACATAAAACTTAAAGTTTCATCTGTACCTATGTTGCCTAAAGCCTCAATACAAGTTGGCTTAAATAATTCATTAGAATGATAAAGCGCTATAATTTCATTTAAAGCTCCAGGATATTTCAAATGCCCTATAGCTTCAATACAAGCTAAAATAACATTATCATTTTTATTTTCGGCCATCACTTGTAAAATCTTTGGTATTGAGGATGTATCTTCCATTAAACCTAATAAATCGATTACAAATTTTTTATCATCATCATTACCAACATCAATATAATCTACCATTGCAGGAATTGCAGGTGCGCCAATTTTGAGCAGAATATCACCAGCTAAATTTCTTACGATAATATTCGGGGAAGATACATATGGCACAACTTCATATGGAATCTTGGGGTGCCCGTTATAAGCTAATGTAAATGATACGGCATCAATTACTCCTTTATCCGGATCTTCTAGCAAACTTGCTAGAGCTTTTATAATATCCTCCGTTAATTCAGCAGTTAATAATTCTTCTGCTGCTCTCCTTCTCTCATCCGGATCAGGATCTTGCAATCTAGTAATTATTTCTTCATTCATAGGCAACTTTATATTGTTTATTTATTTTACTTTTTTGTAAGTAAAATATAATTTTTTTTTTTCATTTTTCAAAAAATTATTTATTACAAATTTTAACAATTTTTTTTATATTTAAAATTAAATTAAATGGTTTTAATATGTCAAACAATATAACCCACAACGATTTGCTAAATGAATTAAATTCTTTAAGAAAAGAAACTTTTGAATTCCTTAAACAACAAGCAAATCAAGCAGAGCTGAAAGTTATCAGAACTTCTAATTCAAATGTTGAGATATCACTTTCTCAAGTTAATTTGGATAACTTTAAACTAGAAATATTTAAATTATTTTCAAATAACGTAAACTTAAAAGAAAATTTTAGTGAGCTAACAATTTTATTAAACTCACTACTTAAAAACTATTTTGATGTTTTTGCTGTTATCTTACCAAATGAATTTATTTCATCACCATTAACCATAACTAATTTAACTCAATCGCACGATGTTGAAACAACAATTTCTATAATTTCTACGTATAATAAATATATTTTTGATTTTTTCCAACAAGGGACTGATATTCAAAACAATGTGACTGAAATCTTAAATAATCGTAAAATTAATAATTTTAATATTTTCCCTTTCTTTTTCAGTGATAATAAATTATTTGGCTTTTTACTCCTTGAAACAACTCATAAAATTTCATTAGCTGATAATTTGATTAAAGTTTTAAATGATATCTCTAAGTTCATTGCTAATCATTTTGAAGTTCATTTAAAATCCTTTAAAAATGAAAAAATTGTATCTCTTCTTAATAAAACTCCAACTATAGTAGTCACTTTGTCTTATCCTGATTTTACAGTGAATAATATTTCAGATAATATTTACTCATACGGCTTTTTCAAGTTTGAAATAATAGGAAATTGCTGGTTGAATTATATTTATTACGAAGATCGCGACAATTTCAGTGAAAAAATACAAGAAGCTATTTCCTCAGGTGAAAATTCGGTTAACTTAATTTATAGACTAAACACTTCAATTAATACTTTTGAGTGGGTAAATCATAACTTTCTAATTTCAAAAAATGAATTTGATGATAATTATACAATTGATGGAATTATCCAAAATATTTCTAAACTCAAAGATTACGAAATTTCTCTTGAAAACTCCAATTCACAACTTACACTTTATACAAATTTACTCAATGATTTAAATACTATCAATAATAAAAAACACGTTTCATTTTACCATACAATAATCGATTATATACAATTAGTAAAAAAATCCTTCAATTTTTCTACTGGAATTCTTGCTAGTATCGAAAATTCAACATACAAAATTTATGCTATTGATTCTAGTGAATTTAATTTTGAAGCTAATACAGATTTCGAAATAACTGAAACATTATGTGAATTTACGATTAAAAATAATGAGTTTACGGTTTTTGCAGATTTAAATCATTTCCCTGAACTAGCTAATCATCCAGTTTATTTAAATTTTCAACCTAAGTGTTACGCAGGGATTCCTATTTATGTAAATAATTCTCTGTGGGGTACTTTAAGTTTTATGGATAAGAACAACGCTTTAAATACAAATTTTGTTGCAACTTTAAAAGACATTTTAAATATCATCGGGCATAATATTTCTTTTCATTTACAATCAAAATTGCAAAATGAAACTTGGGAAGCAAATAAAAATCTGATAAATAACAAAGATCTAATCATAACCGCACTAACAAACTCTTTTACCAACGGTATCATCCTTCAAGATAATACCAATAAAATTGTAAATATAAACCAAGTAGTTTGTGATATGTTTGATTTTCCACTTCCAGCTAAAGTTTTAAATAAAAAAGACGTATCACTATTTATAAACCATATTAAACCGCTTTTCAATGATGTAGAGGCTTTCGAAAACTTCTATAATTCATTATTAGAAAATTCTAATAATTCTTTTCATATTGAACTTGAAACTTTAGATAATTATTCAATTTTAATAAATGTTAGAAAAATCTATAATAACAACGTGTTATTAGGCACTTTGTGGGAGTTTGTAAAATCTGTTTCTCCAAATAACGAAGCACCAAAGCAACAAAGTATATTACCAACTGAACTTCTTGAAATTTGGAAAATTGATTCGACAAATCTAACTGTTAACGATTTACCTGAACTTAAAAAATTATTATTAGAAACATTTTCTATCTTTACAGATTTGATGTTAGATTTTGCTGAAAACTTTTTTATGAATGATTATGATAAAGCTAGTGAAGTTGCTCAAAAAATAATTGATTTTGCTGGAAATAAACAACTACCTGAAATTGTATCTGAAGCAAAAAAATTACTTGAACTTGTACCTACAAAAAGCTTTAATAAGATAAGCGACCAATACGAAGCTGTTAACAATTCTATAAAGAAATTTAAAGAATTATCTAAATTTATTTGGTTTGATGAAGAAGAGGAAGCTAATAACTAGCTACCTCTTTAAATTATTTGTCATTTGCATCATATCTTCGGCAGTTTGTATTGTTTTTGAGTTTACTTCGTATGCCCTTTGCGCGGTTATCATATTAACCATTTCTTCAACTATATCAACATTTGAATGTTCTAAATAATTTTGTTTTATTACTCCAAATCCTTCATCACCTGGTCTACCTACAATAGGTCTTCCTGATGCTTCTGTTTCAATGTATAAATTATCACCTATTGCTTTAAGACCAGCAGGATTTATAAATTTAGCTATTTGTATAGTTCCTAACTCAATAGAGTTTCCAGCTGTATCAATACCAGTAATTGTTCCATCAGCAGAAACAGAAATTTCATTAATGTTATCTGTCAATACAATACCTGGTTCTACAATATATCCATCTGCTGTTGTAACATAACCTTCCGCAGAAAGTTTAAATGAACCATCTCTTGTATACGCAAAATTTCCATCAGGTTTACGAATTTGGAAAAATCCTTCACCTAAAATTGCAAAATCAAGTGGTCCGTTGGATGCAACTAGATCACCTTGCTTGAATATTTTTGATGTTGACGCTGGTTGAACGCCGTTACCAACTACAATTTTTGTGTCTGTTGTTCCAATTATTCCCGGCTGTACGGTAGCTTGTGGATTTATGTAGACTTCTTGATACATTAAATCCTTAAACTCTGCACGGTTTTTCTTAAATGCTGTTGTATTAACGTTGGCAATGTTGTTTGCAATTGTTTCTATATTAATCTGTTGCGCATACATTCCAGATGCAGCTGTTCTTAATGCTCTAATTGCCATTTTATTTCTCCTTATTATAATCTACCAATTTGATTTGCTTTTTCTAAACTATCATCCAAGGTATTTATTACTTTTTGTACAGCTTGAAAACTTTTATCAATTTCAATCATTTGTTGCATTTCTTGAATTGGATTCACATTTGAATCTTCTAAATGCCCTTGTAGAACTTTAAATTGATCATTTGGAGCTAATTTCAAATTATTGTCACGCATTGCAAAGTTTAAACCAGCTTTTCTTTCAACAACTTTTGGATCATCTATTGTAGCAACTAATAATTTACCGACAATATTTTTATTAACTTTAATTTCTCCATTTATATCAACAGAAAATTCTTCTAAATTTCTTTCCCAATCCGAACCTAAATTTACATATCCATTATTACTCATTAACTTGTAACCATCTTCTGTAACTAAATAACCATCTTTATCGATTTTGAATTTTCCTTTTTTTGTTAATTCCACCCCATCATTTGTTTCTATTACAAAATAAGCATTCCCATCAATTGCAAAATCCAAAGGATTATCTGTTTTAGAAATAACACCTGATGAGTAATCTGTATAATTATTTTGTTTTATTTCATCTGTATCAAATCTACTCATAAGTTCCGCAAAAGGCGACTCTCTTTTATATCCTTTTGTATTTATATTAGCTAAATTTTCTGCCACAATTTCCAAATTCTTTTGCTTGAAATATAAGCTATTTGCAGATTCATATAATCCTTTTACCATTTTTAACCTCAATCATTATTGATTTTTTCAACATAATATATCGTCTCAAACATAATTTTTTTCATTCTCTCACTTATTTCAGCTTCATCAATTACATTCACATCTATTTTATGTTCTTTGAATTCTTTTATTATATTTTTGAATTTTTCTCTTACTTCAACATTACTTAGATTGTTTATTTCATTTATTATTTCATTTAAACTTTTAGCCATTCATAATTTCCGGATTATAAAGCGATATTTTTACTGAAATTTTATATTTCTTTTCTACCTGACTTATTAAATTTTCTTGAGTTTCTTCAATTTTCTTTAATATTACTTCGTTTCCAATAAATTTTATATACAAATTACTACTATTCAATAACAAATCAGTTTCGAGATTTCCTATATTAATAAGTTTGAAAAAGATTAGCAGTCTTTCAACGTTATCTAATTGTTCTGGATTTACTTTTTCGTAACTATATTTTAATAGTGTTAATTTATTATTGCTTTTTACTATTAAAAAATCCTTATGTCTATTTATGAACTTTAAATATTTATTTCTTAAAATTATTCGACTTAAATTAAATTTTAGAATATTCAACAATTCACTGTATTCACTGTACAAATTAGATTTTACAAGCTCATCCAACAACAATACAATCTTTGTTTTATCAAATACTTGGTTAAATTGGTTCAAATCATCCAACTCGTATATCAAAAATTCATTAATTATTCTCAATAGGTTTTTATCTTTTACGGTATTTATCAGCTTTTGCAAATTCCCAAGAAATGTTGAATATAGTTCATCATCTCTATCAAAGAACAATTTTAATAGATTTGCATCAAATTTAAATCCACTTTTATTTGACACTATATATAATTTTAATATAGTTTCTAATTGTTCGTTATCAAATATCAAGCCAGAATCTGATAATTTGCTTAAGATTTGTTCAAATTTACTTTTGACAATTGGTATTTTTAATTTTATGAATGCTCGTAATAATGCTTGTGATGTATCATCTATTGGAAGTTTTAAATATTGTAATAAAATTGCTAACTGATTTTTATCATTCAATTCACTAAACTGTAGAATATTAACCAATGAAAGATTAAGCGGATTTGCTCGTAAAACTTTCGCTAAAAGTATATCTCCTTTTACAAAATTATCAGGTAAATTAGAAACAAACAATCTACCATTGACTAATATTTTATACTCATTATTACTGATTTTATCTAAAACTTCAATAAGAACTTTTGTATTATCAAAAATTGGTTTTTGCTGAATATCTTTTGGTTTGGTGAGATTATCAAAAATTTCGGTAAGTTTAATTTGGTTAAATTTATTTCTAATGTTTTCTAACATTATTTTTTCTTTTTCGGATTATTTTTTTTGTCTTTAAGTTTCTTAATTTTACTTGCAAGTTCCAATTCACCAACAGTAACTCCTATTTCTTTCGCGTTTTGTTGCAGTATTTCTTTTTTATCAGTCTTAACAAAATCACTATCAGGTAATTTTTTTCTGAATTTTATTAATTGTTTGTTATATTCAGGAATTATTCTTCCATCCCTTATATATTCTATTTTTTTTATTTTTCTTTTACTTTTAGAGTTTTTAAGGTACATTATTACAATTAGAAAAGTAATCAATAATATAATTATTATACCTGCATAAATAAAATATAATTTATATAGTATAATTATTTCCAATACATTTTGCTTATTTTTTATTGGTTTTATAAGCGCTGTAGTATCTTTAGTTGGGCTTTTTATTAAGGTATCACTTACAATAGTTGGATGTTTTTTTGTTTCTAAAATTTGTTTTTTAAGTATATACTTTGGATTATACTCCGCTTGAGCAAATAATATTATTGTAGTAAATATGTATAGTAAAATTTTTTTCATTCCAAAATAAAAAAATTAATTATAAAAGATTATCAATTTTTGTACCAATAGCAATCTTTTCTGTATTTAGGGCATCTTTATAAATAAACAATCCCACATTATCGTTATGAGATATTTTGAGATAATTTTGCAATTTCATTGCGTCCTTATTGACATTTGAAAGCCATATATTTGCTTTTTTAATACCAAGTTCATTTAGTTCTTTTTTTAATTGTTTTTCATTGTATTTAATAATTTTTAAGAGCTTATAACATCTATGGTTATTTAGTGGTTGTTTAGTATAAGCAATATTACAATTTAAATCTTGTGGCACTGTATTGAATTGTTTACAATATTCAAATGTTAATTGTAGTTTAATAATGGAAGGATGTAATATATTGATATAATTTTCATCTTTAATAGTTATATCAGGTATTATTGTTTTTTCATGTGAATATTTCGATGTAAATTCAAAATTATTTTTTAAATCAATTGCTTGTAGTTGGATTTCATTTTGGATATTTATATTATCAATTAAGACCAATGTTTCTTTCATTTCATAATTTATTTCAACAGCAATGATTTTGTAAACATTCGGAATTTTTTTTACAATTTCATTTATATCAAAAGCAGGTGCTAATTTTAAAAGTATATTTTTACTTTTATGAGTTAATAAGTCCATATGCTTCAAAATATCTGGGGAACAACTTTCAAGTTTTATAAATCTTTTATCATTATCACGTCTTGCAGGATCAATATAAATCCAATCAAAATAGAAATTATCAAACTTAGCTAAATATTCTATTGAATTGCCATTAAATAGTGTAATATTTTTTTCATTTTGTAATATTTTTAAATTATGTTGGAAAATTTCAAAAATATCTTCATTTTGTTCACAATAGATTGAATTTTGGAAGTTATTAGAAATAAATAGTGTATCAATACCTAAACCACCTGTTAAATCAATAAAATTGCTACCTTTTAATAAAGAAGCTTTGAATTTTGCTGCTAATTCGCTTGATGATTGCTGGATTGATATTTGATCATAGATAAATAAAGGTTTATCACTCAAAAATGGGAATTTTTTTAAAGCTTTACGATAATTGGATATTTGTTCTGCAATCGGTTTTAAATCAATATTTTTAATTTTTTTATGGTATTTTTTAATAAAATCAAATGGGTCAGTATTTAAATTTTCAAGATATAAATTTTGAATTTCATTTATTTTGAATAAATTTAAGTGTTGTTTTTTCATAAGATTTTATTTATTAACTTAAAAGAAATTTTATTAGAGATTAATTTATTTTTTTTTGCAAGAATTGCAAAAAAAACCGCACAAATTTATTTGTGCGGTATGCTTATACTGTCTGAGCCAATAATATATTTTAATAATAATCTTATCGTATATTTTCTTCAAGTTTAATATTTATACGCATAAAAGCAGTGGTCTATATTTAATCTTAGTACTTAAATTTATACTTGTTCCCTTTGAACATTGGTGAGCGCTTGAATTTCAAATTATCCAAATAATCTTTTTCGATTACTATTGTTGAGATATTATCTTTTATAGTAATATCTCCTATTGCGTTAACTGGAATTTTTGCTTCATTGGCAAGCATTCCAAGAATATCTTTGGGTTTAATATCACTTTCTCTACCAATGTTAATTTCAACGGTAACAGGATTTTGTAATTTACTTTTAGTTCTTCCTTTACTTGGTCGCGATTCAGATTGAGAATTTCTATTTTGAGAATTTCTATCATTTTTATCGCGATAGTTATGTCTTTCTCGAGAATTATTTGTTTGGCTTCTTTGATTTCTAACTGAAAAATTCAAATCATTTGGGTTCATCATATCATTTAAGCTAACGCTACTTTTTAGTAATGCTGCTGCAATCTCAATTGATGAAATATCATCAGTAATATATTCTTGAATAATTTTGATATATTTATCGATATCTTCATCCTTAACTTTTGGAATAACTTCTTCAAAAAATGCTCTAATTTTTGCATTTTCTACATCTTCAAAAGCAGGTACTAATTTAAATTTAATTTTACTTTTAGTAAATCTTTCAATATCTTTTAATTTATAAAAATCTCGACCAGTTACAAATGAGTAAGCTTTACCACTTCTACCTGCTCTACCAGTACGACCAATTCTATGAACATAATATTCTTCGTCTTGTGGGATATCGAAATTGAACACTGCATCGACATCGTTAATATCTAAACCTCTTGCGGCAACATCGGTGGCAACTAATATTTCAACTATACCTTTTTTAAATTTATTCATCACTTTATCACGTTGCGCTTGGCTCATATCTCCATGTAAAGCATCAGCCGAATATCCTCTAGCCTGAAGCTGTACAACGACATCATCAACCATTTTTTTCGTATTGCAAAATACGAGTGCTAATTTAAAATTTTCAATGTCAAATATTCTACACATTGCATCAATTCTATCAGATGCTTTAACCTCAAAATAATATTGTTCAATGTTTTCAACAGTTAATTCATCGTGTATAACTTTGATAATTTCTGGATTCTTTAAGTATTTTTGCGCAAGTTTCATTATTTCCTGCGACATTGTAGCAGAGAACATTACTGTTTGCTTTTCTGGAGATGTATAACTAAGAATTTTTTCTATATCCTCAATAAATCCCATATTGAGCATTTCATCTGCTTCATCAAGAACTACATATTTTACATTGTTTAGTTTAAGAGTTCCTCTTTCGATATGATCAATTATTCTTCCCGGTGTTCCAACAACAATATTGATACCTTTATTTAAAGCCATAATTTGTCTATCGATAGATTGGCCACCATAAATTGGTAGAAGATAAATTCCCTTTTTATGAGTAGAATAAAATTTTAATTGTTCTGCAATCTGAACTGCTAATTCTCTTGTAGGAGCAAGCACTAATAATTGTGGTTGTTTAATTTTTGGGTCTATTTTATCTACAAGTGGAAGCCCAAAAGCAGCTGTTTTTCCTGTTCCAGTTTTTGCTAAGCCTACGACATCTTTTCCTTCTATTATAAATGGAATTGCTTCGGATTGGATAGGAGTTGGTTCTTCAAAGCCTAACTCGTTTACTGCTTTGAGAACTTCTTTGGATAAATTAAAATCCTTGAATTGTTTGTTGTTCATTAAAACGTACCTTAATTTTTTTAAGTTGGTTAATTGTTTGTCTTTCCTCGAAGTGAATTTAACTGCGGGATTTTTATTAATAACTTTATAATATACATATATTTAGTATAATTTCAAAATTTCATTCTTTAAAATCTTATAAAATTATTAAACAATTAAAATTCTGTTAAAAATATTCAACTTTCTTCACTATTTATTTGCAACTTTAAATATTGTTTAAATAAATTTATTAATTTCAACTTTGATTTTTCTAATTTTTTTTTAAATTATTTGTTTACTCATCAACAGGAGAATTTATGTATTATTTTTCTACTAATGACAAAAATAATCAAGTTAATTTTAAGCAAGCTATATTATCAGGATTAGCAAATGATAACGGACTTTTTTTACCATCAGAATTTCCTCAAATTGATAAAAATACTTTGAACGAATTAAAGAAACTCAATATTAAAGAAATTGCGTCGCTAATTTTAAAAGATTATGTTGCTATTCCTAAAAATCGTTTTGAAGAGATTATCGATAAAACTTTCTCTTTCGATGCGCCAATAAAGATAATGGATGATAATTTTTCATTACTGGAATTATATCACGGGCCAACTTTTGCTTTCAAAGATTTTGGCGCTAGATTTTTAGCTAATACTACATCCTATTTATTGGAAAATAGTGATAAAGAAATTGTTGTGGTTGTTGCTACATCCGGCGATACAGGTAGCGCAGTTGCAAGTGCATTTCACAATTTACCTAATTCAAGAGTTTTTTTGTTATATCCATCACAAAAAGTTAGTTATATCCAAGAAAAGCAATTAACAACTTTTGATAATAATATCACTGCTCTAGAAATTGAAGGTACTTTTGATGATTGCCAAAAAATTGTAAAATCTTTGCTTATAGACAATAATTTAATAGAAAAATTTCATCTAACATCTGCAAACTCTATAAACATTGGTAGGTTATTACCTCAAGTTGTATATTATTTTAGAGCTTTCTCACAACTAAACACTGATAAAAAAATTGTTTTTTCTGTTCCCAGTGGAAATTTTGGAAATCTTACAGCTGGAATTATAGCTCAAAAAATGGGCTTACCAGTAGAATATTTTATTGCATCATTAAATGCAAATGATGTATTTTACAAATTTTTAAAAACAAATCAATTTGAGCCTAAACCTTCGATTACTACTCTTGCAAATGCTATGGATGTAGGAAATCCCAGCAATTTCTGGCGTATTTGGCATATTTTCGAGCAAAATATTAATTTAATTAGAAATAATATCCATTCATATTCATTTACTGATGAGCAAATTATTAAAGGAATTATTGATTTTTATGAAAAATATTCATTTTTAATTGAACCTCACAGCAGTTGTGCGTATAGTGGTGCGAAATTAGATAATAACCAATTTCATAATATATTTTTAGGAACTGCTCATCCAGCTAAATTTATGGATATTATCGAAAAATTTACGAATTATAAAGTAGATATTCCAATTGATTTGAAAAATACTTTAAAAAAAGAAAAGAAAAGTATAAAATTACCTGCAAATTTTGATGCAGTAAAAGAAACAATTCTAAGCAAATGAGGTAGTTATGGATAAGATAGCAATAATCGGTGCTGGAAATTTAGGTACAGCCATATTAGAAGGTTTATTAAAATCAAACATTATAACATCCGAAAATCTTTTTATCACGCGAAGGAACCAAGAACAACTTGATAAATTTGAACAATTAAATGTTCATTATTCGACAAATAACATCGAAGCAGTTAATTTTGCAAATATCATAATTTTAGCTTTACAACCTAATCATATTCCAAAAGTGTTGAAAGAAATAAAAAATACGCTAACAGAAAATCACGTTTTAGTTTCTGTTGCCTCAGGAGTTTCACTTGAAGAATTATCAAATTTAATTGATAATAAAAAAGTTAAAAACATAATTCGTGCAATGCCAAATACAGCTATTGCCATACAAGAGTCGATGACTTGTATTTGCTCAACTGGTAAAGATAGTTTGGATGAAGTAAAGAAAATATTCAAGCAATTAGGTGAAGTTATGGTTATTCCAGAAGAACTTATGGCACCAGCAACAGCATTATGTGCGTGTGGAACAGCTTTTTTTCTAAGAGCAATACGAGCAGCATCACAAGGTGGAATTGAAATTGGCTTCCATTCAGAAGACGCTATAAAAATGGCTGCCCAAACAGCAAAAGGCGCCGCAGAATTACTTTTGAAAAAAGGTGGACATCCTGAAAATCATATTGATAAAGTTACGACTCCGAAAGGTATAACCATAGCTGGCCTTAATGAAATGGAACATAATGGTTTTAGCTCTGCTCTAATAAAAGGTATTACAACCTCAGCTGAAAAAGCAAATAAAATATATAATAAAGGAAACGAATAAAAGAAGCTTTTAAATTAACTTTTTTATATTATGGGCTCAGACAGTGTAAGCTTAAGCCCACGTGCGGCTGCGCCGCACGTGGGCAGCGGGCCGAAGGCCCGCAAAACTATCTTTTTATTATCACCTTACCAATTCTAACTTAACCGTTTCACAATTCAACAACTCCTAAAATACAGCAGCAGAACGAGTTATCCTTAATAATATTCGTATATGCAATAATTTTAATAATGCGATATATTAGAAAATCTATTAAAATATATTCGTAAATACAAATAATATTATAAATACAATATAATATAGAAAACAATATAATTATAATTACAAAAAAAATAATAAAAACAAAATAAATGAAGAAACAATACAAATCATTTAACAATATAATTTATAAGTCAAAATAATTGTATATAAAAATTACTTTTGAAATTCAACAAAAAATAATTTCTTTTTTTCCTGCAAAGTTGTTAAATTAAAAGTTTACATAAAATTTAATTTTATCTTCCACTTATAGGAAATTACCAATGTCTACCAACATAAAACAACTTATTGATGAGCTCTTCCCCAACGGTGTGGAATGGAAAACGTTGGGGGAAGTGTGCGAGTTTAAGCGTGGTAATGCAATTACAAAAGATAAAACAATTTCTGGAAACATTCCAGTAGTAGCTGGTGGAAGAAAACTAGCATATTATCATAATGAATATAACCGAACTGGAGAAACAATAGTTGTTGCAGGTTCAGGTGCATATGCTGGATACATATCATTTTGGAATGAACCTATTTTTGTATCCGATGCCTTTTCAGTACATCCTGATAAAAATTTGTTAATAATAAAATATGTTTATTATTTTTTATTAACAAAACAAGAAATAATACATTCATTGAAAACTGGTGCTGGTGTTTCACACGTATATCCAAAAGATTTGCAAAATTTCCGCGTTCCCATACCGCCGCTGCCCGTGCAGGAAGAAATAGTACGAATTTTGGATAAATTTACCGCAGATGTTAATGAGCATATCCAACTTTTGGAAAGGGAATTGGAACTAAGGCATAAACAATACGAGTATTACAGAAATAAATTACTCACACCAACAGAAGAAAATGGCTCTTGGCTACTTAACGGCCATTCTGTGGAATGGAAAACGTTGGGAGAGGTGTGTGATGTTACATCCGGTGGAACACCATCCAAATCAAAAAAAGAATATTGGGAAAATGGTATTATACCTTGGCTAAAATCGGAAGTTTGTAACAATACAAGTATTTATTCAGCATCGGATTTTATTACAGAATTAGGTTTAAAGAATTCTAGTACTAAATTACTTGAGAAAAACATAACATTGATGGCAATGGTAGGAGCAACAAGATTTAAAACTGCTTTTTGGGAATTTGAAGCTTATACAAATCAGAACATTGCAAGTATAAATTCAAAGATTAAAAATAAATTATCAAATAAATTCATATTTTATTATTTGACAAATAAATACGACGAATTTAGAAAAAAAATGTCAAGTTATGGAATGATAAATCTAGAAACTATCAGAAGTATAAATATCCCTATTCCACCGATGGAAGAGCAGGAGCGCATAGTTGGCATATTGGATAAATTTAATAAACTGATAAACGATTTATCGATTGGCTTACCCGCAGAAATACAAGCGCGAAAAAAACAATACGAGTATTACCGCAATAAGTTGCTTACATTCAAGGAAAAAGATAGTTGAAAGAGTTGTTTGTTTTAATTTTTTGTATATGGTAAATATTTTGCGATTATATCAGAATATTTTTATATATTGTTGAAATGGAATATATTTCATATAAAATGAAAAGAAGCATATTTAATTTTGAATTGAAATGAAAAATATTTCATATTAAAAGTAATATGTAAATGCGTGATTGAATAGAATAGGTTGTAGTGGTTATCGGTACTATGCGGATTTAAAAAAAATTTTTGGCGTTAGCCTGCCCGTGCGCCGCACGGCACACGGGCTTATGCTTACACTGTCTGAGCTAAGGAATAATTTTTTAAAATAAAAAAGCAAGCTCACTTACGCTCGCCTGCTTTAATGGTTTTATAAAAGTGTATTAACTGATAAGTTTTTCTAAAATTGTCACTGGATGCTCTGTTTTTCTTTGGGAACCATGCTCTATTTGAATTCTACAGGTTCCACATTCTGATAACACAACATCAGCTTTTGATTTTTCTATTTTATCAAATAATTTGTTACCAACTTTCATAGATGTATTATAGTTTTCATCTTTAAAACCATAATTGCCCGATATTCCACAACAACCAGCATCTGCATTTTGAATATTCATACCAATTATTTGTGTAAGTATTTCATAAAAAGGTAGACCTATTCCTTGCACTTTTAAGTGACATGGAGCGTGGTAAATCATTTCAGATAATTTTTGTTTATTAATTTTAATTTTATCAATTTCTTTTGGTAAAATTTTTAATAAATATTCACCTGCATCATAAATATTATTGGCAATTGTTTTTATTTCATCCATATCAAATAATTCTTGATACTCTTGTCTTAACATAAGGCTACAAGTTGTACAAAGAGCAAGGACAGGAATTTTTCTTTCAATTATCCAATACTTAAGTAATTCAAAATTATGGATTGCATTATTTTTAGCAATATCTAGATAACCATTTGAAACATAAGGAGAACCACAACAGATAAACCTTTCATCAACAATTACTTCAATTTTAATTTTTTGCAACAACTTAACTAAATCAATACCCACTTCAGGTTGATAAAAATTAATAAAACATCCTGGATAGAATAAAACTTTATGTTCGAATGATTGTTGTTTAATTTTTTTAAATTCTTGGTAAAAATTCTTTTTTGAGTATTTTGGTAAAGGAGCTTTATTTGAAATATTTACTAATTTTAGCGCTTTTTTGAAATATTTAATCGAAAAATTTGTAATATAAGGCGATAATGATGCAAATTTTCCTAATTTTTCACCATTAGATAAAATCCAATCACTTAAAGAATGTTTATGATATTTATAATAATTAGCTTTTGCTTTCATATTTAAAGAAGCAATAGGAACATTAGCAGGACAAACTGTATCGCAAGTTTTGCAATTACTACATAATAAAATATTTTCATCTATTTCACTTGCATTTATTCTAAACCTTTCATAAGCAGGGCCACTTAGTTTAGGTCCTTTGAATTCTGGGTGTACAGCCATTACAGGGCAATTTAAATTACATATATTACAAGCTAAACAATTATCTAAATTATATTCCATTGATCTTTTCTCCAATTAAAGATACAATTTTATAAGCAGAAGCTAATGAAACACCTTTATTAGATTTTTCGTATGATGGATCAAAACCACTTAAATTTCTACCAGCGACAAATACATTATCAACTAAAACTTGTTGTGCTTCATTAATAGGTTGTAAATTTTCATTGACTTTTACGCCAATTTTTGCATAAGGTTGCGGGCTATTTTCAAGCAATTCTGCAGTCCATTTATCATAATCTACAGGTTTATCAATTTTAAGATTGAAAATTGGCTCAAGTACTTCTCCTGGATATTTCGATTCTAAACCTCCACCATAAAACCCGCCAGTAGCTAATATATAATATTTTGCCTGATACTCAATTTTTTTACCTAATATATCTGTCTTTATTTGAACACATTTATTGTCATTAACAATTGATGAAATTACTTTTGCGTTATTTATAACACTAACACCTAAAGCTTTTATTTTATTATTGATTAAATTATATAATCGTAATCCCGAAGATGCAGGTGGCATTCCAATAATTTCAATTATTTTTGCCTGTAATGTATTTGTTAGATAATCATAATATTTATATGAAGAATTGGTACCAAATACTTGTGGCAACAAAACTACGCTATTTTTAGGTATAACCGTAGCCATTTTTTTTGCGAAATATTCTTGTACTTCAGTATGTTCTAATAAATTAGCTAAATCAACAATATTAATATCTCTATCAAAATAAATATCCATATCGATATTTACAATTTTATAATCTTTATTTCTATATTTGTCATTAATATTCATTAAATTATTAACAAACAACTCTGGATAGAAATCTTTTAATCTTTTAAAATTAACAATTATTATTTCTTTTTGATCCTTAAAAGTATCAGGAATAAAAGTTTTTGGAATTAAAAAAGTTGGTTTAAATGTACCAGCAATAGTTGGTAACCAAACATTTTTATTATATGTTACATATTCGTAATTTTCTTGTTTTGTAAAATTCAAGAAATGAGTTAATGCTTTTTCAATAAAATTTTTATTTATTTTTGAATAAGGGTGTTCTTTAGGCAAATTATCAATATATCCTAAAGGATCAGAAATTACATTATTATCATAGTAACCTAACAAATCAATAATTCCATCTTCAAAAAGTATTTTTCCAATTCCATTAGCAATAACAACTGTATTCAAACCTTTTTCGGCACAAAGTAAAGCAGAATATAAACCAGAAAAACCACCACCTATAACAGCAACATCATAATTCTTCATAAGGAATTTCTCCATTAATATTAAGAGTTTCTTCATAAATTTTACGAGTTAGCTCAATCTCTTTAATAGCAGTACCCCACAGTACAGGTCTTATACCACGCCACCTAGATTTAATAAATCCTTTAATTAAATCTTTGTAATTATCTTTGAAAATAATTCTATTTTTAGCCAAAACACCAATAGTTCTGAGTGTACAGTAACTTCCTTGGCATGTACCCATTCCTATTCTGGTTTTTCGTCTAATATCATTTAAAGAATATATATTACCATGTTTAATAACATACTCTGTTTCGGCAATTGTAACATTTTCACATTCACAAACAGTAATTTTTTTATCAGGATTATTTTTAATTGTATTAAGAACCTCTAGATATCCATCAAATCCTAACCTAGCAGCAGCTAATTCATTAGAATAAGAAGGAAAGACTTTTTTCCCTTCCATAATTAAATAATTATCAATATCTTCTATCAAATTTTCATTAGCAGTAGTACATTTATTATTATTACCTAATCTTTCACAAATAACATCAGACATTTTTTCAGCCATAAGGCGGTAAGTTGTAAGTTTTCCACCAACTATTGAATAAAAACCATCTACACCATGATCTTGATGATTAATAATCACGAAACCTCTAGAAGCATTTCTTCCTGCTTCAGTATTATTAGCTATATATAAGGGCCTTGTACCAGCAAAAGCCCGCAATATTCTATAGTCATAAATATTTGTATAAATAGCTGTTGCAATAGAAAGTAAATATTTCACCTCTTCTGTAGTTGGTTTAGTATCTTCAGGATCATCAACTTTTTTAGAAGTAGTCCCTAAAATAGTGACAGTACCGTGTGGTACAAAAATATCACCATCAGAAGAGGGCCTTAATCTATTAACAACACCATTGCAAATTCTATGATTAAAAACAACTAACGTTCCTTTATCAGGTTGGATATTTATATTTATATCTACTAATTGTGTTATTTTATTTGCCCAAGAGCCTGTTGCATTTATTATGATATCACAAGAAATCTTTCCTTTTTCTCCAGTTACAGTATTTATAACATCAGCACCAACAATTTTTCCATTCACTACATTAATATTTGTTACTTTAGTATAAGTTAAAACTTTTCCACCATATTTTGTTGCAGAAGCTACATTCTGCCAAACTAATCTAAAACCATCTACAGCAGCATCAGGGATTTCATAAACAGAAATTATATCTCCATTAACATTTGGTTCTTTTTTTAAGAATTCTTTAATTTCAATTTTTTTTATTGGTATATTTGTCTTATTACAAGCCTCAACCCATTTATTTTCGAAATCTTCATTATCTAACTTAGTCCTTACAAAATAACCACCAGTATCTTCAATACAATATTTAGCAATTTTCTTTAAAATCATATTTTCTTTTATACATTCAATAGCAGCTTCGGGATCTTTAACTGCATATCTTCCACCGCTGTGCAATAATCCATGATAATGAGAGCTTGCACCATTTGATAAATCTTGTTGTTCTACTAATATACAATTTATTCCACGCATAGATAAATCTCTAAGTATTCCAACACCGGTTATTCCACCGCCGATTATAAGTACAGTAGTTGATAACATACATTTCCCTTTCAAATTTATAGATGTGAAAAAGAGAGCCTATTATAGGCTCTCTTACATTATCTTAGAAAATTGCCCATGAAGCATAAACAGTAGCTTGTTTATTAGCAGGATTTACAGCAAATTTGGTTGTAATTGGGAAGTTAATTCCATGTAATGTAAATGTTTTATTCATTTGAACACCAACATTTACTAATGATACACCATCTTTATTGGTATAGAAATTTCCTACATTATTATCTTTTGAGTTTAAGGCAAAAGCCATACCAACAAATGGTGTAACATCAACTTTACTTGTTTTGAATGTTGATGACAATTCAACATAGGTTGAATATCTTTGAGATAAATCATTATCTGGATTAAAATCATGTCCACCATTAACTACAGTAGCCCATAATACGTTTAATGGTAAGCCAACATTATTAAAATCATATGAAAGAGCTAAATCCATAATATGATTTGTTGTTTTTCTGTCATAGTTACCATATTCAGCTTGTTTACCAGTTGCAGTTGAGAAATTATCAATATCACTAAATGTAATTGAGAAACCATTTATAGAATAAGAAATAATTGGAGTAACTTCTTGATATTTACCATCAATTGATAAACCACCCCAAACTTTAACTGCTAAACCGTTATTATAATATCCAAGTGTTGTTCCAGTACCCATACCTGAATATACTCTGTAACCTCTCCAATAATGCATTGTTTCGAGATCTAAATTAACATCAAAATAACCTTGTGCAAAAAGCTCAAAAGAGCTAAATAATAATACTACAGCTAATACTAACTTTTTCATTTTTTTCACCTATTTTTTTATTAAAAATTATTAATCTTCCCAATCTAAAGATCTTTTAACAGCTTTTACCCAACCTTTGTAGAGTTTTTCTCTTTGTTCGGTTTCCATATTTGGTTCAAATCTATTATCGAGTAACCAAGTTCTAGATAATTCATCAAGAGATCCCCAAACACCAACTGCTAAACCTGCTAAATATGCAGCACCTAAAGCTGTGGTTTCAACTATCTTAGGTCTATCAACAGGAACGCCTAAAATATCGGCTTGGAATTGCATTAAGAAATTATTAGATGAAGCACCGCCATCAACTTTTAATGCTTGTAGTTTAATATTAGAATCAGCTTCCATAGCACTTAATACATCTCTTGTTTGATAAGCCATAGATTCCAAAGTTGCTCTTACCAAATGAGCTTTAGTTGTACCTCTAGTTAAACCTAATATTGCACCACGAGCTTTCATATCCCAATATGGAGCACCTAATCCGACAAATGCTGGAACTACATAAACACCCTCTGTTGAATCAACTTTCTTTGCAATATATTCAGAATCTGCACTACTATCAAGCATCTTTAAACCATCTCTGAGCCATTGTACTGCTGAACCAGCAACAAAAATACTTCCTTCCAATGCATAAACTACATCATTATTCAACCCCCAAGCGATGGTAGTTAATAATCCATTTTTGGATTCTCTTGCTACATTTCCAGTATTCATTAACATGAAACAACCTGTTCCATATGTATTTTTAGCCATACCTGGTTTATAACATGTTTGACCAAATAAAGCTGCTTGTTGATCACCAGCATCACCTGATATAGGTACAGCAGCCCCTAAAATTGCTGGATCTGTAGTACCATATACTTCACTTGAACCTTTAACTGTAGGTAACATATTTGATGGTACTGTTAAATATTCTAATAATTTTTCATCCCATTTCAATTCGTATATATTATACATCAAAGTTCTTGAAGCGTTCGAATAGTCTGTAACATGTATTTTACCACCACTAAGTTTCCATATTAACCATGTATCAATTGTACCAAATAATAAATCACCTTTCTCAGCTTTTTCTCTAGCACCTTCTACATTATCTAAAATCCATTTTACTTTTGTTCCAGAAAAATAAGCATCAATTACAAGACCTGTTTTACTCCTAAATTCTTGTTCTAACCCTCTATTTTTCAAATTATTACAAATATCCATTGTTTGACGTGATTGCCAAACTATTGCATGATAAACTGGTCTACTAGTATTTTTGTCCCATACAACAGTTGTTTCTCTTTGGTTTGTAATACCAATTGCTGCTAAGTCTTTTGCATCCAAACCGGCTTTTTCTAAAGCTAATTTCATAACTTCTAATTGTGTAGACCATATTTCTTCAGCATCATGTTCTACCCAACCTGGATTGGGGAAAATTTGTGTAAATTCTTTTTGGGCAACAGATACAATATTTGATTCATTATCAAATATAATTGCGCGGTTGCTAGTAGTTCCAGCGTCTAATGCCATTACATATTTTTTTGACATTGTTTTAATCTCCTAATTGATTGTTTGTTTATTTATTAAATTATACCAACTGCTTTGGTAAAGAAGAATGCTAATACTGCACCAACTAATGGAGCTACAACTGGAACCCATGCATATCCCCAATCTGAATCACCTTTACCAGGGATTGGTAATATTGCGTGTGCAATTCTTGGTCCCAAATCTCTTGCAGGATTAATAGCATAACCTGTAGGACCACCTAAGCTCAACCCAATACCCCATATTAACATGCTAACTAAATATTGGCCCATTCCAGAAACAAAACCTGTTGCACCAGTAACTTTTGGGTTAAAAATGCACATAATCATAGTTAAAAGAATAAATGTAACTGTCATTTCTGTTACAAAGTTTGAAGGAATATTCCTCACAGCAGGCCCTGTAGCGAATATACCTAATTTTGCACCTTTATCTGAAGTGTGTTCCCAATGTGGGTAATAAATTATAAATGTTAAAATGCCACCTGCTATACCACCTAATAACTCGGCTAACATTGTCATAAATGCATGGCCTGGTTGATAAACACCATTTAAAGCCTTAAACAATGTAACTGCTGGATTTAAATCGGCTTGTGGTGCTCCTGTTGCTTGTGCTCCAAAAATTCCTAATAAAACAGCCATTGCCCAACCTGTAACTATTACAATCCAACCGCTGTTTTGCCCTTTAGATCTTTCTAGTAATACATTTGCTACTACACCACAACCAAATGTTAACAGTATCATGGTTCCGAAAAATTCTCCGAATAAATTGTCCATACTACCCTCCGGTATTTTGTTATTTAGAATTAAAAATATTGTGATTACCTAACTATAGGTAATTTCTGATGTCAATTTAATACTTATATTTACATTTGTCAAATTAAATTTTACATTTGTTCCACTTGACAAACGTGATTAATTTTCGTAATTTTGCCAACCTAATTTTTGTATTTTTTACAAGAAAGGCTTACTTATTTAATAGGAACTGAAAAATAATTGAATGGCAATAAAATTGATAATCAAATGAATAAAAAAAATCAAAAAATTGAAATTATATTAATTTTACTATTGTATTCAGATTAGGAAATTTTGATAAAGTATTATTTTAATTCTGTCCAATATTTTGTAGCTTGAACAGCTTTCTCCCAATTATTCAAAATATTTTCAATGTTTTTAGTTTTTTTCTTTGGTATAAATTCCTTAAAGGTATTATGAAGATTTTTAATTTCATTTTCTTTGAGCATCCCTAAAGCTCTACATGCTAATAAATATGACCCTCTTATATCATTATGTACAAAATCATTTTTTTTGATTCTAAGGTTGCTTAAATCCGCAATATATTGTAAAATAATATCGTATATAGAATATATCCCATCGACATTAAGTTCATCAAGTTCAATACTATAATCATGTTTTAACACAATAATTATATCGTTAATTTGTAAAGAAATACTTTCGATAGCTGCTCTTGCAATTTGCTCTATTTTTGTGTTCAATTGTAATCCATAGATTACTCCTTGGGCATTATCAATCCAATAAGGTGCTCCCATGCCCAGAAATGTTGGAACAATTGTAATATTGCCACTATCTTTTGTTCTATTAGCTAATTTGATGATTTCATCAATATCTTTTGTGATATTTAAATTTTCTTTTAGCCAATTTAAAATATAACCACCAGCTAGTATACTCCCCTCTAAAGCATATGTTATGTGGTTATCAATCCCCCATGCAATTGTTGTTAAAAGTTTATCCCCTTTTATAATTGGTTTACTACCTACATTAGCCAATAGAAATGCACCGTTATTAATAGATACTTTTGCAGTACTTTCTTTAAAACACAAATTTCCATAAAGAGAAGCATGCTGATCACTAATAATTGTAACAATAGGTATTTTTGTCGTTAATAGATGTTTATCGGTGAAATCATAAATATCACTTGAATTTTTTACTTCTGGTAGTATTGTTTTAGGTATACCAAAAAAATTCAAAAGTTCATCATCCCATTTCAATGTATGAATATTAAACAACATTGTTCGTGATGCATTGGAATAATCAGTTATATGGCATCTACCATTTGTAAGCTTCCAAACAATCCAACTATCTACAGTACCAAATAGAATTCTATTTTCTTTTATTTTTTCTTTAACACCTTTAATATTTTCAATAATCCATTGTATTTTGGTAGCACTAAAATATGGATCTATTACAATACCAGTTTTTTCATGAATAATTTTAGAAAAACTATCATTTTTAATTTCATGACATATTTTTTGGGTTCTTCTATCACTCCAACTTATAGCATTATATACAGGCTCACCTGTTACTTTATCCCATAATATTGTTGTCTCTCTTTGATTAATAATTCCTATGCCTAATACTGAATTTGTCCGAATCCCAGATTTAGTCAAAACCTCAGCAAGAGATGACATTAATTTAGACCATATTTGCAAAGGATCAATCTCCACCCAACCTTCTCTAGGAGAAATTGTCTTAAGATCATTTTGTGCAGAGTTAATAATATTTCCATTTCTGTTGAAAATAATAGCTTGGCAACTAGCAGATGATTGCTTTAAAACTACTATGTACTGCTCCATCTTTATCCCTTAATTTGCTTTATTAACTCTTTTACTGAAACTTCATCAATAATTAAATCAGTTATAAATCCCGCATCGAGTGCTGTTATTAATGCTGTTATTGATCTTTTATTAGATAAAACACAAATTGAATGTTCTGCTTGTTTTAAAACTTCAAGTTTTATCCCACTTGAGCGACTATTTACGGGCAAATTTTGATAAGAGCCATCTTTCTTATAAAAAATACCTGAAATCTCGCCAACTACATCCATTCCTTTTAAAAATATTAAATCATCTTCTGAAATAAAACTTTCCCTAATAATTGGGTGAGCTTTTAATTGATGCTCAATATCTGATATACTAAATATATATACTTCACAAGAGTTTTGTAAATCTATTAAATTTGCAATATTACTATCCTGTAAAAACATATTTTTAGTTGATGGATACTCAAAATAAAATGGAGCAGGAAAAAGTGAATAGTGACAATCATAATTTTGAGCAAAATTAATTAACATTTGTATATATGAATTGTTCTTTTGGGAGAAAAATAATCCATGTGTAGCAATAAAATTTAATTCTTCTAATTTTTTTGGGGTCAAATATTTTGAAACTTCGTATAAAACTTTATGCCACGATAAACCACAAGTTTTTATTTTTTCAAAATAACTCGTAATCTCATTTGCTGTAAACTGTGCAACTCTGTGCAATATTTCCAACTCATCTAAATTATTTGTCGCTGGTACTATTTTAACTTGACTTAAATTCTTAAACCTCTTTAAAATATTTTTTTCAAGTGGATTTATAGATATATTTTTATCAATAATTTTTATCTCAACTAGCCCCTCTTGTCTTGCAAAATTTAATAATTTAGAAACAGAAGGGCGTGACATTTTTAGCTCTTGGGCTATTGCTTCCGTAGTTAGTTGATTATAATAATAAAGATGAGCTACTTTCAAAGCTAATTCGTAAACATCATCATTTTTTTTCATATCAAATTATTTTTATTTATAAATACTTACTTGGCTCAGACGGTGTAAGCTTAAGCCCCTTGCAGCTTGTGGCAAGCTGCAAGGGGCAGCGGGCCGGAACGGCCCGCTAAAAAAATTTACAAAATTTATTTAAACTTTTACAAATGTTAATATTATTAAATTTTCACTTTTGAAAATGCTTCAATCTCTAAAATTAAGTTGTTAATTTTTAGGTAAATGCTTAACAAATATCTATCGTTTTTTATCTCATTATCCTAAAAATATCTATGTGTTATACTTTATAGTTAAATAAAATATTTCAAGAATATATAGTTATACCAATAATATCGTATGTACAAAATATTTATAAAAAAAATATAATATTGTAAATACAATTAAATTGTATATACGAATATATCATTTGGCTCTTTATATTTTAATATAATAATTCAACAAAAAGTAAATTTTTTTTATTTATTTTGCCAACAATTATAATAGATCTATATTCACGTAAATAAAATATAGTTTTTTACAAAATATTTTTTGGCGTTAGCCTGCCCGTGCGGCGCACGGGCTTATGCCTACACCGTCTGAGCTATATAAAAAGAAACATGCCTTTGGCTATTTTTAGGATGAAATTACAATTTGCTTACAACACCTTTAATTATTGTTGTCATTTTTGGTTCTGCTTGATTAGCAGCCTCAATAACATCTTTCAAATCAACAGGTTTCAAACATTCTGGGAAACATTCATCGGTTATAATACTAATTCCAAGTACTTTAATTCCCATATGGTTAGCTACAATACATTCGGGAACTGTAGACATACCAACAACATCTGCTCCTGTTGAGCGTAAAAATCTATATTCAGCTTTTGTTTCTAAATTAGGGCCTGCAACAGCAACATAAACACCTTTATGGATTTTAATTTTATTTTCAAGTGCCACTTCTTCAGCTAATTCTATTAACTTCAAAGAATAAGGTTCGCTCATATCCGGAAATCTAGGACCAAGCTTGTTGTCATTTGGACCAATAAGTGGATTATCCCCAAGTAAATTAATATGATCCAACATTAACATTATATCGCCTTTGCGATATTGTGGATTCATACCGCCACAAGCATTCGAAACAATTAAGGATTCAACACCTAAAAATTTCATTACTCTTACAGGATAAGTAATTTGCTGCATTGTGTAACCTTCGTAATAGTGAAATCTTCCTTGCATAACAACAACATTTTTACCTGATAATTTTCCAAATATTAATTTACCATGATGAGATTCAACTGTAGATAAAGGGAAATATGGTAATTCAGCATAATCAAACTCATATTCTTTTTCAATTTCATTTACTAAAGCCCCCAAACCAGTACCTAAGATTATACCTATTTTATAATCTTCACTAATTTTTTTTCTAATAACACTTACTGTTTCTTCAATTGATTGATACAAATTTTGCATATAATTCTCCTATTTTTGAACTGTTAAATTACTTTATTATTATTTAAATTCCAATATAAATTATTAAAAATAAACAAATTTTTCTATCTTTAAAAACAAAAAATATTTTTTTTATGATCTCATTTATCGGCAGAAAAATTATCAGTACAATTTCAGAATTTGGTGAAATAGTTAAACTTTTTTTAGGAATAATTGGATACCTAAGAAACATTATTCATAGTAGGAAACAAATAATCCTACAAATGGAACATATTGGCGTAAACTCTTTACCATTAGTTTTTGTAATTTCTTTTTTTACAGGTGCTATAACAGCATGGCAAGCATCTTACCAATTAAAAGGACTAGCCCCTTTATCTTTATTAGGAACAGCGGTTAGTAAAGCCATTTTTACCGAATTAGGGCCAGTGTTAACCGCTTTGGTAATGGCTGGCAGAATTGGGGCATCAATAGCTGCAGAATTAGGAACAATGAAAGTTACCGAGCAAATTGATGCTCTTGAAGTTATGGGAATTAGCCCGATAAGATTTTTGGCTATGCCAAGATTTTTAGCTTCAGTAATAATGTTACCTGTTCTTGTAATTTTTACAGATGTTATCGCTATTTTTGGATCATTTTTAACAGCTAATTATTTTTTAGATGTCTCATTTAACGTATTTTTCTCATCGGTACAAAGATTCTTTGATATATCAGATGTTATTGCAGGATTAATTAAAGCTTCCGTTTTTGGTGCTGCAATATCTTTGTTAGGATGCCATGTTGGGCTAAGAACTGAAGGCGGCGCTGAAGGTGTTGGTCTTTCAACTATCAGAGCATTTGTACTTTCAGCATCTGCAATTCTTTTAGCAGATTTCTTATTATGGAACTTTTTATTTGGATAAAACATTTAATTATAAACAAACTTAAAGGAGTAAGTTATGTCATTAAAATTAAATAAGCTAGAAAATTTTAGCGGTAGGAAAGGTCCTCTTTTACTTATTATAATGGATGGTATTGGGATAAACAAACCTGGTGAAAATAATGCTGTATATTTGGCTAAAACGCCAAATCTTGATAAATTATTTACTGTTCCATTATTTACTAAATTAAAAGCACATGGCCCTGCTGTTGGTCTTCCAACAGAAGACGATATGGGAAATAGTGAAGTCGGACATAATGCTTTAGGCGCTGGACGCGTATTTGCACAAGGTGCAAAACTGGTCAATATTTCAATTGAAAGTGGAAAATTTTTCCAAACTGAAAATTGGAATAAAATAATTGAAATTGGAAAAAGTGGTAAAACTGTTCATTTTATAGGATTACTTTCAGATGGTAATGTACATTCACATATAGATCATCTTTTTGCAATGCTAAAAAATTTAGTGCAAAATGATGTAAAATTTGTACGCATTCACGCTCTTTTGGATGGCCGTGATGTTGATCAAAAATCTGCTTTAAAATATATTGATATGACTGAAAAATTACTAAGCGAAATTAATTCACAAGGTTTTGATTATAAAATCGCTTCAGGTGGTGGAAGAATGAGAGTGACAATGGATAGATACAATGCTGATTGGGAAATTGTTAAACGTGGTTGGTATGCACACGTATTAGGTGAAGCGCGACCATTTAAATCCGCTGCTGAAGCCGTTCAAACCTTCTATGATGAAGATCCTCAAATGACAGATCAATATATGGACGCTTTTGTTGTTGTTGATAATGATAATAAACCAGTAGGTCCAATAGTTGATGGTGATGCTGTAATTTTCTTTAATTTCCGCGGCGATAGAGCTATCGAAATTTCTCGTGCTTTTGAAGAAAAAGAATTTTCTTATTTCGATAGAAAAAGAGTTCCACAAGTCTTTTTTGCTGGAATGATGGAATATGATGGCGATTTGCATATACCATCAAAATATTTAGTTACTCCACCAGCTATCGATAGAACTGTAAGCGAATACTTATGCGCTGAAGGTGTTACTTCTTTTGCAATTTCCGAAACTCAGAAATTTGGACATGTTACTTATTTCTGGAATGGAAATAAATCAGGCTACATTAACGAAAAATTAGAAACCTATGTTGAAATTCCATCTGATAAAATTCCTTTCGATCAAGCTCCTAAAATGAAAGCTTATGAAATTACAGAAAAAACAATAGAATTACTAAAAAGTGGTAAATACAAATTCGGTCGTGTTAATTTTGCAAATGGCGATATGGTAGGCCATACTGGTGTTATGGAAGCTGCAATAACCGCTGTTGAAACAGTAGATGAATGTGTAGGGAAATTATTACAAGTTGTTGCTGAGCTTGATGGTATAGCTATTGTAACTGCTGATCACGGCAATGCAGATGAAATGTTTGTAGAAAAAAATGGGAAAAAAGAAATTAAAACATCTCATACATTAAATCCTGTACCATTTATTATTTTTGATCCACAATATTCCGGTGAATACAAAATGGCAAATGTACAAAATCCTGGATTAACAAATATTGCCGCAACAATTCTTAATCTATTAGGTTTCGAAAAAGTCGAAGATTATGATCCATCATTAATTGAATTCAATAAATAAAAAAAGCTGCCTTCAGGCAGCTTTTTTCTTTTTATATTTTGAAATTCCCTATCATCTTATCCAATTGTGAAATCCTTTCGTTTAACATATTAAGTTCTTGTGCAATATCGTTAACAGCACCAGCGTTACTATGAACTATGTTATTTACAAATTCCATACTTTGCGATATTTCTTTCACTTGTTGATATTGTTCCTCGTTTGCGTTAGCAACCATTTTTATATTTTGAACTACTTCATATGAACTTTTAATTATATTATTCAATACATCTTCAGATTTTTTTATTTTTTCTTGTCCTGTTGTTACTTCATTTAATCCTTCACCCATAACAGAAACAGCTTCTTTAGTTTCTATTTGAATAGTTCTAATCATTTCAGCAATTTCTTTAGTAGCTTTTCCTGTCCTTTCTGCCAATTTTCTAACTTCATCAGCTACTACTGCAAAACCACGCCCTTGCTCGCCAGCACGAGCAGCTTCAATTGCTGCATTTAATGCAAGCAAGTTTGTTTGATCTGCAATTTCATCAATAACTTGAATAATTTCACCAATCTTTTGACTACTTTCTCCAAGTTTTAAAATTTTAGAAGCTGCATTCTCAACTACATTTGTAATATTATTCATTGCTTCAATTGTTTGATTAATTACATTACCACCTTGTTCTGCTTTTTCACCTTGTTTTTGTGCATTATTTGTAGCAATTGTTGATAAATTTTTAGTTTTTTCTATTGCAATTGTTATATTAGAATTTCATTAAAAGTATTTTCAACTTTAACGTTTTGTTCTCTAGTATTCGCTGTTAATTCTTCAGTTGCAGCAGATAATTTATAACCAAAAGAGCTAATATATGTAATAATATCTTTCACATCCTTAATCATATTTTTCAAATTGTTAACAGCATTCAGGAAGCCATCAAACAATTCTTTAATCTTATCATTTTTTTCATTCAATAGATGAATATTTAAATTACCAGTTTCAAATTTTTTGATTTCACTTAAAAATTTCTCAACACTATTATTTAAATATACTTCAGATTCTTTTATAGATTTTACGGCATCTTCAACTTTTCTTTCGACAAAGGCTTTTTCACTTAGAAGTTCTTGATTTGCAATTTTAATTTTTTCAACCATATTTCTAAAAGCTTTTGCCAATCTTCCAATTTCATCATTTTTATTATATTTTATTTGATAATCATAATTACCATTACCTACAATTTCAGCTGCTTCTGCAAATTCTTCTATTTCGCGACTAATATTTTTACCAATGAAATTAAATATAAAAATACCTATAACTAAAACACTACCCCAAAACAAAAACGATAAATTCCTTGCAGAGGAAACTTTTTCATTGAATTCCTTCAATGAATAAACTAATAAAATTTTACCAAAATTTTTTTGTTGATAATCACTATTTTGTATAGTATATAAATATTCTTCTTTATTAAAATAAAGTTTTCCACGTTGTTCTTCTAAATCATATTTTGGAGGTTCAAAAGTGAAATTTTTGGAACTATGTTCGAATATCAAATTATTACTTCCACCATAAATTGCTAAGTAGGAAACGTTATTATCTTTTTTTGCCCACTCAAATGCTGTGTGTACTAATTCAAAATTTGCATCTTTTAACCCCAAACCTACAGAAAAAGCAAGCATTTCAGCTAATGTTACAAATTGTTTTTCTGCCTGCTCTAAGATTTGGTTTTTCTGGTTTAATGGATAATATATAGAAGCAAAAATAGTAATTATCAAAATAAGTGCAACAGAACTAACAACAATTCGATTTTTTATTGATTTGTTTATAAAATCATACATTTTCAACCACTTATTTTATTGTAAAAATACTTTTAACATTGGAATTTACTTTGCTTTTGGAGACATACCCAATAGAATTACGTGTCGAAGCAACTTTTTCCAGCATCTCATCCTCTGAGTTTAAAGCAACTGCTATTTTACCTTCAGTAAGCTGCAATCTCATCCAGATTTTTTTCATTTCATTGAAATCTTTACCTATAAAACTAAAAAATTCATCATTTGCTGAGCCACTTTTTAAATAAAATACTTTCAAATTACCCTTCGCCATTGTAAAATAATCAAATGCACTATTTGCATTGGTAATTGTAATATTTGTGCTTTTATTTCCTATAATTGTAACTTCTGCATAAATGCTAGTAAATAATAATAAGAATATTAGTAAATATTTCCTAATTTTCATTTTTTCCTCCATAATTAGAACATTACACTAATACCGGCATGGTAAAAGTTTGATTTATAATTAATTTTATCTACATTCTGTTGAGTCCACTGTGCTTTTAATACAACCTCTGTAATAGGTCGGTAAACTATACCAAATGAATACTGTTGCATTCCATCTTTAAATCTTGCATCTAATCCATCCTCATAATAAGAATAACTAACATATGGCATAAATTCATCTGTAATATTATAACCTAATGATAAATAATAAAACAACTTATCATATGTATCGCCTAAATATAATCTATTTTTTGAAACTTTTTGTAATTGTGTAAACATCTGTTGTAATTGTAATTGTTTTTGTTGGATCTGGCTTAACAATAACATCCTTTGATTCTTTAAATTGATATAATTAGGGTCAGATGGAGAAGGTAAGTTAATATTATTGTATGTATCATTTAAATTATCTAATTCATTAGATAAATTATAAAAATCACCATATTTTTTTACAATAACATTTTTAGAATAATTTTTAATAAAATCTTTATGTTCATTTTTAACATCATAAATAACTTTAATAAATTCTGTTTCAAATGAAAAATCACCATAAGTAAAAGATAAATCTCCACCTACTCTATATCTTTTTAAATTTGGATTTAACGTAGAACCTTCAAATAATGTTGATTGGTTATCTCTATCATAAGTCCCAGATACTCCAAATTTAAAAGATCTATATTTTAAACCAATTCTACCACCAATCATCTTAAATGTTGTAGTATCCATACCTCGGTATACTATACCTGACGTTTGAGAAGAATAATACTTATCTTCGCTATTACCCAAAAATAATGCATATGTAGATGTTATGTCTTCTGTAACTGGAATATTTCCTTGTATTTGCAAATTTGCTGTTAATGGAATAAAATCTTGTAATGGAATAACTTCTGAAATTGTTTCTTCATAAACCAATGGTCTAAATAAATATGGTATTATAGGCATTCTATTTTTAATTTCATTGAAATTATTAAATGTTGGGATAAATAAACCAACTTTAACATTAAATGCATCGGAATAATTATATCTAGCCCATGCTTCTTCTAATTTAATTTGCCCCCAATTTTTTTCAAAATTGAAATTATTATTTATTTCAATATTAGCAAATGTTGTAAAATTACCCCATTTACCTTCAAAATCTTTTGTAAAGAACAAATTAAATTGTTGAAGTGTAAATGTATTTTTTTTATTAGCTGTAAATTTAACTTTTGATGATTATAATTGTGATGGTAACAAAGCACGTAATGCTAGTTCATTTGGATCATTTGCGTTAAACGCAGAATATACTTGATTATCAAGCACAATATTATAACCATTATTATTTTGGAAAAATGCTTGATAATAACCAAATATGTTTAGGTCACTCTGTGCAAAAAGATTGCATACGATAATACTTAAAAGAAAAAACTTTTTCATCTTCACACCTTTAATTATTTTTAATTTTTTCAATGTAAAATAACAAATAATGAATACATATTCAATATTAATTTAAGTCTTAATTATAATTTAAAAATATTTTATTTTATAGCACAATTTAATAACCTAAATAATACCTTATCCCCAAATTTACATCCATATATAAATTTACTTTTGGGAACAAACCTAAAATTGGGCTAATATTAAAGTAGTAATCTGTAGGTGACTCTAAAATGTAAGAAAAAATTTGTGCGGTAGTCTTAACTCCAAAGATATAATTTCCAGCAAAATTTGTTGAATAAGAAAAACCTAATCCATAATTAAAGTGGAATTTCTTTTCAAAAATTGATATATAATTATATTTTGTATAATTATAAACCGCCGAAATATCCAAAGCACCGTTTGTTTTTAGGTAAGAATATCCTAAAGTTGCTTCAATTGAATTTTGATTATTTAACCAATATTTTGCTGATAATCCCACTGGTTCTCCAACATTTGTTCCAATTCCTAAACCAGCATCTTGTGCGTAAAGGCCACCGAATATCATTGCTATTAGTAATAAAACTATTTTTTTCATATTATCTCCAATAACTGAGTGATATTAGAAAATTTATAATGAGTAAAATTCCCATTTAATTTTCCGTAACCATATTCCACAAAAACTGTGAAAGTTTTAGCCGAATTTCCACACATAATATCAAGCTCTGTATCCCCAACCATAATTGTTGAATTATTATCAACTTTTAAAATATCCATAATTTCCAGTAAAGGCTCAGGTGAAGGCTTTATTTTACTATTCAGTCTTCTACCATATAAATAATCAAAATAATTGTTTAATTCAAAATAAGTAATAATTTTTTCTAACTGATCTTGAGCTTTCGTCGTTAAAATTGCTGTCTTAATCTGTTTAAGCTTTAAATTCCTTAAAGTTTCTAAAACTCCTGGATATAGTTCTGTTAGACTCAAATTTTTAAAATAAGTTTCTTTATACTTGCTAATATAGCTATCCAAATCACCTACATTAATTTTAAAATAATCAAAAATATCTTGGAAATGATAACCAATAAATTTATCAAATTCTTCTTTAGGAATTTCTGTGCTTATTCCAATTTCTCTTAATGTCTCAACCATTGAATTGTAAATAGTTAAATCAGATTTCATTAATGTTCCATCGAGATCAAAAACCACAAGTTGAATATTAGATTTTTTTTGCATAATATAAATCTTTATTATATATTTGTAAATCTTAAAAATTAAAAAACAAATTTAAATAATAATTGTAAGAATAGCAACTAAAGGGGTTTTTATGTCAGGTCATAGTAAATGGGCTACTATCAAAAGAAAAAAAGCAGCTATTGATGCAAAAAGAGGAAAAATATTTACAAAATTAATCAAGGAAATAACAGTTGCTGTAAGACAAGGTGGACCTATCCCTGAGAATAATCCTAGATTAAGATTAGTTATCGACAATGCTAAATCTGTCAATATGCCTGCCGATAATATAGAAAGAGCAATTAAAAAAGCTTCCGGTGAAATGGAAGGAGTAACTTATTCAGAAATTACTTATGAAGGTTACGCTCCAGCCGGTGTAGCATTAATGGTTGAAGTTGTTACTGATAATAAAAATCGTGCAGCAGCTGAAGTTAGACATATTTTTAGTAAATATGGCGGAAATATGAGCGCCGAAGGTTCTGTTGCCTGGATGTTCGAAAGAAGAGGCGTTATTACTGGACCAGTAAATGGTAAAACAGAAGATGAAATTATGGAAGTCGCAATTGAAGCAGGTGCAGATGATTGCGAAGTTGATGAAGGATACTTTGAAATGTTTACAACCATTGAAAATTTTGAAGATGTTAGAAAAGCTATAATGGATAAAGGAATTTCAGTTGAAAATGCTTCTTTACAATGGGTTCCTAAAAACCGCGTAGCAGTTTC
Organism: Ignavibacteriales bacterium; assembly: GCA_035379625.1. Classification (GTDB taxonomy): domain Bacteria; phylum Bacteroidota; class Ignavibacteria; order Ignavibacteriales; family DAOSCP01; genus DAOSCP01. Next base: position 89,132 of record DAOSVM010000002.1, on the reverse strand, counting down.
TGGTGAAGATGTTGAAAAAGTTATGAAAATTATTGAAATGTTCGAAGATAATGATGATGTTCAAAATGTTTATCACAATGCTGACTTTCAATAATACAATAAACTAAATTTATTAAAAGATTGCTCAATTAGTATTTTTACTAATTGCTTGCAATCTTTTTTTATTTATATTTGTTTTTAAAATTAAAATGAGTTTAAATATGGACTTAAAACAATTTATAAGAAATATTCCAGATTTCCCAAAAGAAGGAATTTTATTCAGAGATATAACAACTTTATTAAAATCTAATAAAGCATTTAATTATGCACTTGAGGCTCTCTATAATCAAATAGTAGACAAAAACATTACCAAAGTGGTTGCAATTGAATCTCGTGGATTTATATTCGGTAGTTTATTAGCTCACAAACTTAATGCTGGTTTTATTCCAATTCGCAAACCTAATAAATTACCTGCAGAAAAACTTTCTCAAGAATATGCTCTTGAATACGGTACGGACAAAATAGAAATTCATAAAGATGCTATTTCACCAAATGATAATGTTTTACTCCACGATGACCTACTTGCTACAGGCGGAACTATGTTAGCTGCTTGCAAATTAATTGAAAATTTAGGCGGTAACATTAAACAAATTTCTTTTCTTATTGAACTTGAAGCTTTAAAAGGTAGAGAACTCCTAAACAAATACACCGTTTCTTCTGTTATTAAATATTGAGAGAATAAATTGACTATTTTTCCTAAAATATCAGAAATTAATTTAAATTACGATTTATACAATTACTTCGATATTACCGATATATCTTTTTATTTCTATTCCCCTAACACTAAAATTGAATTTATTGCTTTCGACATTTTACATAATTTTTCATATATCACAGAACTCTCTAACCTAATTGATTATTCCAATATAAAACTTAAAAATTTTAATTCTAACAAATTATTAGATTTGCCTTTTATTATTGGCTCCTCCGCTTTTAATCTCAAAGATTCAAACTGGGAACCTTTCAAAAAGCATAATTGGTTTATTCCAAGATTTTTAATTATTCGAGATATCGAAAAGACTTATTTGGTAACTTTCCATAAAGAAGATGATGACAAAACTGAACTAAAAACTATTACAAATAGTTTCATCCAAAAATTAAAATCCTTAAAAAAAGTAAAAAATCCTAAAATAAAATTATCTCCAAATAAAATTACTTCATTTGAAGAATTTTCAAATTACGCTAATTCATTAAAAGATTTTATTAAAAGCGAAAAGCTATTAAAAATAGTTCCTGCGGTTGAAAATATTTATAACTTTTCAGCAGCAAACACACATTTAATTGAATTATTAAAAACAAATTTACTAAATACTTTTATTTATGCTTTTAAATTAAATGATAGTATATTTTTTGGTGCGTCACCTGAAAATTTTTTTACAAAAAAAGAAAATCAAATAACTATAGATTCTCTTGCAAGTACAGCACCTTATAATTCTAATTACAAAGAGCAATTAAGTTCTATTAAAAATTACAATGAACAAAAAATAGTAAGTGATTTTATCGCAGAAATTTTACAAAAATACAACAATGATGTTGAAATAGATAACTCACAAAAATTCAAAATTGCTGGTTCTTTAGTACATCTAAAAACAATTTTTAAAACTAAAGTAGAATCACAAGAAGATACTTTCAAATTATTGAATGAACTTTCCCCTACTCCTGCGGTTTGTGGCTTCCCACAAAAATTATCATATGAACTAATTAACAAATACGAACCTTTTAGCCGTGGTCTTTATAGCGGTGTCATTGGATATATCTCTAATAGATCTATTGAAATGGCTGTTGCTATTAGATGTGGTTTAAAAAATAATAATTCACTTCGCTTATACGGCGGCGCCGGATTTATTAAGGAATCTGATATAGAAAATGAATATAATGAAATTAACAGTAAAATTTCAACAATAACAAATCTCTTAAAAAATGAATAACAATTTTAATAATAATTATCTATGGTCGTATATCTTTTTTTCGCATTTAAGTTCACTCGGAGTAAAATATGCTTGTATCTCTCCGGGAAGTAGAAATACGCCTATTAATTGCGCTTTGGAAGATATAAATAACATCAAAAAATTTGTTATTCTTGATGAAAGGCAATCAGCTTATTTTGCTCTTGGATTGGCTAAAGCAACCAAATCACCTGTAATTATTTCAACAACTTCTGGAACAGCAGTCGCTAACTTATATCCTGCAATAATTGAAGCTTATAAAAGTAATATTCCATTAATCGTCTGTACAGCCGATCGCTCCTTTGATGACTTGTTCACTGATGCAAATCAAACTATCAATCAAAATAATATATTTTCAAATCACATAAATTGGTTCTTTAATTTTCCATTACCTGATTTTAGTGACATTTCATTAAATTCTTTAGAGCAAATAGCCGAAAAAACATTACTAAAATCTTTTTGTGATAAGAAAGCGCCTGTCCATTTGAATTTTCCGTTCCGTAAACCATTGGAACCTACTTCTTATAACACTTATTTTGATCCTATCAAGCTACAAAATTTACTTGATAATAAAAAAAATTCATTCTTCTATAAATCAAACACATCGTTAAATTTAGAACTTATAACCGAATTTTTAATTAAAAAATTAACAGGCGTTATTATATTAAATCCCGATAATTACGATGAAGTTTTTTTAAATGAACTATTCACAACATCCGATTACTTAAATTATCCCATTTTTGCAGATTCTGCTTCATCAGCAAGGTTTTATGGAAATAATAACGTAATAAACAATTACGAAGCCCTTATAAGGAATAATTATTTCACTAAAAATTTCCAATTCGATATAGCAATAATATTTGGAAGAAATAATACATCTATAAAATTAAAAGAATTTTTAGATAAAAATGTGAAACACACTATCATAATTGATGAAAATTTAAGTTACAATACAAATAGTATAAATAAACGAATTTTTATAAAATCCTCATCATATGATTTTTGTAAAGCACTAAATATATATTTTTCAAATTTCTCATTTAAAACCAACAATAATCATTTAAACGAAATAATCCAATTAAACCAAAAAATCGAAGATTTAAAAAAAGAATTTCTTACTACAAATAATAATTTTGACGCATCTTACATTTATCAATTATTAGAGACAATACCTGATAACTCTAACATAATTCTAGGCAATAGTTTACCAATCAGACTAACAAACATTTTTGCAGCAAATAACAATAAACAATTCAAAGTTTTCTCAAACAGAGGCGCCAGCGGCATAGATGGCATAATATCTACTGCATTAGGGATATCAACACAAAACAATTACAACTATTTACTTATCGGCGATTTATCATTTTATTACGACCTTACAGCTCTATATTTAGCTAACGAATATGAAATTAAATTAAATGTCATAATATTTGATAACAATGGCGGTGGAATATTCAATCTTTTACCTATTTCAAAAGAGCAAAAATATTTCAAAAAATACTTTCAAGTACCTTTAGAAATTAATTATAATGCAATTGCTAACTTATTCAATGCATCATTATTTTTCCCAGAATCAGTAAATAATTTTATCGAATTATTAAATATAGAAACCGAAAGTTTTATAAATCTCTTTATCATTCAATCAAATAGCCAAATCACAAATGAACTTTTAAATAAATATTATCTATTAGCATCAGAAATTAATTTATAGTAGTCCTTTATCAATCTTTAAAGACAATTTTATATTTAGCTCAGACGGTGTAAGCTTAAAGCCCGTGCGCCGGGCGGCGCACGGGCGGGCTAACGCCCATAATACTATTCTCAATAACACTCAATAACTTGTTTATTATCAACAAATTACAATATATTTTCATTTTTACCAAAATAAAATTTTTAAAAAATTTTGAATTTGAACGGCAAATTTAAAAGTCTTATAATATTTTCGTATATACGATATAATTGTATATACAATATATTGGCAATTTTAAAAAATATATTCGTATTAACAATATAATTTCTTAGACGAAAGAATTACAATTTTCAAGAATATTTTTGTATCTACAATATTATTGCTTTAATGATATAATTATAAATACAATATTTTATTGATAGATAAAGAGAGTTTTAATTATTTTGTAAACACAACTAAATCTATGCGAGTTAGTTGAATTTTTAAAAAATGAGAATTTTTAATTTATCTAATTTAAGCGGGCCGTTCCGGCCCGCTGCCCCTTGCAGCTTGTCACAAGCTGCAAGGGGCTTACGCTTACACTGTCTGAGTTAAATAATATTTTTTTTAAAAATAAAAAAAGCAAGCTCGCTTCCGCTAACTTGCTTTCTTTCTTTTATTTGTCTAGTTCTTAATAAATATCATTATATAGTTTGAAATATGCTCTATCCACATTACAAACTGGACAATGTTCAGGAGCTCTTTCACCTTCGTAAATATAGCCACATTTTAAGCATATCCAGTAAACTTTTTCTGTTTTGCGGTAAAGAGTACTATTTTTCAAATGCTCACTTAAATTCTTAAATCTATCTGAATGATGTTTTTCAATTTTAGCTATCATTTTAAACATTGAAGCTATTTCTGGAAAACCTTCTTCTTTTGCAACCTTTGCAAAATCTGGATACATAACTTCAAACTCGTGATCTTCACCTTGGGCAGCAGCTAATAAATTATCATATGTTGCTTTTATTTTACCAGCAGGAAAAGTTGCAGTTATTTCAACTTCACCACCTTCAAGATATTTAAAGAAAATTTTAGCATGTTCGTGTTCATTATCAGCAGTTTCATCAAAAACATCAGCTATAAGGTTAAAACCTTCTTGACGAGCTTTTTCAGCAAAAAAATTATAGCGATTTCTGGCTTGTGATTCACCAGCAAATGCAGCTAAGAGGTTTTTTTCTGTTTTGGTTCCTTTTACACTTTTCATTAGTACCTCTCAAAAATTTTGTTATTTTTTTAACCATTTTTCAAGAAGAATATTAAATTCTTCTTGTGTTAATTGACAATTTATATATTTGTTTTCTTGTAATCTTTGCCTTAAAGCTTCATATAAAATAACTGCTGATGCAACCGATACATTCAAACTCTGTACCATTCCAAACATTGGGATATAAAATCTTTTATCAGCTTTTCTAATAGCTTCTTCTGATACGCCCCTGTGTTCATTACCCAATACAATTGCTATTTTCTCTGTTAAATTTAAGGAATAAAGCGATACAGCATCAGGTGAGCAATCGGTTGCATAAATCTTAAAGCCATTTTCTCTCAAATTCTGATAACATTCATCAACACTTTTGAATTTTTCTGTTTCAACCCATTTCCCTGCTGATGAAGAGCTTTTTTTACCAATCTTTTTGGGAAAACTTTCTATATAATACAAAAGTGATACTTTTGGTACACCAACAGCATCACAAGATCTTAAAATAGCACTTACATTATGCGGATCGTGTATATTTTCTAATACTATTTTTAAATCAAATTGTCGTTTTGAAAGAACATCAAAAAGTCTTTTATACCTTTTTTCAGTAATTTTATAACTTTTTTTTATTTCTTCATAATTATATTTTATTAATTTTTTTTCGACTGAATTACTCATTTTTTTTCAACATTTTTCTTTATTATTAACACTCTCAAATAGCCTTGGAAATTTATAAATTTACCAATCTTAATAAATATATTTTTTAATAATGGGCTAAAATTTAACCCATAGCATATACTTTTTTGTGATAATATTTTAAATTCCTTTAAAATAAGATTATTTTCTTTCAACTCTTTTTTCATTTTAAAAATTGTTCTCTTTTTAGGAAAGATCCATTTACCAATAATATTGTAAAGAATACAAATATTTTCATATATTAAAATATGCTTTCAACGGTAATTTTATAACTATGCTCCAACCATATATTTTTTTGTTCAATAGCCATTATAATTTTTTTGAATAATCTGGTACAAAAATTTTATAAATTATATTTTCGTCCTCAACTCTTGCTCTATCAAATTTTATTTTTTTTTCTTCAATAAGAAAATTTTGTTGAATAACCTCTATGGCTTTTTTTATTGCTTCATCTTCAGTTCTAACCCAAAAATCACATTCTGGGAAATTTGGAATTTTTACATTAAGTCCATCAAAACTTTTTTCGATTGTTAAATCAATTACCATTTAAGATTTAATTATTGTTTAATTTAAGAATAACAATTTTTTAATAAATATGCAAGTATTTTTAAAATTGGAAATAAATAAAAGGTTGTATATCTTGCGATTTAAATTGTAGTGTAATAAATAAAATAATGAAGACAATGATCATTTGAAAAACGAAATGAGTTTCAAATAACGAAATTTTCAAAAAATCTTCTAATTCGTTATTAATAAAATGCATCGCATAACCTAAAAGTATAATTAAAAATACAGGTTTATAAGCAATAGAAAATTGTGTTATCATATTAAAATCAGTGTTAAAAATAATTTTATCTATCATCATAATTGCTTTATCGAAATTATCGGCTCTAAAAAATATCCAAGCTAAACAAACAATATGAAAAGTTATTGCCCAACCAAAGAATTTCAGTAAAGAGCTCTTATTGAAAATATTATGCAAATTAAACGCTTTTTCAATAGCTAAACCTAAACCGTGTATAAATCCCCAAAAAACAAATTTCCAACTTGCACCGTGCCATAAACCACCAAGTAACATTGTCATTAAAAGATTAAAATAAGTTCGTAGGTTACCTTTTCTATTTCCACCTAATGGAATGTATAGGTAATCTCTCAACCAACTTGAAAGCGAAATATGCCAACGTCTCCAAAAATCTGTTAAACTTGTAGCCTGATATGGCGAATTAAAATTAATTGGTAATTTAAAACCAATAAATTGTGAAATTCCTATTGCCATATCAGAATAACCTGTAAAATCGCAGTAAATTTGTATAGCATATGCATAAACAGCAAATATATTTTCAATACCAGAATATCTCAATGGTTCATCGAAAACTTTATCAACATAATTAACACTCAAAAAATCTGCAATAACTACTTTCTTAAAAAGACCAGACATAATTAAATAAACACCTTGCCCAAATTCACTTTTATTTATGTAGAATTCTTTATCCATTTGCGGAATTAAAACTGATGCCCTAATGATTGGACCAGCAACTAAATGTGGGAAAAAAGATACGCAAAACAGAAAATCTATAAAACTTTCAAGTGGCTTAAATTCTTTTCGATAAACATCAATTGTATAACTTAATGCTTGGAAAGTAAAAAATGAAATACCAGCAGTAAGAAATATATCTTGTAAAGAAATATTTAGTGTAAAAATATTATTGAATGTATCAATTAATAAATTTGTATACTTAAAATATCCAAGTAAAGATAAACTACTAAAAACGCTAACAAAAAGATAAAATTTCCGCCATTCTTGTTTTTCAGTATTATCTATTTTAAAAGCTGCCCAGTAATTTATTAGTGTTGTAAATATTAAAAGAATAAAATAAATACCACTACTTTTATAATAAAAATACAAAGAAAAAAGTGCAATATAAGCTATTCTTGCCTTTTTATATTTATAAAATAGTTGATAAAAAAATAAAAATAAAGTGAAGATTATTAAAAACGCAGCACTATTAAAAACTAAAGGTTCTTTAGGATTATAAGTAAAAATATTTATTAGTTTTGAAAAATTTAAATCAGTTATAATTTTTTCTATATTCATTATAAGCCCTTAAAAAAGCTTCAGCAAATAGTTTACCTTGCAAATTATAACCTTCTTGTTTTAAATGTATCATGTCTTTATTTGAAAGTCCAACTTTATACCACTGAACTCTAGCCCCTTTTCCACCAGAAATTTCATAAAAATCATAATATGCAATTGACTTTGAATTTGAAAAATCCTTTATTACAGAATTTATTAGTGTTATATTATTTTTACGTTTTTTAGTTATAAAATCAATTGGTGTTGTTAATAAAAATTTTATTTCACTATTTTCATATTTCTTATAAAATGCTTCTACAATTTTATAAAATTCTTCATAAAGATACATATTCATTGCATCATTTATTCCAAGTGATATAATTATTAAATCTGGATGATATTCATTTATAATATTTGAAAGTTGAGTATTCCTATAAAAATATTCATAAGTTTTTCCACTTGAAGCAAAAATTAAATATTCAACACCAATTGTATCAGAATTTTCTATAAGAGTTTTATTAATTATAATATTTCTTTTTATATACCGTTTTTTGTATTTTTTTTTATTTGTATCAAATCCAATTAGAGAAGCATTTTTTATATTAAAATCATTTCTTATATTTTCAATAAATGATTTCCCAAAATAACCTGAAACTAAAAATGAATCACCAATATGTAAAATTCTAATTTTTTTATTTTTTGTATATTTTTCGAAAATAGAATTTAAGTAAACAGAATTAGAAATTATATTTTTATCATATTGAATAAAATTATATAAACTATCAGAAATATTAGGAAATATAATATTATTTATAATAACAAAAAGTAAAAATAATTTTTTCAATTCTGAATTCCTTGTGCAATAACTGAATTATAATTTACAATAAGGTTATAAATTTTTTTTGCAATATGTTTTGAACCAGTCCTTGAAATATGGATATAATCTTTAGCTGCCCATCCTTTATCAACCCATTTAGTCATAGAATTAACACCACCCATCAACTCAAATAAATTAATAAAACTCGATTTTGTTTCAATTGCTAAATCCTTTTGTGCTTTAATTAAATTAAAGATATTTTCATCAGTTAAATAATTTTCACCAATTTTTTTCCCCTTATCTCCTACGCCAATAATCAATATATCAGCTTCTGGGAAATTGCTTTCGAAGTATTCAATAACATTTTTCATGGAATTTTTATAAAATGTATAGTCTTTTGTTTGATCATTTAATATATTCATTCCATATTGGAAAATAATAAGTTTATAATTTTTATTTTTCTTAAACTCTCTTAAATTTTCTGATGGTATTTTATTTAACGTCATCCCGGTATACCCACGAAGAGAAAAATTATCTACATAGATTCCATTTTGTGCTTCAAAGGAAACACCATAAAGTTTCAAGTTAGGAACAGGGAATTTAAAGTTAAAATATTTATATTCTTTAGTATTCTGAATAAGTAATTGAGATAATTTATTATTTATGGCATAAATATTATATACATCATCATTACAATATAAATAAGTAGGTTTAGAAGTATCAATAATTTTGTAAAACACTCTTATGAAAGGAGATTTATTAAATTGTTGAGGACAATTGTAAGTTATTTGAAAATCTTTTTGAGGTATAAAGTATGCCCCAGAAATACCGTAATCATCAATTTTATTAACTTTATTTAATGCAAAAGTTTCAATTAATTTATCATCATAATCAAAACTTACGGAATTGCGAAATTGAGCATCAATGGAAGCAAAGGGCAGAAATCCAACTCCTCTACCCCCATACTCAGCTTGTAAATAATTTCTTAAATCACCGGTAATTAAATCGCCTTCAATTTCTGAATCACCAAAATAAGCAATATTAATTTGTTTAACTTCAAAGTCACGATTTTTTAATGCTTTCCAAAAATTTTTTAAATTAAGAAATGATGAATTATCATTATAAACCAAAAATGAATCTTGCTGAACAAGATTTTTGGTTTCAGTAATTTGTTTTGCTAAAGTTAATAGTCTTTGTTCGTAATAAACCGTTGTATCTTTTTTGATATCTGCAAAAAAATCAATTGATTTTAATTTAAAATTTCCAATTTCCCAATTACCTTGGACAAATGTAATAATTGTTAGAAACAAAATAATTAAAAGCGAAAAAATTAGTGGTTTAGAATTATAATTCTTCTCCATTAATAACCTTGTGAGCCACTTTCATCATTATTTAATATTTTTACTGTTGCACTAGCACCCAATCTATTAGCGCCAAAAGCTACCATAGTTTCAGCATCTTTTCTTGTTCTAACACCACCGGAAGCCTTAACACCAATATTATCTCCAACTATTGTTCTCATTAAAGCAATATCAAAAGCGTTTGCACCCGCAGTGCTAAATCCAGTTGAAGTTTTTACAAAATTCAATCCTGCAAAAACACTCAAAATACAAGCTATTACTTTTTCTTCATTTGTTAACAAACAAGTTTCTAAAATTACTTTACTTAAAGCCTTGTTTTTAGTTGATACATCAGCAACTGCTTTAAGATCATTATAAACATATTTATAATCTTTTGATTTTAATTTTCCAATATTTAAAACCATATCAATTTCATTTGCACCTTTTTTTATGGCATCTTCAGTTTCAAAAACTTTAGTTTCTGTTGTATTGGCACCTAAAGGGAAACCAATTACAGTACATACTTTTACCTCAGAGTTTTTTAATTCGTTTGCTACCAATTCGATATTTATTGGATTAACGCAAACTGACATTGTGTTATATTCTTTTGCTTCTTTACATACCTTTATAACATCATCTTCAGAAGTTTCTGGTTTTAAGATAGTATGATCAATCATTTTTGCAAGAGTTTTATTTTCTATAGGCTTAACATTACCTAAACCATTATTTGTTAATTTATCAAAATAATTCAAATAATTTTCGATTTGTGATGGAATATCATTAATTCCAAAGTTATTTTTTAAAAATGTTACAAATTCGCTATTAGAAAAAACATTTTTTAAAATTTCATGTAAATTTTGTTTTTGTAGAGTTTCCATTTTTTTATCCCCATTAAATATTATTAAATTGTCTGAATGATTTCAATGTATTAGCAAGCAACATTGCAATAGTCATAGGTCCAACTCCACCAGGCACAGGAGTTATATATGATGCGATTTGTGATACAGAATCAAAATCAACATCTCCAACTAATTTATAACCTTTAGGAGAATTTTCATCAGGAACAGAATTAATACCAACATCAATTACCACGACACCTTCTTTAACCATATCTTTTGTAATTACATTTGGTCTACCAACAGCAGCAATAAGTATATCAGCTTGTTTTGTATAAACTGATAAATCTTTAGCTGCAGTGTGACATACCGTCACAATGCTATTGGCAAATTTTTCTTTTTGTAACATAATATTGGCTATTGGTTTTCCTACAATATTACTTCTTCCAACTACCACAACGTGTTTTCCTGCAGTTTCGATGTTATAACGCTTTAACAATTCTTGAATTCCGGCAGGAGTGCAAGATTTAAAACAATCTTTTCCAATAACTAAATTTCCAACATTCATAGGATGGAAACCATCAACGTCTTTTTGTGGTAATATTGCTTCAATTACTTTATTTTCATCGATATGTTTTGGTAATGGTAATTGTACAAGAATACCATTAACAGTTGGATTTTCGTTATAATTATAGATTATTTCAAGTAATTGGCTTTCAGAAATATCAGCAGGAAGTTTTTCTTGCACTGATAAAAATCCCACTTCGAGACAGGCTTTATGTTTTGAACTTACATAAACTTTCGATGCCGGATTATCACCAACAAGAATTGTAACAAGGCCCGGAACTTTTCCAGTCTTTTCTTTCAATTGCTCTACTTCAACTTTAATTTCATTTTTAATTGTTTGTGAAACTAATTTCCCGTCTAATATTTTCATTTAAACACCTTTTTTTAATCCCGGATAAAATATTTTTTCTATTGCTATAGCTTTTCCATTTTCATTAATTTCAATAATTACACCACAAATTTGGAAATTTTCTTCAGCAGGGACAAAATATTGTGGAGTTTGGTATAAGAATCTATTGATAGGTGCATCTTTTTTAATTCCAATTACAGAATCGTAAGGCCCAGTCATACCAACATCGGATATAAAAGCAGTCCCTAAGTCTGATAATTGGTCATCATTAGTTTGAATATGAGTATGAGTTCCAACAATTGCACTAATTTTATCATCGAAATACTTATAAAATGAATATTTTTCGGCAGTGGTTTCAGCATGGAAATCGACAAAAATAATTTTAATATCTTTTAATTCATTACTTAATAAAGCTTCCATCGATCGGAAAGGACAATCTATAGCATCCATAAAAACTCTGCCTTGAAGATTTACAACAGCTATATTATTTTTATCATCAAGTTTTAAAATTGCAAAACCTTTACCAATTGTACCACTAGGGAAATTGTACGGTCTTAAAACATATGGATGCTCTTTTAATAATGTTTGTCCTTTGGGTTTATCAAAGGAGTGATTTCCACCTGTAAGAACATTTATTCCCAAATTGAATAATTCATCTGCTTCGCTTTTTGTGCAACTTCTTCCGGATGATGCATTTTCGGCATTAGCAATAATAAAATCAGGTTTATATTTTTCTTTCAAGTATCCAATATTTGCCTTTAAAAAGTCAATAGAACTTTGGCTCTGGATATCACCTATAAATAAAAACTTGTAATTTTTCATTTTATTAGCAACATTTTTTTTGAATTAGTATAATTTATTTCACCATTTGAACTTGAATACATTTTACAAATATAAACACCAGAAGGGAAATTTCCTAAATCTACATTTAATATATATTCTCCTGCTTGTAAATTTTTATTTATCACTTCTTTTATTACTTTTCCTGTAATATCATAAATATAAATTTTTACATCTGAGTTTTTTGCAACACTGAATTTTATATTTGTTACTGGATTAAAAGGATTGGGATAAACATCCGAAAGTGAGAAATTATAATTAGTTCCATTTGTTTTTGCAGTTAACACATTATAATATAAAGTAATAGGAATATAAATTTTAGGATTTGTAACATCATTAGATATTATTTTTAATTTCGTTTGGTAAACTCCGCTGTAAAGATTATCATTATTGAAAATTATCTGGAGAGCATCTGAATTACCAGAACATAACATACCATCATAAGTTTTGGGGATAAACCATTCAGGAATTTTTTTAATCATAAAATATGTACTATCTTTTAGATAAGGCGTATTGTATATAATTTGAATACCATCATTTCCTGAAAAATTTTCTATTCCTATTGTTATATCATCACTTTTGCCCGAAATTTTCAAATATTTAAAATCGATATTGCCATCAATATATAGTATAGTTTGAAAAGTATATCTTCCATAGTCTGTAGCAGATTTATTTGCGATATTGTTGTATTGTATTATAATTTTATCATCAAAAAATTGATAGAAAACACTACTGGAATCATCAATTATTAGATCTTTCCAAAAGACTGCAATAAATCCATTTGGTTCTTGAATATTAGGAATTTGAGAATTGCTTGCATATATATCAATAAAAGGAGCAAATTTAATTATTCCATTGGTAGATAAATAAATAGCACTATTTTCTATACCAAAGAAATTAAAACTAAAGGGAAGAATTATTGGTCCATATTGTCCATCATCAAATGAATTTTTGGAATTGTTTATTGCTTGCCAATTATTTATTTTTATGCCTGTATAGGAAATATCCATCCAAGTGAAATTATTTGAATTATCTTTATAACTATAATAATTTGAATTAGTTGTAGTTTTAATTTTTTTTATCTTAAAATAGGATGAATTGCCTTCAAATGTTGCTGTATAATTTAATGTTGAATTTTTTGAACTAATATTTTTAATAATTAATGTATCGTATAAAGTTTGTTGAGATGGTTGCATAGAAACAACAATTGAATCTTTATTTAAGCTGATTTTTGGATAATCCAAAGTTTGGAATGAGAATTCATTATTTATTGCAGAAATATTATCATAGACATCAGATGATTTTATTGCAATATAGTATTTTGTATTAGGAGTTAACTCATTGATTATTAAGCTATTGAGAGTAGTACTAATTTGCACATATTTATTATAATCAATTTTTTTAGCAAGGTTAAAATTTTGTTCTGTAATAGGAGTTTGAGAAATTCTGATATCGTAATTTGAAATACCAAAAGAAGTGTTTTCAAGTGGAGTATTCCAATAAATTTTTACGGAATTAGATATTATTTCATCAGCCCAAATATTGGTTATTTTATCAGGTGGGATTGTATCATTATTTGTAAGATATTGATATGCTTTATAGATATCTATTAGTCCTTTACCATAAGTGTTATCCTCACCTGTTAGACCTAAATCTAAAGCTGTATTATAAATTGCAAATTTAATTTTTCTGGCAGAGTAATTTGGAAAAGCTTGTTTCAATAAAGCGATTGCTCCAGCCACGTGTGGGGCAGCAAAAGATGTACCACTATTTAAGGAATAACCGCCACCAATTTTTGCTGTTTTTATATTTACTCCTGGAGCAACAACTTCAGGTTTTATGGAAATTCCGTCAACACCACCGCAAACTGATGGTCCCCGAGAAGAAAAGCTTGCTATTGGATTATAATCATTTGCTAAAAATTTACTATGATCAATTGAACCAACACAGAATGAATTTACTAAATCATAATTTATATTTTTAGGTTTAGTTATTGTTGATGAATTTGGACCGGAATTACCAGCTGAAAAAATTACAGCAATATCTGCAGCTTCTAGGGCTTTTAATGCTGATATATAAATGCTTTCGCATTCGTTTGTTACATCAGGATCTAAAAAACTACAATTAATAACGTCTGGTACATCGTTATCGGTATTTAAATCATTATCAGGGTTTAATGCCCATTGGAAAACATTAAGAACAATTGAAGTTAAAGCTGAATTTCCGCAAAGTGCTTTTGCAGCAATCCATTCAGCATCAATAGCCACACCAATAGTATCACCACTATTTGGATCACATCCAACCATTACGCCAGTAGTTGCTGTGCCGTGATTATCACAATCAGAAAAAGTTGAAGAAAAATCTGGATCATACCAAGCCTGAGAATATGGTACTTTATTACCGCGCCATTTTTGTTTTAAAGCGGGATGATTTACATCTACACCGGTATCAACACTTAAAACTAATCTTCCTTTTCCAGTAATTCCCATTTGCCATAATTTGTTAGCATTCACAACTTTTAAATTATCAGGAACAGTCGCTGTTGTTTCAATATTCGTAATTTGTTTTACACTTTCAGGTTTATCACTTATCAAAGTAGCATCAATATCAACAAAATCGATTTTTTTATTTTGAATAATTTTATCAAGAGTATTTTTCTGCCCTTCAATCACAACCGAGTTTATAAACCATAAATTTTGAATATCTTTTATATTTTCTGTAGGTATTGTATTCAAAAATTCTTGATAATTTTTCTTATTTTCTTCAAAATATTGGAAAAGAATTTTAATTCTTTCTTTCCTGTTTAAATTATTTTTTTCAAAAAAATTCGCTAAATCATCTATTGAATAGTTATTTTTTAATTGTAAAATTACACGTAGGTTATCATTTTGATTAGACTTTTTTAATAAATTTTTTGCACGATATGTTACATATGGTTGCAAAATGGAAATAGAATTCAAGAACAAAACAAATAAAAATATATATAATTTTTTCAAAGCTTTCACAAATTTTTTACTAAAATTACAAAAATAATATTATTTATCAAAGAGTTATGAGAAATTTAATTTTAGGAGTATAACTAAATTATTTTTATTGTTAATTGGATTTTAGTAGAATGTTTTTTGTTAAAGATAATAATTTTTATAAAGTTATAACATATTTATCTATAAGAATTTAGCGGGCCTTCGGCCCGCTGCCCCTTGCAGCTTTCTTCAAGCTGCAAGGGGCTTAAGCTTACACCGTCTGAGCTAAGATATAAAAAAAAGCTGCCTTTGTTGGCAGCCTTATTCTTTTTTTTACATATTTTTAACAATTTCTTTTGCGAATTCTGAGCATTTTAGTTCCGTTGCACCGTCCATTAAACGAGCAAAATCGTATGTTACGGTTTTATTTGCTATTGTTTTTTCGATTGCTTTCTCAATAGTTTTGGCTACTTCATCCCAACCTAAAAATTCAAACATCATACATCCTGAAAGTATAACTGATGATGGATTTACTTTATCCAAATTAGCATATTTTGGTGCTGTGCCGTGAGTTGCTTCAAATACTGCGTAACCGCTATCGTAGCTTATATTTGCTCCTGGAGCAATCCCAATTCCACCGACTTGAGCAGCTAAAGCATCAGAAATATAATCGCCATTTAAATTCATTGTAGCAATAACATCATATTCTGCTGGTCTAGTTAGAATTTGTTGTAAAAAGTTATCTGCAATAGCATCTTTTATTAAAATTTTCCCTTCAGGCACATTTCCGTTGCATTCATCCCAACTAATGAATTTATCTGCAAATTCTGGTTCTTTTGCAACTTCGTAGCCCCATTTTCTAAAATAACCTTCTGTAAATTTCATTATGTTACCTTTGTGAACTAAGGTCACATTTTTGCGATTATGGGATAAAGCATATCTTAAGGCGGCTCTAACCAATCTTTTTGTTCCTTCTTCAGAAACAGGTTTAATACCATAAGAAGCAGAGTTTGGGAATCTGACTCTTTTGTATACACCTAATTCTTCAAGTGTTTGAGCAATTTTTTTCGCTCCTTCAGAACCATTTTCAAATTCAATTCCTGCATAAATATCTTCTGTATTCTCTCTAAATATAACCATATCAACAAGTTCTGGATGTTTAACAGGTGAAGGGACACCATCAAAATAACGAACTGGTCTTAAACATACATATAAATCGAGCATTTGTCTTAAAGCAACATTAATGGATCTAATTCCTCCACCGACTGGAGTTGTCAAAGGTCCTTTGATTGCAATTCTGAATTCGTTAATAGCATCCAATGTTTCTTGTGGTAACCAAGTATTAGGTCCATAAACTTCGTTACTTTTTTCACCTGCATAAACTTCCATCCAAGCAATTTTTTTCTTACCACCGAATACTTTTTCAACAGCTTTATCAAAAACATATTGAGAAGCACGCCAAATGTCTGGCCCAGTGCCGTCACCTTCAATAAAAGGAATAATAGGATTATCGGGAACGTTAAGCTTACCATTTTCGAATGTTATTTTTTGTCCATTAGCCGGTACTGTTATTTTTTCAAACTTACTCATTAAAAACCTCTTTTTTGATTATTGGTTGCTGCATTATAAGAATTAATAAAATTTAAAATCCATATTGATTTTTAACTTTCAAATATATATATTCCCAATCACTTAATCAATAACATCTTTTTAGAAACTACATTTTTCCCAACTGTTAATTTATAAATATACATTCCAGATGATAAATTAGTTGCATTAAATTTATAATTATATGTTCCAGCACTCAAATTTTGATTTAGTAAATCACAAACTTTTTCACCTAACATATTATAAACTGATAAAATAACTTTTGCTTCAATTGGAATAGAAAATTTAATATTGGTTACAGGATTAAAAGGATTTGGATAACAATCATATAAATTAAATGACAATTTTTCATTATTTTTTTCATTGGCAACAGTAATAGAATTTTCTCTACCCGGCGTATAGTTATAAGTACTATTTGAAGTTTTTTGCCAATTACTTTCAATATCACCAGTTATATTAAAATCTTTTCTTTCGTAGCAATATCCAGAAGTTACTCTAAAATCAGCAGTTGTAGAATATTCCCAAACACCAAATTGGTCAACTAATTCTTGTTGTGGAGTTAGTAATTGATACCTTTCGTCGCCATTTATTTGTGGTAAAGAAGAAGCTTTTGTAAAATATGCAATTGTGTCAACTAAATTGTATTTTGTCTTAAAATCAGTAAATTTTGCATCATTTCTTACAATAATTGCATATTCGCCCGGATGTAAAATTGTATTGGCATTTGGATTTACTTGCACAGCTGCGCCTAAGGTTAATGTTCTAAGCGAAGTATTATTTGCAGAATATCTTTCATTTACAATATAACCTTCTAAATCAACTTTTTCTGTACCGTAATTATAAATTTCAAGATATTCTTCTTGATAAGTTTTATTATCAACTATTTCAGAAAAAGCCAATTTTGGAACAACAGATTTAACAGTATCCAAAGCAAAATCGAAAGAAATTACTCCATTTGTTTCTTTGATATTAAATATTTTCTTGTTGGATTTTTTCCCATCCCAAGATTTTGCGTTTGGAGTTGAATAATCAGAAAATTCCTTTTTATTAGCAGCGCCTGGGAAAGGATCACCATCGAAAGTAACTTCATCTTTAACATTATCAGCTTCCTCAAGATCTAAACCTTGATGATTTGGATTAACATTAATTGAATTATCCCCCCAATGCTGATCGATATATAAGCTATCAACGTGGTAAATTAACATACCGTGCCCAGGAATATACAAATCCCAACCGACTTGCTGTCTATTTTCTAACAAGAAAAATTCGTTTTTGTTGCCAGAATAAAATTTATAAGAAATGTTATTATCATTAGCATTAGGAATATTGACACTTTGATTTTCCTTTAATTCAGTTGTAGTTTGCCAACCTAACAATATTTTAGAATAAGCACCGTGATTAGAAGGAGTTTTACTATTATTATTCCAACATCCAGCAGCCATAACATCCCATAAACCTAAATCAAAAGCTTGTCCACCAGTTGAAGGTTCATCGTAATCAGTATCATACCAATCCGGCAGCCCTAAAGCGTGACCAAATTCGTGGACAATTCCACCAATACCGCAAATAGCATTACCAGTATTCCCTTCCAACTCAGGTTGAATTGTATAATTATCAATCTTCACGCCATTATATGTAACCGATTTATCATCATTTGGATCACCACTTAAATACCAAGAATGTGACCAAATAGTGTTAGAGTTTGCGCCTGTTTCCTCTCCATAACCAGCAAAAATAACGATAACTACATCAACATAGCCATCTTTATTATTATCAAACTGTGAAAAGTCGATGCCAGCTTTTGCCGCTGAATCAACAGCCTCCCTAACCAAATAATGTGGCCTAATATCAATACCATTAGCATCGTTTGCACCGTAATAATCAAGATTATTTGATGCTGTATAAATCCCACCTACAATTGAAGTAGCAATCATTTTATTGAACGAATTGGCTTTATAATAATCCTTAACACAACCAATCCCCAAATAATTCTCTTGATTCATCAACATCTCAAAATCCTGCACAGTATGCGCAAATTTTTTATCCTTATATTGAATTAATAACACAGGTAATTTAATTTCATTAGAAGAACTTGGTTTCAAAAATCTTTTGTAAATAGCTCTTTTAGTTTTATTTAACTCAGTTAAATATTTCTTTTGACTTGTACTAAAAGTATTTTTTGTTCCAAATTGAGCCAAAAAAGCTCTATCAGCTTCACTTCTGTTTTCAGGATTTTTTACTAAAACACCAGAAAGCTGCAAATCTCCTTTTTCATCTAATTTAGCATATTCCAAATCGCCTTTTGCATTATGTAACAATGTAAAGCCATCCAAAGACTTAATGTAATGAAAATGTTCATCACCATAAATTCTAATAGTTACTACATCGCCATTGCTTTGTTCATATTTCACAAACTTAGGATTAGCAGGCCTAGAAAAAACAATTGAAAAAAAGTTAAAAATAACAATAAAGAGATTTTTTTAATCATTACGTCCTCCCATTAAATTAAATAAAAATGTTTGTTAAGTTATCATTTTTTTTCATAAAAAAAAATTATTTAAAAAAAATTTTCCTTGGCTCAGACGGTATAGGCATAGCCCACGTGCGGCTACGCCGCACGTGGGCAGCGGGCCGAAGGCCCGCTAAACTCTTTTCATCGACACTTTCATAACGTGATGCTTTCTGGCCTTAATATTCAAATCTTTCCCAAATACGTGGCAGCTTACAATTGATGCTATTTTTTTTATAATATAATTGCATTTTCAATTATATCGTAAAATCAATTATATTGTATTTACAAATATATTATTAAAAATTACTGATATATCGTATATGCAATTATATTGCAAATACATATATATTTTTTAAAAAAACAATAAATCGAAAATACTATTATATCGTATTTACGAAAATATTTTTATATTGTTAAAGTTTGCAACAAATTTGTAAAATTCAGTAAATAGTTATTTTGTAGATACGTAAATAATGTAAGTGGTTGATAATATAAAAGATATAGTTTAATAAGTAAAATATTTTTAGGCTTTAGCCTGCCCGTGCGCCGCACGGGCATTATGCTTACACCGTCTGAGCTAAAGATTATTTTTTAATCATTTTCCAAACTGCGCCACAAATACCAGGATGCTATGGTGGAATAAGGTGACCATTTTTTTTCAAGTTGGATGTTTAACATTTCCTGTTTATTAACAAGTTCTTTAGAGTAATAAATTTTTGCAATAGCTTTGCGAATTCCTAAATCTGTAAATGGAAGTACATTTAAGTGTCCCAGCGTAAAAATTAAAAACATATCAACTGTCCAATTACCAATACCTTTAACTTGTAATAATTTTTCTCTTATTTGTACGTCGCTCATTTGTGATATTTTGCTTAAATCGATGTTACCTTCAACACAATTTTGAGATAAAGATAATAGATAGTTAATCTTTTGGTTAGAAATACCCAGCTCTCTTAATTTTTCACTGTTTAATTTTAAGATTTTTTCTGGCGTTATATTGTTGTTAAAATAAGCTCTGAATTTATTATAAATTGCCCTGCCTGCTTTCATCGAAAGCTGCTGCATAATAATTGAAGCGACTAAATCTTCAAAATAATTTGTTGTTGGTTTTATATTAAATTTTGGATATTTTTCTATTAATTTTGCAATTTCTTTATCATTTTGGTACAGGTGTTGAATACCAATTTCTACTTGCTTTTCATAATCTTTTTGCTTATCCATTACAACAAACCTTTCTGATAAAAATAATACATTAATGCGGATAATGTTTTGGCATCTTTAATCTCACCATTCATAATTTTTTCTTTAATTTGAGCGTGGTTTAATTCCAACAATTCCATATCCCTTTCACCTTCTTCGCGTTGGTGGTCGCCTGAAATTAATTGTTCTGCTGCGTAAAGGTGTAATTCTTCAGTACAAAAACCGGGCGTTGTAAAAATTGAACCTAATTTGTAAATTTTATTTGTTGTATAACCTGTTTCTTCTTTTAACTCTCTTGTAGCACATAAAAGCGGATCTTCCCCTTTGTTTAATTTTCCCGCTGGAAGTTCAATTATATATTTACCTAATGGATAACGATATTGTTTTACAAAAATTATATTACCATTTTGCAAAACAGGCAAAATAACTGCACCACCATTATGTATTACAACTTCTCTAGGTGAATGATTAATACCATCGTATGTTATTTTATCAACTTTTACATCAAAGACATAACCAGAAAATATTGTATTGCTTTCTAATACTTTAAATTGTGCCATATTATTCCTATATTTGTTTTTTGTTTTTTTTAAAATTATTATTAAATTTATATAAAGAAAAATTATTATTTACTAACTATTTAAGTATATAACTATGAGCACTTTATCAGATCTTTTGAACAATTTATTAAATTATGATAACACAATAAATGATTTCTTTAAATTATATGTAGAAATTTTATCAAAAGTTTTCAATTCACAAGCTGTAATATATGAAAAGAATAGTGAAAATAAATACAGTAATATTGCTTATAGACCAAATTGTTCCCCCAATTTGCTTAATATATCTATTGATAATAATGCACTTTTTGAGAATAATTCCCAATTTATATTAGAAAATATCGATTTTTCGACACAAATACCATTTCAAAACAATATTATTATTAAATCAAAAAAATCTAATTACATAATTCTGTTATTCAAGCAAGATAATTTTTCTGATAACGAAAAGGATTTAGTCCATATATTTGCCCTTTTATTTGATTTAAAGATTAGTAATACAATAAAAACTACAAATATAAATGTTAAACAAATTTGCTCACTAATTGATAAGAATTTCAATTTGTATACGTCCACTTTACAAAGTATTATTGGTTCTATTGTTTTTTTAAAAAGTGAACTTACCGCAATGCACACAGTTGATTTGGTAAATAATATATACAATCAAACATATGGCTTATTACTTTCATTGAATGAACAAAAAGAATTCCATAAAATTATTTTCAATAAAGAAGAAATCAATACCTCAGATGTTGATTGTAAAACTGTGATAGAAAATTATTCAAATTACTTAAAAAATAAAATTACAGATAGAAATCTTGAATTTAGACAATTTAACGTACCTGAAACATCATCATTACAAACAGATGCTGCAAAATTCAATTTTATTATTGAAAAACTTTTAGGTTTTCTAGTAAAATATTCAAATTCCTCTGTTGTATTAGTAGAATATCATTCTACAAATAATAATATTGAAAAAATCGATTTCAAAGTTGATTTATTTATGTTATCTCAAAATGTATTGGCCACAATTTTTTCACCAAATTCAATAACAATAACATATGATGGGAAATTTATTCCTTTAACCAGTTTTTCCCTCCCAATTTTATCTTTATATTTGGAATTACTTGGTTACGATTTGCAATTTAGTCTGGATACCAATAATACCCTCTGCGCAAGTTTAGTATTAAATCGTAAACATACATCACCTATCTGGAAAGAATTTAATTTAAGTTCACAAATTGAACTAGCTAACGCTCCTATATCTACACAAGCATCACAAGAAACACCAAAAGAACCTGAACAAAAGAAAACAAGTTATAAAATTTTATTAGCTGAAGATTATAAACACTCACAAATTATTGTTACAAGATTACTTAAGAAAAATGGTTATGAAGATGTTGCCACAGCAGAAAATGGACAAGAAGCAATTGATGCAGCAAAATCACAAAAATTTGATTTAATTTTAATGGATATGCAAATGCCAGTCAAAAGTGGTTTTGAAGCTATCCAAGAAATAAGAACTTTAGATGAATATAAAAATACACCAATTATTGCTCTTACTGCTTTTGCAATGAAAGGGGATAAAGAAAAATGTATTGAAGCAGGAGCAACAGATTATATACCAAAACCTATTGATAGTAAAGAACTACTCGATAAAATAAGCACATATTTATCATAATTCATAAGGATTTAGTAAGCTATGATTTCAGAATACCCACGTGTAAGATTTGCGCCAAGTCCAACTGGTTATCTCCATGTTGGTGGGCTAAGAACAGCTTTATACAATTTTTTATTTGCAAGAAAAAATAACGGTAAATTCATATTAAGAATTGAAGATACTGATAGAACTAGATATGTAGAAGGGGCAGTTGAAAATCTTATAAACACACTTAAATGGTGTAATGTAGAATATGATGAAGGTCCTGATAAAGGTGGAGACTATGGTCCATATATTCAATCTCAAAGGCTCGAAATTTATCAAAAATATGCCAAAGAATTAATTGAAAATGGTAAAGCTTATTATTGTTTCTGTACACCTGAAAGATTAGACGAACTCAGAAAAGAACAAGAAGCTCAAAATTTAAGCCACAGAATGTATGATAAACATTGTTTACACTTAAGTTCTGAAGAAATCAAACAAAAATTGGAAAATAACACTCCTTATGTTATCCGATTAAATGTAGAACACGGCCATAAAATCAAATTTAATGATATTATTCGTGGTGAAGTTGAATTTGATACTTCAACAGTTGATGACCAAGTTTTAATAAAAAGTGATGGTTATCCTACATATCATATGGCTTGTGTTGTTGATGACCATTTGATGAAAATCACTCATGTTATCAGAGGCGAAGAATGGTTACCCTCAACTCCTAAACATGTTTTGCTATACAATTACTTCGGTTGGGAAATTCCAGAATTTGCTCATCTTCCATTACTATTAAATCCAGATAAATCTAAATTAAGTAAACGTCAAGGCGATGTTGCTGTTGAAGATTATAGAGCTAAAGGTTACTTAAAAGAAGCCTTATTAAATTTCATTGTCCTATTAGGCTGGAACAATGGTGATGATAGAGAATTTTACTATTTGAATGAAATGATAGAACTTTTCGATTTAAATCGAGTTAATAAATCAGGTGCTGTATTTAATATTGAAAAACTGAATTGGTTAAATGCTGAACATTTACGTAAAAAACCTAAATCAGAATTATTAGAACTTTTGAAAATTGAAATTCAAAATTCCGAATATAAAAATTTAAATTTGAGCGATAATTATCTTGGCGCAATAATTGATAGTATGTTAGAAAGAGTTAGTTTTGTTCACGAATTTATAACTAAATGTAAATATTTTTATGAAGATCCTAAAGAATTTGATATGGATGTTGCAAAAAAAAGATGGAATGAACTTTCTGTTAATTTCTTGAAACTATTCTTGGAAAAATTAGAACAAAATCCATCTATAATTACTAAAGAAGATTTTGATAAATTTATGCACGATTTATGTTCTGAAATGAATATACCTATTGGTAAAGTTATTCATGCTTTAAGATTGGCTGTATCAGGAATAGGTACCGGCCCAGGTATGTTCGATATTCTTGCAATAATTGGACGTGATAAAGTTATTAAAAGAATAAAATACGCATTGCAAAAACTCGGTATACCGAATGCCTAAAGAAATTTTGATATTAGGTGAATATTCTACTGGAAAAACTTCATTTATTAATATGCTTCTAGGGGCACATATTGTGCCCTATCATAATAATGAAAAACACATCCCCATTACAAAAATTCACGGAAGTGGGGACTTTGGTCTATTTTTGCGTAAATCAGGACTAAAATATCCTATTAGTGATTTATCAGAAGTTCCAGATAATTGGAATAAATATGATTTTCTTGAAATATGTATTCCAGAACATCCATTATTAAAATCCGGTCTTGTAATTTGGGATACAGAAGGTATAAACACAACCTTTGAACAACACAAAACACATATCGAAAATTTTTTTGCTAATCGCCCGCTTATTTACATGGAAGCGATCTATTACTTTACTCACGGTGTTTTGAGCAATATAGCTATTGATTTCTTAAAAAAGTGGAAAGATAAATGGCATAATTTAGAAATTATAATAAATTTAATTGGCGACTACACTTTAGAAGAAGCTAAAAATACTGAAACCTTTATGTACAAAACAGTACGCTCTGAGATTGGTCCACTTCCTGTCGTGCTTTTAGCTTTATCAAGTGTTTATACAATGTTTTGTAGTAATAACGAACCTATTGATAAATATTTAAACACTTACGATTGGTTAAAAAATTGGCAAAATAGAACCGCAAATATTTCCGAAATATCTTCCAATAGCGATTCTAATGTTCTTGGTTTGCATATAATTGAAATGATTAGGGATAATCTCCCAACAATAGATGATGCTATCAATAAAGTTAAAAAACTTTCTGACCAAGAATTAGAAATTTATGCAAAAGAAGGTGAAACTTATGCAGCATACGAATTAGGGCTTAGAGCAAAATATAATAAAAATTATACCTTAGCAGAGAAATACTTTGCTATATCAGGTGCTAATGGCTATTATGATGCTATAAATCAATTTATTGATTTATATTATAACATAACTAAGAAAGTAAAGGAATATCAATTATCCTTATCTCTTGCTCAGAAAGCAAAAGAATTAAATATTAAAGGAGCTGATGAATTATACCAAAGTATATATGATGAATCTATAGGAATAGATCCATCAGAAAATATTAAATTAAAAGAATTAAAGAGAAATGTTGCAAAAGGGAATATTAACGCATTACGAGAACTTATCTTTTTTTATAACAACCAAATAAAAAAAGTCATTGAAGTATATAGTGCTTATAAAAATAAAACAGAAAATGAAATAATAACTTATCAAAAAAAAATTTCTGAGCTTGAAAATAAAATCAAAAAATTATTGAATTCTACTAGTTCAACCACAGCAAAAACATTATCACCTCCTACTACGGACCAAGCAGCTCCTTCATCAAAAGACGAAAAAAGCATTCAACAGCCCACAGATGCAAAACAAAATGAATTGAAAATTGATATTTCAAATAATTATACTGAATTTTGTAACTTGAAAATGGTTTACGTTAAAGGTGGCAAATTTAAAATGGGAAGTGATTTCCAAGAAAATGAAAAACCTATTCACCCTGTGTTCTTAAACTCTTTCTTTATTAGTCAATTCCCAATAACTTTTGATCTCTATGATTTATATTGTGAAGATACCGGTATTCAAAAACCTAATGATAACGGTTGGGGAAGAAATAACATGCCGGTTATTAATGTAAGTTGGGAAGAAGCTACAAAATTTTGCGAATGGCTGTCCTATAAATCAGGTAAAATATATCGTCTTCCAACAGAAGCAGAATGGGAATATGCAGCTCGTGGT
This sequence comes from Ignavibacteriales bacterium, assembly GCA_035379625.1. Classification (GTDB taxonomy): domain Bacteria; phylum Bacteroidota; class Ignavibacteria; order Ignavibacteriales; family DAOSCP01; genus DAOSCP01. The sequence continues at coordinate 62,927 of DAOSVM010000002.1, read as the reverse complement.
GGAAGATATTCTAATAATTACCTCTTTAGTGGCAGCAATAATTTAGATGAAGTGGCTTGGCATAGTACTAACTCTGGTGGTAAAACTCATCCTGTTGGGCTTAAAAAACCTAATGAATTAGGAATCTATGATATGAGCGGCAACGTTAGCGAATGGTGCTTTGATTGGTACGAAGAAGATTTTTACAAAAATTCACCATTAGAAAATCCCTTAGGGCCAGAAAATGGTATTACAAAAGCTTACAGAGGTGGCAACTGGGGAAATAATGATGATTTCTGCCGCGTTACCACCCGTGGTTCATTCCTTCCTACTGGTCAATTCAAAGATATTGGCTTTAGAGTAGTGTCAATTATCAAATAGCTATCAATAAATTATCTATCAACCTTGTTTTCCCTATTCTACAAGCAATTAAAATATAATATTCTTGACCCTTTTCTAATAATTCAACTTTCTTAAAATTCTTCTTGTTTACTATAGCAATATAATCTAAATTTGAGCTATTTACAGAATTGATAATCTTTTCCATTTCTTCAATTATACTTTTAACTTCCAAAACTCCACTTTTAATCATCTGCTCAGCTTTTTTAAGTGATATATATAAAACAAGGGCCTCTTTCCTTTCACTTTCACTCAAATAAATATTACGCGAACTTTTAGCCAATCCATCTTCTTCTCTTATAATTGGCGAAACAATTATATCAATATCAAATTTTAAATCTTCAACCATCCTTTGAATAATGTATGCTTGTTGTGCATCTTTCTGACCAAAAACAGCAACATCAGGTTTTACACAATTGAATAACATTGAAACAACAGTGACAACACCCCTAAAATGTGTTGGCCTAAATTCTCCTTCCAAAATTTTTGATGCTTCTATATTGTCTACAAATGTCTGAAAATTCTCACCATACATTTCTTTACTATCAGGATAAAAAATTACATCTACTTCCTCTGCTTCTAACAATTTATAATCTCTTTGAAAATTTCGTGGATATTGATTAAAATCTTCATTCGGTGCAAATTGCGTTGGATTAACAAAAATCGATACAACTACAACATCACAAACTTCTTTCGCTTTTTTAACCAAAGATAAATGCCCATCGTGCAAATAACCCATTGTTGGCACAAAACCTATTTTCTTCCCATTCATTTTAATTTGATTAGAAAAATTGTGCATCTCATTAACAGTTTTGATAACTTGTATATTCCCCATTTTCTAAACCCTTATTTTATAACATTTGCGTACATATAAAAACTAACTACATTTTGATACTTATTATTTGATAATATATGAACAGCTTTTTTAATTTTTCCGAGAAATCCTTTTGTATCCAACTTAATCTTAACTCTTTCTTCTTCACCAAATTTTAATTCCTTCTTTTTAAAATCTACAACTGTACAACCACATGAAGGATATATATTTTTTATTATCAGTGTCCTTTTACCTGTATTTTTAATTTTTAATTCATAATCTATAATCTTCCCTTCTTTTACATCACCAAAATCTTTCTCATACTCCGAAAGCTCCAATCTAGGGATTGAATCATTTTCCACATCTGGATCAATCACTGTAACACTTAGTGTCAGTTTCAATTCTTTTTCTACAGCGTCATTGCTAAAAATCCAAATATTTTTTTTCTGATAACCTTCTGCTCCAGCTGTATTATATTTCACTGTTAAAACTGCCTCCCCACCAGATGGAATTGTACTTTTATCCAATTCAACATCTGTACAACCACAACTTGCTTTAATATCCTCAATTTCTAAATCTTCAGTACCAATATTATACAATTTTATTTTACAACTTAATATTTCTCCCTGTTTAACCTTTCCAAAATTATAGTCATAGTTCTCAACTTTTAATCTCGGTCCCATAACAATTTGAGAATACAAATTAATATAAAAAAATAAACACGATAACATCGAATATGAAATAATTTTATTTAACATAAATTTCCCTTATTCATATTTATAAAATTTATTATTGGCTCGGACAGTATAAGCATAAATCATCTTTTCTTACCTAAACCCTTAAATCCTTTCAAATAAAAAGGTTCAACATTAGCCAAGTCAGCCGGTCCACAATTTTCAAAATTATCTATAAGATAAAATCCCAAATAATTTGCATTCGGCGAAAAATAATGATTATAAATAGGTAACTTATCTTTAATTTTTCCAAAATATAAAACATTATCTTCTAACTTGAATTCAAGCTTTTTTATAGTTGTTGTTTGTGTGATAACTTCATACTTACCCTGCCCCAAAATCCTATATGAAGCATAATAATATTCTTCATTATCAGCCTGGTTGACAATACATATAATATTATCTATCGGTAGTTTATAAGAAAGCTCATAGGCCATTACATCATAAGTATTTAAGACATATAAATTTACATTTAATCCGGTAGCAATTCCTTTCAATGCAGACATTCCTATTCTCAATCCAGTAAATGACCCCGGCCCATTCGAATAAACCAAGGATTTAACATCTTTTATACCCATATTTAATAATTTAAGTGAACTCTCGATTATCTCGAATAGCTTTTCGGAATGAATATTTTTGATAAAAAGATTATTAAGAATGTACTTATTTTTGTCAAATACTACAGCAACCGAACATATATCATTGCTTGTATCAACAGCTAAAATTGGAATTTGTTTACCAATATTACTCATATCTAACTATGTAGTTCCTTGAATTGTTATCGTTATATTCAATATTTATTTCCCACGCATCACTTGGAATGACTTCATTAAATAACTCTGCCCATTCAATTAATGTAATTGAATTATCTTGCGATATATATTCTTCAAAACCTAAATCATATAATTCTTCTATTTCATTAATACGGTAAAAATCGAAATGATTAATTTTTATTTTACCTTCGTATTCATTAACAATTGCAAAAGTTGGGCTTGTAGCTTCAGTTGTACTATTTAATTGTATTAATTCTTTTACAAATGTTGTCTTCCCAGCTCCCAAATTTCCATTTAATTTAATAACAATTGAATTATTATTTTTTAATCTATTTAATACTCTTTCATAAACAAAATTTAAAACAATATTAATCTTACTAAGCTCAACCTTATTAAATATTTCAGTGTTCATCAAAAATTCTTATTATTTGTTCAATAATCTTAGGATTATATTTATTAGTCTCTTTGGAACACTTTTTTAGATATTCTACAAATTGGGAAATTTTTAAAATATGTGGCATTTTAGTTTGATTAATATCTCCACTATTACGTATGAAATTTTTATAATCATCCAACTTTCTCTCATCAAAATATAGACCTGGGAATTCTATGTCATAATTATTAACTAATTTAATAATCTGTGCACCAACAGGGAAATTACCTGGATATACTTTAAATTTTTCTGGAAAACCAGTTCCATCCAAATTTTTATATTGATATTTTAAAATCTCTCCAACAGATTCCAAATTCGGAATTTGTGAAATCATTTCTGCAAATTCATAATTAGAATTTAAAAAGTCTTTGTCTTGATAAATTTCAGTTAATTTTAAATCTTTTTTCTGATTTGCATAAATAGAGCAATGAGAAAGTAATAAAGCTATTTTTGTAGCCCATTTATGATGTTCTACAATATCCAATTTAGAAATTATAAAACTACCTAAATTATAAACACGCTTTGAGTGCTCTTTCAATTGAGCATTTGCACTTGTTAAATATGTATTAAACAATTGAACAACTTTGAAAAATGTTTCATTATAAATTTCATCTAACTTTTTGTTCTTAATCCTAAGTTCAGCATAGGCAGAATCTAATTCCTTTGTCTTCTTCTCAAGTTCTTTGAAAAGGAAATCATTATATTCCTTTAAGTTATAAGTTTTTAGACTTTCATTAACTACATCTTTAAGATTTAATTCAATCCAAGGTTTCGAAATATATTTAGATATATTAGCCCGATTTACACTCTCTACTGTATCATTCAAATCAGAAAAACCTGTAATTAATATTCTTTGAGTATTTGGATTTAACTCTTTTACAATTGATAATACTTCATAACCATACATATCAGGCATTCTCTGGTCAGAAAGTACAACTGCAAAGGGACCATTTTCAATTACATAATCTTTTACTTTTGTTGCATCTTGAAGTGTATGCACCTCAAGATCTGTTTTTCGAAAGATTGCCTTAAATGCTATTAGCAAACTTTCTTCATCATCAACATATAATATCTTCTTATTTTCTGGAAAATTTAAATGCATAACAAACTCTTTTTTATATTACCTAATATATATATACTTCCCAAAAATACCATAACATCTTTATTCTTTTTTGCTTCTATAAAATTTTTTATTTTTTGTTCTGGATTATTTATAACTTCATATTTATCATCACCAAAATACTTTAAAAAATTTTCTTTTTTTTCTGAACGATCATATTGTATATCAGTAAAGAAAATTTTATCAAAAAATGGATGCAAAATATTCAACATTTCCTTATAATCTTTATCTTTCATTGCACCAAAAATTAAATATTTTTTATCATAATTTATAATAATTCTCTTAAAACTTTCTATAAAAGCATTTACACCATTAGGATTATGTGCAGCATCAAAAATTACATCTGGTACTCTATGATAAAATTCAAATCTTCCCGAAAAATTAGTGTTTTTATAAATATTTGAAATACCTTTTCTTATTTTTTCCACTGATATTTGATTGTATAATTTGTTTATAACCAAAGTAGCCAATGCAGAATTATAAATTTGATAACTAGGCAAATCATTAATTTCAAATTTTTCATTTAAGTAAACAAAATAATCGTCAAAAAATTGCACATAATCTGTTAATTTGAATACCGGCGCTGAAAGTTCTTTTGCTTTATCATTTATTACTTCAAAAGCTTCAGCATACATATTACCACAAAATACCGGAACATTTTTCTTGACAATACCAGCTTTTTCAAAAGCTATTTTTTCAATTGTATCACCTAAAAACTCTTGATGATCATAATCAATATTTGTAATCACAGAAGCCATTGGATTTATTATATTTGTAGAATCTAATCTACCACCTAAACCAGTTTCAATAACTGCTATATCAACTTTTTCATCTGCAAAATACTTAAAAGCTAATAGCGTTGTTGCTTCAAAAAAAGTAAATTTATTTTCATAAATATAGTCATAATGATTATTTAAAAAATCTTCAATATATTCATCATAAATTTCCAGTCCATTAATTTTAATTCTCTCATTAAACCTAATCAAATGTGGTGATGTATACAATCCAACTTTCAAACCATATTCTTGCAAAATACTTGCAATAAACGACGAAGTACTCCCTTTCCCATTTGTTCCAGCTACGTGAATGGTTCTGTAATTATTTTGTGGATTTCCAAAATATTCACTAAGTTTTTTTGTATTCTCTAAACCTAGTTTAATACCAATTTTTTCTAGGTTATATAGCTTTTCAATATTCATTGGATTTATTTTATAATATTTAAATTTAATAACAAAAATATTAATATTCCAATCAAAATTCTATAAACTATAAAAATTAAAGTAGTTTTTGTTTTCAAATATTTAATTAAAAAATCTATTGCTAAATAACCACTTATAAAAGAAACTACTGTAGCAACTGTAACATTTAATAAGCCACTATGTATAATATAAGGTAAGCTTTCCTTTAATTCTAATAAACCCGATGCAAAAACCGCTGGAATACTTAAAAGAAACGAAAATCTTGCTGCTACATCTCTTCTAATATTTAAAAATAGTCCTGCAGTTATTGTTGATCCAGATCTTGAAACACCGGGAATTAAAGCAAAACTCTGGGCAATTCCTATAATTAGAGCGTCTTTCCAATTCAAATTTTTTGTTTCTCTATTATTTTTAGTAAATTTCTCGGCTATAAACATAATAATTGCTACAACAATTAACATTGTTGCTATAACAAACAAATTTTTTGTAAGATGTCCTTCAATAATTTTTTTAAATCCTAACCCCAAAACGACAATAGGAATTGTACCTAATATAATCATCCATCCCATTTGTGAATTTTCAGATTGTTTACTTATTTCTTTCCTATTAAAAAAATTATCATTAAAAAAATCTTTAACTATAACAATCAAATCTTTGTAAAAATAAACTAAAATTGATAACATTGTCCCCAACTGAATTACAGCGATAAATTGTGTCCATCGTTCTGGATTATTCAAATCTATTTGATTTAATAGCTTACCTACTATTGTTAGATGCCCTGTACTACTTATAGGTAAAAATTCTGATATACCTTGAACCAGACCTAAAATTATTGCTTGAATAATATTCTCATTTGCCACAATTACCTCACTTTTGTTTTAAAACCAAAATTAATTTCAAGTGTGTATGAATTTAAGTTAATATTATAATTATCCTTATCTTTAAGATTACCAGGGAAAAGAATGTATAATTTTGGTGAAATGTTTAATGCAAAACTATCTTGTTCCTCCGTGAAAATGTTTCCTAATAATACAAAACCTGGTCCCCATTTACTATATGAATTATATTTATTGGAAATATAATAATCTTTACTACTTAACTTATAATTAGCATATGTAAAACCTAATCCATAATAAATATTATCATTATATTTTTTTTCAATAAAAATTATTGGCATAAGTGTGGAAAGAGATATTTCATAATTTGGTATAAATTGATTTGACTTATTCACTGAAAAATAATTATATGTAGTTATCAAACCGATATTATAATTTTCGTCATAATTTTGATGGTATTCCAGACCGACAGTAAAAGAAGAAATTAATTTACTATTATCAAAATTAAAGCGGTTTATATAGTCTCTAATTCCAGTTCTCAATCCATAATTCAAGCCTGCACTTACAATTATAAAATCTTGTGAAAATAAAAAGGAATTTATTAAAACAAAAAACAATATTGCCTTTAAAAGTAATTTATTCATATTTTTAGTATGTCTTTTAGTTTCTTATCTTTATGGTTATAATGGAAGTTTATATAGAAAACTATCCCTAAAATCAATTGAATTATATAACCAACCATATGCATAACAAATGAATATGTTAAAGACACTAATAAACTTAGACCAATAATGTTATTTAATACAATATTTGTCATAATATGAAACGAACCCACTCCCCCAGGTGTTGGAATAAACACTCCAATTGCTCCTATACTCATAATTGCGTATGCCTGAGAATAGGAAATATAAAAAATGTTGATGGTAAAAAATCCTAAATATGCATTAAAACCATAAATTAACATTAATACTATGCTGTAAAAAAGAATAACAAAGAATTCCTTCCAACTATTAATTGATGCAAACCCTATAAGTATTTTATTTATAATTGTTTTTATTTTTTCTCTAGTACTTTCATTTTTAATAAAATTAAGTATAGAAAAAAGTTTTTCCTTTAGCTTCTCATATTTTTGCAATTGATAAACAAACAAAATAAAAATAATCAATAACAATAGGATAATATATAAACTATATTTTAAAGAAGGAATTTGAGTATAAATTTTTTCACCAAGAATAATAAGTGATATAAGTATTGAAATAATAAAAATTATCATATCGAATACTCTTTCTAAAATAACTGAACCAATTATTACAGATTTAGAAAGTTTTTCGTCCATACCAAGCACAAAACTTCTTGTTACTTCTCCACTTCTAGGAATTACACAATTAAATGCATAACCAATTAATAAACTCTTAAACGCATTCAAAGTTGAGATATTTTTTTGTTTTTGTAAAATTATTTTCCAGCGGTAGGCTCTTATCCAATGCGAAAATATTGTAGAAATAACCAATAAAATTAAATAAAAATAAGATGTTGATTTTAGTTTTTCATAAAATTCTGCAAAATTTAAACCTTTAAATGCCAAGTATAACAAAAGTAAAGAAAGCAAAAATGGTAATGTATATTTTAAGAGAATTTTAATTCTATCGTAAATCAACAACTTTTATTCCTTCTGAAATCTCAAAATTAAATAAATTATCAGACAATGATGAATTTAATTTAACATTCGAAAATTTGATGATATATGGATTATTGTTTTTATCAATAAAATTGATTTTTTCAATTGTTCCATTTTTTAACCAAATAGTAGCATCTTTATAGTACTTATTTTTATCATTTTTGACTGAAAAAGTATGTTCTTCAATTTTGGTAATTTGTGCCCTTTCTTTAATATCTTTGAAAAATTCTCCAATATTAAATTGTATAGCTTTATTATCAAAATTGTCAATAACCACTTTGCTTTTTTTCTTATCAAAATTCCAAAATGTTTCGCCATCTGTTACTAAAATCAAATTACCAAATTCATAACGATATTTGTTATTTTTTTTGTAAAAAAAATTTCCTTCCATAGTTTTATTGGAAACAATTATTACATTTGCTGAAATATCTTTTGCACTAACAAATTTGTTTATTACATTCATTAATTCATTATTATCTTGCGCAAATAAAAAAGTTGATAATAAAAGAAAAAAATTCAATAATTTCATTTTTATAATCCATAATTTCTTAATAAAATATCTAATTCATCTACATTTTTAACAAGTGGGACTCTTCCCCTGCCCCCTTCTGCATTTCCAATAATACCAGTCGATTCCAATTGATCCATTATTCTTGCTGCTCGGGAATATCCAAGTTTTAATTTCCTTTGTAGAAATGATGTTGAAGCTTGTTGTGTTTCCACAATAATTTTAGCAGCTTCTTCAAACATAGGATCTAAATCGTCAATTAAATTTGCAATATCATCAGCTCTTTCTTCTTCAATTTTAGGTAAATAATATTTCTTTGAAAATCCTTTCTGTGATGATATAAAGTTTATAATATTTTCAATTTCTTCTGTTGAAATAAATGCATTTTGCAATCTTATTGGTTTTGGTGTACCACCTGGCAAGTATAACAAATCCCCCTTTCCTATTAATTGTTCAGCTCCGCCCATATCAAGAATAGTTCTAGAATCTATTTTTGAAGCAACTTGATAAGACAATCTTGCACTAAAGTTAGCTTTTATCAAACCAGTTATAACATTAACTGAAGGTCTTTGGGTGGCTATTACTAAATGAATCCCAACCGCCCTAGCAAGCTGAGCAATACGTGTTATTGGTTCTTCAACTTCTTTTCCTGATGTTATCATTAAATCAGCCAATTCATCTATGATTACAACAATATATGGTAAAAAATGATGATCATAATCTTTTTTTGCTGCATATTTTGGATTTGAAAGAATTTTTTTATTATAATCTTCTATATTTCTTGCACCAACATTCGATAATTTATCATATCTAATATCCATTTCAATCGTTAATGCTTTCAATAGCTTGACAGCTTTTTTGGCATCGATTACAATATCTTGGTCAATATCTGGTGCTACTGCAAGAAAATGGTGTGATAATGCTTTATACGGCGACATTTCAACTTTTTTCGGATCTACAATCGCTAATTTTAATTCTTTTGGATGTTTAGCATACAACAAACTGGTTATAATCATATTCATACCAACACTCTTTCCTGAACCGGTTGTTCCAGCTATCAATAAGTGTGGTATTTTTGCTAAATCATCTATATATATATCACCATTAATATTTTTACCTAAAACAATCGGTAATTTATAATCTTTATATTTTGGTTCAAGTAATTCTTTCATTACTTCTTTTGCATAAATTGTTTTAGGTTTTGCATTTGGAATTTCAACACCAATAGCGCTTTTCCCTGGTATTGGTGCAATAATTCTTATTCCTTTTGCCGCCAATGCTAAAGCAATGTCATTTTCTAAGCCTAAAATTTTACTAATCTTAACCCCTTCATCGGGGATAATTTCATACATTGAAATTACAGGACCTGGTTTTGGATAAATTTTACAACTTATTCCAAATTTCAATAATTTAGATTTTAATAATTCTGCATTTCTTTCTAATTCTTCTCTTGTGGTAACTTCCTGATTTGCTGGTGGATTAGCTAATAAATTTAAATTCGGTTTTGTATAATTAATTTCTTCTTCCCATTGTTCAGGCAATTTACCATTTCTATTAACATTCATACTATAGTTTTCATCAAATTCAGATGATAACGTTAAATTCTTATTTATTGTATTATTCTCAAAAGCTTCATCATCGACTTCTTCGTAAGAATCATCTATTTTATCATCTATAAACTCTTTATCTACCAATTCGGAATTATCATTTTCAGAATTTGTTTCAGTTAATAACGATAAGTCCTCATCTAGATTTTCAAATACTTCATTATCATTTTGTGTATTTATTGTATTGAAGTTTAAATTACCGTCAATATCTATAGTTTCATCAATTTTATCAACTTGTTCCAATAAAGGTTTATCAGAAATTTTTAAACTTGATTGATGTGTTTTATTTAAATTTTTATCAATACTGAAACTATTAACACTTTGGCCATCACCAATAATTATTGTTTCAGAAGGTTTATTGTTAGCTTCCTGTTCTGTTTTTGAGTTATCCATTTCCTCATCATCTTCAAATATTATGCTTACTTTTCCATCATCAAATTTTTCATCAGGAATTTTTGTTATACTTTCTACTTCAACTTCTTCTTCGTCTTCAAAAGGTAATTTAAGTTTTTTTTCTTCTAATATTTCAAGTGGCTTTTGAGTTTGTGTGTGTGCTACTTGTGGTTTAGGTACTGCTTTTATTTTTTCAATTTTTTCTTGAAGTTTCTCTTCTGGAGATACTTCCTTAACTTCAACTGGTTCAATCTTCACAAATAAATTTTTAATGCTTTCAAATAATTGCTTAAATATTCTTACTAAAAACTTGAATTTAACATCAAATGCAATTATTAATATTATTATAAAAACAGTAATTAAGATTATCAAACTACCTGCAAATCCTATATATATTTTTGCTAATTCGCCTAAAAATTCTCCTATATTTCCGTATAAATATTTGCTAGTTAAAACGTCAAATTTGGAATGAATTAAGCCAAAAAATGTTGAAAAAATTATACTAAAAATTAAAAAAACATTTGAAAAATAGATTGCTGTTTTTAGCTCTTTATTTTGATAAATATAAAATGCAAATGTAAAAATTACCGCTGGTATACTTAAACTCCATATACCAAAAATATAATTTATGAGAAAATAAGAAATATAAGCACCAAATATCCCCAACCAATTAGAAATTTCATTAATTCTCTTTTGTGTTTCTGGAGTATTGTATGCAATATTAGAAATTTCTTTTGTATCATTAATTAAATTACTGTTATCCGAAGAAGAATAAGTTAATAAACTTAGCAAAATTATCAATCCAATAACGAACAATAAAATTGAAATAATTTTCTTTTTCTTTTCCAGAGATATTACAAAATAATCTGTACTCATACTTGATTTGCACTATTTTTCTTAATTTTTTTTACAAATTTAGACATTTCAATTATTATACCATTTATAATTTCATCAGGTACACCGTCATAATGAAGAGATTTAAATCTCATATCACATTGATCATTAACATAATCTATAACAACAAATTTGCCTGTTTTGCAAAATGCTATTTCGGTTGAGAAAAAATCCATTTTTGTTATTTGAGCAATTTTTTTTGTAATTTTAAAAAGATCTTGTAACTTGTATTTTTTTATCTCATCATCATTTAAAATTGTATAAATATGCGTTAAATCATCCCACCACGTAATAAAAGGTTTATTAAAAGCATAAATTGCTCTAAACCAAGCTCTTTTGTTGTCAATATAAAGTGGAATTATTTTTTCTTGAAGCAAATATTTATCATCTTTGAAAGTTTTTCTCTCTTCTAAAATATGTTGTAATTCTTCTGCACCTGTAACCACTCCCATTCCACCACCAGTAGTATTTGCTGGTTTAATTACAAAAGGTCTTCCCAACCTTGCTAAACTATCTATTGAAATATAAATATCATTATTATGATTATAAGGCGGTAATATTATTGTATAAGGTGTATTGATATTTGCACTAATTAATTCTAGGTGCATTGTTGCTTTATCGTTAGAAAACTTTACTTGGTCATAAGGATTTATAACATATATTCCTTTATGATATGTTAATGATGCTAATTCAGCAAAATTCTCATCTGCATCACTTGCACGATCTAAATAGCAATAAAAAAATAGTTCATTATTTTTTACCCGCTCTGTAACTTCTTTAATATTGTATTCCCTAATTACAAATGTCTTTAAATTATTCTTTTGGAAATACTCTTCTATTTTTTTTACAAAATCTTCATCATATTCCCAAACCCATGATATGGCTAAATCATAAATTTCTTTCATAATTTGAAATCTGTAATTAAATTCTTAACTTTAAAAAATATAATTTTTTTATTTTTTCAATATAAATAAAATTATAATTTTTTTATAATCTTATTGTATAAATATAGCTAGGAAATTTTATGGAAAGATTAAAATTTATCATTATAATAGCTATTGCTTTTATATTACACGGTTGTATTCCCCCACAAGAAAATAACAACGAAAATCTTGGTACTTTATCTTATGACAGACTTATCAAAAGATTAGAAGTTAACAGAATGCGTATTAAGCATTTTATAGCTGATGGAAATATTAGCATAAAATCTGATAATTTTGACCAATCAACTAATTTCAGAATAATGATTAGTAGAAATGATTCGCTTTTTATGAATATTTTTGGGCCATTTAATTTAGAAGTGGCTCAAATTCTTGTTTATAAAAATGATTTGAAATTTTATGAAGCATTAAATAATAAACTATATATAACAACTACGACTAACGAAAATATAAAAAATGCATTCAAAATAAATTTTGATTTTGCTAAAATAAAAGAAATTTTTCAAGGAACTGTTAATATTTACAACAATATTAACAAAAAAGTTGAGGTTTTTAATGTTATAGATGATTACTATTTCTTTAAATTTATTAATAACGATTCCACTACATATGAAACTTATAAAATACGAATAGCTAATTTATCAATTTTTAACTATCAAATTATAGATAGAAAAACAAATAAATTGCTGTACAATGCAAATTATGATAATTTTGAAATAATAAATGGCACGCCAATTGCTAAGTTTATAAATATTGAAGATTTTATTAATAATCAAAAAATTTCAATTAAATATAAAAAAGTTGATATAAACAAAGGTAAATTTATAATTGATTTTGATATACCTGATGATGTGGAAATAATTAGACTATGAAAAACAACATATTAACATATATTTTAGCTATAATTTTATTTTTAAATTTTAATTCGTTTGCCAATAGAGACAAAATAAATCAGAAGAAAAAGGAATTAATTGAAATTAAAAACGAAATTAAAGAAATTCAAAGGAAAATTACCGAGTTTAACAAGATTGAGAAGAAATCCATAAACGATATAGAAAATTATAACAAACAAACAGAAGCTCTTCATAACTTAATTGTAAAACTCAGAAATGAAGAAAAATTTAAAGAAGGTCAAATTGCAGCAATCGAAATTTCTATTGCTGAAACAGAAAAATCTATAAAAGAACTAAAATCTAATTATGCAAATTATATTAAATGGTTATACAAAAAAGGAAAAAATATTGATTTAATTCTTCTTTTTAACTCTAAATCGATAAATAATACTATTTTACGATATAAATATTTAAACAAAATTTCTGAGCAAAAGAAAAAAGATTTAATTAAACTTTCGGAACAATTAGAACAATTAAAGTTACTTAAGGCTCAGCTTGTTGATGAAAAAGAGGCAAAAAGAGAAATAACAAGATACAAAGAAGAAGAAGAAAGAAGATTAAAAAAAGAGCTCGAAAATAAACAAAAATATTTAAAAGAACTTAGAAAAGATAAAAAGAATTTAATCGCTGAATTAAAATTAAAAGAGAAAGCACATTTACAAATTCAAAATATCATAAACTCAATTCCAGATGATGATTACAAGACAATTAAACCTAAAAATAATACCGATAATAATATAGTATCATCACAGAAGAATAGGAATTCGAACAAAAAGAATACAATACCAGAAACGCAAAATTTTTCTCAAACTTCAACTAATGTAAATTTTATCTCACCAGTAAAAGGCTCAATTATCAGACCTTTTGGAAATGTTTATAATGATAAATTAAATACTACAACTGTTAACTATGGTGTTGATATTAGAGTTAATGGAAATGCAAACGTTGTTGCTGCAGCTGATGGTAAAATTTCTAGAGTTGAGTTTATCCCCGGCTATGGAAATGTCGTAATTATAGCTCACGAAAATAATACACGTACCGTTTATGGTCATTTATCAAATATTAGCATTGTTGAAGGACAATATGTAAAAGCTGGCCAAAAATTAGGTCTTGTGGAAGAGAGTCTTGAAGGATATATTTTCCATTTTGAAATATGGAAACAAAAAAATTGTATAAATCCAGCCCACTATATAGCTCAAAGGTGATCTATGAATATTGGTATTACTTGCTATCCTACTTATGGTGGAAGTGGTGTTTTAGCTACTGAGTTAGGGAAAAATCTTAGTTTCAATGGTCATAAAATTCATTTTATAAGTTATTCCAAACCAAATAGGTTAGATAAATTTTATCCTAATATATATTTTCACGAAGCTAATCCATCAACTTATCCTTTATTTGATTTTCCATTATATTCTTTGGCGCTTGCTAGTAAAATTTTAGAAATTTATAAATATGAAAATCTGCAAATTTTTCATGCTCATTATGCTATTCCTCACTCAATAAGTGCCTATTTGAGTAAACAAATATTAAAGAAAGAGAATAAGCGTATTAATGTTATCACTACTCTGCACGGAACTGATATTACTTTAGTCGGTCTTGAGCCAGCTTTTAAGCCATTAATTAAATTTTCTATTGAAGAAAGTTGTGGTGTAACCGCTGTTTCAAATTTTTTAAAGAATGAAACTATAAAGAATTATAATGTTGATAAAAATATAAAAGTTATTTATAATTTTGTAAACACAAACGAATTTTCACCTAAAAAACGAAATAATTCGCTTCGTAGCCAATTTGCATCTGAAAATGAAAAAATAATTTGTCATATTTCCAATTTCCGACCAGTTAAAAGAGCAACAGATATTATTGAAATTTTTTCACTTGTTCAAAAGAAAATTCCATCAAAATTATTACTTGTAGGAGATGGTCCTGACTATTCAAAATGTGAAACTTTGGCAAGATCATTAAATATTTCGGATAAAGTTATTTTCTTAGGTAAGCAAAATTCTGTTTCGGAATTATTGGCCATTTCAGATTTATTTTTATTAACATCATCCACAGAAAGTTTTGGCCTTTCTGCATTGGAAGCAATGGCTTGTGGTGTTCCTGTTGTTTGTACAAATGTTGGTGGATTACCTGAAGTTGTGAAACATAAAATTAATGGTTTGTTAGTAAATGTAGGTGATATTTTACAGTTCAGCTCAGCTGTTGAGGAAATTTTAACAAATACTAATCTTTATAAAACAATGTCACAAAATTCTCTTGATATAGTAAATGAAAATTTCAGAAGCGATATTATAACAAAGCAATACGAAGATTTTTATATGGAAATAATCGATTCTCAAAATGATTGCAATTAATAAATTTAATTTTTTTATTTTTGGTACTGGAAGACTGGCTCATTCCTTTGTTTATTCACTTCAAAACGCTGGCTTTTATATAAGTGGAGTTTATGATAGGAATTTAAATAATGCAAAAGAATTTGCAGAAAAATTTAATATAAAATTTTATACATCAGATTTGTATAATATTGTAGTTCCAAAGAATTCGTTGATCTTTTTAGCAATTTCAGATAGTAGTCTCGTAGATTTTAGTATAATAATTAAAAAAGAATTAGATTTAAGTAATAAACCATTTTTTATTCATTTTTCCGCAGCTCTTTCTTCTGATATATTATCTCAAATTTATAATGATTCTAATTTTATTGGATCTATGCATATTATGCAAACTTTTCCTGATAAAAATATTTATTCTCTTGAAAATTGTTATTGTGCAATTGAAACTGATGATAATGATTTAAGGAATTTACTTTCGATTTTGGCTGAAAAATTATCCTTAAAAATTAAATATATAAATAAACGAGATAAAATTTTATATCATTTAATTGGTGTTTTTGCATCTAATTTTTTGGTTGCTAATCTTTTTTACACTAAATATTTAGCTGAAAAGATTAATATAAGCGAAAAAGAGTTATTGGATATTATTCTTCCAATTATTGATACTACTCTACAAAATAGTAAAAATAATGGAATTATAAATTCACTTTCGGGACCGGTAATCAGGAATGATTATTTGACAATTGAAAAGCATAGACAAGCACTGCAAAGTTTAAATAATAATTTGTTGTTAGATTATTACAATGTAGTTTTGAAAATACAAGAAGAAATTAAGAAAATTTTATGAAGCATTTTACTATATTATTACTTTGTATTTACAATTTATTTGCCTATTCAAAAGGTTTAAATGGAAGTTATATACAGCTAAAAGATAGTTCGTATTTTTTGATAACTTTTGCAGGTTGGTCTGTCAAACAAGATTGGGCAAATAATTGGACTAAATCAATTGTTCAAGCTAAGAGTAATTTTAAGAATTATTCTTTCATAGCTTTTAAGGGGCCTGATGATGTTTTATTCAAATCGAAGTATGATATAGATGTTTATGATAATGTATTAGATTTTATTGAAAAAGCCAAAAAGATTAAAAAGGTTATAATTATTGCTCATTCTAGTGGAACATTTGTAGCACATAATTTTTTAAAACATTTATATAAAGTTGATACAACAAAATTATTTTACAAAAAGATTAGTTATTACAATTTGGATGGGGATATCGGGTCGGTTGAAGATGATACTTTTTTAAGTGATGATATTGCTAATTATTTAAATAAACTAAATTGTGTTTTTGCAGTTGATACTTTAACAAATTCATTTTCAGCAAATTATAAGCAAATGATTAATATTAAAAATACATATCCTTTTTGTAATCTGATAAAATTATTGGCTAATGCTAATATATGTAACAAAGGTGCGAAATGGTGTCTTCATGATTATTTGATAGTTAAAATGCCTTTTAATAAAAATACATTTGATTTAAAAAAAGATTATTATGAAAATAATAATTATCTTTCTGTAAATGTTGATTATTTAACTGAGGAATAAGTTTCTTTATAATTTTTTACTTAACTTTGCATTTTTATTCACATATTTTTTGGCGTTAGCCTGCCCGCATTAGCGGGCTTTATGCTTACACCGTCAGAGCTAAATATAATTTTTTTTAGTGAAATTTTATGGAAATTGAAAATATTAAAATAGCTTTAGAAAATAAATCAAGAATTTTAGGGGAAAGTGACTACGAAGTTTTTTCTGTTTTATTGCTGCTAAAAAAAATTGATGGGAAATTAAATATTGTTTTTGAAAAGCGAGCTGAAAATATCAAGCAAGGGGGAGAAATTTGCTTCCCGGGTGGGAAATTGGATTTAAGCGATGCTGATTGTTCGATTACAGCACTCAGAGAAACATATGAAGAAATTGGTATACCAAATGAAGAAATTAATATCTTGGGACAATTACCACCTTTTATTGCACCGATGGGTTTTTTAATTGAAACTTTTGTCGGTTATACTGATTTTGAAATAGAAAATGCTAATATTAATAAGGATGAGGTAGAAAAGGTTTTTTTTATTCCACTGGAATATTTTTTGAATACTAATCCCGACATTTATGATATTGTAATAGAAATTAAGCCGTATGTTGAAAAGAATGGGGAAAAAATTGTATTGTTTCCAACTAAAGATTTAAATTTGCCTGAAAGATATCACGATAAATGGGGCGGAATCAAGAATAAAGTTTATGTTTATCATACAAAATATGGTACTTTGTGGGGTATAACTGCTAAATTAGTTTATGAATTTATAAAAATTATAAAGAAGGTTAAAAAAAATGCATAGTGTAAGTGTATATTCGACAATACCTTTTATATTGATGTTGTTATCGATTGCTGTTCTGCCATTGGTGGCAGAAAAATTTTGGGAAAATAATAAAAATAAACTAATAGTTTCTGTAATTTTGTCAATCCCTGTTATTTTTTATTTAATATTAAATCAATTAAGCGAACATATTATACATACGATGTTTTTTGATTATGTTCCTTTTTTAATTTTATTGGGCTCTCTTTTTATAATTACAGGTGGAATTCACATAAGCGGAAATTTAGTTGCAAAACCGTTGACAAATACAATTTTTTTAGGAATTGGTGCGATACTAGCATCATTTATGGGAACAACTGGTGCGGCAATGCTTTTGATTAGACCACTCATTAATACGAATAAAGAAAGAAAAAATAAATCTCATATTATATTATTTTTTATTGCCATTGTTGCAAATTGTGGTGGTTTGCTTACACCGTTGGGAGATCCGCCTTTGTTTATGATGTATTTGAGAGGTGCATCTTTCTTTTGGTTTTTCAAGTTATTCCCTGAATGGTTGCTTGCAAATTTTATTCTACTAACAATATTTTATTTTGTAGATAAACATTATTATAAGCAAGAGAGCGAAATTTCTATTAGTAATGATATCAAACACGAAAAAAATATTAGTATAACAGGGAAAATTAATTTTTTATTTTTAGCTGGAGTGGTTTTAAGTATAGCATTTATAAATCCTGCTTATTTCCCAATAATGCATGAAAATCATTGGTACACATATTTAAGAGAAATATTTTTAGTTTTGTTTTCGCTTCTTTCATTAAAGTACACAAAAAAAACAGTGAGGAATTTAAATCATTTTTCTTGGCATCCGATTGAAGAAGTTGCATATTTATTTTTAGGTATATTTTTTACAATGATACCTTGTTTGATATATTTGAATACACATGCTGCTAATTTGGGAATACAAACACCAACCTTATTTTATTTCATTACCGGCTTACTCAGTTCTTTTTTAGATAACACTCCAACTGCTGTAACATTTTACGAATTAGCCAAAGGACTTCCACAAAGTGGGAATTTAGTTGCAGGTATTAATGAAACTTTAATGAAAGCGATTTCAACAGGAGCTGTATTTTTTGGTAGTATGACATATATTGGAAATGGGCCAAATTTTCTTGTAAAAACAATAGCAGAACATTATCATATTAAAATGCCAAATTTTTTTGAATATATGTACAAGTTTTCTCTTTTAATTCTTTTACCTTTGTTTATTTTGATAAGTTTTATTCTATAATTTTTTTTAAAAAAAATATTGACAAAAAAAAAATAATTTTATTATATTAAGTTAGGGTAAATTTTTAATATTATCAATTAACTAAACAAATGGGGTGTTACCATGTCACCAAAAAACAATCATGATGTTGCAACAAGACTATCTGTTCTTACTTGCACATTACAAAAATTAACAAACGATTTAGAGTCAAATTTTACATCAAAATATAATTTGACTCCATCAGAGTTCCATTTCCTTTCACATTTACACCTTATTAAAGATGTAAATATTAAAAACATTGCTCAGTCAATGCAAATTTCTTATGGCAGAATTTCTCATATTTTAAATTCTCTTGAAAATAAAGGTTTTGTAAAAAGAGAATTGAACAATAAAGACAAAAGAAATATTGTAATCCATTTGACAGACAAAGCAAAAGATATGATTGATAAAGCTCATAAACAATATATGGAAATGCATACTTCCATTTTGGGAACATTACAAAACGATAAAAAAGAAGCTTTAATTACATCATTAGAAAGCTACTTAGATTCAATCAAAAACTACATGAATAAATAATTCCATCATCAAGTGGAAAAAGGAATATTCTCAAAAGGAATATTCCTTTTTTTATAACAATTTTAAAAACACATTTATCTTCAATAGAACAATTATAAAAATTTATTTTTTTCTAATATTTAGCTCGGACAGTATAAGCTTAAGGGCTAAAGCCCTAATATAAAAAAACAGTAAAATTCAATCAAAATTTTTATTTTTTTAAAGCTTATTAAATAAACTAATATCAAAAATAACAATTTTATTATTTATCTTTTGATTTCAATGAAAATATTATTATTATTTACTTTATTAAATTTTAATTTTTAAATGTTCAAAAACTTTTTAATTACATATAAAAAAAATATCCACAACTCCACTTCTTATCAAATTATAACAATAGGAATTATCACTTCAATTATAATCTCATTTTTATGGATTTTTAAAGTAACTGAAACTTTAGAACTCAAATCTTTAGATTTTAGATTTAGAAAAGCACATAATAAAAATTTAGTAGATACAAATATTGTTTTAATTGCAATAGATGATAATAGTTTAGCTTATTATGAACAAAATGGCGTTCATTGGCCATGGCCGAGGGAATTTTACGGTTTAATGCTTAATTATTTTTCGAGAGTTAAAACCAAAGCTGTTGGATTTGATATCATTTTTACACAAAAAGATTTAATGTCTACAGACGAATATTTTGCATTAAGCTTAAAAAAATATGGAAATGCAATTGTGGCTGCTCAATTAAATGTTGAAATGGAACTTGAATATAATCCAATCGATTCAACTAAACTTTTAACAATAAATCAACCTAATTTTTATGTTAAAGAATATAAAAAAGTGGTAGCACCATTGCCAGAATTTCAAAAGAATGCTAAATATTTAGGGATTGTTGATTTTAAGGAAGATAAAGATGGAATGGCTAGAAAAACTGAACTAATTTATAAATGTAAAGATAAATATTTACTTAATTTCGCTTCAGCTCTATATTGTGCAGGTAACAAAAAATCGCCAGAAGAATTAGCAAATAACTTAGAAAAAATTTACAAAACAGATAAAGGTTTTTTTTATTACTATTGGTATGGTAAAGGTGGCCCAGATAACGGTGTTTTTAAATATTATACAGCTGCTGCTATAATTGAGTCAGAAATTGCTCTTATGAACAACCAAAAACCTATTATAGCTCCTTCGCACTTTGAAAATAAATTTATAATTGTTGGCGGAACTTCAGCTGGATTACACGATTATAAATCTACACCATTTACATATCTTGATAATTATCCAGGTATGGAAATCCATGCCACGATGTTGAGTAATTTAAATAAAAATACTCATTTAAATAAATCTAGTGATCTAATTGAACTTACATTAATCATATTTTTTTCTTTTCTATCGGCTATTAGTTATTTTAAAACAAAAAAAGCCTATTTATCTTTTTTTCACAATTTAGTATTAGCCTTATCATACTTAGGTTTTACTATTCTAATTTTTAAATATTTCTTATATTGGTTGCCACTTGTAAATGTTGAATTAACGATAATTTTATCTTTCTCATTTTCTGCATATTTAAGTTATATTACAGAAGGCCAAAAGAAAAGATTCCTTAAAGAAGCAATGAGTCGTTATCTCTCTTCTCAAGTGGTAGATATTATAGTTAAAAATCCTGATAGTATAGAATTAGGTGGCGATGAATATAACGGTACCGTTTTCTTTTCTGATATAAAAAATTTCACAACAATATCCGAACAATATGAACCTAAACAACTAATAAGTTATTTAAATGAATATTTAAGTTTATGCACTAATATAATTTTAGAAAATTATGGAATGCTTGATAAATATATTGGCGATGCTATAATGGCTATTTTTGGAGCACCTATAAATACCGGGAATCATGCTTTACAAGCGTGTAAAAGTGCGCTTCTAATTCAGAATACATTACACAAATATTATTCTAGTGCTGAAAACAGACCTATTTTTACAACTAGAATTGGATTAAATTCTGGTAATTTCATCCTAGGTAATGTAGGTAATAAAAATAGATTGGAATATACAGCAATTGGCGATACTGTTAATCTTGCATCAAGATTAGAAGGCGTAAATAAAGAATTTGGTACAAATATAATTTTAAGTGAATCTACTTATGAATTAGTAAAAAATTCAGTAATCGTAAGAGAACTTGATTACATAAAGGTAAAAGGCAAAACAAAACCTATTAGAATTTATGAACTTATAGATTTAATAGAAAACAAAAATGATAATTACGATTTTATTGAACCTTTCAAATTAGGTTTGGAAAATTATAGAAATCTTAATTTTGAAGAAGCAATAAAATATTTCACTGTAACCTTAAAATTAAAAAACGATGATATTGCAACAAAATTATATTTAAAAAGAATAGAAAATTTAAAATTACACGGTGTCCCTAACAATTGGGATGGTGTTTACGAAATGACAACAAAATAATAATATAAAATTAATTTGATTTTCGTCATATTTAATTTTATATTGCATAAAAATATTTATCTATGAGGTTGACTATGAAAAAGGTTATATTAGTAGGAATTTTGTTTTGTAACATATTATTTTCTCAAAGTGTAATGTATACTTGTAAACCATCCAATCACTTGCGAGAAGGTGCCGGTAGCTTTTTTCCTTTAATGGATGTAATTGCTTCAAATGTTAAAGTTGAAGTTTTAGAAAAAAATGCCAGATGGATTAAAGTTAAATTACCTGATGGCAGAATTGGTTGGATGTCAGACCAAAATTTGGCTAATGAACCTGTTTCAAAAGTGGCTAATACTGGTGGAAATGTTCCTGTCAAAGTATCAAAAGTTGCCATTACAGCAGCTATCAAAGGTTTTGCACAAAAAATTAAAGCAGCGGATTTACAAAGCGTTGATTATTTAATTGAATTTCCCAATACTAAATTTACAGCTAATGAATTCAATAGTTTTCTTGTTCCATTTAAGTATACTAAATCTAATAATGTTGGTGAATTAGATCTATCCGATGCTGATTTTAAAATACCATCTTATGATCCAGATTTAAATGAACTACAAATCGGCTATACAGTTGCAGCGAGGTTAGCTTCCAAAGGTATTATAAAAGATAATAAATTAACAAAATACGTAAATCTTATAGCAGCAGCAATTGTCAATAAAAATGAAATATACGGATACGATTTTAATGTTTTTATCTTAAATGATAATACCGTTAATGGCTTTGCTTGCCCAGGAGGAATTATATTTATTACTAAAGGTGCATTGGACAAGTGTTCTGATGAAGCAGAATTAGCGGCTATAATAGCTCACGAGATGATACACGTCATCCAAAGACATGGTTTACAAGAAATTACTCAAAGAAAAGTAAATATAAAATCCGATGATGCATTTTCTGAATTAGATGAAGAATTTTCTGAAGATGAAATGGACGAAAAAGATAAGGAATATAAGGCTGTAGAAGAAGATCTAATAAAAATGGCAGAATCAGCATATGAAAAAGTTGTTCATAAAAGACTATTAGAATATGAGTTAGAAGCTGATAAAGGTGCAGCAATTTTGATAGCCAATGCAGGTTATGATCCATTTGCAATTGCTAGGATGACTAAAAAACTTGCTGCTATTCCAAAACCAAAAGTTGATATTTTTGATAGTGAATATTTAGCTCCAGATGATGCAAAAACAAGGGCTGAAAAAGCAGAAAAATTCTGCAATGGAGAATTTAATAAAAAGAAACCTGGCGCAACAATGCAAGATAGATTCAGCTACTACACAAGAAATTAAAACAATATAGGCTGCCTGAAAATAGGCAGCCTTTTTTAATATTTTAGCTCAGACAGTATAGGCATAGCCCCTTGCGGCTTGTGCCAAGCCGCAAGGGGCAGCGGGCCGAAGGCCCGCAAAATCTCTTTTCTTCGACACCTTTCATAACGTGATGCTTTCTTGCCTTAATATTCAAATCTTTCCCAAATGCGTGGTAGCTTGTAAAATAATATAGTTTTGAATTTTTACATTTTGTGGTTTTTTTATAATATTATTGTATTTACAACTATATCGTAATTACAATTATATTGTATTTACAAATATATTATTGATAATTGCCGATATATCATATATGCAATTATATTGTAAATACAAATATATTTTTAAGAAAAGTGAATATATCGAAAATACAATTATATCTAATTTTAGCAATATCTATATTATGTATTCACTTTTTTTACTTAATCCCAAATTATGCATTAGGAAATACAAAAGGGAACGAAGTACTATCTATTTTAGAGAATAAGCCTTCTAACCAAAACCATTTTCTGCCATATTATTTACATTTATTCTTATTTCTGTTTTTTCCATAATTTAATGATTTCTTTTAACTTATCAAGATTTTTCAACCTCTATTGAATAATTTGGGTTAATCTAATCTATATTAAAAAAGTATATAAACAACATTTAGTTATTTAGCTAAATGTAAAAATATAAAATATATTGGTAAAAATTTGTTGGAATGTTTTTGGGAAAAAATTTTGGCTTTAGCCTGCCCGTGCGCCGTACGGCGCACGGGCTTTATGCTTACACCGTCTGAGCTAATGAGGAATTTTTTTTAAAAAGAAAAAAGCTAACAAATGCTCACTTGCCTTGTACTATAAGAA
This sequence comes from Ignavibacteriales bacterium, assembly GCA_035379625.1. Lineage (GTDB taxonomy): Bacteria > Bacteroidota > Ignavibacteria > Ignavibacteriales > DAOSCP01 > DAOSCP01. The sequence continues at coordinate 38,542 of DAOSVM010000002.1, read as the reverse complement.
TGAAAATTAATTTATTCTCAATTTTACTTTAATTAAATCAATTCTTTCTCTTACAAAATTTGGATTAGGAGACGATTTTGTTTGTTTTCTGTATAGTGGATTACTATTAATAATTTCAAATAATTCATCAGAAGTTAGAGCAATTTTAAGGTTCTCAAGTTCAATATTAGTAATTTCTATAAGCTTTTTACTATGTTTTTCAGCATACTTTACAAGTATACCTACTTGCTTATGCGCTATTCTAAAAGCTACTCCCTTTTTTACAAGATAATCAGCAATATCTGTTGCTATAGAAAAATCATTTAAAATATCTTTTTCATAACGATTTTTATTGCATTCAAGTGTGGATATGACTCCATTCATTATATTTAATGAATCGTTATAAGTATTGAAAGCTTCCCATAATAGTTTTTTATCTTCTTGTAAGTCTCGATTATAACTCATTGGCAATGCTTTTAACAACATCGAAAAAGAAGTATAATTTCCCGTAACAGAAGCGGATTTACCCCTTATAAGTTCGAGCATATCCGGATTTTTTTTCTGTGGCATAAGTGAAGAACCAGTTGTGTATTTATCGCTTAATTTTATAAAATTGAATTCTTGAGTTGAGTAAATAATCAAATCTTCAGATAAACGACTTAAATGTATCATACCAATATTGACAGCATTTAAGAAATCTAACATAAAATCTCTATCTGCCACAGCATCCATAGCATTATTATAAGGAGCTTCAAATCCCAATGATTTAGCGAGAAATTCTGTATCTAAATTTAATGTTGAACCAGCAAAAGCGCTTGAACCTAATGGGCAATATTTTATTTTTAAAAAATTTTGTTCAAATTGGTTAAAATCGCGTTCTAGCATATCATAATATGCAAGTAAATAAAATGCAAAAGATATTGGTTGAGCCCTTTGTAAATGAGTATATCCAAACATCAAAGTATCAATATTTTCGCTAGCCTTTTGAATAATAGATTTTTGTAAATTTAAAATTGAATTTTGAACAATTTTACAAAGTTTTTTTACCCACAAACGCATATCTGTTGCGATTAAATCATTTCTACTTCTACCAGTATGTAATTTTGCGGCTGTTTCACCAATAATTTGAAATAATTTATCTTCGATAGCCGAATGGACATCCTCGTATTCATCAAGATTAAAATAGTTTTTATCTTTTTCGTAATTCTCTTTAATTTGAATTAACCCATGATGTATTTTTTCCATTTCGTCATGCGTAATAAGGCCAATTCTATATAGCATAGATGAATATACAATACTTACTTGTATATCTTCATAAAATAAATTGATATCAATGTTAAAAGAAGAAGAGAACTTTAAAGCTATATCATCTAAGCTCTCTTCAAATCTACCGCCCCAAATCATAATTTATCCTTTGTTAAAGTTGTACCATAAATTGATGCTGCAGTTTTATAAGGTAATCCATAAATATTTATAAATCCAACACTTGCAGTATGATCAAATTTATCAGCTTCGGAGTATGTAGCTAAATCTTGATTATATAAACTATATTTTGAGCTTCTTGATAGAGTTTTTAAGTTACCTTTATACAATTCGAGTTTGATATCGCCATCTATATATTTTTGTGTAGAATCAACAAAAGTCATTAAATGGTTAAAAATAGGAGAAAACCATAAACCTTCATAAATCAATTCTGAAATTTTTGTTGCAACTTGTTGTTTATATCTGAATGTATCTTTATCAAGAATTAATTTTTCTAATTCAAAATGAGCTTTATGCAAAATAACAGCAGCAGGAGCTTCATAAATTTCTCTTGATTTAATACCAACCACACGATTTTCAATTAAATCAAGTCTACCTACACCGTGTTTAGCACCAATTGTATTTAATTCTTCTAAAATTTTAACTGGTGACAATACTTTACCATTAACAGCTACAGGAATACCATTTTTAAAAGATATCTCAACAACTTCAGCAAAATCAGGAGCTTTTTTGGGATCAGTTGTAATTTGATAAGCATCTTCAGGTGGTGCATTCTTAGGATCTTCAAGTACACCACACTCTATCGCAATACCAAAAATATTTTCGTCAATAGAATACGGTTTCTCGATAGATGCTTTAACTGGTATATTATGTTTTTTTGCGAATTCAATTTCTTCTTCTCTACTTTTGAATTCCCATTCTCTAACGGGAGCAAGTACTTTTAAATGTGGTGCTAGAGAATTAACGCCAACTTCAAATCTTACCTGGTCGTTTCCTTTACCAGTACATCCATGAGCAACATATTCTGCCCCCTCTTGAATAGCAACTTCTGCTAACTTTTTTGCTAATAAAGGTCTTCCAATAGCGCATGCTAAAGGATATTCACCTTCATATAAAGCACCAGCTTTTAAAGCTTTCCAAACATATTCACTAACAAATTCTTCTTGCAAATCCATAACAATTGCTTTACTAGCACCAGTTTTTATAGCCTTTTCTTCAAGTCCTTCTAATTCTGCTTTTTGCCCTAAATTGCCAGTAAAGGTTATAATGTCAGCATCGTATTTATCTTTTAACCATTTTACAATAACAGATGTATCTAATCCACCTGAATAAGCTACTACAATTTTTGATTTTGCCATTTTATTCTCCTTTGAATTTATGTTTGTTCATTAAATCTTTAATCCAGTTAACAATAACAGGAATATTATCAGACTTATTAGGAATAACAAGCACAGTATCGTCGCCACCAACAGTACCAAGAATTTCAACTTTATTTAATCTGTCGATATAATGAGCAACACCTTGGGCCCTTCCCGCTAAAGTACGAATTACAATCAAACTTTCATTATTCTGCACGTTTAATATTTCAAAACCAACAAGTTCTGCAATTTTTTTACCTGCCTCATTAGCATCCAGTATATACCGTGGTCCTAAATCGGTTATCACTCTAATAACCCCTAATTCAGCAAAATCTCTGCTTAATGTTGCTTGCGTTGTTTTAATACCTTCTGCATGCAGCAATTTTAATATTACTTCGTGATTTGATATAATTCTCGTATTCAGTATCTCTTTTATTAAGTTTTGCCTTTTTAATTTCGCACTCATAATCTATATCCTTTATTTATAATCTAAAATTTTTTCTAAAATTCTAACAAATTTATCAATATCATTAAAAGAAATTTTATAAGGAGGTAATAGTCTCAATATTTTATCACCAGAAGTTCCAACAACCAAATGATTTTTAAGTAACTCTTTAGCAATTTCTTTAGCATTTTTTTCATCTGTAAATTCAATACCAATCATTAACCCCATCCCTCTTACTTCTTTAATATATTTTGTTTCAATGCTTTTTATTTTATCTTTAAGTTCTTTTCCAACTTTGATATTTCTTTCTAAAAGTTTGTGATTTAATTTCTTTAATACAACATTTGCAACAGCTAACGCAACAGGATTACCTCCAAAAGTTGATCCATGCATTCCTGGTTGCAAAAAATCGCCTACTTCTTTTGAGCTTATAGTAGCTCCTAAAGGTAAACCATTAGCAATACCTTTAGCTAATGTTACAATATCAGGTTGTATATTATAATTTTGATAAGCAAAAAATTTTCCTGTTCTGCCCATACCCGCTTGAATTTCATCCACAATCAATAAAATATTTTTCTCTTTACAAAAGTTATAAACTTTTTCTAAAAATTCTTTATCTGCAACAACAATTCCGCTTTCACCTTGAATTGGTTCAAGCATAATAGCACAAACTTTTTCATCATAAACTTCTAAAACAGAATCAAAATTATTAAAATCGGCAAAGACAAAACCGTCTAGAATTGGCTCAAATTTATTCCAAAATTTGCTTTGCCCCGTTGCTGAAAGACTTCCATACGTTCTTCCATGAAAACTACCATTAAAAGCAATTATTTTGTATTTATTTTTATCGTGCCCCCAAGCTCTAGCAAATTTTATAGCAGCCTCATTAGCTTCAGTCCCAGAATTGGTAAAAAACACGTAGTCCAAATTACTCAATGTTGCTAATTTTTCAGCAACAATGTTTTGCAATTCAATTTCAAATAAATTTGATAAATGAGTATATTGGCTAATCTGATTTATAATTGCATTATTAATTTCAAAATCATTATAGCCAAAAATATTAACTGCAATTCCACCAAGTAAATCGATATACTTAAATCCATTATTATCAAATAAATATGAACCGTCACCATATTTAAATTTAACATCATATTTACTATAAACGGGAAGGAGATAATTTTTCTTCATGTTTTGCTCCTTTAAGTTCTATAATTAGCGTTTATATTTACATATTCTGTTGATAAATCGCAGGTCCACCATGTCCCTTGCTTATCCCCCACATTTAAGTAAATATTAACTTCAAACTCAACTTGTGAAAGAATAGTTTTCGCTTTTTCCTCATCCAGAAGTATAGTATAATTTTTATCTACAACAGTATGATCATTAAATTTAATCACAATATTCTCTGGAATTACATCCGCTTCGCTATTACCAATAGCTGAAACAATTCTTCCCCAATTTGCATCCTCCCCGTAGAATGCTGTTTTTACAAGTAAAGAATTAACAATCGATTTCCCAACTTTATTTATATCATCTTCTGATTTTGCACCATAAATATTAACAGTAACTAATTTTGTTGCTCCTTCGCCATCTTTTACGATTGATATTGCCATTTTTTTACAAATATCCATAAGTGCATCTTTAAAAAGATTTAATTCTTCTATATTATCTTCAGAAATTTCAACTCCACTTGCACCATTGGCAATAACAACTACCATATCATTTGTACTAGTTTCGCCATCAACAGAAATTTTATTAAATGTCTTTGATACACAATAAGATAGAATATTTTGAAGTAATTGTTTCTCAATTTTAGCATCAGTTGCAATAAATCCCAACATAGTAGCCATATTAGGCATAATCATACCACTACCTTTACAAATTCCACCGATATTTACAATACCATTTTTTAATTTAATTTTTAATGCAAATGATTTTAATTTTTTATCCGTTGTCATAATAGCTTCAGCAGCTAAAAGGCCACCATCTTTTGTTAGATGTTTTACAATTTTCTTAACACCACTTTCTATTTTTTCCATATTAAGATACTGCCCAATAACGCCTGTTGAGCTAATCAAAACTTGCTCTGATTTTAATTTTAATTCATCAGCACAAATTTTCTGCATCTTTAAAGCATCGTTATACCCCTTCTCACCTGTACAAGCGTTAGCATTTCCAGAATTTACTAAAATAGCCCTAACATTTTTACCATATTCTTTTATAGTTGTTTGAGATAAAATTAAAGGAGCAGCTTTTACTTTATTTAATGTAAAAGTTGCTGCTGCATCACAATCATATTCAGAATAAATTAAAGCCAAGTCCTTTTTTCTTTTTTTCAAGCCGCAATGTAAACCGTAAGCAAAAATTCCTTGTACATTTGTAATTGTTCCATTTTCAATATATTCAAACATACTACCCCCAAATTTATAATAAACCTAAAGTTTGATTAAATCCGAAATATTTATTCATATTTTGAATCGCTTGTCCAGATGCCCCTTTTAATAAATTATCAATAGCGCTATTTATAACAATAACATTATCTCGAACTTCAATTCCTATATCGCAAAAATTCGTGTTAACTACCCATTTAAGCTCCGGAACATTATTCCTAACTCTTACAAAAATTTCATCTTTATATATTTCTTTATAAAAATTAATAATATCTTGTTTATTAACTTTATTTTTCAATGTTATAATTGTAGTAGAATATATTCCTCGCATTACAGGTAATAAATGAGGAATAAATGAAAATTGTTTATTATATCCATATTTATTCATTTGTTGGTAAATTTCAATTTCATGTCTATGTTTTAAAATATTATAAGCTTTTACATTTCCATACATTTCACTTAATAGTAAATCTGGTCTTAAACTTTTACCAGCACCACTTAACCCAGAATAAGAAACTGTATTAATACTCTCTATATTATTATTCATTAATTTAATGATTGGAATAACTGCTAATAATATTGATGTGGGATAGCATCCAGGATTAGCAATCAATTTAAAATTATAGCTAATAACAAATTCTGCTAAACCATATGTTTTACAATCAAGCAAGTTTTGATGTAAATGTTCAAAGCCATACCACTTTTTGTAGTCATCACAATAACTTAATCTGAAATCTCCACCAAGGTCTATAATAAGTGTGTCTCTATTCAATAACATCGGAACTAAATTATGTGCTTCTGCATGAGGCAAAGCTAAAAATATTACATCATAATTATTTTCTAATAATTCTTCTACTGTTTGAATTTTAATATCATCAACAATACTTACCAATTCTGGTAATACTTCGTATAAGCCTTTGTTTGCTGTAGAATTAGCTGCAATACTAATTTTTGCTATTTCAGGATGATTTTTCAAAATTTTTAATAATTCAACTCCGGTATAACCGGTACCACCTATGATCCCAATCTCTTTCATATCTTAAACTTCATTTTTTTAATTTCATTATACAACATTTTATTTGTAATTTAAACAAAAATATGTATATATATACATCTTTTAGTATAATTTTTATTATTTTATGCATAATTATGCATATATATACATAAGTAAATTATTTTTAGATTATCAGTAATTTTGTCTATATTTGTTTACCAAATTAAAATATATATAATGGTAGCTGTAATAGGTGATATACATAGTTGTTATAACACATTAAGAGCTTTATATAAAAAAGTAACTACTAAGTACCCAGGTATAGAAATTTATACAACAGGAGATCTAGTTGATAGAGGAAATTTTGCATTTGAAACTTTAAATTTCATTATCACAAAGAATATAAAACCTGTGATGGGCAATCACGATTATATGTTTTATTGTTATTTCCGTGATACAACTTCAATAATGGCTCAAAACTGGCTATATAATAATCCTTACAAAACATTACTTTCATATAAAAATCTATTTAATGAATTACAACAACACTTAAATTTTGTAAAAGATTTACCTATTTACTATAAAACAAAAGACTGTTTTATCTCCCATGCAGGAATATCAGAATTTTATGCTGGGCAACTTATAATTAATGATGAATTAAGAGATGAATTATTCTATCCAATTCTTTATAACACTAAAGACGTAAGTGTTGGGATTCTTTGGAATAGAGATCAAATTATGAACATTGGCTTGCTTCAGATTGTAGGGCACACACCGCAAAATGAAATTCGATATGATCATAAAGCAAATGCTTACTACATAGACACTGGCTGTGTCTATGGAGATAAACTTACCGCAGCAATAATACATGAAAATAACCTAATTGACTTTTTAGAAGAAGAAGTTCATACAGCAGATATTAAATAAATTTAAATATGTTTAATTTAATATTAATTACTTTTGACAATTTATTATAAAATTTTTATATTTATAATTAAATACTAACAATTTAGGAGATATATTATGCAAAAATTATCATTGTTATTATTCTATTAACTACTTTATCTTTATGTCAAGATGTTAATAATCTGATGGAACTTAGTTTAGAAGAATTACTCAATGTAAAAGTCGAATCAGCATCAAAATTATCCGAACCTATTGAAGAAACACCTGTACCTGTAACAATAATAACAAGAGATATGATTATTAACTCTGGAGCTAAAAATTTAAAAGATCTATTAGTAATGTACGTTCCCGGCTTTACTTTCTCACAAGATCACAATGAAGTTAATGTAGCAGTACGTGGTGTTTATGCATCTTCTCAACAAAAAATTATTAATAATGAGAGATGGACATAGGTTAAATTGTAGAGTTTATTCTGAAGCAAATCCCGATTTTTCCATTTCGTTAAATAATATTAAGCAAATAGAAATATTAAGAGGACCATCTTCCTCTTTATATGGTAATGTTGCTCTAACTGCAGTTGTTAATATTGTTACTTTATCTGCAGATGATTTTAACGGATTACAAATAACAGGTGGTATTGGAAATTTTGGACAAAAAACCTCAAATTTCATTTTTGGCAGCAAATCAGATAATTCTGATATATTTATTTATGGAACTTTTTACAAAAGTGATGGCGAAGAAAGAACAATTCCAGCATCTCAAAATTTTTCGGCAATTAATAGAGATGGTAAAGCTTACTTGAATGCATTTAAAAATACTCCTTCTTATGACTTTGGAATAAAATATAAATTTAATGATATTATTTTCAACTTTTCTAATCGTTCTGGAACATATGTTGAGCCTTTATCTGGTGGTGATAAAACAGGCGAGATTTATGAATATAGTGCAATTAAATTATTTGATGATATTGGCCCAGGCCTTAATTCAACTTTTACACATTCAGGGTTGCAAAAAAATTTTACTATAAATCCAAAATTAGAATTTAGTATAAATTTATATTATGACGCTAATAAAATACACGGTATTATTAACAATAGTCCATTAGACACTTCTTTCAGTGGAATTAAATGGAATGAATATGATCTGGGTTTTATTACACAATTAGGTTATCAATATGATTTAAATTTGGGAAAAGGTAATGCTATTTTGGGGATTCAAACAGATTATGCTTATATGAATGATGCATTTTTAATATCTGGAAAATCTGGTAAACCTTCAACTTATACTTCTGGTTTAATGATACCAGGTAGAGAGGTAATATACTCTACATTTGGACAAATTAAACAGAAATTTTTAGATGATTTTATTTTCAATATAGGTTTTAGATATGATTATAAAATAAGAAGAAAAGGAGACCCTATTGATAATTTTAGTCCAAGACTTGCTTTGATTTATATACCCTCTGAAAGTTTTCAACTTAAACTTTCTTATTCTGAATCTTTTGTTGATGCACCATATTGGTATAGATATAATATCTTGAAATCATACTCTGGATCACAAAACTTAAAACCTGAATACCTAACTTCATATCAATTTACAAATACTTTAGGTTTTTTCGGTAATAAATTAAAAAATAATTTAACTTTATTCTATAACCACTTAAAAGATTTTGTCTATAGAAATAATAGTGCTGCTGGTACTCTTGCTGATCCCTTTTATATTAATGCTGGTATGCTTAAAAACTATGGAATAGAAGAAGAAATAGCATATCTTGAACAAAACTATAGAATTCGAGCTAATTTTACTTATCAAAAAGTATCAGATTTTAAAAACTATGATGTTTTCAATGATAATGTAAAAAATGTTCCATCTATTACAGGAAACTTTATATTCGATATTAATCCAATACCAAATATTATTAAAACATTTTGGTATAATTTAACAATTAGGTATATTGGTGAACAAGAATCTCCTTATAATATTACTTTTACAAATGGTAGATCTTTTGTTGATGCAAATTATAAAGTTAAAGCAGCCACTATAATTAATACTGCCATCAGAACAGAGAACTTTTTATTAGATGGTTTATCAATTAAAATATCTGTTGATAATTTATTTAATAAAAAATACGAACAAGGCGGTAGTGTAACACACCCATATCCACAACCTGGCAGATGGTATTTATTTGAACTTGGTTATAAATTAATATAAAAAAAAAGGGGCTTTAATGCCCCTTTTCTTTTTCTGCAATTATTCTTTTATCACAACATCTCGAATATTCTGCTTGTATTGTTAAATGCGTAATTTCATAATTATCATGCAAAAACTCTTCAATTTTATCATAAATTTGGCTTATTTCTTGTAAATCATTGGTAAAAAATTCAGCATGAAATTCGATATGAATATTATTCTCATCCATTTGCCAAATATGCACATGATGAATATTTTTAATTTCAAAGTTTTTGTATAAATTCTCAATTATTAGGTTTAAATCCAAATCCTTAGGTGCGCGCATCAAAAATATTCTAGTAGAATTTAATATTATTTCCCATGATTCATAAATCATATATATAGCTATCACAATAGATAGAAGTAAATCAACCCAAAGCAATCCAAAATATTTCATCACAATAGCACCTACTATCACAGCAACACTAGACAAAACATCTGTTAATAAATGCAAATATGCAGATTTTATATTGTAATTTTTTTCTGAATCTTTTTTTAACAACAATGTTCCTATTAAATTTGCAAAAACACCAAACAAAGCAAAATAAGCCATTAAATTTGTATCAATTATTCTATTCTCCCCAAATAATACAACTGCTTCTTTGATTATAAAAATACCAATTACTAAAAGCAAAACAGAATTAACAATTGCTGCCAATAATTCAATTCTTTTATAGCCAAAAGTATAATTTGTATTTTTTTCTTTTTCTGAAATCTTATTTGCTATAATAGTTAAAATTAAAGATGCGGAATCTGATAAATTATGCATTGCATCACTTATAAGTGCCATCGATCCAGAAATTACTCCACCAATAATTTGTACTAAAAAAATAGAAATATTTAATAAAAAGGTTATAAATAAATGTTTCTTATTAAGGTTTATATGATCATGATTATGCATAAGTTTACCTATAAATTTATTTTTAAAGTAGTAAATAAAATGTAATAACAACCAATAATTAAAAAAGTTATACCTATTATTTTGCGTAGTAGTAAATCAATTTTATTTATATTTTTAAATAATTTTTTTGTATTTATAACTGTATATTTCAATAATACAGAAAAAATTATCACAATTATCGATGAAGCTATAGCATATAATATTATGTTCAAAAAACCAGCTTTACTACCAAGTGATAATGGAACAACAAAACCAAAAAATAAAACTGCACTATATGGACAAAATGCTAAAGCAAAGAATAATCCCATTAGAAAAGCAGAATAAATATTCTTTTTATTGCTATCAGGACTATAATTTATATTCAAAAATTTTAATTCTGGGAATTTTATTATATCAAGCAAAAATATACCCAATATAAAAAGAAAAGGACCAAATAATTTGCTTCCATTAACTTGTATAAACTTAGAAATTGCAAAAGTATTTTTACTTAAAAATAAAATTGCTCCTATTATTGTAAAAGTTAGAATTCTACCTAAAATATAAAATAATGTATTATATTTTGTTTCATAATCTTTTGATAAATATGCAATAGCAGCCAAATTAGTTGTTAAATTACAAGGACTAATTGTAGCCATTATACCTATAAGTATAGATGTTACAATTGGAATATTAGAATTTTCTATGAGTTGATTAAACAAATCCATATATTCTCTCTAATTTTTCATTAAAGTATTAATTTGGTTTGTCAACATATTTTCAAAAGAGGAATAATTTCTAGCATTCATAAAAGCTTCTTTTGTAAGATTTATAGATTTCACTTCTTTGTTATTATCTTTTTTTACTAATATTAAAGTTGATCCGAAAACTTCATACTTTTCAACTAATCCTTCATTTTTAGGATCATCGATATTTATAATTTTAAGTTGCAATGTTCCTTTTTTTACTAAATCTGTGTAATGTTCATCTATTACCTTTTTTGTATTATTTTCTACAGTTTTGCAAGTTATACAACGCATAGAACTATGGAAATAGTAAATAGTTATATCACTTGCTAAGACATAAGTAAAAGTCGCTAGAAGAAAAAATAATCTTAGTTTCATACTTTACCCCCAAATAATAAAAATAAAAGTTTTGAGCTTATTAATTCAAGCTCAAAACTTTTTTGTTATAAAATTATTATTGTAAATGGCTATTTACAAATTTCTTAATTTCTTCAACAGTTGGTACTCTACCACTTACCACAACTTTTTCATCAATTACTAAACCAGGCGTACGCATTATTCCATACGAAATAATTTTGTCATAATCTTCAACCTTTTCGATTTCAGCATTGACATTTAATTGGGTTAAAGCTTCTCGAGTTCTAGCTTCTAAAGTTTTGCAATTAGCACAACCTGGGCCTAATACTTTGATTTTCATTTTTTCACCTTTTAATTTTTTATAATTATATTTCTAATTTTTGCAAAAATTGATAAATTTCATCTCTTACTTTTCTAAAAACGCCAAATATCTCTTCTTCATTACCAACTGCTGCAGCAGGATCTTCAAAACTATGATGTAATCGTTTTTTAACCTTACCTGTAAAAACTGGGCATGTTTCATTAGCACTATCACAAACAGTAAGTACTAAATCAAATGATTTATTTATAAAATCATCTACTTTTTTGGGATAATTTTGAGATATATCAATTCCTATTTCTGAAAGAGCTTTAATAGCTAAAGGGTGAACTCTTTCAGCAGGTTTTGTCCCTGCAGAATATATTTCATAGTCCGGATGTAGATTTTTCATTATACCTTCTGCAATTTGGCTTCTACAAGAATTTCCAGTACATAAAATTAGAACTGATTTCACTTCTACCTCCTTTTTTTATTAGTAATTATGTTATGTTACATGATTTTTGTTCGATTATTTGGTCTAATTTTTTTATCTCTTTTTTGTTCAATAAATAATCTTCAAATAATAATTCAAAATTATCGATAATAAATTTAATAATTTTGTTTTTATTGTTTTTACACAAACTTAATTCCTGCCATCTACCATTTTTTTGTACTTCAATAATCCCAATTTCTTTCAATGTTTTAATATGTATCGAAATTGTAGGATATGATAAACCTAAAAAATCGACTATATTACATAAATTCACATTTCTTACATAAATAATGCATAAAATTTTGATTCTTGTTGGCTCAGATAAGGCCTTTAAAATTTCATCTATTTTTATTTTCATATTAAAACCTTATTAAAAATAATTCCCAAAAATAAAACCTGCTAATGTAGATAATACTATAACAAGGATAACGTAACAAATGTTTTTTCGTTTCCTAAAATTTTTCTGATTACTAAAATACTTGGCAATGAAAGTGAAGGACCGGATAAGAACAATGCTAATGCTGGTCCTTTTCCCATTCCAGCATTTAAAAATCCTTGAATAATTGGTATTTCAGTTAAAGTTGCAAAATACATAAATGTACCAACAATAGAAGCAATGAAGTTAGATAACAAACTATTTCCTCCAACTATATTGTTCACCCAATCTTTAGGTATTATACCCGCAAGCTCTTTTCCATCGTGATTTGACCCTAATAGAAAACCAGCAAACATAACCCCAAGTAATAATAGTGGTAAAATATCTTTAGCAAAGCTCCATGATTCTAATATCCAATTCTGATTTTCAAAGTTTTCGTTATCTTTTAATATAAAATATCCTAAACTTAGTACACCAAGCCCAACAGGTAAAAGTGGTTGAAATTTTGGTTCAAAATTCATTATACTAATTACTGCTGCAATGGTAACAATTATATTTATAACTATAATATCACGTAATTTAACACTAAAGAATTTATTTAAACCAAAAGATAAGAATAAAAAGAAAAAACCAACCAAGTACCATTTAATATTCCAAACTATGTAGAAAAAATTATTATTACTAGCGCCTGTAGGTTTTCCCCAGTTTGCGAAAACTAAAATTAAAACTAAAGTAAAAAATAAAGAGACATTTTGCCAGAAAGGCCTACTATCTTCTGGTACCACTATATTCATTGTATCTTCTTTCTTCTGTTTCTCTTCATTTCTGTAAATAAATTCCATAATACCACCAATAACAATACTAAAACCAATTGCTCCAAGTGTTCTAGCCACTCCCATTTCAAGACCAATTATTCTCGCTGTCAAAATAATAGCTAAAATATTTATTGCAGGGCCAGAATATAAAAAAGCAATAGCTGGACCTAAACCTGCTCCTTTTTTATGTATACTTGAAAATAATGGTAAAACTGTGCAACTACAAACAGCTAGAATAGAACCTGAAACAGAGGCAACGGAATATGAAATCCATTTTTTGGTATTAGCACCTAAATATTTCAAAACAGATGCTTGATTTAAAAGCACTTATAAATCCTGCAATCAAAAAAGCGGGTAATAAACATAAAATAACATGTTCTCTTGCATACCATTTAATCAAATCTAGCATTGAATAAATTGCATTAAAAAAAACTACATTATTGATAGGTAGAAAGAATAATAATAGGAATAAGATAATAATCCATATTAATTTCTTTAATTCATTTAGCTCCATTTTGTTAGCTCCATAATATATTTTTATATTTAGCTAAATATAAAAATATTTTTTTTTAAAAATCAAAATAAATTTATTATCTTATTGTATATCAACGCATTATATATTTAGTTATTTTGCTAAATAACTAAATATTAATTTTTACTCCTTCGGTACAATTTCTACAAATCGGAATTTTAGCTCTATTTTGTTGAATAGCTCTACGAAAATGATAAAATTTTTTCCCTTTCCATACATCGTTAGCATTACTTAGCTTTAATTTTCCCATATTTGTAAAAGCATCTTTATCAAAACAACAAGAAACAACATTACCATCCCAGGTTATAACAATTGTTCTCCAAACGGCAAAACATCGGTTTTTGAATTTACCTTTAATTTTCAATACGCCATCATCAATAACATATCTTCTGAACTTTTCATCTGAAGGAAGGAAGTGTTCTGCATCTTGTTTGGAATAAACTTGCATTGTTTTTAAGGTTACTTTATTTAAACCTTTTAATTCTTTGAGTTTCAAAACTTTTTTAATTTGATGCTCATTTTGTTTCATAACAATAAACTGAAATTCTATATATGGATATCGAGTTTTATTTTTATTCTTTAATTCAAGCATTGTTAAAAAGCCATTAAAAGCTTTCTCAAAACTACCACCAACTCGATAAATTTGGTACGTTTCTTCATCCATTCCATCAATTGAAAAAATAATTTTATCAATTTTAGCATCTATTAATTTCTTAGCTTTATCTTCAGTTAATATAGTAGCATTTGTGGATATTGAAACATACATTTTATATTTATGAGCTATTTCAATAAATTTATCAAGATTGTTATTAATGAGAGGTTCACCTTGAAAAAATAGTTGTAAATAAAATACTGTATCACTTATTTTCTTAACATAATTTTCAAATTCTTCTAATGAAATTAAACCCAATGGACGAGTTAAAATCCCTAAACCTGAAGGGCATTCTGGACACTTTAAGTTACATCTATTTGTAGGTTCAATTGTTGCTGAATAAGGACCACCCCAAACTATAACTCTATTTGTTAGATTTGACAGATAATAGGATGTGAAAACTTTTAATAAATTAAAAATTCGTTTAAGATTTAAGTATTTAATAATTCCAAGTTCAAATTGTTGAAAAAACTTAATCAATTAATCTTCTCCATTAAATAATTTATCCATCATTTCAAAACCAAATCTAAGATGTGGAATAACAATTGATCCACCAATAATTAAGGCAATATTCATTG
The DNA here is from genome assembly GCA_035379625.1 of Ignavibacteriales bacterium. Classification (GTDB taxonomy): domain Bacteria; phylum Bacteroidota; class Ignavibacteria; order Ignavibacteriales; family DAOSCP01; genus DAOSCP01. The sequence goes on along the minus strand of DAOSVM010000002.1, from coordinate 23,254 downwards.
TTTCATATAGTTCTTCTTTTGTAGCCCCTTCTTGAATTGCTCTATCGATATGATAGAATATACAATCATTACATCTTAAAACCATTGATCCAACAAGCCCCATTAACTCTTTTGTTTTAGCATCAAGTGCTCCTTGATGATAAGCCTTTGTATCAAGTGCAAAAAATTTTTTGAAATCGCTATTTCCACAATTTAAAATTTTTTCGTTCATATCTAAACGATATTGTTTTGTTTCGCTTATTGTACTTTTCATTTTATCCCTCCAAATTTTATTTTTAAAAATACAATTTCAGAATTACTGCCTGTTCTAATTGGTGGTCCCCAACCAAACAAACCAGAAGAAACATAAATATTAGTATTATTTTGTTTCAAATATCCCCAACTTACTTTATAAATTGCTTTAACAACTTCTGTTATTGGGAAAAATTGTCCGTGGTGAGTATGCCCTGAAAGTTGTAAGTCGATATTATTCTTGATTGTTTCATCAATATCAACCGGTTGATGGTCTAAAACGATAATTGGTTTTGTTTTATCTAAAGTTTTGATAATTTGTTTTAAAGGTTTTCTTTGCTTATCAGAACGCATAATTGATCTATCTTGCCTACCAACAATATAAAATGAATTTTGTACGTTGATAAATGTATCAATTAAAACTGTGATATTGCTATTTTTTACAACATTTAATATTTTATCGTTAGACGAGAATAAATCATGATTTCCGTTAACAAAATAAATACCATATTTCGATTTTATTTTTTTTAGAACCTGCTTTAATTTTATAGTATCCACGGAATTAATTCCATAATCGAATAAATCTCCACCAATAGCAACAATATCCGGATTTAAATGATTAATAATTTTAATTTTTTCATTTAATTTTTCTGGTGTTACTAAATTTCCAAGATGAATATCTGAAATAAAAACAATGTTTAATGAATCGATATTCGTTTTTTTATTTATTGTTATATAAACATTTTGTACTTTTGTATCATTAAAATTAGAATTTCCGTACAAAAGAAATACTATAATTCCAATGGTTATAAAACTCATAAATTTTCTTTTATTTTGTTGAATAATTGGTATAAATTTCTTTGAAAAATAAATAAATGGACTTACAAAAAAAATATGAATTATAAAGATAAACCATAATACGCCAACAAATTCAAATAGAGTGCTAATTTTGTAAGAATTTAGAAATCTACTTAAAGGATATTGTAAACTTAAAAATATAATTGTAAAAACGATATATTTCTTAAATTTAAATAAATCATAAAAATGCAAATATATCTTATATACTATATAATTCAATAAGCTATATATTGTAAGAATAGTAATAAAAAATAGAATAGTTGTTAACAAAATTTTCCTTATCTTTATTAATGAAACAACTTTTAGTATTTAAATTGTTCAAATTCAAATTTATTTGAATAAAAATCGAAATTATTATAAATTAAAATTAAAAATAAGAATTTTTATTATGAATATAGCAAAAAAGATGATTCTTTACATTATCATTATTTTAATAAACGGGAATAATTTATTTTCTCAGGAAAAAAATAGTTATTATCAAAATTTAAGCAATCCAAAGTTTTATTATGACATATTTAACTATTTTTATGATGGAAAGAAGAATAAATTAGAACTATATATAACAGTTCCATACACTCAAGTAAGATTTATTAAAAAAGGTAATTTATACGAAGCAAAATATAGAGTCGATTTTAGTATATATGATGAAGATAAGAAAAATCTTCTGCAGGAAAAATCATGGTATGAAACAATTAAAGTTCAGGATTTTAACTCAACAACAAATCAAAATAATATAATGATAAGCAATAAAAGTTTTCTTCTTTCACCTGGAAATTATACATTTATTTGCAATATAGAAGATCAAGAAACAAAGAAAAATCTTTATTATGAAGATAAATATACAGTTAGAATTCTAAATCCTTCACTTTCTTTAAGTGATATAATGTTTGTAAATCAAGTAAGCGAAAATAAAATTCTGCCAAACATAACAAGAAATATATTATCATCTAAAAACATAATTCCTTTTTATTTTGAAATATATAGTGATACGAGTATTTTTGCCACTATAAATTATTCTATTTTTAAATTCGATAAAAAAACTGACGAAATGATACTTAATTTGAGAGAAAATATAAATTTACAAAAAGGTAAAAATCAACTTTTAAAGAAAATCGACTTCAAAAATCTTACATTAGGTACATATAGATTAGAAATTGATATAGAAGATACCGTTAGAAAATTAAAAACAAAATCGTTTAAGGTTTTTACATCATATTGGTCGGGAATGCCAGTAAACATAACAGATTTAAATAAAGCAATTGAGCAAATGGCTTATATTGCATCTAGCAGTGAAATTAGTGAAATGCTCAATGCAAAAAATGAAGAAGAAAAGAAAAGACTATTTACAGAATTTTGGAAGAAGAAAGATCCAACTCCCGGTACAGAAGAAAATGAAATTTTTAATATTTATTACCAACGTGTAGCATTTGCAAATTCAAATTTTTCGACATATCGAGAAGGCTGGAAAACCGATTTTGGAATGATTTATATTTTACTTGGTCCACCTGATAATATTGAAAGGCATCCATTCGAGTTTGATACCAAACCGTATGAAGTTTGGAGTTATTATCAATATAATTATACATTTTATTTTGTTGATGAAAGTGGATTTGGTGAATATAGACTTATTTACCCAAATTACGGCGATTGGACAAAATTTAGGCCATAAATTTAAGGAGAAAAATGATAGTTGTTGTAACATTAAATTCGTTATTAGAAAAGAAATATTATTGTAATAATTTCACATTAAACAAAACTCATAGAGTTGATAACATAGTTTATTCAGTTGGCGGAAAAGGAATTAACATATCTAGACAATTAAATTTATTGGATATCCAAAACCAATCTTTTCTTTTTATCGGCGGTGAAAATGGAAAAATAATCAGAAAAAAACTTATTGAAGAGAAAATTAATTTTGTGCCAACGTATACAAAAGCTCAAACCAGAGAAGCTTGTGTAATTATAGACGAAGTAAAAAAAAATATCTCTACTGTAATGGAGAGCAAGTATAAGATTGAAGCGAACGAAATTGAAGAAATGAAGATAAAACTTGAAAAAGCAATACAAAATTGTAATATTTTAGTTTTATCAGGAAGTTTAAGCTCGCCTAATGTGTTTGATATCATAAAATATGGAATTGAAAAAGCAAAAGAAAATGATAAATTAACTGTTTTAGATAGTCACGGCGGTCACTTAAGAGATGCGATTGAGTTACAACCTGATATACTTCATAATAATTTAGATGAAATCAATAGCTCTCTGAAATTAAATTTACAATCAGATGAAGAAATATTAAATTTTACTGATGAACTATACAACAAAGGAATAAAAATATCTGTTATAACGGATGGCGGGAAGCCAACATATGTAAATCATTTTGGTTTTAAATATAAATTCTATCCACCACAAATAGATGAAATTCATCCTACAGGTAGTGGTGACGCATTAGTTGCGGGAATACTTTACGGAATAACAAACTCACATCCATTTACAGAATCTTTAAAATTCGGGATGGCACTCGGTACACTTAACGCACAAAGAATTGAAGTGTGTAATATAACAAAAAGTGAATTAGAAAACTTTAATTTTGAAAATATCAAAGTTGAAACTATTGGGCAGAAAATGAATACTATTTTTTAAGTATAAGGGCAAGTAATTGCCTTTTTTTTTATATACTGCTATTACTTATGGATAAATGTGTTAAATAAACAATAACTTATAATAATTTACCATATTAGAATGATTCTTTATTAACATATTAGCTATAAACAAAAATGATGTAAAGCAGACCCACTACATTAGGAATCACAAAAGTAATGAGTCTGCAATGCTTTACTGAATTACAATTTTAATTAATAATATCAGACCAACGGATAAAAAATCTTATTATTGTAGTTTTCCTTCTAGTCGTTATATTGAAGAGCATCTCTACCCTCTTGAGCTGTTGAAAAAATTACAAAAACGGTATCAGCTGAATTTATAGCGTTCATTTCAGCTCCTCCTATTGTTAGTAAATATTTCTACTCCTATAAGATATAATATTACCAGCGATGTATGTATTTTAGGGCCCTAAATTCGTTTAGATTACATTGTAAATTAGTATAATAGTTTCATATTAAAAGATAAAATTATATTTAATTTTTGCAAGTTAAAAAATAATTCATACCAATATTTTACATATTGATTAATTTTAGTTATTATATAATTTATATTATAAGTTTTATATTATATTTCTATAAATTATTCGCTAATTTTTCAATACTTCATCTAACTTTTTAAGTTAATGATATTGTAAATTTTAATAAACAATATTTTATTATTTAACTTAATTTTTTATATCAAATAAGATTGTTTTATAAAAGATAAATTAGTTATAGATGTGATTAAATGTTAAAATAATTAAGACTTAATTAAATGTCTTTATAATTACATTATTTATTTTTTTTATCGTTCCGTAGCCTCTTGAAACGGATTTACCTAAGCCGAGGAGGTCTGGAAGTAGAATTTGGAAATAAATTGTAATCTGAAAATAATATGAGAGTTTTTTATTATCATAGTTTATATGTAATTAACTAAATATGTTAAAGTTTTTCAATTATGTTTTTTAAGATATTAATGATTTTTAATCATTTATAATTTTTTTGAATTTTATTAGAATCATTTTAGATGTGGTTAAAATTGTTTTTTTTATGTGTATACAAATAGCAAATTTATGATATGATTATGGTAATTTTTGTTTAAGATTAAATACTATTTGATTTATAGAGTTAGTGGAAAGTAGCGGTGATAATTTGTGATTGATATTTAATTTATTTTTTGCGGGCCGTTCCGGCCCGCTGCCCACGTGCGGCGCAGCCGCACGTGGGCTAAGCTTATACTGTCTGAGCTAAATAGTATGAAAATTTTAATAAAAAAAAAGACTGCCAATTTTTGACAGTCTTGCTGTTTTTCAAATAATTTAGTCTTCAACTTTTGCACGAAGACTATCCCAAATCATATATATACATAAAGCTATGAAAGCTAACAGACCTAACAATTCTGCTGCGTGTGATTCAAACCATTCGTTATTTACCCAGTTAAATCCGGCAAAACGTAAAATTGCACTAATAACCCCCATCAAAGCACCACCAGCAATAAAACCAGATGCGATTAAAGTTCCTCTTTCTCTGCGAGCGTTGTTCAACTTTGGATTATCACTTCTTGTAGAAACATAATGAGCAATCAAACCACCAATTAGCAATGGTGTGTTAAGCTCAAGTGGAATAAACATACCAAGAGCGAAAGCGAGCGCTGGGACGCCAATCATTGTTAAAAGTAATGATATGAAAGCACCAGCAATATAAAGCGCCCAAGGAACTGGTTGATTTGACATTAAAGGCTGAATAACTGCAGCCATTGCGTTAGCTTGTGGAGCAACGAGTGAGCCAGTGCCCGAAAATCCGTAAGTTTTATTCAAAATATAAATTACACCGCTTACGGTTGCAGCTGCCACTAATGTTCCAGCAAATTTTAATGATTGTTGTTTATATGGTGATGAACCAAGCCAATAACCAATTTTCAAATCTGTAATAAAACCACCTGCCATTGAGAGTGCCGTACATACAACACCACCTATTATAAGAGCTGCAGTCATTCCAGCGTTACCATTCAAGCCTACAGAAACCATAATTATTGAACCTAAAATCAATGTCATAAGTGTCATTCCCGAAACTGGATTTGTTCCAACAATTGCAATAGCATTAGCTGCAACGGTTGTAAAGAGAAAAGATATTATCATAACAAGTAAAAGTCCAACAATAGAGTGTGTTAAATTACCATTGACAACGCCAAAATGGAAGAAGATAAAAACTAATACCATTGTTAATAAAATAGCACCAGCAACAAAAGACATTGGTAAATCTTTTTGTGTTCTAAGAACGTTGTTATTCGATACGTCTTTGCCACCCTTGATTTCATTTGCAACTATGCCAACAGCTTGTTTTATAACTTTTGAATTTCTGATAATTCCTATAATTCCAGCCATTGCAATACCGCCAATACCGATTTGACGAACATATGCTCTAAAAATTTCTTCAGCAGACATATCCGCAATCACTTTAGTAATACCAGGTCCAAGCGGTGTTGTCATATTCTGGCCAATAAATGTAACAACTGGAATTAAGACATACCAAGATAAAAATGAACCTGCAACGATAATAGCAGCATATTTAAGTCCAACAATATATCCTAATCCCATTACAGCAGCACCAACATTAATTTTAAAAACTATATTCCATTTTTCAGCTAGTTCTTGTCCCCAATTGAAAACACGAGTTGTAAAAACTTCAGACCAGGCCCCAAAAGTGGCAATAACAAAATCATACAAACCACCGATTAAACCACTTGCAATTAAAACTTTGGCTTGGTTTCCTCCTTTTTCCCCTGCAACTAATACTTCAGTAGTAGCTGTAGCCTCTGGGAAAGGAAATTCACCGTGCATTTCTTGTACAAAATATTTTCTAAACGGGATTAGGAATAAAATTCCTAAAAATCCACCTAATAAAGATGAAAGAAATACTTGATAAAAACTTACATTTAAGTTTAATATATACAAAGCTGGTATTGTAAAAATAGCACCAGCAACAATTACCCCTGAACTTGCTCCTATTGATTGAATTATAACATTTTCACCTAAACTATCTTTTCTTTTAGCAACCTGCGCTAGCCCAACGGCAATTATAGCAATTGGAATTGCGGCTTCAAAAACTTGTCCTATTTTTAAGCCAAGATAAGCAGCAGCAGCAGAAAAAATCACAGACATTAAAAGTCCCCAAAGAACAGACCACAAAGTAATTTCTGGATATGTTTTTTCTGGTAACATTATAGGTGTATATGTCTCACCTGGATTAAGTTTACGATAAGCATTTTCAGGTAAACCTTTACCATTCCCTGTAAATTCACTCATTAATTACTCCAACTTTTTTATAATTTAATAGTTTAATAATCTCATACTTGAAGAATATTGTAACAAAAGCAATTGTTAATACACTAGAAAGAATTACAGAAATATTGTAATTCAATTGAAAACCTTCAGGTGCAACTTGAATATAAGTTAAACAAACCATACTCATAAAGATTGCAGGAATTAAAGTAAAAAAGTAATTTTTCTTTTCTATTTTTAAATAAACTGAAAATGCCCAAAGAACAATCATCGCTAAAGTTTGGTTTGTCCAAGCCATATAACGCCAAATTATATCAAATTTCATTTGAGTTAAAATGAATGTTATGGTAAACAATGGAACAGTTATAATTAATCTATTTACAATTTTTTGTTGATTCATTTTTAAATAATCTGCTATAATTAATCTTCCACTTCTTAAAGCAGTATCCCCCGAAGTTATTGGTGCAGCAACAACGCCTAAAAGTGCTAAAATTGCTCCAATTCTGCCAAGCAAAGTATTGGAAATAAGATTAACGACATATGCTGCATTACCTTGATGTTTTACCATTTCACTATTAAGTTGAGCAACTCCACCGAAGAAAGCCATTGCAATAGCAGCCCAAATCATAGCAACAATAGCTTCTGTAATCATAGCACCGTAAAAAACTCTTCTCCCTAATTTTTCATTTTCTATACATCTTGCCATTAATGGAGATTGAGTAGAATGAAAACCAGATATCGCTCCACAAGCTATAGTAATAAACATCATTGGGAAAAATGGGAATTTTTCTGGATTGTTATGGAGATTGGCTAATGTCAATTCTGGAATTTTATATCCTTCGATAAACATTGCGCCCAAAATTCCAACCGCCATTATTAGCATAGCTGCAGCAAAAAGTGGATAAATTTTCCCAATAATTTTATCAATTGGTAAAAGTGTAGCTAAAAAATAATAGATAAATATTATAAAAGACCATTGAGCTAAATTAAAAAAATTGTCGGAAATACCAACCAATATTTTTGCAGGCCCCGAAATAAATACAGCACCAACAAGAATCATTAGAAACAGTGTGTAAAATGCCATAAAATGTTTCATTATAGGGCCTAAATACTTCCCTACAATTTCATTTATACTAATTCCGTTTAATCTAATTGATATCATCCCAGAGTGATAATCGTGAACAGCACCTGCAAAGATGGAACCAAATACTATCCACAAAAAAGCAGCCGGTCCCCACATTGCACCTGCCACTGCACCAAATATTGGTCCTAGCCCAGCAATATTTAAAAATTGTATCATAAAAACCTTTGCCCAATGCATTGGCACGTAATCTACTCCATCTCGAAATTTATAAGCTGGAGTCTCATTTTTTTCATTTATTCCGAAATTTCTTTCTATTATTTTTGCATAGAAAAAATATCCTATAAACAATAATATGAGAGAAACTATAAAAGTTATCATTTTACCCTCTTTTTAAACTATCTTTTTTCTTAATCGAGCAACTGGAATATTCATTGCTTCACGATATTTTGTAACAGTCCTTCTTGCGATTTGAAGACCTTTTTCTTGTAAAATTTCAGCTAATTTATCATCACTATAAGGTTTGTCTGGTGGTTCATTATCAATTATCTCTTTTATAAGCTCTTTAATATGCTTAACTGCTAATACTTCTCCATCATCTGTAGGAAGGCCTTCGCTAAAGAAATACTTCAACTCATAAATTTCACCTTTATATTCAACATATTTGCCTTTTACAGCTCGACTAATTGTCGCTATATCATATCCTAATTCCTCTGATAAATCTTTATATAATAAAGGTTTCAAATATTTTGGACCCTTTTCAAAAAAATCAAATTGTCTAACAAAAATACTTCGCATTATCGATAATAATGTTTTTCTCCTTTGTTTAATCGCTTCTAATAATAATTTAGCAGATTCATATTTATCTTTTATGTAATTATGTGCTTGTTTCTCACTTTTTGATAATGTTCGTTTTCTTTTGTTCTGCTCAAATAACTTTATATAACTTGAATTTATAGTTAACGACGATGACGCCCTATCATTCAATATAATTTCATAATTATCACCTATTTTCTCTATAATAAAATCTGGAATGATACGTGTATTTGCCTCACTATTTAGCCCTTCTCCAGGTTTTGGATTTAATGTCTTAATTATCTCAACAATTTCTGTTAATTTCTCTTGCGAAATCTTTAATTTTGCTTTCAATTGTTGAAATTTCTGATTTAAAAATAAATCAAAATATTTATCTACAACATCAACACATAAGGACCAAGTATCCCTATCCAAATCCATATTATTTAATTGGATAATCAAACATTCTTTTAAATCCCTGGCTGCTATTCCGTAAGGTTCAAACGTTTGAACAAGTTTTAACACTTTTTCTGCATCTTCTTTGCTAATCTTTTTATTTTCAATAACATAAAAATCTTTTATTAAAGTATCCAAAGATGTGGAAAGATACCCATTAGGATCAAGATTTCCAATAATCATTTTAGCAAACTCGAGCTCTAATTCAGGCAAATCGTGCCAACGCAATTGTTCATAGAGTTGTTCAAACAAACTAGCTTTGTAAGCAAATCCTGCAAATTGATTCGCGGTTGGTTCAACAGCGTCTTTATCATAATAAGGTGTGGGAATTTCATCAACTTCTGAATCGTGTAAATAATCCTCGAATGAATCATCATCGCGAACTTTTGTCTCTTCACTCTCATCCGAATAATCATCATACTCATCAAAATCATCTACTTCATCATTTTCATTTTGTTCGAAATCTTCATTATCATCTGCATATTCCAAAATTGGATTCTCTATAATTTCTTGTTGTATCTTCTGCTCTAATTCTAAATTATTCATCTGAATTAATTTTTGCAATTGTATCTGCTGCGGAGTTAAAGTAAGTTCAGTTCGTTGTGTTTGTTGTATCCTAAGATTGCTCATTAATTACGTGCCAAATTTAGTTTCTTTAAAAAAATTTAATATTAAAATATTAAATTAGTTGCATTTTTACAAATTATTTTTTTTTGCTTATTTAATTTTTTTTAACGATATTTAAAATTGTGTTCTTTTAATTTAAAACCTCCCTCTGTTATCCATTAAAACTTTCGCAATAAAATTACATCACAAAGCTAAATTTCAAATAAAAATCTTTCTTAATTTTTTAATAAATGTAGGAGTTAATTATGATAAATCAAAACATCATAAAAGCTTATGATATAGTATATGTTAACAATCAGCCATTACCAAAAGATTTAGCTCTAGAATTAATCAAATTAGAAGGCCCAGATGTAGTTGACCTTATATCTTTAGCTAACAAAGTAAAAATAAAATACACAAATAAAGACCATATTTGTACTATCCACAACGCAAAAAGCGGTGCTTGTTCTCAAGATTGCAGCTACTGCTCACAATCAATTTTTGCTAAATCTAATATCGAAGTCTATCCATTCCAAGATTTCGACCCCATCGCTAAAGCCGCAGAAAGAACCTTAAATAACGGTGTAAAAATTTTTGGCCTTGTTACCAGCGGTTACGGCTACAAAAAAATCAATCGTGAATTTGCTCATATTCTCGAAACTATCGATAAACTTTATGAAAAATTTCCCGGCATCGAAGTTTGTGGTTGCTTCGGCATCCTTAGCGACGAAACTGCTAAAGCATTAGCAGAACATAAGGTAGTTCACTATAATCACAACTTGCAAGTAAATCCTATCAAATATAAAGAACTTGTAGCTTCTACTCACACAATCGAAGAAAGAATAGAAACAGTCAAATTAGTTAAAAAATATGGAATTCAAGCTTGCTGCGGTGGAATTTTCGGTTTAGGTGAAACCCCAGAAGATAGAGTTGAACTCGCCTACGCACTCAGAGAACTTGATGTCGAAATCATACCATTAAACGTTCTCATCCCTATAGAAGGTACAAAAGTTGAAAATGTTGAACCAATTTCCGTTTCAGACATAGCTAAAGCATTTGCAATCACAAGATTAGTAAACCCTACCAAATCAATCAAATTTGCTGCTGGTAGAGAAACAAAAATGAAAGATTTCCAAGGCCTATTGATGCTTGCAGGTATAAATGGCTTTTTAACTGGTGGCTATTTAACAACACGCGGCCGCGAAACCTCCGAAGATATGAAACTTCTTGAAGAAATCGAATATTTTGGATAAACTCCCAAAGGCTCTCTTTCAAAGGGAGCTTTTTTTATTTTTGGGCTCAGACGGTATAAGCTTAGCCCACGTGCGGCTGCGCCGCACGTGGGCAGCGGGCCGGAACTGCCCGCTAAAAATCTTTTCTTTATCACCTTACAAAGTGTAGCTTAAAGGTTTCATAATTCCACATCTCCTAAAATTCAGCGTCATAAAGCTAAGCTGGCGGTGTGTTTCACAGAAAATCAATCTCTTGTAAAAACTAAATCCTATATACAATTATATTGTATATACAAATATATTTTTTAAAATTAATTTTATATCGTTTATTCAATTATATTGCAAACACGAATATATTTTTCAATTTTGTTAATATATCATAAATACAATTATATCGTATTTACGAAAATATTTTTATACTTTTAACGTTTGCAACTAATTTGTAAAAATTCAGTAAATAGTTATTTTGAAGATATGTAAACAATTTAAGTGGTTGATAATATGAAAGATATGGTTTAAGAAGTGAAATATTTTTGGGCTTTAGCCCGCCCGTGTGCCGCACGGGCTTTATGCTTACACCGTCTGAGCTAAATATAAATCTTAATCACTAAAATTTAGTACTTTCTGAATATAAAAAATTCCTAACTTATAATTTCTTGAACTTGCTTCAAAAATATTGGATTTGAAATTCTCACACAATCAAAATTTGAAACGCTGCCCCCATTTTCATTTACCATACTCAAAACAGCAAACGCCATTGCTATTCGATGATCATCGTAACTCTCATATAAAACTTTAGCAAAATTCCCTTCTGGTTTACCAAGTAAAACAAACCCATCCTGCATCTCATCAATTTCAACATTTAATTTTTTAATATTCTCAACAATTGCCTTTATTCTATCACATTCTTTAATTCTTAATTCCTCAGCTCCTTTTACTATCATTTTCCCTTCACCAAATAAACCTGCTATTGCTAAAATCGGAATTTCGTCTATTATATTAGGAATTATTTCAATAGGAATTTCAATGTTAGTTAGTTTACTTGATTTGACTAATAAATTACCGTATATCTCGCTGGCAGCAGATTTTTGTTCTACTATTTCTATATCTGCTCCCATTTTTTTCAATACATTCAAAAAACCCGTTCTAGTTGGATTTAAACTCACATTTTCTATTAATAATGATGAATTTTTATTCAATATAGTCATAATTATAAAAAAAGCTGCACTTGATATATCACCAGGCACAAAATATTTCTGTGCAATTGGATAATTTTTTTTACTAAAATTAATTTTTGTTAAATTTCCTTCTTTAATTGTGTGCAAATTTAACATAATTTCTGTGTGATTTCTAGAAGGTATCTTTTCAATTATAGTGGATTCTTCATCTGAATGCAGTCCATAGAGTATTAAACTTGTTTTCAATTGTGCACTTGCAACAGGAAGTTCGTAATTAAATTTTTTTACAACACCATTTCCATTTATTTTTACGGGCAAATAACCATTGTTTGATGTAATACTTGCGCCTAAATTGTTTAAAGGACTTATAATTCTATTCATTGGTCTTTTGGAAAGAGACTCATCACCAATAATTTCAGCTTTAATATTTCTTGCTGCTAACAAACCAATGAGCAATCTGGATGTTGTCCCAGAATTTCCTGCATCCAATGGCTTATTTGGCTCTTTAAATCCATCAAAACCCGCGCCCTTTATAAAAACTTTATCATCTTTCTTAAGAATATCAACACCTAATGCCTTAAAACAATTCATAGTAGATTCCACATCAGCAGATAAAGAAATATTTTCAATAATCGACTCTCCTTCCGCCATAGAAGCAAAAAATACAGCCCTATGAGAAATCGATTTATCACCTGTTAATTTTAATTTACCATCAAATTCTTTTATTTTACCAAAATCAATTTTATTATTCATATTCTACCCTATTGATGAGAAACAAATTTTATTCCGACAACACCAATTAAAATCATCAAAAAAAATAATAACTTCAAAATATCATAAGTTTCATTAAAAAAAATAATACCAAGCAAAAAAGTTCCTGCCGCACCTAATCCTGTCCAAACTATATAAGCCGTTGAAATTTCAATTTTTTGTTGAGCTAAATATAAGAAATACCCACTTAATGCCATAGAAATAACAGCAAATATTAACCAATAAACTTTATATATAGAATGAGTGGCCATCTTGAAACCAAATGGCCACCCTATTTCAAAAATACTTGCTATAATTAAATATATCCAATGCATCAGCTTTTCTTAATCTTGTCAATTAATTCAGGTAAAACAGTTGATTCTGGAAAAACTTCATAGAACTCTTGTAATTTACGTATAGCTTCTGCTTTTTTATTCATAAGTACATAAACACTAGCAACATTTTCAAATGTCTTGTAATATTCCAATTCTTCAAGAGAAATTCTATTTTCTTTAATTTTTTCAGTAACTTTGTCAACAAATTTCATTCCATATTTGCTAAACTGATCATAAGCACCTAATTGACGATAAATCATAACCATTTTGAAAAATAAATTATCTTCCATTTCAACACGATTTACAGAAATAATTTTATTCATAAAATTAAGTGTTTCAATTGCTTTATCTTTTTGATCTTTATTGATATAATATCCCGCTAAATTTAAGTAAGCTCCTCTATAACTTTGCATCATTCTAAAATGGTTATCATCAAAGAATAAGTTCGATTTATCATCTAATCCTCTAAACTTAAATCCAGGTTGATAATATGGTTTATAGTTATTTGTCTGTAATGTATTTGTATTGAAAAGATGTTCTCTCATAACTTTTTCATTTACAACATTTCCAGTTTCATAAATTCTTTCTGGAACTAATTTGAAAGTTAATCCTTGCATTTGTAAATATTCATCAAGCCCTAAATTACTATCTCCGCCAGTTGTAGTTGAAATGTGAATTGGTCTATCCGCTAAGTTATTTTTGATAATATCAAGTAATAAAATATCTTGTACTCTTATACCAACATCCCCAATAGTAGGTTTTACTGTAAATTTGAAAACTTTTACAGCATTATTTGGAATGTTATCTCCATAATGTCTTTTCAACATTGAAAGTGGAACAACAATACTATCCTCTTTTGCAGACCATCTTGTTGGTAACATTTGATCAATTTGTTCATCAGAATAAGTTATTTTTACAACCGGTGCGCCGTGTGGAGTATTATGCTTTAACTGTTTTGCATACCAATTTGTATTCAATAAACTTAAATTCACAACTCTAACATCTTGTCTTACGCCCTCTGCATCTTGTAAATACCAAAGTGGAAAAGTATCATTATCACCAGCTGTAACTAAAATTGCGTTTGGCTCACAACTTTGCAATAAGTTATAAGCTAAATCCCAAGGAACCCAATTATTAGCTCTTGAATGTGTATAATAATTAGCTTGAAGCATTCTACCGGGAATAAATAAAATAGCTAAAGCAATAAAGGCATAGGTTACAATTGGTTTTAAATTTTGATTTCTAATTTTTTCATACAAATATTCAATAATAGTTCTAACTGCTATTCCTATCCATATTGCTAAAATAAAACCTTGTGCAGCATAAAACTTATCACGTTCTCTTGGTTGCGGTTGTTGCTGATTTTGATAAAACGCATAGAAATAACTTACAAATATAAAAATTGCAAATAATGCAAAGGCAGTTTTCCAATCTTTTCGGAAATGGAAATAAATACCTAACAACGCAAAAATTATAGGTATTCCGTAAAATGAATCTTGCGCTTTTCCCGCAAATCTTAAATTTAATAATTTACCAAAAAAGAAATTAGCAACTCCATTAAATGGCCATACGTTAGGCCCAGCATCCTGATACCAAGATTCTCTACCTCCATAGGTCCATAAAATATACCTTGTCATCATATGGTTCATCTGATACTTCCATAAATATTCTAAATCTGAACCATAATTTGTATAAATCCCTTGTTGATGTGGCTCTTGTGAAAATCTTCTCTTAAAAATTGGGAAATCGCCATATTGCTCACGATTTAAATATGGCACTAAATCTCTTAAATTATCAGGCTGATTTTCATTCATTGGTAAATTAGGCTTATACGCCCTTATAATAATCATTGAATATGAAGAATAGCCCAAAACTACAAAAAATACAACAAGAGTTAATAAATGCAAAACATTTTTATTTTGCGTTTGGAAATAATAAGCTAAAATAACCAAACCTATCATAAAAATGACAAAAATAATAGCAGATACAACAGCATCATTACCTGTCAATTTACTCAAATAGTCTGGAATATGTTTAACTATAAACATATAAATAAATGCTATACCAACAGCTCCAACAGCAATTGGCATATAAACTGAATTTCTATTGAATATCTTTTTCCAAAACGCTCCCATAAATACAACAGAAATAAAGCCCATTATAAGAATAAAATTTTTATCAAAATCCTTATAGGTTTCAATGTCTGGTGGTTCTGTGCCAGTTTCAGTAAACCAAATAATAATTGCAACAACCAATAATATACCTATATGTGACAAAAGGATATAAAATGATTTTTTTAATTGTTCTTCATCATTAACAAATTTTCTGAAGAAAATTAATAATAAAATTCCAGTAAGTGCTAAAACTCCTAATAATCTTAATGTTGTTGAAACACCTACAAGGTAGGCAATAGCTAATAAATATTTTAAATTATCCTGCTTATCAGCTCTTTCATACCACCTGAATATAAAATACACAATAATTGCAAAAACAAATGTATTAGTTGCATAAATTTCTGTCTCAACGCCGTTAAACCAAAATGAATGTGTAAATGCAAAGGCCATTGCACCAGTAAATGCTGAAAGCATGGTAAATAGTATTTCGTGAACAGAATTATAATCTTTCCCTTTATAAATTTCTATTACTTTAACAATTACAAGAAATAAAAGCATTACAGAAAATGCACTAGCAAAAATAGAAAGTATATTTGTATTTAATGCGGGATTTCCAGCTGGATTGATAATGTTAAACAACCTTCCTAATAGCACAAAGAAAGGTGCTCCAGGTGGATGTGGTACTTGTAAACTGTGTGATGCAGCAGCACACTCACCACAATCCCAAAACGATACAGATGGCTGCGTTGTTGAATAAAATACTCCAAATGTAATTAAAAATGTTAGACCAGCTAAAATTCTTTTTGTAATATTGTACATTGCCAAACTCGCTACTTTTTGAAAAGATTATCTAATTTATTTTTTGCGTCATTAACTTTCTCTAAATCTTTATATTTAATTTCGAGTTCTTTTAAAAAATTTAAGCTCAAAGAATCAAGCTCTTCGTCCATTTTATGGCATGAAAGCAACATCTTAAATTTTTCTTTTTCCTTATCAGAAAACTTATTAACTAATTTATTCAAACTCTCAAATAATTTAGTTTGTTCTTTATAACTCATATTTATTATTCAATATATATTTGCTCTAATCTTTAAAAATAACAAAAAAAAGTATTTTTAAAAAATTTTAAAATAAAAATCCCCTCGGGCATCGCACCAAGGGGACTGGGGTAAATTTTTTTACGGTTTTTGGGGTAGTTACCGTATTTTTGGGGTATCTCACTTATGTTATCACAATTTTTATGCCAATTAACAATGGTTTGTTTTTACACATATTTCTATTCGTTTAATTTATTTATTTACAAATATATAAATATTATAAATAATTTATTTAATATCTTAATATTAATTTAATATTAACTTAATATATGTGTATTACTACACATATATATTTTTCATTTGTGGATTTTTACACACTTTGTATAACAAAAAAGCTGCCGTCAAAGGCAGCTTAATTTTTTTATTTTTCTCTTATCAATTTTAATAATTCTTCTGTTTTCTCTTCCATCAACTTCTTATTACCTCTGGTCTCTAAATTTAGTCTTATCAAAGGTTCTGTGTTAGACATTCTAACATTAAACCTCCAAGTATCGAATTCTACACTTAGCCCATCTGTATAATCTTTTTTTCCATCGGTAAATAATTTATCTAATTTTTCAATTACTGCTTTTGGATTTTCAACCGTTGAGTTAATTTCTCCAGGACAAGGATATTTCGATATCATTTCGCCAACTAATTCAGAAAGTTTTTTATTCTCTTCTGATATTAATTGCAATACAAGTAGAAATGGAATCATCCCACTATCTGAATAAGCGTTATCTCTGAAATAATGATGAGCAGACATTTCCCCGCCATAAATTGCATTTTCTCTTCTCATAACTTCTTTAATGAATGCATGGCCGCTCTTCGATTGCACCGCAACTCCGTTGTTTTCTTTTACCACTTCCAAAGTATTCCATACTAATCTTGGATCGTGTACAATTTTTGCACCTGGATTCGATTTCAATATTGATTTAGCTAAAAGTCCAACAATATAATAACCTTCTATAAATTCACCATTTTCATCAAAAAAGAAACATCTATCGTAATCCCCATCCCATGCTACGCCTAAATCTGCATTGTGCTTTTTTATAGCGTCTATGGAATATTTTCTATTTTCTGGCAATATTGGATTAGGTACACCGTTCGGGAAATCACCATTTGGTTCAAAATGAACTTTAATCATTTCAATTGGCAAATATTTTTCAATTTTTTCCAATGCAATACCAACACAGCCATTCCCTGCATCACAAACAACTTTCAAAGGTTTTATCTTATTTTTATCGTAAAATTTAGTTAAATTATTAATAAATGCGTCATAAATATCAACTTTCTCAACTTTGCCTTTATTTGCAGTTGGTTCTGGCAATTCTTTATTTAAAATCCATTTTTCCATATCCTTTAAACCAGAATCAGAGCTTACTGGAACTGAACCAGCTCTTACAAATTTCATCCCATTATATTCTGGTGGATTATGGCTTGCGGTTATCATAATTCCGCCATCTGCATTCAAATATGGTGTTCCAAAATATACCATTTCAGTACCAACTAAACCTATGTTTACAACATCAACTCCTAAATCTACAAATCCTTTTGCTAAACCTTCTGATAATTCTACTGAAGATTTTCTGATATCATAACCTATTACTATTTTTTTAGGATTTTCTAACAACTTTACAAAAGCCCTTGCTATATCATAAGCCAATTCTGGATTTAATTCTGCCGGAACTTTTCCTCTAATGTCATATGCTTTGAAACATTCCAATTTACTCATTATTCCTCCAAATTTTTAAATTATTTTAATAATATAAATTTCTAATCAAATTATTTTTTTGCTATTATCAATACATCCGAAAACAATGTTGGATATTTTTGAGCTAAATTATACATTATTTTTTTACCTAAAATTTGCTTACTATTACAATAACCTAACCAATTTATTTCCTTAAAACCTACTCTTTTAAGTATTTCCGTAAGTGATCTATAAGTAAAATAATGTAAATGCCCCTCATCGTACAAATCAACTTCCTTATTATCAAAAGTCAATAATCCTTCATCCTTAGATGCTGTGGATGGAAATTTTCCCATCAAAAGTTGCTTTCTTCTGTAATATGTAGCAATATTAGGTGTTTCAATATAAATTATACCACCATCATTCAGTAAATTATAACTTTTCTTCAATGCCTCAATTGGATCTATAAAATGCTCTATCAAAGCAATCATAATTATTCCATCAACTCTAGAAATATTAACATCATCATATTCAATATTAAATTTTACAACTTCGTATTTTTCACCTTTAAATTTGTTTTTTAATCCTTCAATTCTACTTTCAGAAATATCATTCAAATAATATTTTTCGAATTTTAAACCATGATATTCTAATGAATAGGCTAAATCTCCACTTCCTGAACCTAATTCCAATATTTTATTCCCATTGAAATACGCAGGGAAAAATTTAACAGCAGCCTCTAACCTATTGGTTGGTATATCCTTATATGGTATAAGGGAAAATTTATCAGAATACTTTTCAACATCATATTTCTCTGTATAATGTTTTGTCAATCTATCCATTATTTTTGCCTAATATTTCTTTATATAAATTCAAATACTTTTGCCCAATAACCTTATAATCAAAATTTTCAACAACATATTGTCTGGCATTATTATCCATAAATTCTTTATTACCTACTTGTAAAGCTTCTTCAATAGTTCTTCTTAAGCTATCCGAAGAAATATCTTCAATCAAAAAACCATTAAATTTATTTTTAACCATATCACTATTTCCACCAACATTAAACGCAATAACTGGAGTTTTAGATGCTAAACTTTCCATTATAACATTAGATAAATTTTCTTGAAGCGATGGTACAATAGTAAAATCTGCTGCTGCATACACATAACTCAATCTTTCCTCATTATCTATATAACCCATATTTGTGTAACGAAATTTAACATTGTGCTTAAATTCTGAACCAAAAAATAAAAATTCAACATCATCACGAAGCTTAATATTTTCAAGTGCTTTTAAAAATAGAGAATATCCTTTATTTTCATCAAATGATGAACTACCAAAAAGAATATACCTTTTATTTATTGGTAAATCTAATTTAACCTTGGCTACAGCCTTTTCGTGAGCTGCAAACAAATTTGTATCAATTGGATTAGGAATATTAACAATTTTTGAATTCTTTAAAATTGTGCTTTTTTCCGCATTTTCTTTTAACCAATTACTCGGTGCTACAAAATTAAAATTATTTTTAGTAAATAACCTCTCTTTTAGTTCAAATTGACGCTTGGCAAAATTAAAAATACTATCAAATTTAACCTGTGGGCAATTCTTGCAAATGTTTTGATATTTTTCACAATCATAAGTAATGTGACAACCTCCTGTAAAATACCAACTATCATGCATCGTTACAACTATAGGAATATTCCAATTATTAACAAATTCAAAAAAATCTTTTGCAATAAAACCTTCATTAATCCAATGTAAATGAATAATATCCGGCTTATAATTTTTTATAAAATCATTTAATTGCTTCCCAATAAACCAAAAAGAATATCTACCTTTTTTGGTATCCGTAAGTAATAATCTTGGGAAATAATCAATCGCAGTTCGAAAAAATAATTCACTAGCACTATGATTTACATTTTTATGATAACTTTTAGTTTTTTGTATTTTATCAGCAATTATTTCACATTGTATATTATTATCAACACACATTACAGATTCCAAAATTCTATTTGCTGCTTTAGCAGCTCCCCCCTTAGAAGTAGAATTATTCAGTACAAGAATTTTCATTTTCAAAAACCATCATTAGTTTGTAATAAAAACTTAGTTTTTTAATATAAAAAAATAATTTTAATTTTTAAAATATCAATTTATGTAGCTCAGACAGTGTAAGCATAAAGCCCCAAAATATTTCGCTCCCTAAACCATAACTTACCTATTACCATAGTGTTACAACATTTATATTTTTACACAAATAATTAATGAAGAAATTTTTGTAAGTTGGGTGCAAATTATGAAAGTTTCAAAATATTTTTGTATATCCGATATAATTGCTTTTACGATATAATTATACTTTAGGAAAATATATTTGCTTTTACAATATTATTCCATATACAATATATTTTGGCAAAGATATTATATTGTATTTACGATATATTTCCAATTACAAAATAAAATATCAAAAAAACTGAAATTATAATAAAAATTTAGCAGTATTTACTTATAATAAAGTAATTTCAGCCCATCAGGTTAGCACTGTTCTATGGTGATGAAAAGCTGTGTTCTTTACTCCTTAATAATAATTTTCGAAATTTTGTAATTTAAATATGTTTTTTTATTATTATTTAGTCGATAACATATAAGGTTTATATTTCTAAGTATCTGAAAGGATGCTAATGTTGATGTTTATGATTTTTCGCGGGCCGTTCCGGCCCGCTGCCCCTTGCGGCTTTCCTCAAGCCGCAATGGGCTTAAGCTTACACCGTCTGAGCTAATAATGTCTTTTAACTATTTGTTAATTCATAACTTTTTTTATTTTTTAATTTGACAATTTAAATTATTTTGTTTATATTTGTAATTCAAAAATATTAAGGTAAGGTCAGTTATGGCAAATCATAAGTCAGCTAAAAAAAGAGTTAGACAAAACGAAAAAAGAAGACTAGTAAATAAAATGGCCATTTCTAAACTCAAAACATTAACTAAAAAGTTATTAGCTACTACTAATAAAGAAGAAGCTGAAAAACTTTTCAGAGCAACAACTGGTCTTCTAGATAGATATGCAGATAAAGGTAGACTTCATAAAAATACCGCTGCTAGAAAAAAATCTCAATTAGCTAAATTTGTGCAAAATTTAACGGCATAATTGTTTTGCTCTAATTTTTTATAAAGGATGTTTTTCAAACATCCTTTTTTTTTATATCGGATCTACATCTATTAGTATTTTATAGTTTTGTGAATTAAAAAATTTAAAATTATTGACATAAAAATTTGTAATACTTTTTCGCGTCAACCTTCCTTCAGGATCATTATTAGCAAGATTTTTGATAATTATATTGTATCTATAATGTTTATTTAGTAAAAATATTGGAGCTTCTAAAGGTTTAGTTGCAGTAAAATATTTTACTTTAGGTAGTAAACTATAAAATTCTTTTGCTATTTGAAGTGCTAATTTTTGTTCTTTGCTCTTAATTTCTACAATTATCATTTTATTAAAAGGCGGATATTTCAATTTTTGTCTTAACATTAAATGTTCTTCTGCAAAATCAAGATATTTATTTTGTTTTAAGTATTCAAAAAATTTATTTTCCGGATTAAATGTTTGAATTATTACTTCACCTTGAATATCGCTTCTTCCTGCCCTTCCCGAAACCTGATGCAATATTTGCATAGCTTTTTCTTCTGTTTTGTAATTTGGAATACTTATTAATGTATCTGCATTAATAACTCCTACTAATGATAGATGTGGGAAATCGAGCCCTTTTGAAAGTATTTGTGTACCAACTAAAATATCAATTTTCTTTTGCTTAAAATCATTTAATATTTTACTTAAAACATCTTTATTTGTAATTGAATCAGCATCTACACGGCGGATTACAGCATCTGGAAATATATTATGTAGTTCATCTTCAATTTTCTCAGTCCCACTTCCTAACATTTGATAATCTGGTGAGCCACATTTTTTGCAGTTGTGCTCAAAACTTTCAGAATATCCACAATAGTGGCATTGTAATTGATTTGATTTTAAATGATAAACTAATGGTACAGAACAATATTTACATTGATGTATATTTCCACAATCTTTGCATATTACTCTTGGTGCAAAACCTTTTAAGTTTTGTAAAATTATTATGCCTTCTTTTTTTTCTAACTTCTCTTCAATCTTTTTAAGTAGCTTAAATGAAAAATATTTATTATCATTGTTTTGTTTCCTTAAATTTATAATTTCGATAGTTGGCTGATTGATTTTATTCACTCGTTGTGTTAAACTTAAATATTTATATTTACCAATTTTGCAATTATATAAACTTTCAATCGATGGTGTTGCACTGCCAAGTATAGCTACACAATTGTACAATTTTGCTTTATAAACTGCTAAATCTCTAGCGTTATATGTTGGCATCTGATCCGTTTGCTTATACCCACTATCGTGTTCTTCATCAACTATAACAATTCCCAAATTTTCCAATGGTGTGAATATTGCTGATCTTGGCCCGATTACAATTTTGTATTTTCCGGAATAAATTCCTTTCCAAACATCGTGTTTATACGAGACAGACATTTTACTGTGAACAAAAGTAACAATATCGCCAAAATTATTTTGGAATCTTGCAACTATTTGCGGAGTTAAAGATATTTCAGGAACAAGAATTAATGCATTTTTATTTTGCTCTATAACTTTTTTTACTAGTTCAATATATATTTGTGTTTTACCACTGGCCGTAACTCCGTGTAATAGGAATGTATCAAAAATATTTTTTTCTATACTTTTAAAAATTGTATCAAATATTGATTTTTGAGCTTTGTTAAGAACTATTTTTTTATGATCTTCTTTATACTTATTTTCAAAAATCCTGTCCACTATTTCATCATAAATTTCTAGTATACCTTTTTGCTCTAGTGATTTAATAGTATGAGTTTTACAATTAG
>DAOSVM010000001.1:2093-238442 GCA_035379625.1 Ignavibacteriales bacterium | reverse complement strand
AAATAATAACATTCAATTTTATGATCCAAATCGTGATAAAAAAATTAAAATAATTAAAAATTTACAAGATATCGCAAAAAATTACAAACTAAATTTGGAGGTATGCACCGAACCAGATCTTTTGCAAGAAGATAACATTATTAAAACTCATTGCATAGATTTAGAATTGGTAAGAAAAGTTTCAAATGATCCTAATTTTTACTCCGAAATATCTCCCACACGAGAAGCTTGTCAATGTTTTTCAGCTAAGGATATTGGATACTTTAATAGTTGTCCGCATGGTTGTGTATATTGTTATGCTAATAAAGATCCAGAAGTGGCTTTTCAGAATTCTAAAATTTATAGAAAAACTGGATTTAAGTTTGATGATTCTAATGAGCCTGACCAAGAAATTGATTTATTTGGGTAATTTGTTTTATAATCTTTAGTCAAAAAACTTCATAATTTATTTAGATTTATATTATAATTTAAGCAAAAAAAATAAAAACCATGAAAATATTATTAGTTGAAGATGAAAAGCAATTTGCTAACAGCATAAAAGAATATATTGAAAAAGAAAATTATGTTGTTGAAATAGCTTATGATTTTTGGGAAGCAAAAGAAAAAATAGAGCTATCTAACTACGATTGTATATTACTTGATATAATGCTTCCTTCTGGTTCGGGGTTAGATTTAATCCCAGATATCCACGAATTTCAACCAAAGTGCGGAATTATTGTAATAACCGCTAAAAATACAATTGATGATCGAGTTATAGGATTAGAATTAGGTGCTGATGACTACATTACAAAGCCTTTTCATTTAGCTGAATTAAATGCAAGAATTAAAGCAGTTTTAAGACGTAGATTTTTTGATGGTAAGAAAGTTATCAATTTTAATGAAATTCAAATTGATATTGATAATAGAGAAATTTTTGTTAATCAAAATAAGATAGACTTGACAAAAAGAGAATATGAAATTTTTATGTTTTTGTTTAATAATAAAAATAGGCTTATTACTAAAGATGCAATAATTGAATATGTTTGGGGTGACGATTCTAATAATTTTGATAATTTTGACTTTATTTATACTCACATAAAAAATTTAAGAAAAAAATTAATAAATTCGGGTTGTAAAGATTATATTCAGTCAATTTACGGTTTAGGATATAAATTCAATGAAATATGAAATTATTGAATAAAATTAGTTATTATTTTTTAGTAAGCAGTTTGCTTGTTTTTTTTGTGATGTTTTATCTTATCTATATACTAATGTATCAGGCTATTGAGTTTAATACAGATAAACATCTAAAGAATATTTTACATAAAGTTGTACATAACTTAAAAAAAGAAAAAGATGTTGCATATTATAATTTAGTTGAGATAAATGAGGTAGATTCTTGTGATGAAAATTTGATAGGCAAATATTCTATTCAAGATGCAAAATATATTGTAGATGAGGATAATAATATTGAAACATTTAGAGAATTGGTATCCTATGTAAAAGTTAAGAATTCGATTTATAAAATTACTCTGAGAGCTTCAATATTAGAAAAAGAGTTATTTTTAAGAGATATATTAGTTATTGCTTCTATATCCTATATTTTATTGATAATAATTTTGTTTTATTTAAACAAAACAATTTCTAAAAAAATATTAAGAGATTTTTATAATACTTTAGATAAAATATCAAAATTTATGTTAAATGAAAGAAAACGTATAATTTTTGATAAATCTAATATATACGAATTCGATCAACTGAATCAAAAAATTCAATTTCTTATTGATAATATAATTAGAGAATATAATACTTTAAAGCAATTCTCTGATGAAACCAACCACGAAATTCAAACTCCTATTTCTATTATTAAAAGTAAAATGGAATTGTTGTTACAAAATGTTGAATTAAAAGAACAAGATTTGTGTAACATTAAAATAATGTTAAACAATATTAAGAAGCTTGAAAAATTAAGTAAATCTCTCCTACTATTAAATAAATTAGAAACACAAGAGTTTTTTAATAAAGATTTGATTAATCTTTCAGAAGAAATAATGTCTGTATTAGATGAATTTGAAGAAATGTTAGTGTTTAAAGGTATAAAACTAATAAAAAATATTATTAATGATTTTTATATTAAAGCAAATGAATCTTTAATAAGTATTTTAATTACGAATATTATTACAAATGCAATAAAATATAATGTTGAAAAGGGCGAAATTTTGGTGTGTTTAGAAAATAATGAGTTGGTGGTTAGCAATACCGTTGAGAATTTATCGGAAAATCCAGATAAATTTTTCAATAGATTTTATAGATCAAAAAAAGAAAATGATGATATTGTTGGTGTAGGATTAGGACTTTCTATTGCAAAAAAAATCTGTGAAATGTACGATTTTGATATTACTAATGGTTATGAAAATAATTTCTATTTTATAAAAATAAATTTTAAAACTACAGAAAAAATTTAGAATTGTATTTTAGTTTAGTTTTAGAAATTTGAAAAAAATTGAAAATTTGAAATAAAAAAAAGTAAAACTACAGAATCAATTTAGAATTGAATATTAATTTGAAAGTGAGAATTAAAATAATTCTTGATTTGTAGATAAATCTAAATCATTAACCAATAAACTAAACGGAGGTTTAAAATGAAAGCTGTAAAAGTATTAGTAGTAATGTTATTAGTATCAATGTTTGTTTTTGCTCAAGAAGCTCCTAAAAAAGAAGCTAAAGCTGAAAAAACAAAAACAACAGAAGTAAAGAAAGCTGAAACAAAGAAAGCTAAAAAAGAAGAAAAGAAAGAAGAGAAAAAAGAAGAAAATAAAAAATAATCTCTCCTTTGAATTTCAAAAAGAAGGGCATTTTTAATGCCCTTTTTTTGTTATAATAACCTTTTTTCACCTTCCAATTCTCTATAATGTTTTATATCTTGAACCATTTCAACACAACCTTGATATTCGTTATTTTCATTTCTAACAGCAAAGTAAGATATATACACAAATTTATCTTGAAAATTAATCCAGAATTCAGCGCTATCTCTTGTTCCTGCTTTCATTTCTTCTAAAATTTTATTTACTAAATGAACGCTTTTTTCGGGATGGCACTTTTGAACAGCTCTTCCTATTACTCCTAGTGATCTATGAAAAATTTTCTTTTTGTTTTGATGCGAAAAGTATCTGACTATATCATTTTCGTCAACAAAAGATAATTCAACAGGTAAACTATCTAAAATATTTGAAATAAGGTCATAAGGTAGAGATGCTAATAAATTAACTTTGTTATCAGTTTTTTTCTCAAAAGAATCTATCATAGATTTGAATCTTTTATAAGCGTCTTGGCCATATTTTTCAAAAGAAAATTTATTAAAAGTATTTATTAAATACTCTTTATCTTTATTATCTAAGATTTTTTCTCCCATTGGATAAAGTATGTCGTTTTCTTTCCATATGTGATTTTTAGTAATTTCAGCGAATTCTGAGAATAATTTTTTAATTTTATTAGATGTTTCAGTTGTAAATTCAGAACTTTCTAAGATCGTTTTAATTTCAGATAAATAATTTCTTTCATATTTGTGTTCTTCTAACATTACGTGGATAGGTCCCATTGGTGGAAGGCCTTTTTCAAGAAGTAAAGGAAAGTAGAATAATTCTTCTTTTTGGTTGTGGCAGTTATCTCCATAATCAATTAAAAAATCTATTATTGTTGTGCAGAAATCTAAGTTAATTTTTTCTCCTTTTTCTATCTCTTTCTCAAATAATAGAAGAGATTTTTCAATTAATTCGTGATCGCAAATCAGATTATCGAGATAATTGATCTGATAATTATATGTTTTCATTTTTAACTCCTTAAGTTATTATTAAAATAAGATAAAAATATCTGATTATGAAAAATACAAAAAAAATTTATTTCAAAAAAAAAATTAAAGTGAATTTAAAAGGAAGGTTAATTTTATTTCAATTTTTTAGAGAGAATTTTATTTAAAAAACTTTTTTATTATTTTGCTTTATCAATAATATTAATAAAACGATAAAATGAAAAAGAAAATCAAAATAGGTATTGATGTAGGTGGGACTTTTACTCATGCAGTTGCTATTGATATTTCAGATTATTCAGTAGTAGGAAAGGCTTGTGTGCCAACCACACACAGAGCAAAAGAAGGAGTAGCCAGAGGAGTAGTAGATTCTTTATTTAAATTGATAGAAGAAAATCATATTAACAAAGAAGATATTATTTTAATAGCACATTCTACAACACAGGCAACAAATTCGTTACTTGAAGGTGATGTAGCAAAAGTTGGAATTATTGGTTTGGGTAAAGGTATAGAAAGATTTAAAATAAAGAAAGAAACAAATTTAAATAATATTGAATTAGCACCAGGTAAAATACTTCTAACTTGTTATAGATTTATTGATTTATCAGAACATTTTGATGATGAAAAAATTTCAAAAACTATAGATGAATTAGTTAGTGAAGGTGCTGAGGTAATTGTAGCGAGTGAAGCTTTTGGAATTGAACATCCAGAGAATGAATTAAAAATAGTGGAGATTGCAAATTTAAGAGGTTTACTGGCGACATCAGCATCAACAATTTCAAAATTATATGGTTTGCGTGTAAGAACAAGAACAGCAATTATTAACGCTTGTATGATGCCAAAAATGTTAGAAACGGCAAATATGACAGAAAAAGCTATTAAAGATACTGGAATAACTGCGCCATTGATGGTTATGAGATCTGATGGTGGTATTATGAATATTGAGGAGATGAGAAAGAGGCCAATTTTAACGATGCTTTCTGGTCCAGCAGCAGGTGTTGCAGCTGCTTTGATGTATGCAAAAATTACTGATGGGATTTTCCTTGAAGTTGGGGGTACTTCTACAGACATAACTGTTATAAAAAATGGTAAACCACAAATAAAAACAGCTCAAATTGGTAACAATAGATTATTTTTGCGCACGTTAGATGTAAGAACTTTAGGTATAGGTGGTGGGTCTGTTCCAAGATTTAAGAATAATAGAATTATAGATGTTGGTCCAAGAAGTGCTCATATAGCTGATTTGCATTATACAGCTTTTGCCGAATTTGATGATTTTTCTGATTTTGAGCTAGAAGCTGTGCAACCTACAAATGGAGATCCGGCTGATTATTTAGCTTTGAAATTAAAAAATAAAGGTAAAAAATATACTATAACTCCTACATCAGCTGCATATTTGTTGAATTTGGTTAAAGAGTATGGGCATAGTAAAGGTAATTTGAATGCTATAAAGTCTTGTTATAAAACATTGGCTGAAAAATGGGGAACTAGTGCAGAGAAAATTGCAACTACAATTGGAAGGATTGTTGCAGAAAAGGTTGAGCCTACTATCTTGCAATTGATTAGGGAGTATAAGTTACATAGAAATTTAATTAGGTTTGTAGGAGGTGGAGGAGGGGCTTCTGCTGTTGTTCCTTTTGTTTCTCAGCATATGAATATTCCACACGATATTGCAAAAAATTCTGAGGTTATTTCTGCTATTGGAGCGGCTCTTGGGATGATCCGTGATACAGTTGAAAAGAATATTTTAAATCCAACAGAAGCAGATTTAATAGCAATAAGAAAAGAAGTAATTAATTCTGTTGTGAAAATGGGGGCTGTTGCTGAAACGGTTGAAGTTCATATCGAGATTGATACAAAGAATAAAAAGGTTATTGCTACCGCACAAGGAAATAGTGAATTAAGAACAAGAGATTTAAATGTAAAAGAATTATCATATGATGAAATTTTAAGTGTTGTAGCTAAATCTTTTGGTGTTGAAAGTAATTTGGTTGAAAATTGTGCAAAAAATGAATTTTTTTATGTGTTTTCGATTAATTCAGTAAAGAAATATTTATTTGGTTTGTTTAAAGTTGAAAAAAATCAAATTAGAGTGGTTGATACTGAAGGGGTTATAAAATTACAGATAATTGATGGTGTGGTTAAAGAGTCGTCAGTTGCAGTTGTAAAGCAAGATATATTGACCATCATACAACAATTAACTTCTTTTGGTGATGCAGGGGCTTTAGTACCGGATATTTTTATATTATGTGGAGCAAAGATTTTAGATTTAACCGGTTTGGTACAAGAAAACCAGATATTTTCTCTTATAGATATTGAATTGGGGTCATATTTGCTATCGGATAAAATAATTATTATTGCAACTAAGAAGAGTTGATTATGGATAAATATTATGATGTTGTAGTATACAAGGCATCTTTATATGGAATTTTTTTAGCTGAAAAATTTAAAAAAGAGAATAAAAAAGTTTTGATATTGAATAATTTAGGGTTTTGTGGTGGGAAGATAACAGAAACTTTGAATTTATTGCAGAAGAAAAACGGATTAAATAAATTTGGTTTTGCTGATAAATTTGGCTATTTATATGAGGATTCTGAGAGTGTAGTTTTGGAACCTGATACGGTGAAATTTTATTTGCATAAATTTCTTGTTGAGAGTAATATTGAACATTTATTTTATGTACATCCATTCAAAGTTGAAGGGAATAGATTATTTTTGATGGCAAAAGAAGGTGAAGTTGTTATAGATTTTGGTGTTTTGATAGATGCATCTGAAACATATGATATATTGCGTATGATGGGTTATGATTTATCCGTGGAAAGAGCATATGTTCATTTATTGACTAATCGCACTTTGCCTACGCTTATACCGTCTGAGCTATATAAATTTTTAAATTTAAAAGATAATAGAAGTTTTGTGACAATTGCAAATGGAGAAAGAGAATTGGTTAAAATAGACAATCGTATGACTGAGATATTGATTGATTTTGAAAGTAAAATTTTTCCTATAAGGTTGCAGATTGTTCCCGGAAATACGCATATTATATTTGAAGAACCAGAAAATTATAGTAAAGGTAACGTAGTTTCATATAAACAATATTGGGATGGAAATGAATAAATTGTTTGATAGTTTAAAAAAAGGGTTAATAGTATCTTGTCAAGCGGAAAATGATGATCCATTTAATAAACCTGAATATGTAACTCTTTTTGCAAAGGCGGCAATTATGGGGGGCGCTGTAGGAATTAGGACTGAGGGTTTTGAGAAAACAAAGATGATTAAAGAGAATGTTAATGTACCTG
The DNA here is from genome assembly GCA_035379625.1 of Ignavibacteriales bacterium. Lineage (GTDB taxonomy): Bacteria > Bacteroidota > Ignavibacteria > Ignavibacteriales > DAOSCP01 > DAOSCP01. The sequence goes on along the minus strand of DAOSVM010000001.1, from coordinate 231,359 downwards.
TTGTAGGATTGATAAAATCATATTTTGAAGATGGTTTTGTTAGAATAACAGGGAGTTTTAAGGATGTTGAATTGCTTTTGGAAACAAAATGTGATATAATTGCAATTGATGGGACTTTTAGAGAGCGTGAGGGGTTGAGTGGCCCAGATTTTATTGAAAAAGTAAAAAGTAAGTATAAAAATATTATAGTAATGGCTGATATTTCTACTTATAGCGATGCGTTGGCTTGTATAAAAGCAGGAGCTGATTGTATATCTACAACTCTTTCAGGCTACACACCACAAACACTTCAGAAAGCTAAAGATGATTTGCCGGATTTTGCATTGATAGAAGAATTAAAGAAGGTTTCAATTGTGCCAATTTTTGCCGAGGGAAGGTTTAATACACCTGATTTAGCTGCTGAGGCTATAAAATTGGGGGCTTGGTCTGTTGTAGTTGGTACCGCTATTACTCGCCCAAGAGTTGTTACCGGTTGGTATGTAAATAAAATTAAATCGGTTAATTAAATATTAATTTTTTGAATTTATATTTAAAATACTTAAATTATATACTTTAAAAGTATTTAATAATGAGTATAATTTTGGAGGAATATATTAATGGGAATGATGCAAAAAATGCGTAGCCTTACACCTATCTTTATTATTGGAGTAGGTGGTTTATTTGTGTTGTTTATGATATTATCTGATTCTAAAGTTTTGGAAGTGTTAGGGCAAGATAAAAATGTTGTTGGCTATGTAAATGGTGAAAAAATTACTTATGAAGAGTATAATCGAGCTGTTGATAATTATAGAGAACAATATAAAGCCCAAACTGGTGTTGATATCGAAGAAGACCAAATGGATTATTTAAGGGATCAAATTTGGGATCAACTTATTACTCAAAAGTTGGTTGAACAACAAATGAAAAAAATGAATATTGAAGTTTCTGATAAAGAAGTTGATGATTATATTTTTGGGCCAAATCCACCAGAGTTTTTGAAACAACAATTTATTGATTCAACTGGTAGATTTAGAAGAGATATTTATATGCAGGCATTAAAGGATCCAAGGAATAAACAAATTCTTGAAAACTTAAAAAAAGGTTTGAAGGAAGAATTAAAACAACAAAAACTTGGAAATATTTTATTTGCGTCTGTTTCTTTAAGTGAAGGTGAAATTTTACAAAAATACAAAGATCAAAATGTTTTTGCTAATGTTGAATTTTTGGCAATAAATCCAGAAAGTGTTTCAGATAATGAAGTAAAGGTTACAGATGAAGATTTAAAGAAATATTATGATGAGCATCAGAATGATTTCAAATTTGATGCACAAAGAAAGATTAAATTTGTACAATTTGTTAAACAACCTTCTGGCGATGATTCAACATCTGCATTTAATTTATTAAGTGAAACAAAAAAACTAATAACTTCTGATACTGCTTCGTTAAAAAGTTATGAAAATCCTTTTGTTTATAAGAAAGATACAGTTGGAATGGACAAATTATCACCTGAAGCATTTGCAGCTTTGAATAGTACTACAGTAAAAAACATTGTTGGACCATTCAAAAGTAATGGTGGTTACGCATTGTATAAACTTTTGGGGAAAACACAAGGTAAAAATACATATGTAAATGCTTCGCATATTTTAGTTGATGATGAAAACTTGGCAAATGAAATTTATAATAGGCTTACAAAAGGAGAAAATTTTGCTAATTTAGCAAAACAATATTCAAAAGATCCTGGTAGTGCATCTAATGGTGGTAATTTAGGTTGGTTTGGAAAAGGTAGAATGGTGAAAGAATTTGAAGATGCTTGTTTTAATGGTCCTGTTGGAAAAGTTCAAAAGCCAGTTAAAACCAGTTATGGTTACCATATCATATTGGTTAATAATAAATCTAATGCTGCATTTGTTGTTGAAGAATTAGAAAGTGTTGTAAGGCTTTCAGGCGCTACGAAAGATATACTTTATCAAAAAGCTTCTGATTTCCAATATTTTGCAGACAAAAATTCGTTTGATGAAGCTGTAAAACATTTTAATGTTAAGCAATATGTAATGGAAACTCCTTTGTTTACAAAAAATCAAGGATATGTACCAGGTATTGCGAATAATCAATCAATTATAAACTGGTCATTTGAAAATGATAAAGGTGATATAAGTTATGTATTTTCAACTCCACAAGCTTATTTAGTCTGTCAAATTACTGATGCTAAAGAAGCAGGTGTTAAGCCTTTTGATGAAGTGAAAAACTTTGTTAAGGCTGTGGTTACTAGAAAGAAAAAAATAGAATATGCTGCTAGTTTGTTAGAAAAAATTAAAAAATCTATAAATCCAGCAGATTCTTTGAGTGTTTATGCTAAATTAAATTCAAATTTAAGGTTTGGCAAAACTGGTAGATTTTCCGCTCAAACATTGCCAACAGGAATTGGAGCAGATTGGAAAGTTATAAATGAAATTATGAATGCAAAGGCTGGCTCGTTTATTGGACCAATTAAAGGTAAATTTGGTGCTTATCTTGTAAAGGTTTATGAAAATACAGGATTAGATAAAAAAGCTTATAAGATGCAAAGAGAGCAATTTATAAATCAATTATTGAATGAAAAGAAACAAAGCTTCATTCAAGCTTGGTTGATGGAATTAAGAGAAAAAGCTAAAATAAAAGATGAAAGATATAAATTTTATCGATAAAATATAAAAGGCTGCTTATTTAAGCAGTCTTTTTTTTATGTAAGAGAATAAATAAAATTTCAGAAAAGAAGTTTTATTGGCTCAGACGGTATAGGTATAGCCCACGTGCGGCGTTGCCGCACGTGGGCAGCGGGCCGGAATGGCCCGCTAAAAATCTTTTCATCATCACCTTGCTAAGTGCGGCTTATCGGTTTCATAATTCCACATCTCCTAAAATTCAGCTTCATAAAGCTGATCTGGCAGTATGTTTCACAGAAAATCAATCTCTTGGGAAAAACTAATATGTAGTCTTGCAAATTTTTTATATTTGTTGCAGATTTTTTTATAATAAAATTGTATTTGTAATTATATCGTAAATACAATAATATTATAAATACAAATATATTTTTAAGAGTAGTAATAATATCGTATATACAATTATATTGTAAAAGCGAATATATTTTTAAAAATTGTCAATATATCGTATATACAATTATATCGTAATTACGAATATATATTAATACTTTTAAAGTTTGGTATTACTTCGGAAAATTTTCAATCAATATTTATTTTAGTAGATGCATAAATGTTATATGTTGTTGATATTATGTAAGATATGGTATAATTAGTGAAATATATTTTGGGCGTCAGCCCGCCCGTGCGTTGCACGGCGCACGGGCTTTATGCTTACACCGTCTGAGCTAAGGTAGAGGATTTTTTTTATATATTATTGTTCTCGTATTGTAATTTGTAAAGTTTGTAATATAATCCCTTAGCCTGCAGAAGTTCGCTATGAGTTCCTGTTTCTTTTATTTCCCCTTTATGTAAAACGATTATTTTGGTTGCATTTTTTATGGTTGATAAGCGGTGAGCAATTACCAGTGAAGTTTGTTTTATAAATAATTTATTTAGCGCATTTTGTATTGTTATTTCTGTATTTGTATCGATGTTGGATGTGGCTTCATCTAATATTAGAAGTTTAGGTTTGTTTGCAAGTGCTCTTACAAATGTGATTAGTTGTTTTTGCCCTAAACTTAAAGTATTTCCTTTTTCTTCAATAGGTTCGAATAATCTATTATCGAAGTTTTGGATGATATCTGTTAAGCCAATTTCTTTTGAGAGTGTTAAAATGTCGTTTTTATCAATATTTTTACCGAGGGTTATATTGTCGTAAATGGTAGTATTGAAGAGTTGTACATCTTGTAAAACTAATGAAATTTGACTTCGTAGAAAGTTTAAGTTAATATCATATATACTTTTTCCATCGATTAAAATATCACCTTTTTGGATATCATAGTAACGTAATAGTAAGTTGATTATGGTAGATTTTCCTGCTCCAGTATGGCCAACAATAGCAACAATTTCGCCATTATTGATTTTGAAAGAGACGTTTTTTAAAATCCAATTATCGTTTTCGTATGCAAACCAGACATTTTTAAATTCTATTGTTCGAAATTTTATATTTTCATCTTGTTGTAAAGAGTTGATGTTTTCTAAGTCGTTATAATCCAATAATTTAAAAATTCTTTCGGAAGAAGCTATAGCAGTTTGAAGAATATTATATTTTTCGGATAGTTCTCGAATTGGTCTAAAAAACATTTCTATAAATTGTACAAAGGCAAATAGAGTTCCAAGTGTTATTTGGGATTGGAGCAATGAAAAGAAAGAATACCAAATGAAAATTGTAATAAGTAATGAACCTAAAAATTCGACGAAAGGATAAAAAACAGCATAGTAAAAGATTGAATCTATGTTTGCTTTTGTATGGTCTGCGTTAATATTTTTAAAACCGGTAATTGCATCTTTGTATTTATTGAAAGATTTAATGACTAAAATTCCTGAGAAATGTTCTTGTGTGTATGAATTTAATCTTCCTAAGTGATATCTTACATTGCTAAAAGATTCTCTTGCTTTTTTCTTGAAAAGAAAAGAGGCAAAAATAATTATTGGTAGAATTGAAATAGAGATAAGAGTTAGTTTAATATCCATATAAAACATAAAAGCTAAAATCCATAAAAGGAGGAATATATCGCTAAAGATTTGAATAATACCAGCGGAAAATAATTCGTTTAATGATTCTACATCATTAGTTACGCGGGTTACTAACCTTCCGACGGGAGTTTTATCAAAATAAGGTATTCGTATTTTTTGCAAATGATTAAAAATTAATTTTCTAATGTTTAATATTATTTTTTGACCAAGTAATTGAGTTACAATGCTTAGTAAATATTGTAAAAATGAGTTAATAACAATTGTTGCAAATATAATAATAGCAATATAAATTAAGCCGTTGAAATCTTTTTTTAGTATATATTTATCCACAGCAATTTGTGATAGATAAGGTCTAAGAGGGCTTAGTGATGCAAGTAAAATATTAAAAACTATTGCGGAAATTACAAGAAGTTTATAAGGTTTTAAGAATTTTAATAATCTGAAAAATAAAATTCTGCCACTGATGTCTGAATAACCAGTATCTTTTATGATTGCCATTATAACTCGTCTAATTCTTTTTCTAATAATTGGTGGTTGTATAATTTTGTGTAGTAGCCGCCTTTTTCGAGCAAGTGGTTATGCGTTCCTTGTTCAATTATTTTTCCGTTATCAATAATATATATATAATCACAATTTTTAATAGTCGATATTCTATGTGATATAAAAATAGCGGTTTTATTTTCAAGAAAATTGAAAAGATTTTTTAATATTATTTCTTCTGTATTAGTATCTATAGCGGAGAATGAATCGTCAAATAAGTAAATATCAGAATTTGAGGCAATAGCTCGAGCAATAGCGGTTCTTTGTTTTTGACCGCCTGAGAGAGTGATACCGCGTTCACCTATTATTGTTTCTACACCTTCAGGAAAATTTTCAATATCTTTTATTAAACCGGCGATATTAATGGCTTGTTGTAAAATTTTTGTATCTGCGTTTTTACAACAATAAAGAATGTTATTTTTTATTGAGTCAGAAAAAAGAAAAGGTTCTTGAGTTATGTATGTAATATTTGATCGGAGTTCTTGATGACTAATATTTTTAATATCGATATTGTTTATATAGATGTTACCACTTGTTGGTTCATAAATTTTTGTAATAAGATTAAAAATTGTAGATTTGCCTGCTCCAGTTTTTCCAATAAATGCAACTTTTTGGCCTTTTTTTATTGTAAAACTTATATTGTTGATAATGTTTATATTATCTAGGGTTAAAGAGACATTATGAAATTTAATTTCTTTGATTACTTCATTTAATGTAATATTTGTAGTTATGGGCTCTTCACTTAGAGAAAATATTTCATTGAGTCTTTTCATACTAGCAATTGCTTGTTGAACCATATTTGTAACCCATCCGAATGCAAACATTGGCCAAATTAGTAAGCCTAAATATATAGTAAACGCTGTAAGACTTCCTACAGAAAGTCTTCCAGTTATAACATCGTAACCGCCTAGTAATAAATTTATTGTCAATGATGTACCAACTAGAAAGACGAGCAATGGTTGTACCAGTGACATTATTTTGAACATTTTCATATTTAAATGATAATATTCGTTGTTTTCGTTATCGAACTTTTCAACAAAATTGTTTTGTAGATTGTAGGCTTTTACGACACGTACTAGTGAAATATTTTCCTGTGCGATAGATGTTAGGAAAGCAAATTTTTTTAATACTTGTGAATAATATTGATTTACTTTTCTACCTGTAATTATTACAATTATTGAAATAAAAGGTAAAGGGAGTAGAGATAGAATAGTTAGTTTAACATCTAATCGCAAAAGCATTATTAGAATGAAAATTAGCTTTATGATATTATCGACAGAATACATTATGGATGGGCCAAGGAAATTTCTAACTGCATTAATATCGTTAGTTGCAAGGGCCATTAAATTTCCGGTAGAATTTTTATAAAAAAATCTGTAAGGAAGTTTAATAATATGTTCGAAAAGGTCGTTTCTTAAATCATTTTCGATTAGTCTTGATGAAACTATAATTGTTTGTCTGATGTAATATCTAAAAATACCACCAAGTGCTGAGAAGAGAATTATTAAGATTGTTTGTTTGATAAGTAAATTTATAATGTTTGGCTGATTAATGTTATTAAGTAAATCAACTGAATCTTTGATGATTGTTGGGATAAGTGTGGTGAAAAAATTAGATAGAATTATAAATATAAAACCAGCAATTAGTTTAAATTTATATTTTTTTAAGTATTTTTTTAGTTTTTTAAGTTCTTTCATTGTTTATTGAACAAATAATGTTGCAAAAAAGTTTATTGTTAATATAAAGATATGATTTTTGCGCAAAATTTTATAAATTTAATTGTTTAAAATAAAAATAATTGAGGAAAAAATGTTTATAGATTTAGCTGAAATATATGTAGCTTCTGGAAAAGGTGGAGATGGAGCTGTAACATTTAGAAGAGAAAAATATGTTCCTAAAGGTGGGCCATCTGGCGGTGATGGTGGGAATGGTGGGAGTGTTATTTTTGTTACAGATGTAAATTTGAATACTTTGTTGGATTTCAAATATAATAAAAAATTTGTTGCCGAAAATGGTGCAAAAGGTCAAAGTGCTTTAAAAACTGGTAGAAATGGTAAAGATGTGGTTATTAAGGTGCCAGTTGGAACTGTTGTAAAAGATGCCGAGACTGAAGAAATATTATTGGATTTGAATGAGCCAAATATGGAAGTTGTATTTTTAAAAGGTGGCCGAGGCGGTCACGGTAATGCGTATTTTGCAACGCCAACAAATCAAACACCAAGATGGGCTGAGGAAGGAAAGCCGGGAAAAGAGATGAAGTTGATTTTAGAATTGAAATTGATTGCTGATGTTGGGCTTGTTGGTTTCCCAAATGCTGGAAAATCAACATTGATTTCTGTTATTTCCGCTGCTAAGCCAAAAATTGCTGATTATCCTTTTACAACACTTGAGCCGAATTTGGGCATTGTGAAATATGATGATTTTAAGAGTTTTGTGGTTGCTGATATTCCGGGAATTATTGAAGGGGCTTCGCAAGGTAAAGGTTTGGGATTACAATTTTTAAGGCATATTGAAAGGACAAAATTACTTTTGTTTATGATTGATGCAACAAATGAGAATTTAGTTGAGCAGTTTCAAATTTTACGTAAAGAATTATTAACTTATTCAGAAGAAATGAGTAAAAAACCTTTTGTTTTAGCTTTTACAAAAATTGATGCTTTAACAGAAGATGTATTAAATGATATAAAAAAGATTAAAATTGATGGTTATGATGGGCCTATTTTTTATTTGTCATCTGTTGCAGGTATAGGTGTTAAAGATTTAATAGATTATCTTTGGGAAAGATTAAATAGTTTGGAAAATTACTAAAAGATATATCCAATTATGTTGTATATCTTCTTTATTGGAAAAATTTTGGGCGTTAGCCCGCCCGTGCGCCGCACAGCGCACGGGCTTTATGCTTACACCGTCTGAGCTAATATATTTTTATAATTATTTATAAAGCAAATGCAGAATAATTTCAATTTTAAGGTATTTTTTTTGAATTTATTATTCCTTTTTTTATTGTTGATTGCAGCAATAATTTGCTGTTTGAAAACTGGCAGTGCTGATATTAGTTTTTTCGATTTGTATTCTACTTTATTTGGCCAAGTGGATGATATTAAAAGAAGTATTATTTTAAATTTGAGACTTCCACGTATTTTTATAGCTATTGCCGTTGGCGGCGGGCTTTCAATTGTGGGCGCTATTTTTCAAGGCATTTTTATGAATCCACTCGCCGAACCTTACGTTTTAGGTATTTCGAGTGGTGCTGCTTTGGGAACTGTCGTTGGTATTGTTTTAGGTTTTAATTTATTTTTTATAAATTTGTTTGCTTTTACAGGGGCTTTGGTTGTTACTTTGTTTACTTTTGTTTTAGCTCGCAAATTATTAACATTACAAAATGAATCGATGTTGCTTATTGGAATTATGATTTCGTCTTTCCTTTCTGCTATGATTTTGATTATTATTAGTATGGCCCACGAAACTGCAAAAAATGCTTATTTCTGGTTAATTGGGAATTTAGCTCTTGCAGATATGCAATATGCCGATTATGTGTTGATTTTTACAATTATTATTTCAATTTTTTTAAGTTTTTACGGCTATAAACTTAATTTATTAGCTTTAGGAGAAGATAATGCTAAATATTTAGGTATAAATTATTTGCAAGTTAAATATATTTTAATTATTTTATCTTCTATAATGGTGGCTGTGTTGGTTTCTTTGAGTGGAATAATTGGTTTTGTTGGATTGGTTGTTCCGCATTTTACAAGGTTAATTTATGGTGTTGACAATAGAAAAGTATTACCTTATTCGTTTTTAATAGGTGCAATTTATTTGACGGTGGCTGATACAATTGGTAGAACTGTAATGGCTCCAGCCGAAATTCCTGTTGGCGCAATAACTGCGTTTTTAGGTTCACCAATTTTTATCTATTTTTTGCGCAAAAGTAGAATAAGCTAAAAATAGTATGTTAAATTTAAATAAAATATACAAAATCTTAATTATTCTAATTTTATTATGCTCTTCTACCTTTGCGAATGGTTTCGAAAAACAAAAAGTAGATAAAAAATACGACACTATAAAAATCTTAAAAAAACTTACCTGGGAATACCGCGCAAAAGATCCAAAACTTGCCCTTAAATATGGTTATAAAGCTTTAGAATTAATTACAGAATATCAATTATTAAGAGAGTTACCGGAGTTATATAATTATATTGGCGTTGTATATATGGGGCTTGTCAGAAATTCCATTGCTGCTAAATATTTTGTTATGGCAAGAGATAAAGCCGATTATTTTAATGATAGTATACAATTAGGATATGCTTTTAATAATTTAGGAGCTAATTTTTATTATATCAATGAATTTCAAAAGTCTTTAGAAAATTTAAATGAAGCTCTAAAAATATTTTCAAAAATAAATTTTCAAAAAGGTATGAGTTATGTATATAATAGTCTTGTATTAACTCATTTGAAATTGGCTAATTATAATAAAGCTAAATACTTTAATAACTTAATGTATAATATTAGAAAAGTTGAGAAAGATAGTATTGGAATTGCTAAAGCCTTTTTAAATAGTGCAAGAATTTATCTTAATGAAAAAAAATATGATTTTGCCTTCGTTTACCTAAAACTCTCCGAACAAACAGCAGGAAATCTAGAAAAAAATTTAGGTTTTGCTGTTGCATTTTATATGCATTATGGTGATTATTTTAATGAATTAAATAATTTTAACAAAGCTTTAATATATTACAAAAAAGCATTAAATATAAGTTATAAAATAGCCTTCTGGGATGATTTTTCCAATATTTCTATGAAATTAATGCATTTATATGAAAAAAATAAAATGTACGATAGCGCTTTAGTATATAGCAAAAAATTTACTTTAGGAATGGATTCACTCGATGCAAGAGCTAACTTAGTAGGTGTTTTTAACGTTTTAGATGAATTTGAAAAAGAAAAACAAAGAAGAATTGAAAATTTAGAACGTGAAAGAGAAAAGTTAATAAAATATTTTCTTATTTCATTATTAGTAATTTTTGGCTTAGTTGTAGTCTATATTTTGCATAAAAATAAAATAATTCAAAAGAAAAATAAAGAGTTAGAAGAAAAAAATGAATTAATTGAAAGAAAAAATTCAATAATCAATCAAGAAAAACAAAGAGCAGATAATTTACTAAACAGCGTTTTCCCATTGGTAATTGCTGACGAATTAAGAAAAAAAGAATATATAGAACCAAAAATATATGAAAATGTAAGCATTATGTTTATTGATTTTGTAGGATTTACAAATATAGCGTCTAAACTATCACCTAAAACATTAGTAGAAGAATTATCAAGAATATATTCAGTTTTCGATCAAATTATTTTAAAACACAATTGCGTGAAAGTTAAAGCCATTGGCGACTCTTATATGATAGGTGCCGGTTTTCCTTATGAGTGCGATGACCACGCAGAAAGATTAGTAAAAGTAGCATTAGAAATATTCGAATATCTCAAAATAAATAACAAAGAAGCCCAAATTAAATGGGAAGTACGTTCAGGTTTACATAGTGGAGTTATTTCTGCAGGTATCATTGGTAAAACACAATTAACATATGACATTTGGGGCGATACAGTTAATGTCGCTTCAAGATTAGAAAACTCAAGTCTTCCCTTCAAAATAAATGTTTCAGAAGCAACGAAAAAGATATTAGAAAATAAATATAACTTTGATGACAGGGGGGAAATTTCTGTAAAAGGTAAAGGTAAGCTTAAAATGTTCTTTTTAGAAACAGAAAATAGCTCATCATAATACTATATTTAGCTCAGACGGTATAAGCATAAAGTCCGTGCGCCGTACGGCGCACGGGCGGGCTAACGCCCAAAAATTCTTTTTCATTGCTTCTCTGATTTCACAAAAATATTATAAATTTATATATTCTATTTACAAACATCTAGTTAAACACATATTTAATACAATATAAAGAAGCTATTTAAAAAGTAAATATCAAATATTTTTTTAAAACTTTCAGATAGCCTAATTTAGCTTTTATTTAATAAGCTGCATCTTCAATATTTTTGTATTATTATTAGCGGTAATTTTAGCAAAATATATACCAGCTGGTAAATTAGAAGCATCAAAACTGTATGAATAATTTCCAGAACTTTGGTATTCATCTACAACTGTTGAAATTAAATTCCCCAATAAATTATAAATTTTAATGCTAACTCTAGAATTTGTCGGTAATGTATAAAAAATATTTGTACTAGGATTAAAAGGATTTGGATAATTTTTAGCTAATAAATAATTAATAGAATTACTCTTATTCTCTATTGAAACAATATTTTCATAAGTTGCAATTCTAATCGCATCAGCAACCACATATAAACTAGCCGAGTTAGGTGCTTTGTCAGAAATTTTAATATACTGTCCTGAGCCAGCAGAAAAATCGAAAGTACCCAATTTTACCCACATTCCATTATTAACAGACTGATCAGCATAAACAGTATCATATTTGTTATTATGAAATATAATATAAGGTGTTTTTTTACTGCGGTTAGAAGAAGCAACCCACCATCCAAAAACATCATATTTGCCTGCAACAACTGGAGATACATTATATTGTGCATTTGATGAACCATCTCCAGCAGTTTTAATATTTGCTACAGTTGTACCATAATAACCGCTATTAGCTGTTGTTATCCAACTACCAACTAATTGAAAACGTTGGTCATTTTTATCATTATCAATAATTTCTTCCCAAGTGTATGACTTAGGAAATTTAGCGGAATCTGAAAGAGTTACTGCAAAAATTGTTACAAGTGGTCTTTCCGTACCATCACTTGGAGCGTTAACAAGATTACTCCCTACAGCCATTTGAGTTGAGCCCCCACCATCCAAATTAATAGCCTCTACACAACCTAAAGATTTCATAATCGTTGCTAATTCATCTATTGTTACGCCGTAACTTAAATTACTTCTGCCGTCAGCAACAAACATAATAATGTGATTATTATTGGTATAACCAAGAGCTGTTCTTGGATCCTGTATATCCCTACTTACCCCAGAGCCCCAAAATACTTCTTGATTGAATGTAATATTTATATTTCCATTTTTTATTAGCATTGGTCCCCCACCAATACCAACAAAAAGACTATCAAATTTTTTACCATCATTTTTTGTAGGTATTGGCGCAGGATTTCCACTCGATGAAGAAGGATTATCAGTCGGTTGATTTAGTTTCCATACATCATTAATAGTACTTCCAAAATGATATATCCATTCACAACTACTTTTTTTATTAGACTTTACACCAAAAAAAGCTCTTGAAACAGGAAAAACTTTTCCATCTCGCGTTACTGATGATATATTTTGAGCTTTTACCTCACCAGGATATATGCAAGCCGAATAAGATTCACTCCCACCAAAATAGCCACCATTAATAGCTGCATATGCCCCAACAGATGAAGTAAAACTAGTAATCCCTTTTTTTATACCATTACTGATTATATATGGCCTTACAGCTATATTTGGTTCATTCATATCGACATCTAAATAATATGCTATTAAAAGCGGAGAAGAACGAGTCCCTTTATAAAGTTTAACACCCTTTGGAAGACTCGGATAGTTGTTGGTGATATCATTCCAAACAATATTGCTCTGAGCAAACAAAAAGCTCGATAAAATTAACATAAAAAAAAATCGCATAAATCCCCCGAAAATAAATTGTATTTGCAATATAAAATAATTAAATTAAATTAAATAATCAACAACTCTTAAAATATCAGAAAATACCCCTACTGATGTTAATTTTGCCCCTGCTCCTGCACCACTAATAACTAATGGTTTATTATTATAATTATCAGAATATATTGCTACAATGGCATTATTTCCGCTAATATTATAAAATGGATGCTCCGAACTAACTTTTTCTAAACTTACAACCGCCTTATTATTTTCATATTTTGCTATATAACAAAGCTTTTGATTGTTCTTAATAGCTTCATCTTTAATGTTATTAAAATATTCATCATAATCTGCAATTTTTTTAAGAAATTCATCAACTGATACAATATTTCTTAATTTTTCTGGCACAAGATTTTCGATTTCTACATCTTGAAGATTTAATTTACTTCCTGTTTCTCGTGCTAAAATTAGTATTTTCCGTGCAACATCTAAACCATTTAAATCATCTCTTGGATCAGGCTCGGTATAACCAAGTTCTTTAGCTTTTTTAATTAATTCGCTAAATTTTAAATTTGATGAAATAAATTCATTGAACAAATAACTTAATGTACCAGAAAGAATACCCTCTATCTTATTTATTTTATCTCCACTAATAACTAAATCTTTAATAGTATTTATAATTGGCAATGCAGCACCAACATTAGCACTATATCTAAATACAGTATTGTTTTGATAAGCAATATTCCTCAGAGACTGATAAAATTCAATATCTTGCGAATTAGCAAGCTTCGACGGAGTAACAATAGCTATTGATGATTTTAATAGCTTTGGATAATATTGTATAATTTCTGTAATACCTGAACAATCAATAAATATACTATTTTCTAAATTTAATTTTATTATATCATTTACAAAATTATTAATATTACTTGGATATCCGTTTTGTATCTCAACTTGCCAATTTTTAATATCTATACCATTTTTGTTTAAAAAATAGTATTTTGAATTAGCTATACCAGCTAAATTTAACTTGATTTTTTTAGTTTCAAATAAATTATTTGCTCTATCGGCTATTACATTAAGCAATTCTTTTCCAACTAAACCAGGCCCAAAAAGGAAAAGATTTGCAACACTATAATCACTTACAAATAATGAATCGTGAAGCGCATTAATTGCTTTTTGCTCATCTTTTTGGTCTATAATAATAGAAATATTTGTTTCAGATGAGCCTAAAATAGCCCCTTGCACATTGATTGCATTTTTCCCAAGAGCGCTAAAAACTCTTCCTGAAACACCTGGAGTATCAATTATATCTTCAGCAACAATTACAATCAATGCTAAATTATCTTTTATCTTAAAATTATTTTTGCCCAATAATTCATTTGCAATTTTTTCAGATTTTTTAATATCTTTATGATAAATAGCAAATAAAGTATTTTTTTCTGACGAAGCTTGACCATAAATTAATATTTCAATATCATTCTTTTTTAATTCGTCGAGTAATTTAGCTTCATCGTTCTTTAAATTACTACTAAATCTAATCACAGCTATATTTGAAATTGATGAAATAGATTTGAAAGTAAAGTTAATTCCCTTTTCCCTTGGTAAAATTACTGTTCCTGGAAAAGAAGGATTAAAAGTATTTTTTATACGAATTTTAATATTTTTTTGTAAAGCTGGTAATATAGTAGGGCTATATATTACTTTTGCTCCGAAATATGACATCTCCATAGCTTCTTGATATGTAACAGCTTTTAATGGTTGTGCATTTTTTACTTTTCTCGGATCTGCAGTAAGAATTCCATCAACATCAGTCCAAATCTGAATTTCATCTGCATTAATTATTGCACCTATTATAGAAGCCGTAAAATCAGACCCTCCTCTTCCTAATGTTGTTGTATCACCATTTTCAGTAGAAGCAATAAACCCGGTAATTACTTTTATATTATTATCAAAAAGAAGTTTGGTTTTAATATTTTCGGCTGTTTTTTCATATAATACATTTGCTGAACCAAACTTATCATCTGTAATAATAATATTCCTTGCATCTACATAATCTACTGGTAGGTCATTTTCTTGTAATATATTTGTAATAATTTGACAAGATAACCTCTCACCATAACTTAAAATTATATCTTTTGTTCTTGGTGATAATTCTTTTAATAAATAAACACCATTTAATAGTTTATATAAATCATTAATTTCATTTTCAACAGTTTTTTTTATGTTTAAAGAATTTTTTATAAATTTTTCAATAAAAATAGAATGAATATCTTTTAATTCGTTAAAAACTGATTCAAAATTATTACCTTTTTCAGCAAGTTCAGAACATTTCAATAATTTATCCGTTACTGTTGTAAAAGCTGAACAAACAAGCCAAAATTTTTCATTATTTTGATATAAATTCTTCGAAATTGTAATTATATTAGTTAATCCTTCGATTGTTCCTACGGAAGTCCCGCCAAATTTCAAAATTTTCATTATCCCCCCATTATATATAAAGTTTAAGAATCTGATTTAATTGCTCAAATTCTGTTAAAAATCCATCATGTCCATATGATGAATGGATTTTATGAGTTTTATTTTTGGGAATCATATTTGTAAAATTTTCTTGCCTTTCTGGTAAATATAAAATATCAGAATCTATCACAATTGAAATAGTTAAAGATTTTATTTCTGCAAGCACATCATTAAATGAACCTCGTTTATATGAAATATCGTGTAAATCTGTTGCTTGCAGTATTCTTAAATAGCTTATTGGATCAAATCTATTTACAAATTTTTTGCCTTGGTAATTAAAATAATTAGATATATCAAAAATTGTATTTTTATCATATAAGTCATTACCAATAATCTTACGATTGAATTTTAGATTATAGTTTTCTGGAGTTCTGTAACTCAAAAGACCAACCATTCTAGCAATTGCGAGATTATTAATTGTTGTATCTGAAATATTACCATTATTCCAATTAATATCTGAAGTAATTATTTTTCTTTGGATTTCATTAAAAGCTATTGCCCAATCTGTATTAACAACATCACAAGCAATAGGGAAAAGAATTTCAGAAATTTCGGGATACATTATTCCAAATTCAAATACTTGAAAGCCGCCTAATGAACCGCCTATACACGCTTTAATTTTTTCGATTTTTAAAAAGTCTAAAAGTTCTTTTTGTACTTTTACCATATCACGAACTGTAATAATAGGAAAATCTTTTCCCCATACATTACCATCCACATTTTTTTTAGTGTTTGGACCAGTTGTACCGTAACAACTCCCCAAAATATTTGCACAAATTACAAAATATTTGTTGGTATCAATCCCTTTAGCTGGTCCAATTATACCATCCCACCAACCAGTTTTATTTAAATTCATTTTTGAATATTTTTCAAGGTAATCTGGTTTGGAATTAGGAGAAAATTCAATTTGTTTTAAAAGACCGGCCGCGTGTGCGTTGCCGGTCAAAGCGTGGAAAACAAATATAACATTATTCCTATCGGAATTTAATTCTCCATAAGTTTGGTATGCAACATTTATATTCTTAAGTTCATCACCACTTTCAAGCAAAAGCGGCCTTTCAGAAAAAAGTTCTACAAATTTAGTTTCTACTATTAAACTCATTAAAAAACCTATATTAAATGTAATGAATTTTCAATATCTTGGATTAAGTCATTCACATTTTCAATTCCAACAGATAATCTGATAAGTTCAGGTGTAATACCACCAGCTAACTGTTGTTCCTCATTGAGCTGTGAATGAGTTGTTGTTGCTGGATGAATAGCTAATGATTTAGCATCTCCAACATTTGCCAAATGTGAGAAAATTTTCAAATTTTCGATAAATTTTCTTCCTTCATCGGCACCGCCTTTAACTCCAAATACAACCATCCCACCAAAGCCATTTTTTAAGTATTTTTTAGCTAAAGGATAAGATGGATCATCGGGCAATCCTGGATATCGTACCCACTTTACTTTTGGATGATTAGTTAAATATTCAGCAATCTTTAATGCATTTTGTGAGTGTCTTTCCATTCTTAAAGCTAAAGTTTCAATACCTTGTAAGAATAGCCAAGCGTTATCAGGAGAAATACAAGCGCCTAAGTTTCTTAAAGGTACAAGTCGAGCTCTCATTGCAAATGCAATTGGATTAAAATCACCTAAATCATGAGCATATCTTAATCCATGATAACTAGGATCTGGTTCATTATAAAGCTTAAATTTCGGATTTTGCCAATTGAACTTTCCAGCATCAACAATAATTCCTCCAATCCCCGTTCCGTGTCCGCCTATCCATTTAGTTAAGGAATGGACGACAATATCTGCTCCATATTCAATAGGCCTAAGTAAATATGGTGTTGTAAAAGTAGAATCAACGATTAATGGAAGTTCATTCTCATGGGCTATTTTAGCTATTTCCTCTATATCAGCAACATCAAGTGCAGGATTGCCAATTGTTTCTATATATATTGCTTTAGTTTTTTCAGTAATTGCTTTTTGAAAATTTCTTGGATCTCTAACGTCAACAAATTTAGCTTTTATACCGAATTGTGGAAGAATATCATTAAACATAGTATAAGTTCCACCATACAAATTATTAGCTGAAATAAATTCATCTCCAACAGATAATATATTTATTATTGAATAAAAAATTGCAGATGTACCAGATGCAATAGCTAATGCTGCAGCACCACCTTCAAGAGCGGCAATTCTTCTCTCAAGAATATCCTGTGTTGGATTCATTAAGCGTGTATATATATAGCCCAACTCTTTAAGTGCAAAAAGATTAGCTGCGTGTTCGGTATCTTTAAATACATAAGATGAAGTTCTATAAATAGGAACAGCACGTGATAATGTTGGATCGATATCATGCCCCGCATGCAATGCTAATGTTTCGAATTTCAATGTATTTTCTGGCATATTTTACTCCTTATTATTTTAATTATAAAAAATATAGTTTTGATGAGGCCTCATTTCTTTGATTTGTTTAAAACAAAAAAACCTTCGCTAAATAGCGAAGGTTTTAAACTTATTCGGCTATTTAGCTATTTGTTTAAAGTCGGTGCAAGTCGCCATAAATCCCGACTGAACATTTTATTATAAGAACTTTTTTCAAACTTTTAATAACAATAATAAACTATAAACTAAACAACAAAAATATATCAAAAGGTTCAATTATTTTGTTAATTTCTTCAAAAAAACAGCGATATAGTAAACTTCTTAGTCAAATATAGTAAAAATATTTTTAAATGTCAATTAAAATTATTGTGAATTTGCGATATCTTCTAATTTTTTGTACCAATTTTCACCATATTTGCGAATTAAAGCATCTTTACAAAATTTAAAAGTAGGTATATCGAGTTTTTCTCCATTTGGAAGAGCTGGTTGGCAGCCCACAAAATTTTCAAAAACTAAAATATCACCGCCAAAATTATGAATTCTTATTGGAAATAGATGGCATGATATAGGTTTTTTGAAATCTACTTCTCCATTCATATAAGCTTTTTCAATAGCACATTTGGCAATATTATTCTCATCGTAAAAGACAAAAACACAATCCCTTTTATTTATTCCCCTTGTAAAAATACCATTATCATTAATTTCATAAAAATCATTCTTATCTATATATTCAATATTTCGTTCTGAAAGATATTTTTTTACCTTTGGTAATATATTTTTTATAATAGGAATTTCTTCTTCTAATAATGGAGCCCCATAATCGGATTCAAAAGTACAACAAGCCCCTTTACATTTTTCAAGATCACAGCAAAATTTTTTCTTTATTACTTCACTTCTAACCAAAATACTATCAACAGAAACCATTGGCAAAGACATAAATTTTCCTTAATTAAATTGTTTTAAATCAATTTTTAATTGTTCAATTCTATATCTAAGTTTAGCTCTAGAAAGCCCCAATATTTTTGCAGCTTTTAATTGATTCCCTTTTGTCAATTTTAACGTTTCTACAATTAAATCTTTCATTACTTGATCTATTGTTATACCATTTTTTGGTATAGACAAATGATAATCAGATAAAGTTATATTATCATTATTAAAAATTGCATCATCTGTATCATTAAATTCTTCCAAATCATCATCAGAATATTTTAATTCTTCTACATAATCATCATATTCCTTCAAAAAAGAAAAATCTTCAAGTTTTATTGTATTTCCGTTTGATAAAATAATAGCTCTTTCTATTGCATTACGCAATTCTCTGATATTACCTTTCCAGGTAACTTCTTTTAAAAAGTTTAATGCAGAACTTTCAATATTCTTTACTTCTATATTGCAACTATTACAAATTTCTTCAATAAACATTGTTGCAAGTAATGGGATATCTTCTTTTCTTTCTCTTAACGGTGGTAAATATATTTTCCCTACATTCAAGCGATAAAATAAATCTTCTCTAAATCTTTTTTCTTCTACTTCTTTTTCAAGATTTCTATTTGTTGCAGCTATTATTCTAACATTTACAGCAACTTCTTTCTCTCCTCCTAAACGGAAGAATTTCTTTTCTTGTAAAACTCTTAAAAGTTTTACTTGTAAATCTAAAGGAAGTTCGCCAATTTCATCAAGTAATAAAGTCCCGTTATCGGCAAGTTCAAATTTTCCTAATTTTGTTTTAGAAGCTGCACCTGTAAACGCCCCTTTTTCGTATCCAAAAAGTTCACTTTCAGCTAATTCTTTGGGAATTGCCCCACAATTAACCGTAATAAATGGTCCTTGCCTTCTTGGGCTCATCGAGTGGATAAATTTAGCCATTACTTCCTTACCGGTTCCACTCTCTCCTTCAATTAAAATTGTCGTATTGTCAGTTTGTGCAAACTTTTCAGCTAAATTCAAAACCTTTTGTATTTTTTCACTTTTACCAAAATAATCTCTTGTTATTACTGGGCCTTCTTGTAAAAGTTGTTGTAATTTCAAAACTTGTTTTCTTAGCTTAACTGGCTCAAGATTCTTTTCAAGTATAAATTTTAGCTGTTCCATATCAACAGGCTTTAATAAAAAATCCTTAGCACCAATTTTCATCGCATTTACTGCTATTTGTACATCAGCGTATCCTGTTATCATTACAATAGGTATTTGTTTGTAGCTATTAACTAATGATTTTAATACGTCTATACCGTTTACATCTTCACTTAAATAAATATCCAAAAGTATCAAATCAGGATCTATTTCATTTATCATTGAATTTATTTCATTAGGATCTTGGCATAGATACGCATCATAACCTATTTTTTTGAGAGCTTTTTTTAATGAAACTCCTACTAATTCATCGTCATCTATAATAAGTATTTTATATTCCTCCATAGGCCCCTACTTTTTAATTGGAAAATCTATATAAAAAATAGTAAATTCATTTGGTTCACTTTCAAAATAAAACTTTGCATCATACTCATTTAATATCATTTTACAGATACTTAAGCCTATACCTGTTCCATTTTTTTTACTTGTATAAAAATCATCAAAAATCTTAGTCTGAATTTGTTTTGATATACCTTTACCGTTATCTTTTATTGAAAATTTGATATAATTATTCTCTAATTTGGTGCTAAAAGTTATAATTCTTTCTCTTTCTAAATTTGAAAGAGATTCTATGGAATTTGTAATTAAATTAATAAATACCTGCAATATTTTGTTATGATTAAAATATAAATTTGGTAAATTATGAGATAAATATTTTTCAACCTTTATATTATTTGATGAAATTTTTAACTCTAATATTTGAATTGCGTTATTAATAATTTCATTTATATTTGTTGCCTCAAGATGTTCATCCGACTTTCTACTTACATTTAATGTATTATTAATTAAAAATTCTATTCTATTCGTTGCCTTAATACATAAATCTAATATCTGTTTATCTTCTTCATTTAAATTATTAGAATACTTTAAAGAATCTAAATTAAGTTTTAATACAGACAACGGATTCCTTATTTCGTGAGCTAAAATAGCTGATAATTTACCTAATTCTTCTAGTTTTTTTTGAGTATTATCCATATTTTATAATTTATAGTAAATGGAAAATTTATAATTATTATTCTTCCCTAATTGATAATCGAAAGTTCTCGAATTATCTTTTAATTCATCTTTGAAGTTTGTGTATTCAAAAGCAAGTTTTGCAACAAAATTATGCCAAATTTCATAAGTTAATTCAGCACCTAAATATAATCTTTCAGCTACTTTGCCCCATAAAAATTTTGGTTGAGGAATTGAATTGGTATATTGACGATATCTCATTAAGGAATCAGAAAGACCACCATTACCTTTTCTAATATATTTAAAATATGTTTGTAAATCAAGACCTCTAAAAAATTTATATTTTGTTGAAAAATAAAATAGATCGGCATTATCGCTCAACCAATGACCAAGAGAATAATTTGATGATGAATAATCTATTGTTTTTATATAATGTTGATAAACAAATGGAAATATTTTTGTATACTCCAAAGTTAATGACAAATTATTAATTATTCCACCGTAATTTGATATCCCATAATTCATTGCAACTTGGTATCTTTGTTTTTGCTTATCAAAAAGATTGGATAATGTAATTTCATCAATATATAAAGTTGCATATAAATGTGTATTTGGTAAATCATTTCTTGATGAAATATTAAAGAAAAATTGTGCGTTATCGCCGGCATCATTGTTAATATTACTATAATAATGATCTGCTAAACGAAAAAACATTACTGGTAATAAATATAATGGTCTTATTTGATCTGAATAAACCATCGATTCACCAGCGTTAAATGTTATATTTTTATATCTTATTGATATAGTATGCGAAGCTAAATATTTGCTCCTATATATTATTCTTGAGCTTTCACGGTACGAGTGAATTTTATAAGTCTCTATTGAATCTATTATCTGAGATTCTAAAAAAGCATGTATATAATTGAATGAAAACCAATCTGTAGGTGTAATATCCAATCTAACATATGGGTAAGTAGGTGCTTTTCTACCTAAAACGATATTCCCACTCTTTTCATAGCCCCAAGTTAAATAATCCTTGGCAAAAGTTATAGTTCCCCAACTCCAATTATAGGAAAGACTTGCTCTAGCTTCACTATATTCCAATCCACCATTTAATGGATTTGCAGTAATACCCATTTCATCACTAAGTATTTTTCTATGATCAAGATAATCACTTTCTTCGCGATTATCTCTAAAATTAAACATATAACCAATATTATTATCCAAATATCCGTAAACTGATGCACCGTTCCATCTATGAGTGAATTTTTTCCCAAATCTATTTTCTAATGATACCCCATAAATAACATCAGCTTTCAAAGTGAATAATTCGCTCGTATATCGATATAAATTTGAGACATCTGAATTATAATATGCAAACTTATGCGTTTCGGTTGTATCAAAAGAATTATTTTGTAAAAAAGTTATTTCATCTTGAAAATCTTGACAATAAAAATTTAATTCCTTTAATTCAATTTCGGTTAGATCATTTTGCTTATTTTTTAATTTTAAAAGTTGTTTGGCAATTTCAATTCTAGGTATAGGCTTTATTAGTAAATTTATATTTATCAAACATTTATTTGACATTTCATCCAGAAAGGAATATATAGAATTATCAATTGGTTCATAAACTACTTGAGCCTTTACAACAAAAACGTTAATAAACAATATTAAGATAAACTTCTTAAACATTTAATATCCTAATAGTTCAAAATACAAATATAATTAAATAATGAAAAATATGAAACAATTATTTGTAAATAAAAGAATTATAAAAATCTTGAAAAATTATTTTAAAAATTAAAAAATATTAACATATTTAGCTCAGACGGTGTAAGCATAAAGCCCGTGCGCCTTGCGGCGCACGGGCGGGCTAACGCCCAAAAATTTTCCATCTACTATCTTACATTAGATTTTTTATCAATATTTTATATATTTTTACATTTAGCTAAATAACTAAATATTGTTTAAAATTTTTTTTAAGATTGATTAAATTATGTAAAAAAAAGTGTATACGTAATATCGTTATTCCTATATATTAAAAATTACGATATATTCGCAATTTTTAAAAATATATTCGTATTTACAATATAATTGCATACACGATATAGTTACAATTTTAAAAAATATTTTTGTATATACAATATAATTGGTTGTATGATATTATTGTAAATACAATTATATTATATAGAAATCCGCAATAAACATAAAATTTTAAGGCTAATTTTTAGCTTTGACAAAAAAAAATTTTTCAGTCAAACACACAATCTGCACTGAATTTTGGGAGATGTGGAATTATGAAACCGTTGAGCTACACTTGGTAAGGTGATGATGAAAAGATTTTTAGCGGGCCGTTCCGGCCCGCTGCTATGCTTATACTGTCCGAGCTAATGAGAATTGTTTTAAAATAAAAAAAGGCAAGGTTGCATTGCTTCCTTGCCTTCTTTTTGCAATAATAAATTTATTTCATTAGCATAATTTTATGCGTTTTTATCTTATTATCTAAGTTTAAAACTACGTAGTAAATACCAGAAACTAAATTTTTAGCATCATATTTTACAGTATAATTGCCAGGATATTGATATGTATTTACCAAACTTTCGATTTTTTCGCCTAAACAATTATAAATATCTAATTTTACATTGCCAGCAGTTGGTAAATAATAAGTTATTAAAGTTGATGGATTGAAAGGATTAGGGTAATTTGATAATAATAAATAATCTTTTAACTTTATGGTGTTTTCATTACTGGTTACAGTTTGCAATGAAATTTCTGCTAATTCGTTTATATCAATATCATCATTTGAGTTGCCCTGTGGAATTTGTAAAACTAATTTTCCATTATCGTTAGTATTATAATAACCAACTGCTACATAAATTTTTTCTGGATTAGTAATTCCTAAATCATTTTTCAAATCTATAACAGCTTCTAAATATTGTCCAGATTTTTGTTTGATTGAGTTTAATAAATTTCCGTTTTTATCGAACCAGCCAGACCAATTGTTTGTACTTTCATTTCCTAAAAATATATCATATGTACCAACTTTTCCAGTTTTTGCCCAAGGAGCATTAACTAATGCAGTAGGATTTGTTTTTGACACAAAGATGAAAGCATCATTACCTTTTGATTGAGCTGATTTTGTAGCTAGATAGAGTAATCCGTTGGAATAAATATAATGTAATTTATCATCAGAATTTTGAGCAGCTATATTAGTATTTTCATCAAGGTTGCCGTCCATATTGAATGTAATAGTAGGTTTTGTAGTATCACCGCTATTATTTCCGCTTATTGGAATATTATAATCGTTATTGTTATTGTTATCCCAAGTATTATCATCAAAATGAATAACGAAATTTAAAGAATTAACAACTTGTGCAGGATTGTTGAAAGGTCCTAATTTTATTTTTAAAGTATCACCAACTTTAGTAAAAGGGCTTTCAACAGCAGGTCCAATATTATTAAATAATGTTGTGTTTGAAGGCCAGTAAAGTTGATTTGGGGTAGTCCAATTTTTATTAACGGAATTTACTCCCCAATGTAATTTAGCACTTTTAGACGAAATAACTTTAATTTCAATTTCATCATTTTTTGTTGGATTAGTTGGAGTCCAAATTACCGAAGATGTTGTCCCGCCGCCTGTTGTACCTGAACCATCACCAACCCAAACATGCTTAATTGGACTTTTAGTTACATTTCCTTTAGAATCTACAGCCTCAACGTAATAATCAACTAATTTATTTTTTATTCCTGAAATTATCGCACTAAATTCATCGG
This sequence comes from Ignavibacteriales bacterium, assembly GCA_035379625.1. Taxonomy (GTDB): domain Bacteria; phylum Bacteroidota; class Ignavibacteria; order Ignavibacteriales; family DAOSCP01; genus DAOSCP01. Next base: position 206,783 of record DAOSVM010000001.1, on the reverse strand, counting down.
CTTTGTAAGATGGAAGTGGATTTGTTTTTGATTGTATTGTTTTGGAATTCATTGTAACTTCTTGCCAAGCGCCAACAGTAGAGCCACCAGAATAAGTAAAATTATCATTAGTTAACTTATAATTGTTATCATTGTTTACTCTATATTTCAATTTTACTGAATTCAATCCACTTAAATCATAAACGTAAGTCCAAACGGTAAAATCTGAAGGTTTCGAAATATTCCACTCGGTAGAACCTGGATTATAAGGTTCTCGTTGTGGGATATAAATTGTAGGCCCAACAATATCATTTCCGCCATCAGTCACCATTTTAGCATACTTTACAGCTTCATTACAAGCTCTCGCAGGGTGAGAATCCCATACTCCGTTTTCAGAGCCATCCCAATACCAATAACAGCTTGTTTGTGAAACAGTTAAGTATTTCCATGCTAATTTTGTATTATTATCATTAGGATTAATCTTATCAGCAGTAAAGACATAATTTTTTGCCGCCGTTACAATTCCCCAGCTATTTCTATCGGGACTGTAGCCGTCACTACCTGGATCGCCATTCCATTTTAAGAATTCTGGATCGCCATTATCAGCACCTGACCAGCTACCATCCTCAACCCAAATAACATCGTTTGGATCTGGTGGGAACATATCCAAATAATCTTGAATAGTTGTACAAACAAATCTAGAAGGGTTAGCTTTTAGCCAATTTACAAAATTATCGAAATTACTGCCATAATAGCCTGAACTTCCACCGCCATAATTATCGCCATCGTGATGTAAAACAACAAGAATAGGATGAGCTGGATCATTATTTGCAAACTCTAATTGACTCATTACTTGTTCATAGTTTAATGCGCCAAAACCACCTCTGCCATCTTCATTCCCTAAATATCTACTTGTTGGTACAGCTATCATTTTATATTCTTGCCCAGTATTGGGATCGACATATTTTATGTAATGTGGTTTGTGACCCCAGCCTGCTGAAACTTTTGTCGGAGCCCATAATCCATTTAGTTGTACCCAATCATTTGGATTAGGATTTTGAATATCAGCTTTATTTGGTTCATACAAATTTCCACCTGTATTAAATGGATAGCCCTCAGTTGCTCTATCAAAATGAACATTATCTACCATTACCCATTGTAAACCTTCTGCAACTAATGCAGGAATCATTCTTGGCGTGAAAGCATTTTCTGGTGGAAATATTCCTTTTGAATAACTTATTCCAAAATTAGTTGTTATAGCTTCTCTATGTTGTTGAATTTGTTTTCTTATATCTTCATAATCAATTAATCCCATCAATGGGTGATGATAACCAAAAGCAACTAAATCAATTCTCGGATTATTCTTTGATGTTTTCTTGGTGGCTATATCTTTCCAATGATTTTTCCAACCGTTAAAATTTCCATTTCCACCACTTTCTAAATTATTCAAATTTTCTATTAATGAACCACTTAAACTTACTTGTGCACCTAAATGCTCTAAATTGTTGTTTATTCCTTTGTAGATAGCATCTTTAGGCCAATTAGTATAAGGTCCGATTCTTTGATTAAAAATATCTACAACGCTATAACTATAAGCGCCTCGTTGCTGTGTTTGCCAAACTGTTTCGTAAGGCCAATAAATTGGTTGATGCATATGCCAATGAAAAGCTATATAGATAGGTGGCTTTTGCTGTCCAAAAACAATTGTTAATAATACTACAAAGAAAAATAATATTTTTCTTTTCATTTCTACTCCTAATTAATTAATATTATGAAATATTATGGTACTAAATTGAAAATAAAGAAAATAAATAATTAATGCAAATTAAATTTATTATAATAAAAAATAATTTTAAAGCTTAAATAAAAACATCTTCCTCGATAGTAGCTAATATATTCAAATAACTGTAATATCTTTCTTCAGAAATTTTACCTTCTTCAAAAGCTTTTATAACTGCACATCCTGGTTCATGGTTATGGGTGCAGGTATTAAATTTACAATCGGGAATGAATTCTTTAAATTCATCAAAATAATGTCCTAAATCAATTTTAGAAACACCAAAAGGTTCAATTTCTCTAATACCTGGAGTATCAATAAGATATGTATCATTCTCAAATTCGAGTAATTGACTTGTAACTGTGGTGTGCTTCCCTTTGGAAGTATAATTTGAAACTTCACCTACCTTTAAATTTACAGAAGGGAATAAAAAATTAATAATTGAACTTTTGCCAACGCCACTTGGCCCCCAAACTAAATTAACATTTCCTTTTATAATTTCTTTTAATTCATCAAAACCTACTCCATCTTTTGCTGAAACAGGATAAACTTTATAACCAATTTTTTTGTAGAGATTTACCCAATAATTTAAAAATTCTTCATCAACTAAATCAATTTTATTAATTAAAATTATAAAATCAATTTTGCAAGCGTGAGCGGATACAATATATCTATCTAAAGTTCGATTATTGAATTTTGGGAAATCGGCACTTTGAACAATTAGACTTAAATCTATATTTGCTGCAATTATTTGTTCTAATCTTGAGCCCCTATAAGTTGCTCCTTTAATACGTGGTGCCTTACGAGATACAAAATTTTTTCTTTCCAAAATATTATATATTAATCCATAACCTTCATTATTCAATTCAAATTCAACAAAATCTCCAACAACTGCAATATCTGTTGTGAATAGCTTGTTTTTTTTATATTCGTATTTTTTCTTGAAACTCCCTTTTAAGAAGCAATTATATATTTTACCTTCACTTTTAACAAAATAATTTATACTTTCTATTTTGATAATTTGCCCTTTAATAATTCACCTTTTTATTATTTTATAATGGCTAATTTTTCTATTTTCTTAAACTCATTTGTTTCGATATAAACAAAATATATTCCTGTGGGTATATCCTCTGGAATTTGAAAGACAAAATTATTCTTATTATCTAAAAATTTAACTTGATGCTTGAAAATATTTTTGCTTTTTATATCATAAATATAAATTTTTAACTCGCTAACATTATTGCTAAAATTTAAATTTAAGAAATTTGTTTGGTTTAACTTTAATGGATTTGGGAAAATTGTTATATAATTGGAATTGCTTTGCATATCCCCAATTATATTAACTTGATTCCCGCTATCTTGTTTATTAAAATGTATAATTAAATGTAAAGCATCATTTAACTTTAATGAATTATTAGTGGAGTAGTTTGATAATATTATTTTCATCCCAATTCCTTCGTTATCACTAAGAGCGTTGTTTGCAGCCACAAAATTACCATTTGATATAACAAAACTAATAGTATCAGAATTATCTATAACCCCAAAATATTTAATTGCACAATAAGTAATATCACTAACTATAGATTGACCAGCATCATTAGAGATAATTTGTGAATATGAAATATTTGGAAAAAGATTAGCATCATCGTAATATTTATATCTGAATTTATTGCTTATACTTTTTGAGAATAAACCAAACATTGAACTAAAATTTGTTCCATAATCTTCTAATGATTTATTTATTGCGATCAATGCATCATTAATTTTAAAGTATTCCCATTGCAATTTTATAAAATTATGAGTCTTTAATTGTTTATATAAAAATAAGTTCCATATGGCTTGAGAATAACCATCACCGAACTTAAAATTAGTATTTAAATTCTTGAAATAAGATTTAATGTAATTGATATAATCATTGACTTCTGGAAATACAAATTCTTCCATTGAAGTAGAAGTCATCTCATAAAAAAATATATCTTTATCTGGTAATTTATAATGAAATTGTATAGCATGATGGAATTCATGAGCTAGAGTTACTTTTACAGCATCCAATCCATTAGTATAATAATTTGAGAAATCATTTGAAAGAACTATTTGTGTACGGATTGGATTTTCTGTTATTAATTCAGTATATCCATAATCTGATATAGGAGTTATAAAAATATCATAAAAATCATCTTTTATGCCTTTTGGCTTCGGAAAATTTAAATAAATTACTTCAAAAGAATAGACAGAGTCTAATATTATTGCAAGGCTATCAAGATTATACTTAGGTTTCTTAAGAGCATCTTTGAAAAAATTAATGCGAAAGTATTTTTTAGGAGAAATTATAAATGTATCAGTATTAGTTACATTATATAATGATACTTGAATATATTCTTGTTGGTGAGAGTTAAAAAGGTGAAAATTTTTTTTAACTTCATATATAGTTTGGAAAGAACATTTATTACGAAAGCTAATTTGTTCTGTAAAAAAATTTAAGTAAAATACTTTTTGAAATTGATTAAAAAGAGAATCTAAATCTTTTGGGTAAATTGATAAAACTAAGATAAAATATGTAAAAAAAAATATTCTCATTAATTCAAACTTTGTTCAATCTCCAGTATTTTATTATATAACTCGTGAGTAGGATATTTTTCTTTGAAATTAGCTATATCATTTTTTGCTTCGGCTTTTCTATTTTTTACCAATTCAACTTTAATTCTATTATAAAGAGCTAATGGTGCATATTTTGTATCATGATAATTTTCAATCACTTGTGAATAAAAGAAAATAGCTGCATTATAGTTTTCCATTCTTTCATAAATGTAAGCAGCATTATAATCTTTATAAGCAAGTTTTTCATTTAATGATTTAATTTTTTTTGTTGCTTCATCAACTTTTGGATGATTAGGATAAAAATCAATAAAAGCTTGAAATTCTTCTATTGCTTTTTTAGTATATTTTTGGTCAAGTGGCATAGGAGGAGATAGCTGAAAGTAACAATCAGCAAGCATATATTGAGAGAGTGGTACAAATTGACTTAATGGCATATTTTGAATGAGCTTACTAAATTCATAAGAGGCTAATAAATATTCCTCTTTCATATACCTTGACATAGCTAAATAAAATTGAGCACTATCAATAACTTCTCTACCTGCAAATTCAATTAAAATACTTTGAAAAGATGCTACTGCTTCTTCATAATCTTTGTTATTATAATTATCAATTGCTTTTTGTAATCTTTGAGATGGAGTTAATTTTGTTAAATCTTTAGTAGATGAACAACTAACTAATAACATTGAAATAAATATAGTTGTTAAATATATGATGACTTTTGTATTTTTGTGCATTATATAACCTTTTAAATAATTCAAGAATATAAATATAAAGAATATTACACATATTTCAAATGTAAAATTATTTTATATTAAAAGAACAAATAATTAATAATTATTTTACATACATAAATTTGTTTTTTGTTAATTAAAAATTATATTAAAAAGAAAAGAATGGAGAATTTATTTATGAAAAAGATTAAGTATTTTTATATTCTATTTTTACTAACTTTTTATGGTTGTATTGATTTACCTAGTGAATATAAGGCCCCGATTGTACCATATGAAGGAGTAACAATTCCAATAGTTGATAAATCTTATACGCTATGGGATGCAATAAAAAAAGATACAACCAATATTGCAAAATCAAGTAGTAATAATCTTTTGATTTTTAGGCAGACAAAAACGCTCTCCAAAATTACGATCGGTGATAAAATAGCAAGTGATCCAAGTAGTTCCTCAACAACTCTTAAAAAAGATGAATTTAAAGCAAAAATTTCACGTCAAGAAAATACAATAGCTTACCAATGGGCACCTGGATATGGGCCTGGCCAAAATGTTCCTTTTTTCCCAGCGGTAACTGGTACAGAAGAAATGAGCTCCCCAAGTATTAGTGAGATAAATTATGCAACAATAAAAAATGGTTCAATAATCTTAAGTATTACTAATAATTTCCCTTTAAATTCTGGAGTTAATTTAACAATATCTAATATAGTACTTAAAAATTCTGATAATAGTGGAAATATTGCTAATTATAACCAAAATGTAGATATTGCTCCACAAACAACAAAAGAATTACAAATCCCTCTAATTCAAAATGCTGTCATTAAAAAAGATATAAAATTCTCGGCAACCATTTCGTCGACACAATCAACAGGCCCATTTATAACGCCAGCATACTCAGCAAAAATTGTAATTAAAGAAAGTTATATCTACATTAAAGATGGAAGTGTTATAATACCTGGACAAGCCCCAATAGTTAATAGTGATTCCATAAAATTTGATGCAAATGACTCATTAAAAGTTTATTCAGCTATTATAAAAAACGGTAGTCTTAAAATCGATATTGACAATAAATTAGATTTATCAGCAAATATTAAAATTCACTTTAATGATATATATAAATCACCTATATCAACTTTAAATTTTGATACAACGATTGTTGTCCCAAGAAAAGCTAAAACAACGATTAATTTTATTTTTAATAATTATCAAATAAGGTCGCAAAATCCTAATACTCAAGCAATAAGTTTTATTAGGTATTCAGTTACTGCTCAATTTGATTCATCTGCTAATTCAAATGATTATAGAACAATATCTATAAATGATTATATTACGGCATCATCTCAAGCTAATAAATTTACTTTGAAAGAAGTTAAGGCACAGATAAAACCAACAATATTAGACCCAATTAGCGAATCTAATAATTTTGAAACCAAAGACTTAAATAATCTAGAGTTTAATAAAATTTTATTCTACGATAATAGTTTAATAAAATTAAAATTTAATATGGGGACAAATATTCCTGTTAAAATAACAGGACAAATCAGCTCCCCTGAAGCAACAGAAAAAATTAATTTGAATTTAAATATTAATAAAAACAATCCAACTGCAAATATTTTACTAGCAAATTTCCTTAATAGTATAAGTGGTAAAATAATTAAAACAATTGATTTTAACATAAAACCTACTTTTAATCCAAATTACGAAGTTGTAACTATCACTGATACCAATAGTGTTACTCCAAGTTATACTGTTGAAATACCATTAAAAATTAGCATAAATGGAGGCAGCTTAAAAGATACAACAGACAAATTAGATCCACCAAGCCAAGACGATAGGAAAAAAGCTAATGATATTAAAAAAGTTAGATTATTTCTCGACATTGAAAATGGTATTCCAGCTGCTGTTTATATGAAAGTTAGCATATATGATAAAAACGGTAATAAATTATTCGATATTCCTGTGAATAATAATGAACTAAAAAGCGATTCATTGTATGTTCCAGCAGCTTATGTAGATAATAACGGAAAAGTAACACAAGCATACAAAAAATTTATTATTCAAGAGTTGTCTACAAAAGAAGTCGATAAGTATTTTGATGCTTACAAAGCTATAATCGAAGCTAAATTAGAGACAAGTAACTCAAACAATAATGTAAGAGTTGAATTTACAACAGATCAGACCATAAAAATTAAAGGTTATGTAAAAATGGATGTTGATTTAAATCCTGATAACTTTTAAACATTTTTAGAAAGAGGTATAAAGATGATGACTAAAATTTTAGTTAGCATATTATTGCTAACGTTATAATATAGTATATGCGCAAAATGGCGCAGGAGCATCTGGGGCATATGATCCAGTTTCTTATGGTATGGCTAATACTTATGTAGCTTCATCTCGTGGTATTTATGCCTTAGGGAAAAATCCAGCAAATTTGTCTCAAGATTCTGTATTAAAAAATAATTTTTCTTTAGATTTATATATTCCTATAATACCTGCAATAAATTTTTCATTATATAGAAACTTTTTATCAATTGAAGAATTAAAATATTTTTTTGGTGGTGTTTATGATGGAAATGGTAATCTAGTAGGAAGAACACTTACCGCAAGTGATAAACAAAAGTTTAAGGATATCTTTAAGGATAATGCCAAAATGGAATTTGGTTTAAATTTTACCCCTTTAGCTTTTACTATAAATCCCTCTAAAGATATAGGTAGTTTTGGATTTGCAATAAATCACCGTTTAGTTTCAGATTTAACATTGCCGGCAGATTTATTCAATTTACTAATAGATAATTTCACTTTAGGCGATGAAGAAAATGCACAAAAAGTCTATTCTATGAAAAATTTGAATACAAAAGCTGGATATTTTGTAGATTATAATATTTCTTATTCAAGATTAATTCCTGAAATTAAAATTGATTACCTTAAAAATATTTCTGCTGGTATTTCATTGAAATTTGTTAATGGCCTTGCATATTCTCAAACAAAAAGTACTAATTTATCAGTAATTACAAAAAATGAAAATAATATTGTTACAACAACAATTATAAATAATTCTTCGTTATTAATCTCTACTTCACCAGATATTAAAATTAAATATGATTTTGATTCAACAAGTAGTAACGGTGATAGTAAAATTTCGCCTTTTTCAAAACCTGCAGGTACAGGATTAGGTTTCGATATAGGTTTTTCAGCTAAAAGCCAAGATGATCTCTTCCTTTTTGGTTTTGCAATAACAGATATTGGAAGTATTAAATGGAAGGAAAACGTTGTTATTTATCAAGCTAATCGTACAAAAGTTATAACATCATTTACTGATAAAAATCAAACAGAGAATTTAGGAGATACATTAAAATATAAAGGCAAATATACTGGAGCATTTACAACTTCTTTACCTACCGCATTAAGGTTAGGTATTGCAACGGAATTGCAAAAATTTATTCCGGAAATCCCCGGTAGGTTATTAGCAGAATTTAATTATAATCAAGGTTTTAATGATGAATTGGGAAATTCCACAATTCCAAGATTTTCATTAGGTTTTGACTGGTATATTCCGTCAAAATGGTCACCATATATTAGAACAGGATTTTCTGCAGGTGGTAAATACGGTTTTAATTGGGCTTTTGGTTTAGGTTTTGATACTGGCGTTTGGGAACTTGATATCGCTACACTTGATTTATACACTCTGTTTGCTCCAAATAGTTCTAGGAAATTCAACTTTGCAGTTGGTAATAGATGGAAATTTTAATCATAATGTTGTAATATTTAAAGCAGGCGAGCGTAAGCGAGCTTGCTTTTTTTATTTTAAAAAAATACTCTTCATTAGCTCAGACGGTGTAAGCATAAAGCCCGTGCGCCGTACGGCGCACGGGCGGGCTGACGCCTAAATTTTTCCCCCAATACATTCTAATAAATTTTTACCTATATATTTTATATTTTTACATTTAACTAAATAACTAAATGTTGTTTATATATTTTTTTAATATAGATTAGATTAAGTAAAAAAAGTGAATAAATAATATAGATATTGCTAAAATTAGCGTATACGATATAATTGTATTTTTCGATATATTCACTTTTCTAATAACATATTTGTTCTTGCAATATAATTGTATATAAGATATATCAGTAATTTTTAATAATTTATTTGTAAATACAATATAATTGATTTTACGATATAAATGTAAATACAATTTTATTATAAAAAAAATTGTACCAATTGTAAACTGGTACGTATTGATAAAGATTTGAATATTTAGGCCCAAAAACATCACTGTATGTAAGGTGTTGAAGAGAAGAGTTTAGCGGGCCGTTCCGGCCCGCTGCCCACGTGCGGCAACGCCGCACGTGGGCTATGCCTACACCGTCTGAGCTAAGTAATATGAAAAACTTTTTTTTATATATTTTCTAATTTTAAATGCTTTATATATGTGTAGAGCTTATCTCTTGATATTCCTAATTGCTGTGCGGTTTTAACTTTATTGTTTTTGTTTAATTCTAAAGCAAATTTAACAATATCCAAGATGTAATTTTCTAAATCAATATTGCTTCCTGAGGCAAGATATTCACTAATAGGTAAGTCTATAGCATTTGGTTTAGTATTTTGTTTTCTAAATCCTGGGAGTAATTGTAAATGTGTTGGTTTTAATGTATGATCATTAAATAATACAACTATTTTTTCCAAAATATTTCTTAATTCTCGGATATTCCCTTCCCAAGGGTGATTGAGTAATATTATTTGAGCTTCGTTAGAGATGGAAGAAAATTTTTTATTTCTTTTTTCTGAGAATTCTTTTAAAAACGAAAGAGCAAGTGGAATAATTTCATTTTTTCTTTCTCGTAATGGAGGAATAATAATGTGACCAGTTGTAAGTCTATAATATAAATCTTCTCTAAATTTACCTTCTTGTACTAATTTTTTAATATCTCTATTTGTTGTACAAATTATTCGGGCTTTTAAATCGTATTCTTTTATACCACCGACTTTGAAATATTTTCTTTCTTGAATAACTCTAAGTAATTTAGCCTGTATTTCATTAGGTATTTCGGAAATTTCATCGAGTAATATTGTACCGCCGGCAGCAAGTTCAAATTTCCCTTTTTGCCCTTTTGCTAAAGCTCCTGTAAAAGCACCACTTTCATAACCAAAGAGTTCGCTTTCAAATAAGTTAGGGTTTATTGCAGGGCAGTTTATAGCAATAAATGGAGAATTAACATCTTCGTTTACTAAGTGAATATAACGAGCTAACATTTCCTTTCCGGTACCAGTTTCACCTTCAAGGAGAATTGGTACGGTAGGGTCTTGTCCAATTACTTCGGCCATTGTATAAACAGATTTCATCGTTTCAGAAAAAATTGTTAAATGCCCGATACCACTCTGTTCGAGTAATTTTTTCTTTAAGTCTGTTATTTGAGTAAGAAAAGTTTCTTTTGTTTTTTCTAATTCTATTTGGAAGTCATGTTTAATTGTATTTAATTCAGTTTGCAATTTTTTTACATTAGCAATTTTTTCGATTGCGTTTAATAATTCATCAATATCTATTGGTTTGGAAATATAATCATATGCGCCTAATTTTAATGCTTTAACAGCTTCTTTGATTGTTGCGAATCCAGTAATAAGTATTACTTCAGCTTGGCCCTTTATATTTTTTTGCTTTATTGTTTCCAAAAATTCTAAACCGCTCATTTGTGGCATCTTTACATCTGATATAATTATATCAAAGGTATTTTGACTTAATATTTCAATTGCATCAAAAGGTGTTGAAGCAGTTACAATTTTGTAACCAATTTTATTAAGAAATCTATCTAATGCTTCTCTTGAACCTTTATCGTCATCAAGTAAAAGTATATTCATACATAAACCTTAATTGTTAGGAAATTTTAATATTAATTTTCGTCCACTTTGTGTTTGACTAAATTCATATTTAATTCTTAATTTATCAAAAATATTCGTAATTGTAGCATAAATAATTCCACGTGTTAGGTATTTGTTATCAAAATTATGAGAAAAGACATTGGTAACTATTTTTTCTTGCGTTGTTAAATTGTCTTTAACTTCGTAAGAAATAAAATCATCATATTTTTTTGAATATATTGAAATTATTTTATCATTTAAGTGAATATTTTCAAAATCTGAAATAGAAAATAATAATAAATTACTTATTATGTAATCTAGGTAGTATTTAGAAACTTTTACATAATGTTCTTTTGGTATATCAGTTGTTATTTTAATTCCAAATTCAGAAATTTTACTATTGAAAAGTTGTATAGCTGATATCGTAGTTTCGTGTAATGAATATTTTTCTTCATTTTGGTAATAATTGCTGTTTTCGAGGAATAAAATATTTTGAATAATATTTTCGATTCTAGTTAGTTGAGATGATATAAAATGAAAATCCTCAATTAACTGTTCATATGTAAATTCTTTGTTATATTTTATATTTGTATCAACAAGTATTTTTATGGCGTTAATTGGTTGAGCTAATTCGTGGGTTATGTTATTTAATAGACCTGACAGAAGAATAATTTTTTCAAATTTATTTAAAAAATCTAGGTGTTTTTTGTTTACTATTTCAATCTCGTTTTGTTTAATTTCTGTAATATCGAAAATAATTCCTATTATATATTCTTCAGAAGATTTTAATAAAGACTTGGAAATTAAAAAAGTTCTGTTATGATGAGGGCAAAAATATTCAGTTATTGGAGCTTGTCCAAATTGTTTAAGAAAATCATCTGCATGGAGAAAATCAGAAGCATTTTCTATAAAAATTTCATCAATTCTTTTTCCAATAATTTGATTTTTATCGAGTGTTAACAAGTTTGCAAAAGCATCATTACAATAAACATAAACATTGTTACTATCACGTACAAATAAAGGATTTTCTAAAGAGTTTAATATTGATTTATAGAATGTCATTTTTGTTAATTTTGTTTTGAAAATTATTTAAATTATAAAATTAAAAAAAATAATTTAATTAAAAAATACAGGTGTAGAATGGAAATTGGTCATCAAAATTTTGTCGTAAAAAATAGCAAGAGTAATGGATTTTATTTATCCATATTGACGATGTTGTTTTTTATTTGGGGATTTATTACTTGCTTAAACGATATTTTAATACCACATTTAAAATCTTCCTTTTCCTTGAATTATACTCAAGCTATGTTAATACAATTTAGTTTTTTTACGGCTTATTTTATAATTTCTATTCCTGCGGGTATGTTAATTGAAAAAATAGGTTACCAAAAAGGTATTGTTGTTGGATTGATTACAGCTGGAATTGGAAGTTTAATGTTTATTCCGTCAGCAAATTTTTTAAGTTATGTTTTATTCCTTGTAGCATTATTTATTCTGGCAAGTGGAATTACGATTTTACAAGTAGCAGCAAATCCATATGTTGTTGTATTAGGAAAACCAGAAACAGCTTCTGTTAGATTGAATTTAACGCAGGCCTTTAATTCACTAGGCACAACAATAGCACCATATATTGGGAGTGTTTTGATATTAAGTAGTGTATCATCTGCTGCAACTGTTAAAATGCCATATTTTGTAATTTCAGTTGTTTTGGTTGGATTAGGGATATTATTTAGTTTTATAAAATTACCTAAAATTGTACATACAACTGATGCAGAAGCAGAGGAAATTAGTGAGAAAAAACATAAAAGTATATTTGAATATAAACATTTAGTATTAGGTGTTGTTGCTATATTTGTATATGTTGGAGCCGAAGTGTCAATAGGAAGTTTTCTTGTTAATTATTTTAATGTTTTAGTAGGATTAAAGGAAGCTGATGCAGCAAAATTTGTTACTTTTTATTGGGGCGGTGCGATGGTTGGTAGGTTTATAGGTTCAGCCTTGCAAAGAATCATAAAACCAAATTTGTTATTAGCAATAAATGCAATTATGGCTTCTGTTTTGGTTATTCTATCGATGTTAACTAATGGATATGTAGCAGTATTTTCTATACTTTTAGTTGGATTTTTTAATTCCATAATGTTTCCTACAATTTTTTCACTATCCTTGGCAAAATTGGGTCGTTTTACTGAAAAAGGATCTGGTTTATTATGTATGGCAATTGTTGGTGGCGCTATAATTCCAGTTATACAAGGCGTTATTGCTGATAATATTGGTATACACCACGCATTTATTTTACCAGTCTTATGTTATCTTTACATTTCATTTTTTGGTTTCAAAGGTTATAAGCCTCAAATATAAACATATTATTAACCTAATGTGGATAACTATAACATACTGTGTATCAATGTGATGTAGGTGTTATATAAAAGTTATCCACATTTTTATTAAATAATGTTAATATTTTATTGATTAATTTTAATATTTTTTTGTAACTTTTTATTTATTTCAAAATCATACGGGTGTAAAAAATGGGAATTATGGAAAAATCCAAATTTAATATAATTTCAAAAGTTCATAACACTGAAGATTATTTTGTTATAAATTTACTTTCGGGTAATGCTGATATATTAGACAAAGATACCTATAGTAAATTTGTTAATGAAAATATTAATAATCCCGAAGAATTTATTGAAAAAGGGTATTTAGTAGAAAAAACACAAGAAAATAAATTATATAAAAATTTGTATTTAGATTTTATTGATACAAGAGATACAGACGAAATCCAAATATTTTTTGTCCCCTGGTATACTTGTAATTTCGCATGTGAATACTGTTTTCAAGATGGGTATGATAATCCAGATTTATTGTTAAAGTTTGAAGTGATAGATGCTTTCTTTGATTATGTAAATAATCAATTTAATGGCAGGAAAAAATATATTACGCTATTTGGTGGCGAACCATTGTTAACAGGAATAAGCCATATAAAACAAAATGAGTATTTTTTCAATAAAATCAAAGAAAATAACTTAGATTTAGCAATTGTTACTAATGGCTATAATGTTGAAGAATATACTGATTTATTAAAAAATATTAAAATTCGCGAAATACAAATAACATTAGATGGCGTAGGTGATATTCATAATGAAAGAAGGCCATTAAAAGGTGGTGGTGCTACTTTTGATAAAATTGTTAAAGGAATTGATAAACTTTTAACAAATAAAATTAACGTTAATTTAAGGTTTGTAGTAGATAAACAAAACATTAATGAATTACCGAAATTAGCTAAATTTTCTATTGAAAAAGGATGGACCAAAAGCCCGTTTTTTAAAACTCAAATTGGAAGAAATTACGAATTGCATTTTTGCCAATCTCATGCTAATAAATTATTTACAAGAAGTGAATTGTATAAAACAATATATGAAATGATGTTAGAAAATCAAGAAATTTATGAATTTCATCAACCAGCGTTTTCTGTTGCAAAATATTTGTATGAGAATGGAGAATTGCCCAAACCTCTATTTGATTCATGCCCTGGTTGTAAAACAGAGTGGGCATTTGATTATACTGGAACAATTTATTCTTGTACAGCAACCGTAGGGAAAAAAGGTGAAGAGCTTGGTAAATTTTATCCACAAGTTGACTTATATAATGATATAATTGAAAAATGGCAAGAAAGAGATGTAACAACAATTGATGGTTGTAAAGATTGTAGTGTCCAATTGGCATGCGGTGGAGGATGTGCAGCAATTGCCAAAAATAAGAATGGAGATATTCTTTCAAAAGATTGTAGACCAATAAAAGATTTATTAGAATTAGGAATTTCATATTATTTTTATAATAAATAAAGAGGAGAATATGTCTGAAAAGATTATGTATATCAATGCACCAGAATTTGAAAAAGAAGTTTTACAAGGCGATAAGGTAATTGTAGATTTTTATTCAACTGAATGCCCTCCATGCGAAGCATTGGCTCATAAATATGAAGAATTAGCTGAATTATTTGGTGATAAAATAAAATTTATAAAAATTATGCGTCAAGATAATAGAGAATTAGCAGTCTCTCTAGGCGTTACTTCATCCCCAACGGTTTTATTTTATGATAAAGGTAAATTAGTAGGTGATATTTTACGCGGTGGTATTAAAAGAAGTGAATTAATTAAAAATATATCGCTTTTGATTGGTGAAGAAGAAGTAAAAACAACATTGAATAAAATTCAAAAAAGATCAACAGAATGTGATGTATTAATATTAGGTGGCGGACCTGGTGGGTTAACCGCAGCAATATATTCTGCGCAAGCAAAATTAAAAACCATTGTTGTAGATAAAGAATTAACGGGTGGGCAAGTTAAGACAACTCATATGGTTTGGAATTATCCTGGTTTTCCTGAACCAATCCCAGGATATATGTTAATGCATTATATGTTTGAGCAAGCAGAAAAAGCAGGTGCTGAATTTAGACAAGCAGTTGATGTTAGTAGTGTAGACTTAATAAATAAAGTAGTTGTTGTTGATGATGTTGAGACAATTAAAGCAAAAAAAATAATTATTTCAACAGGTTCATCGCCTAGAGTAATAGGTGTAAAAGGAGAAAAAGAATACAAAGGACAAGGTATTTCATACTGTGCAACTTGTGATGCTAAATTTTATGAAGGTAAAAAAGTTGTAGTTATTGGTGGTGGAAATTCAGCTATTGAAGAATCTTTATTTATTGCAAAATTTGCTGATGAGATAACAATTGTGCATCAATTTGATAAATTGCAAGCAAATAAAATGGCTCAGGAAAAAGCATTTGCCAATCCAAAAATCAAATTTATGTTCGAGCATGAACCAAGGGAATTTATAAAGGAAGGTCAATCTGTAAATAAAGTTGTTGTGGAAGATTTAAAAACAAAAGAACTAAAAACTATTGAAACTGATGGCGTGTTTATATTTGCCGGTATGGTTCCAAATCTTGAACTGTTTAAGGATAAATTTGAACTAGATAATTGGGGTTATATAAAAACTGATAATTTTCAAAGAACTAGCATTAAAGATGTGTTTGCTGTTGGTGATGTTGCATCAAAACCATATAGACAAATAACTGTTGCAGTAGCAGAAGGAACAGTAGCAGCCATCCAAGCAGCAAAAGAAATTGAAGAAGAGACCAAATTAGAAGATAATGTAGAAAATAAAATAAGCGCATAACATCTCCCTTGAATAAATAAAGCCGGTGTAGTTTTACTCGCCGGCTTTTTATATTTTAAAACAAAAATAAACATAAGTTAATATATTTTTGTCAAAAGTGATTAACATCAATATCTAAATTAAATTTAAATATAAGATAAAAAAAATATTAATAATTTTTTTTTATCAAAATATTTATTAATTTCAAAATATAAACAATAATAAAATTAGGGATTGTTATGGCAAAGGTCAAAGGAGATATCATTATTGATATCGAAAAATGTAAAGGTTGCAAGTTATGCGCCAGTGCATGTCCACAAGATACTTTAGAGTTATCTAAAAAAGTTAACTCTAAAGGTTATCTTTATATTGTTAGAGTAAATGATAAGTGTACTGGATGTACAAATTGTGCTTTGGTTTGCCCTGAAGGCATAATAACAGTTTATCGTAAAACAGTAGATGGTAATAAAGAACATATTGCAACAATAACTAATGTAACTAAAGATATAAATATTATGGTGAAAGAATGAAAGAACTAAAATTAATGAAAGGTAACGAAGCAATTGCTGAAGCAGCAATTCGCTCTGGATGTGATGCCTATTTCGGCTATCCAATTACTCCCCAATCTGAAATTCTTGAATATCTAGCAACTTATGCAAACAAAAGAACGGGAATGGTTGTTCTTCAGGCAGAAAGTGAAATAGCTTCTATTAATATGGTTTATGGTGCTGCCGGATGCGGAAAACGAGTTATGACTTCTTCTTCTTCTCCTGGTATTAGCTTAATGCAAGAAGGTATTTCTTATATTGCTTGCGCTGAATTACCTTGTCTTCTAGTTAATGTTATGCGTGGTGGTCCAGGGTTAGGTACAATTCAGCCATCCCAAGGTGATTATTTCCAAACTGTTAAAGGTGGTGGACACGGAGATTATAAACTAATTACGCTTGCACCTTCTACCATTCAAGAAGCTGTCGATTTTGTAAAACTTGCTTTTGAATTAGCTTTCAAATGGCGTAATCCAGTTATGTTATTATTAGATGGTGCTATAGGTCAGATGATGGAAAAAGTAGAACTTTTCCCACAGCAAGAAAGAATTACTGAATATGAACCTTGGGCAACTACTGGAAAACCTAAAAACCGCGAAAGAAATATTATAACCTCTCTTCATATGCATCCTGAAGATATGGAAAAAACTAACATCCATCTGCAAAATAAGTATAGACAAATAGAAAAAGAAGAAGTTAGATACGAAACATATATGTGTGATGATGCTGAATATATCTTCACTGGCTTTGGCCTTGTTGCTAGAATTGCTAAAAAAGCAGCTGAAATTGCAAGAAATAAGGGCTACAAGGTTGGTGTCTTTAGACCAATTACTCTTTTCCCTTTCCCATATGAGCAAATAAATAATTATGCTAAAAAAATCAAAGGTATTTTAGATATTGAAATGAATGTTGGTCAAATGCTTGAAGACGTGAAATTAGCAGTCAATGGACTTGTACCGGTTGAATTCCATGGAAGAACAGGTGGAATGATTCCTACTCCCGAAGAAATTGTTGAAAAATTTGAAGAAAAAATTATAAGGAAATAATTATGGGTAACGAAAGATTATACCTACAAGAGGAATTATATACAGATGATCATCTCCATCATGAAGATGATATTTGCGTAAGAGAAAACATTGTATACCAAAAACCAAGCGTACTACTCGATAATCCATTTCACTATTGCCCAGGATGTGGCCATAGTACTGTTCACAAATTAATTGCTGAAGTAATAGAAGAAATGGGCATTCAAGAGCAAACAATTGGTGTTGCCCCTGTTGGTTGTGCAGTTTTTGCTTATAACTACCTTGATATTGATTGGAGCGAAGCTGCCCATGGACGTGCTTCCGCTGTTGCCACCGGAATTAAAAGAGTTTTTCCCGATAAATTTGTTTTTTCCTATCAAGGTGATGGAGATCTTGCTGCTATTGGTACTGGTGAAACTATTCACACCTGTAACCGTGGTGAAAATATTACTATTATTTTCATAAACAACGGTATTTATGGTATGACTGGCGGGCAAATGGCACCGACAACTTTACCAGGAATGAAATCAACTACTTCCCCTGAAGGACGTGATGTAAATTTTGTCGGATATCCCCTAAAAATCTCTGAACTCGTTGCACAGCTCCCAGGAACCTATTATGTCACTAGACAAGCTGTTTTTTCCCCTAATCACGTTCGAAAAGCTAAAAAAGCTATTAGAAATGCCTTTGAATATCAAAAACTTAATAAAGGAACTTGCCTTGTTGAAATCGTTTCAAATTGCCCTTCTAATTGGAAAATGACACCTACTGAATCTAATATGTGGTTACAGGACAACATGTTGAAATTTTACCAATTAGGCGATATTAAAGTTCCTAAAAAAGAGGAGGCTAAATAATGACTGAAGAAATTATTATTGCTGGTTTTGGTGGACAAGGTGTTTTATCACTTGGTCAAATACTTTGCTATTCTGGTGTTGAAGAAAATAAGGAAGTTAGTTGGATGCCATCTTATGGGCCTGAAATGCGTGGTGGTACTGCTAATTGCATTGTTATCCTTAGTGATGAACCCGTAAGTTCTCCTATTTTTTCCAAATTCGATACCGTTATCGCTCTCAATCAACCTAGCTTAGATAAATTCGAAAGCGCTGTAAAAACCGGCGGACTTTTATTATATGATTCTACTAATATTGTGCATCCTCCTAAAAGAACCGACATAAAAATTATCGGAATAGAAGCATCTCAAACTGCTGCTGAAATGAAAAATACTAAAATCCTTAATATGATCGTTCTCGGAGCTTTTATTAAATTAAAACCAATTCTTAATATTGATAATGTACTAAAAGGTTTAAAAAAAGTTTTACCTGAAAGATACCATCATCTCATTCCTCTGAATGAAGAAGCTATCAAAAAAGGTATGGAATTAGTCGAAAAAGTGGAAGCTTAATTAAAATTAATCCTGTGTTTTAACACAGGATTTTTTTTCTCTTAAAATATTTTTTCTTATATTCATTTTAATCTAAAACAATTTTTATTATCGGAGGTCTTGAATGCTTAAAAAACTCTTATTAATTTCCATTTTAGTTTTTTTACCTATTTACGCTCAAAACAATTATATCTTTATTGCTCAATGGAATTTAGAAAACCTCTTCGATACAAATGATGACCCTAATACAAATGATGAAGATTTTACCCCTAAAGGTATGTACAAATGGGATGACCAAAAATTAATTTTAAAATTTGTAAGATTATCAAAAATTATTTCTGCTATGAATGATAATAAAGCTCCTGATATTTTAACTGTTTGTGAGGTTGAAAATCGCGCTGTATTAAATACTCTAACAATGTATGACCAATTTTTAAAAAAATATAACTTTGGAGTCATTCACAAAGATTCACCCGATAGAAGAGGCGTTGACGTTGGTATTTTATACAAAAAAGATTTATTCCAATTCATCGAACTTATTGACGATACTGTAAAAATCGATTGGCCAACACGAAATATTGTGATGGGGAAATTACTTCACAAGCAAACCGGTGATACTTTCTATGTATTTGCCAACCACTGGCCATCTAGACGTGGTGGCGAAGAAAAATCAGCGCCTGCTAGAAATACCGCAGCATCTACTTTGAAAAAAAGAGTTGATTACATCCTTAGCTATAACCCTAATGCTAACATAATAATAATGGGCGACTTTAATGATACCCCTAAAAATGAATCGATAATGAAATATTTACAAGCTAAACCTTTTATATGCTCTAAAGATAAACCTCAACCAAAACAATTATACAATTTATCTTGGGAAAAAGCAGATAATGATGAAGGTTCACACTACTTTGACGACGAATGGAATATGCTCGACCAAATTATTGTATCCTCTAACTTAATTGAAAGCAATAAGTTCCAATATGATTGCCCATCCTTTAATATGTATACTGGCAAAAATGTTGATTCAGAAGGATTACCAATCAGAACCTTCGAAGGCAAAAGATATATCGGCGGATATAGCGATCACCTCCCGGTTTATGCAAAAATTTTAATCAAATAAAAATAAAGTCTCTATTAAAAAAAAAAATATTCTATCTCTGGGCTCAGACGGTATAAGCTTAGCCCCTTGCTGCTTGTGGAAAGCCGCAAGGGGCAGCGGGCCGAAGGCCCGCTAAAAATCTTTTCTTTATCACCTTACAAAGTGTAGCTTACGGTTTCATAATTCCACAACTTCCTAGATGCAGCGTCTGAACGCAGGTCTGATGGTGTGTTTCACAATAAATATTTCTCTTGACAAAACTAATATCTAGTCTTTCAAATTTTTATATTTGATGCGATTTTTTTTATAATATAATTGCATTTTCTATTATATCGTAAAATCAATTATATTGTCTTTACAAATATATTATTAAAGATTATTGATATATCGTATATACAATTATATTGTAAATACAAATATATTTTTAGAAAAGTCAATATATCGAAAAATACAATTATATCGTAATTACGAAAATATTTTAATACTTTAAGTTTGCTATTACTTTGGAAAATTTTCAGTCAATAGTTATTTTGGTATATGCATAAATGTTGTATGTCGTTGATATTATGTAAGATATGGTTTAATTAGTGAAATATATTTTGGGCGTAAGCCCGCCCGTGCGCCGCTCGGTGCACGGGCTTTAAGCTTACACCGTCTGAGCTAATGAAAAGTATTTTTTAAAATAAAAAAAAGCAAGCTCGCTTACGCTCGCCTGCTTTAATATTCTAATTCCATAAATATTACTTGTTATATTTATCCGCGTTTTCGAAAGCTTCTTTAGCTTTATCATTCATACCTAAATTTGCATAGATCTTACCTAACAAATTCCAAACCTGAGCATCTTCCTTGTTTTGTGAGAGGAATTTCTCTAATTGAGGTAATGCCAACTTAAATTTTTCTTTATAAGATTCGTCATTAACACCTTTGTCTTCAGCCTCTTGTTTTAATTTAACAGCCCATTGCACATATGTAACACCTAAATTATAAATTGCATTAATATATTCAGGATCAATTTCAATTGCTTTTTCAAATTGTTCAGCAGCTAAATCATATCTTTTAATTTCTAAAAGTACAACTCCAAAATTGTATCTATATAATTTATTTGTTGGATCTAAACTTACTAATCTTTCAAAAGCGGATTGACCTTCTTTTACTCTATTTGCAGAAATATAAGCACTAGCTAATTGTAATAGAATATCTTTGTTCGTTGGATATTGTTGAGATGCATTATTTAAAATTGTTATTCCTTGATCTAAATATGTGAAAGCCTTTAAACTATCAGATAAGTTTCTTGTATCTTTATATTGATTGTAATAATTTGCACCCTCTTTTGAATAAACTTCACCTAAAATAATAGCCAATTTTGGATTATTACTCTTTTTATTAGCATTTTCTAAATAAACAATAACATCGTCAGTTTTTTTACATAAGCTTGCTGCTTGATACATCAATTTATAAGCTTCAGTTGAATCTGGTTGCAACATTGTTGCAAATTTGAAAAATTCTATGGATTTATTAAAATTCATTTTTGCAGTATCTTCTGAAGTAGATAAAAATTTAATACCTCTATTATAGTATCCTATACCTTTGTTATAACAATCAGCCCAACTAGCTTTTTTATTGAAAGTAATTTCCTTTTCAAAACGATTACTTATTGATAATGATTTATCATAAGCATCTAACATCAAATCATATTTTTCTCTACTTTTATAAACATCACCCAAAAGTTTATAACCTTCATCACTTTTAGGATTTTTTTCAACTTCTTTCTTTAATTGATCCTCTGCTTTATCCCATTGCTTTCTTTGAATATAAAGTTTTGCACCTTCAATTTCAGGAGATGCGCACTCAAATGCTGTTAGAACCAAAGAAACTAATAATAATGCAATTACTGATAATTTTTTACTCATATTTTTTTCTCCATTTAATAAAAAATTTGTAAATTTAAAATTAATGAAAATATTTTAATAAAAAAAATGTATAAAAAAAATAATAACACCTTAATTCTTATATGGTTATTACTATCAATTTTTGTATTTCCTTCATGCTCAAAAAAAGATAAAATTGTAATAAAAGAAGATCCTATTTTAAAGTCTTTCATTGCTATGGTAAACCGTGCTGTAGAAGGAGATTCTGAAACTAATTCAAAATTATCTAATCTAATCGATATAAATAAACCAATTCTCAAACCACAAAAAAAAATAATTGATACTATTAGATTGAATTATGACTTATATTATTATGTTCTTTTGCAATATTCAAATCCTGAATATAATAGGTTTGCAATCTATAACAAAAATTTTAATTTATACTTGTTAGATAAATCTCTTAATGGAGAAATTGATGTTCAAAGAATTATCAAAGATAATAAAGTATTCATAGGAATTCAAGAGAACTATTTATCAAAAAATGTATCTGTTTTGCAAAGATATTCATTATATACAGATTTCAAAAATTATATTTCACTTGTGTTTAGAACATTTTTGAGCCTAACACATCCATATGGTAGCATTAAACAAGTAATTACAAATTTTAGTCGTGATACAATCTATACTGAGATATTACCTTCTAAAGAATTATTGGAGAATGGCTTTAATAAAAATGATAGATATAATTATTTTGTTTTTGATTATGCTAAAATGAAATATGTTAGCAATTCTGATATAATGCAAAAATGGGTATTAAAAGAAATTTCAAATCCTAAAAATTTTAACATTTTAAATAATAAGTAAATAATATGAATTTATATCTAATTCGACATGAAAAAGCTGAAGAGCACGCTAAAACTTTTAAAGATTTTGATAGAAACTTAACTCCTGAAGGAATTAAAAGATTAAAAAACTCAATAAAATTTTGGAAAAATTTCCTTAAAATTGATATAATTATAAGTTCACCTTATTTAAGAGCCCTGCAAACCGCACAAATTATTGCTGAAGATTTCGAATTATCTTTGGAAATACATAAAGATTTAGGTTGTGGAACCAATTCTCAAAAGGTTTTAAATCTACTGGATAATTATTCAGATTTTGAAAATATTGCTTTAGTTGGTCATGAACCTGATATTTCAAATATAATTTCAGATTTAACAGCTAATAGTCAATTAAATATTGAAATTAAAAAAGGCAGTTTAACAAAAATATCTTTTTTTA
This sequence comes from Ignavibacteriales bacterium, assembly GCA_035379625.1. Taxonomy (GTDB): domain Bacteria; phylum Bacteroidota; class Ignavibacteria; order Ignavibacteriales; family DAOSCP01; genus DAOSCP01. The sequence continues at coordinate 183,482 of DAOSVM010000001.1, read as the reverse complement.
ATCAACCAAGAATAGGTAATGGAATTTTAGAATATTCTTTTCCACCAAGTATTTTTAATAAAAAATAATGGAGGTAAATACAATGCCAACATATGAATATTTCTGTAAAAATTGTAATGAAGTTTTAGAAATATATCAAAAAATAACAGATGAACCATTAAAATCATGCCCTAAATGTAATAGCGAAATTAAAAAACTTGTAAGCAAAAACGCTGGTATTATCTTTAAAGGTAGTGGTTATTACTTAACTGATTATAAAAACAAATCACAAGAAAAATCAAATTCATAAAAAATTAATGAAATTATTTCGCTATATCATACTTAATCATATAATACCTTTTTTTCTTTCTTCTTTTATTTTGATTTTCATATTTTTACTTCAATTTTTAATGAAATATGCTGATAAAATTGTTGGAAAGGGTCTAAGTCTTTGGGTAATTGTAAAATTAATTTCATATAATTTAGCTTGGATATTGGTACTTGTTATACCAATGTCAGTTTTGATATCCACACTAATGGCATTCGGTAATTTATCTCAAAAAAATGAAATTACCATAATGAAAGCTTCAGGTATAAGCGTTTATAAAATGCTTATACCGCCTTTTTTATGGAGTATGTTAATTGCTTATGGATTAGTGTATTTTAACAATAACATATATCCAGATGCCAATCATAACGCAAGAATTTTATTAAGCGATATTAGTAAAACAAAACCAACGTTATCAATTATTCCAGGTATTTTCTCTCGCGAAATACCTAATACTGCTATTTTAGTAAGAGCTCTTGACCCAAATAGTAACTTAATGTATGATATAACAGTATATAATTTTAGTAATCCAAATTCAACAACTATTATAAATGCAAAAAAAGGTAGAGTTTTTTTTACAGCTGATAATTCAAAGTTAGTATTTGAATTAGAAAATGGTGAAATTCATGAAAAATCGAATGATGAAAAAGAGCTTTATCGGAAATTTGTATTTCGTAATCATAAAATTTCATTTCCCGCCGACGAATTTAACTTTAAACAATCCAATACGGTTACACAACGTGGTGGTAGAGAAATGAGTGCTGATGATCTTTCTGAAGTAGCTGATAGTTTAAGAGTGTTACAAAATAATTACAAAATCTCTTTTTCATCTATTTTGTATAATATATTATCTGATACAACATTTTTTCATTCAGCTAAATATGGTATAGATGAAGCAAATTATAATTTACAACTAAAATTACTGTCCAATAATAATATCCTACGTGCTCAAATAGAAAATATTAAATTTTATCAAGATGAAATTAATTCTTTTTTAGTTGAATATCATAAAAAATATTCAATACCTTTTGCATGTATTGTTTTTATTATAATAGGTGCTCCATTAGGTATAAAAATTAGAAAAGGTGGCTTCGGAGTAGCTGCAGGAGTAAGTTTATTTTTCTTTTTAATATATTGGGCAATGCTGATTGGTGGTGAAAAACTTGCTGACAGAAGCTTAATTTCTCCTTTTTGGGCAATGTGGTCTCCAAATTTCTTATTACTTATCTTCGGCTTAATCATATCATATCGTGCTAACGAAGAAATAGCAAGTTTCAATTTTGATTTTATAAAGAAATTTATACCAAAAAAATTCATACCTGTTGAAGAGATTTCACAAGTAAACGAATAAAATAATTTGACTTTAAAGTTATTTTATATTAATTTATTTTAAAAATTATTTTGCTATATGAATAATACAATTTTATTCGTAGATGATGAAGAATTAGTTCTTCAAGGTATTAAACGTGTATTGAAAAGTAAGTATAATTTAATTACTTTTACTGAAGCTACACGAGCTTTAGAATACCTAAAAGAAGAAAAAAATAAACCTGCTGTAATTGTTAGTGACTACAAAATGCCAATTATGGATGGCGCCAAATTTTTATCCGAGGCTAAAAAATTATCTCCTAATTCTACTAGGATGCTACTCACCGGCTATGCCGATATGAATGCAACAATAGAAGTCGTCAACAATGGAAATATATTTCGATTTCTTTTAAAACCTTGCCCCAATGAAGTTCTTATTAAAAATATTGACGAAGCCATTAAACAATATGAACTTGTAATTGCAGAAAAAGAACTCCTTGCTCAGACATTGAGAGGAACTATTAAGCTTTTAACAGATATTTTAGCTGCACTTTATCCAAAAGCTTTTACTCGAGCTGATTCTATAAGATATATTTGCAAAAAAATTGCACAACGACTTAATTTACAAAATATATGGGAAATTGAAATAACTGCTCTATTATCCTTTATCGGTGTTGTCACTCTTCCACAAGAAATTTTAGATAAAAAATTTAACTTACAGAAATTATCTCACAACGAACAAATTTTATTTAATTCACATACTGAAATAGCTTATAGCCTTTTAAATAATATTCCAAGACTTAATAATATAGCAAAAGCTATCCTTGAATCAAACAATGTGAATTCCAACATCAATGATATTCATTTTGAAAATAACGTACTCCCACCGGTACTAATAGGAAATTTAATATCATTAGCTAACCATTACTATGAATTAAAACAATCTGGTTTTACATCATTACAAATTTTAGAAGAATTTTCAAAACATAAAGATATTTATAATAATTTATTACTTTCTGCACTTGAAGCCGAAATTAGCGGTATAGATGAAAAATATATAGTTGTTAATGTCGAATTAAAAGATTTACCAGTAGGCTATCAGCTAGCGGATAATGTTACTGATGAAGATGGAAGAATTTTAATTAGTAAGGGTATTTTTATAACGGATATTTTAAAACAAAAATTAATTAATTTTGCTTCTATCAAAAGTGTAAAAGAACCATTAAAAATATTAAAAAAGATTTATCAATAGTATGAATAAAATAATAATCATTTACAAAAACTATTATAAACAAGAAATTGTTAATGATTTACAAAGCAACTATTTGGTTGAAATATTTAGTTACGATAAAATATCAAATAATTTGGACTTAGTTAAATTATGTGATGTTGTAATCCTATTTGATGATACTCATAATTATGAATTGATTAACAAATTTCAAAAATTAAATAAACCAATTATCTCTATATCTATATCATATGAGGAATTGAGATTTTTTACTCAAAACGAATATTTACTAGTAGATTTCAAAGATGATAAGCTAAATGCTTTAAGGTACATAATCAATAGTTTAATCAGAATTAGCCATATAGATGATTTGGTTTTTAGTCTTCAAGCTTTAATAGAACATATTGACTTACCAGCAATAATTATCGATGAAAATTTAAAAATACTTGCTTCTAATACTATATTATTAAATAATTTGAAAATAAGTTATGAAGATTTGGTTAATCAACAAATTACATATCTTATTGAATATAAACAAGTTGAAAATTTTGTTAAATTTATAAAATCCACGCAACCTTTTGATATATTTAATCTTATAGATAGTAAGAAAAATCTTCAAGATTATAAAATAAAAAAAAGTATACTAGAATTTTCTTATAGAAAACTCTATTTGTTAACATTAGAAGACAATATTTGTACCGATATTAAAAATAATAATCTCATTAATTTGTTAAATAATTTTTTCGATCCAATAAGGATTATGACAATTGAAGGAAATGTAATTTATGCTAATAAGGAATTTGCTAAACTATTTGAAATTCCTTTGAATAGTATCATTGGCAAACATTTTACTGAAGTTTATTCCACTGATTACAAAAATAAAATCTTTTTAAATAATCAATTTGATTTTTCAAAACACAATCTTCAAAAAAAGAATATTAATAAAGTATATATTCATAATGGCAAAAAGAAAACTCTATATGCGAGGCACGATTTTATTTATTTGAATAATCAGAAATGCATTCTCTCAGTTTTTCGTGATATTACAGAACAAGAATTTTTAAGAGAACAAGCCAAGAAGAAAACAGATTTATTAACTTTAATTTTTACTCTTAGCACAAATATTGTTTACGCAAAAGAAAAAAATTTTCCGCATGTAATACAATCAGTAGTTAATCTTTTAGGTGACTTTTTTGAAGTTGATTTATTTAGATTATCAATACTTTTTGAAGATAAGATAAAAAATTTTGAATATTTCGGCAATGAATACGAATATTTTAAAGATAGAGTAATAACAAATGAAATTAATGAATTAAACTATAAGATTAATGAAATAATAAAATATCCTGATGATACTGATAAAATACCATCATCAATTACTAGAAATTTTAACGAAATTGATCTTAAAAGTGTTTTGATAGTTCCTATAATTTATTCAAAACAAAATATAGGTAGTTTGCAATTTTATTCGTTTAGTAATAATTATGTATGGAATAACGATGAAATCAATATCTTAGCTATATTTAGTGAATTAATTGCTGGTTATATTACAAAAACAAATTATGAAATCCTATTGCAATTAGAGAGGGAAAATTTAAGAAGTATTCTTAATAATTTGAAAGAAGCTATAGTTATAGTTGATAATGAATTAAATATCTTACTGAGTAATCAAATATTTAAGGAAATTTTCAAAAACGGGCATGATCATACAAATCTTTTAACTTTATTAAAAAAATCTAAAGCAAAATACAAACTTATAGATTTTATTGAATATAACGAACCAGAATTCTATGAATTTGTTCAAAATCATCTAAATAAAACAATTGAATATATTGAAGTTGAAATTAATGGTGAAAATAAATATTTAACTTTATCAATATACAAATATAAAACAGAAAATAACCAATATTTAATATCTCTGATTGATAACACTGAAAAAGTCTATTTGGAAATTGAATTAGCTACTTCGCAAAAACTGGAAGCAATTGGTAGATTGGCGGCAGGTATAGCTCATGAAATTAATACACCTATGCAATTTATTAACGATAATTCAAATTTTTTATATGATGCTTTAAGCAATATTAAACAATTTTTTGATGACAGTGGTTCATTAAAAGAGAATGATATATTCAAAGAGAATTATTTAAAATATGATTTAGATTATTTCATTAATGAGGCAATAAATGCCTTAAACGAAACTTTTGAAGGTATAGAAAGAGTAAAGAAGATTGTAATTGCAATGAAAGAGTTTGCGCATCCTTCTTCTAAAGAAAAGGTCCAGACAGATTTAAATAAAATTATAGAAACTACAATAACAATTTCAAGAAATAATTGGAAATATTATGCTGATATGATAACACAATTTGATACTAATTTACCACTAGTTGAATGTGTTATTGATGAAATCGGTCAAGTTATTTTAAATATGATTGTAAATTCAGCGCATGCAATAGAAGAGAAATTCAAAGAATTGAATCAGAAGGGTTATATAAAAATTACAACATCTTCTGATAGTAGTTTTGCATACATAACTATTGAAGATAATGGTACAGGGATTAAGCCTGAACACCTTTCCAAAATTTATGAGCCATTTTTTACTACAAAAGGAGTTGGTAAAGGGACAGGGCAAGGTCTTGCTATTGCATATGATATAATCGTTAATAAACATAATGGTGATATTAAGTGTGAATCTACTTATGGTGAGGGAACGAAATTTATCATAAAACTTCCATTAAGGAGTAATAATGGAAAAGAAGTATAACGTTTTGTTTGTGGATGATGATAGTAATATATTAAATTCAATTAAACGTATTTTATCCAGAAAAGACGAACATTTTAATTATTTTTTTGCAACAAGTGGTGAAGAAGGATTAAAAATTATTCAAGAATATAAAGTTGATATTGTTATAAGTGATATGAAAATGCCAATTATGGATGGTGCTAATTTCCTGAGTCATGTCTATTTATATAACCCAAATATAAAAAGATTAATTCTCTCAGGTTATTCTGATGAACATTTGGCAATAAAATCTTTAAAATACGCTCATCAATTTATTGCAAAACCGATAGATGCAAACAAAATTAATCAATTGATACTACAACTCATAAGATATGAAGAATATTTAAATAATCCTTCCATTCGTGATGTAATTAATAATATTAGTATCTTGCCAACAATTCCAAAACTTTATCTTGAAATAGAAGAGGAACTTAAGTCTGAAAATTATTCAATAAGAAAAATTGCTGAAAAAGTATCACAAGATATCTCAATATCAGTAAAATTGCTGCAAATTGTTAACTCTGCTTTTTTTGGTATCTCAAGAAATATTGTTGATCCTAAAATCGCAGTAAATTTGTTAGGTATTGAGATTGTAAAATCTGTAGTGTTATTTAGTGGGCTTTTTAAGGATAAGAAGAATGATGCCAGAGTTAATTATTTCCTTGAAAAAATTTGGGAACATTCTTTTAGAGTTGCTACTATTATGCAAAAAATTATTAAAATTGTACAAAAAGACCAAAAAATCGCGGATGAAGCTTTTGGTATTGGAATAATTCATGATATTGGTATTTTAGTTATGTTAGAAATAAAAGATTATATAAATATTGCAGAAAAATTATTTGATGATGAAAAGGATTTAACAGAACTTGAAAATTATACTTATAAAACAAATCATTGTGTTATCGGAGCATATTTATTGAATTTGTGGGGGTTGCCACAAATACTAATCGAGGCAATAGAAAAACATCACAGTGCACTATTAACAGATGAATTAGTTTTAGATGTCTTAATATTAGCTAATCAGCTTGATTTTGCAAAAGATAAAAATCAAATAAAAAATAAAATTGTTGAAAAATTCGGTCATGTAAATGATATAAAACAAGTAATTTATGATATTTATGGTATTTAAAAAGCATCTTCATAATGCTCAATCTTTGCTTTACCTTCTGAAAAGTCAATAGTTATTACGTCAAATCTACAGTTAATATTTTCTAAATTTTTTTCAAATAGATATGCTTCTGCTACTTTTTTTATTTGACTTTGTTTATTTTTCGTTATAGAATCTATTGGTGCTCCAAATTTATCATTAAATCTAGTTTTTACTTCAACAAATATAATGAAATCTTTATCCCGGGCTATAATATCTATTTCACCTTTGTTACTATAATGATAATTTTTTTCAATAATAGAAAAACCTTTTTGCATTAGCAATTTTAATGCTAATTTTTCTCCATTATTCCCTTTTTTCTTATTCTGTGATTTCATCAAATAACTCATCATTTATAATATTTTTCAAAAAGGATTTTCTATGGTATTTAGTAACGCCATACTTTTTAATTAATTCCCTATGTAATTTGGTAGGATAACCTTTATTTTTATCCCATTGATATATTGGAAATTTTTTTGCATAATGGTACATAATTTTATCTCTAACAACTTTTGCAACAATTGATGCACAGGCAATTGAATAAGATTTATCATCACCTTTTATAATTGGTATAAATTTTTGAGATTTTATAAAAGTTCTGTTCCCATCAATTAAAACTGCATCATAATTATGTTTAATTTTTCTGAAAGATTGTTCCATAGCTAAAAATGTAGCTTGCAAAATGTTAATTTTATCAATTATGTCATTATTTATTACCGTAACTTGAAGTGAATGAGCTCTATTCTTTATTAAATAAAAAAGCTTTTCACGTTGTTTTTCACTTAATTTTTTTGAATCTTTAACTCCTTCAATTGGATTATCTAAAGGCATTATAACAGCAGCTGCTACAACTGGGCCACATAATGGACCTCGACCTGCTTCATCTATTCCAATAATAAGATTTCCAAATTGTTTATCAAATTCAACATTTGACATAAAATATAATCTTTTTTTATTAAATTTATTATCTTAATATATAAAAAAATGGTTGATTATGAAAAAGTTATATTTAGCTCTCTCCTATGGTGAAAATTTCGGATGGGGAGTTTGTAGTAAATATCTGAAGAAAGAGATTTCAAGAATTTATCCTGAGACAATTTTGTTGGATAATTTATATTCCCAAGAGCAAAAAGTTCATCTAGATGGGATAGCATTCCATGCGTTAGTTTCACACGAATTAGAAACTTTATATCAAGCAAGAGCTGATATTAATATTGGTTATTGTTTTTTTGAACAAGAATTGAATAATAATTCATTAAAAAACGCACAAAATTACAATTTAGTATTAGGTGGTTCTTCTTGGAATGAATATAAATTAAAACAGGCAGGTATTTATCATTCTGGTAAATTGATTCAAGGTATAGACCCAGATTTATTTTTTTATCAACCGCCTAAAGATTACAATAATTTTGTAATTTTCTCCGGTGGTAAATTCGAATTAAGAAAATCACAAGATGTTGTAATTAAAGCTGTTTCTATAATGCAGAAAAAATATCCTGATGTTGTTTTGATTAATGCTTGGTTTAATATGTGGCCTAAAACCATGTTAAATATGTCTATCTCAAAGCATATAAAATTCAATTTGCGCGGTAATAATTATTTAGAAATGATAAATAATATTTTGCTTGATAACAAAATTGATTTAAATAGAACTATAACACTTGAATTAGTTCCTAACCATAAACTTAAAGATATTTATAAACTTACTGATGTTGGATTGTTCCCAAATCGATGCGAAGGAGGTACAAACTTAGTCCTTATGGAATATTTAGCTTCTGGAAGAACTGCAATTGTTACAAATGCTACAGGTCATAAAGATGTTATAAATGATAATATTACTTATACTTTAAATAATAATAAACCATTTCATATTTATAATGGGCAAATATTATTACACGATTGGATAGAACCAGATTTAGATGAAGTTTTATATAATCTTGAATATGCATATCATCATCGTGAAGAAAATATGCAAAAAGGATTACTTGCGAGCCGTGAAATGTTAAATTTTACTTGGGAAAAAAGCGCTCAAAGCTTTATCAATTCTATAAAAAAATATTTATGGTAAATTTTTTAAAGAATTTCAAACATAGTAAATACGTATTCCTAATAGGAATTATCGATAAAATAACTTTCTTTTTGTTTTTTTTAACCATAGCAAGACTTAATACTGAAGCTGATTATGGGAAATTTATAATTATTACTGTTTTTTTTAATATAATTTCACCTATTTTTGATTTAGGTTTTAAATATTTTCTGCAAAGAGAAGCTGCTAGTAATAATGAAGTATTTTCTTATTATGTAAATATAATATTTTCTCTAAAAGTCTTATTTTTTATTATTTATTTATTTTTAGGTGTTTTTTATTTATTTATATTATTAAAACTACAATTATTAGTTATCGTAATTTTTGGTTCATTACTATTTATATTGAATTTTATACAATTGTTTAATCAAATCTATTACGGATTAAATGAATATTACTACCCTTTTAAGATACATTTCTTTATAAGATTTTTAATTATTGTCTTTTGTTTCATAAATTTATTTTTTATAAAATATGCTGACATTCAATTTTTGATAAGTATATTTTTATTTTTAAGTTTATTACATATACTAATAATAACTAACAATTTAAAGAAATTTAATATTCAAATATCATTCAAGATATTTTCATTTAATGAATATTTCAAAATTGTTCAATCATCTTATCTATTAGGAATTTCTTTAATATTTGTGTTAATTTATGATAAAATTGACGTACAGATTTTGTATTATTTTATTGATATTAAAATAATTGCTTTTTATTCTATAGCATATTCATTTTACAAATTCCCACAAATATTTTCTAATAGTATTTTAGTTCCTGCTTATTCTAATTTTTGTCAAGATTTTTCAAAAAAGCATTTTGATTGGCATAAAATTAAAACTACTTTTTTTATACTTATTGGATTAGCAAGTTTTGTATTATTATTTTATCAATTGACTGCATATTATATTATAAAATATATTTATGGAGACAAATATCTCCTTTCAAGTATTTACTTGAAAATTCTTTCAATTGGTATTTTCTTTTATTTTGCAAATAATTTTACAGGTGTATTCTTAAATTCATTAAGAATGGAAAAAATTACTGCAAAATCTACTTTATATGCAACTATTTTGAATATTTTAGCAAATTTACTCTTGTTATTTATATTTAGGAGTATCTATTCTGCAATAATTTCTTCTATAATTACAGAATTATTTATATTTGTATATCAATTGTTTTATATACAAAAAAATAGGAATGTATTTAATGAAAAATTTTAACCCCAAAATACTTTTTTTAGGGGAATATACATATCCAATTATTTTAGGTAGCTCCACTCACAAAGTACAAAAAGCTATTTTTGATAGGTTAAGTAAGTTAGGTTTTGTATGTTATTTCTATGAAGTCGATAAAAATGCTAACAAAATAAATAAATTGTTTAGTCCAATAAAATTATTACAAAAGAGCAATAATTCTTTTGTCTATACTGGTGGGATTATACCCTTCCTTTTCTTTATAGTATTTAGAGTTAATATAGTTCATTTTATAGTTCAAAGACGTTGGCAATATCCATTCTTAATTTTAGTATTTGTCCCTTGGATAAAAACTTTAGTTACATTTCATGATACCCTAAATTTTAAGAATAATCCTTATAGACAAAAAGGAATACCTAAAACTATTCATTATTTAAAATCTATTTTAGCATATTTTTGCGATAATATCCTATTGTATAACGTGTTAGATAAAGATTTTATTCCCCAAAAAGTATTTAATAAAAGTTTAATTGTAAAAAATGGAATTGAAATAGATGATAATTTAATCTTAAATGTTTATCATAAAGAAAATTTTGTCCTTTATGCGGGAGGATTTAAAGATTTTAAAGGTTACCAAATATTATTAAAAGTTTTTGATAATTTGCAATTTGATTTATATGTATGTGGTGAAAATGGTTATTTTGGTATTGAAAAAGATAATATACATTTTCTAGGAAGAATAGATAGTCATTCTCTAGCAGAATATATAAAAAAAGCAAAAATTGTAATTATACCAAGTTTATATGAATCCTATTCTATATTGGCATTAGAAGCAATGTATTACAAAACACCATTGATTATTTCGAAAAATTGTGGAATTTCAAACTATTTAAGTAATTATGAAGATGCTATCATTGTTGATAGTAATAATGAAGATGAAATAAGAAATGCTATAAATTTATTATATGCTAATGAAAAACTATATGCAAAAATTAGTGAAAAAGCATACTTAAAAGTAAAAGAATTTACATGGGACTTAATAATTAAAGAATATCTCAAGATATATTGTAATTTATGGGAAAGAATATAAAATTAAAAAATATTTTAAGAGCAATAACTGAATTTTCAAATACTTTGCCATTAGAAGAAAAAATGTTTTGTCTTCTTCTTGAGGAATTAATTATAGATATAGTTATGCAGGTTGAATATAAAAGTAATTTAAAATTATTTTCACGTTGGAATAGTATTGTAGATTTTATTAAACATATTCCTTGGATTATCTTATGGAAAATTAAGTATTTATTATTTTACAATAAGAATGATAATAAAGCAATTTTATCACATATAGTATTTAATTCTAAATCTAGCTATAGTACAATGCAATTATTAGCTAATAAATACAAAATATTAATAATTGGTGCACTCCACAGTAAAAAAATGCTACTTAGTAGAAATATTTTTTGTTTTGTAAGCATATTTCATAAAAAACAAAAATTAAATTTAGAATTTATTGAAAAAATTTACAATTATTGCTTAACATTATTTAAAAAATACGAAATTGAGTTAAGTTCATATAAGCAATTTAAACAGCAAATTGAAATAAAATATAGAATTTACACTAAATACAAAAATATTTATAATAAAATAGATCAATTTTCTTTATCCATTTCTGATTTCATCTTTCATAATTATAATTATCTATATCAAATTACAAAGGAGAAAGGTAAAAAAAATATTTTATTCGACCATGGAATAATTTTTTACGATAATTTATACGAAAATTTAATTTCAGATTATTACTTAGCTTGCGGGGAGTACGATTATTACAAAAATAAAAATACTGGTAAAAAAGATATTGTTGGGATTGTTGGTAAAAATTATAATTTTATCAGGACTAAAACCGATAGTCAAAAAAAATATATTCTATATATTCTATCACCATATTTTTATTCTTTTGCAAGAACAGAAGGGAGAAATCTAAATTATTCAGTAAAATATTATAATAAATTTTGTCAGGTTTCGAAATATTATTTTAGTGATAAAAGAATAATGTTAAGAGCTCATCCGGTGGACAAAATAAATAAATTGAAAAAAGAATTTGGTGGTAAGTTTTATCAAAATAACTTAAATAAAATAATTGATAATATAGCTTTTTGTATGGTTGAAGATACTTCACTAGCTTTAGACCTTCTTAGCTACGACATACCAATAATTTATATACCAGATCAATTTGGAATAGAACATATAAAATTTAGTAAATTCAATTTAAATATTTCTTTACCTTATGAAAATATATCTTATGGAAATATACAAAAAATATTAAAAGAGAATGAAGAAAATTTTGAAAAGCGACAACAAATTTATGAATATTATTATGCCCCATTTGAAAAAAATAAATTTATGGAAATTATAGATGAAGCAATACAAAGTAGCAGCAATAATTGTCACTTATAACAGAGATGAATATCTCAAAGATTTAATAGAAAATTTATTATTACAAAGTTATCCAGTTGAAAAAATTATTGTAATTGATAATGCAAATTCTGAAATTATAAATGATTATAAAATAAATAAAGATAAAATAATTTATCATAAAAATAATAAAAATGAAGGTTGTTCTAAAGGATTTAAAAAAGGTTTAGAGATAGCTTTAGAGTTAGATGTTGAATTATTTTGGCTTTTTGACGATGATGTAGTGCCACAAAATACTGCTCTAGAAGAATTGATTAAAATTTATCACAATAATGAAGTAATTCAACCAATAAGAATTAATTTAAAAAATGAAATTGTTGAAATATCTTGTCTGGAATTTGATTTAAAATCAATATTGCGAAATAATCCAAGAAAATATGAAATAAGAAATATATTTAAAAATTTGGATAAAATCCCCAATAAGTTAGAAATAGCTGATTTTACTTTTGAAGGAGTTTTAATTCCAAAAACAATTGTCGTAAAAGTAGGTTTGCCAAATCCTAATTTTTTCATTTTTTGTGATGACACCGAGTATGCTTTAAGAATCAGGAAAGCTGGTTATAAAATCTATTTGATTAAAAATTCAGTTATATTCAGAAAACTGGAGTATAAGAATAAAATTGATGATTGGAAAGAATATTTCCTTAATAGGAATATGTATTACTTATATAAATTTTATGGAGAAAATAAGATAATAAAAATAAAACCATTCGTTCATTTCTTTTTAAAAATTTTCAAATTAATTTTCAGATTGCAATTTAAAAGAATAAAGCGGTTATTTTATTCTTTTTATGATTTTATGAAAAAAGAATATCCTATAAGGATAATAGAATGAGAGTTTTGCATCTTTGGACTAAAGCAAATGTGGCTTGTGGTGTCTCAAGAGTATTAAAATGTTTATTAGAAACTGAAACAGATATTGAATTATTTTTTTATTTTGAAAATGGGGATAACGCAAATTACTTTAAACAATACAATAATGTCTATTTCTTCAAAGGTAAATATTTTTTAACTAAATTGTTTGAGTTATTAACATTTTGTATTAAAAATCAAATAGATATAATTCATTCACACCATAGATATTATGATTTGTTAGCATATTTGTTAAATAAATTATTAAAAAATGTAAAAACGGTAACTACAGTTCATTATCATAGTTATGATAAAAAGTTGCTAAGTTATAAAGCTAATATGTTAATAGCAGTAAGTGATGAAATAAAAAGAATGCTAATTAAAAATTATAAAATTAAAGAAGAAAAAATAATAACTTTATACAATCCTGTTGATAATATAGTTAAAGAAATTACGATTGATCCAGTAGAACTTAAAAAAAAGTTATTAATTGAAGAAAATAAAACTATAGTTGGATACATTGGTAGATTTGATTACTCTGTAAAATACTTAAACATCATTACTAAAGCAATCCCAAAAATTTTAGAGTTAAATAAAAATATTATTTTTCTTTTCATAGGAAATGGAATAGATAGGATAAGATTACTCAACGAAACATTAAGTTTTAAGGAAAATATAAAAATAATTGATAGTATCCAGCATATAGGGGATTATTATAATATAATAGATGTACTTATTTCGCCTTCGCCTATAGAGCCATTTGGTTTAACTGTCATTGAAGCTGGGCTATTTTCAAAACCTGTTATAGTAAATGTGAATGGAGCGTTCAAGAATTACTTGGCTGATGGTAAAACAGCGATATTTTTTAATAATTCAGATGATTTAGTAGTAAAATTATTAAATTTAATAAGTAATAATGAGTTAATGAGTGAACTGGGGAGTAAATTAAACCAATATATAACAATTAATCATTCATTAGAGAAATATATTAAAATTTTAAGAGAAATTTATTTAACTCTTTTGTTAAAATAATATTTAACAAGTAGGTATAAATAGAAACTGTTACATTTTATATATCTTGGGATGAGTTTCTTAGGTTCTTGGAAAATTCTATAAACCCATTCGAAAGGTGTATTAGTAAGCCATTTAGGTGCAATTTTAAAATTTCCAGATATAATATCAAATAGATTACCTACAGTAATGAAAGCTCCAGTATTTATTTTTTTTGAGTTTTCTATAACCCATAACTCTTGTTTAGGCATTCCCATACCAATAAAAAAAATATCAGGCTGTAATTGATTAATATTGTCTATTAAAGAGTTATTTAAATTATAACCATCATTATAACCAACAACTTTGATGCCTCTTTCTTTAAGTTTGTGGACAGCTTTATCTAAAATATTTTTATGTGAGCCTAATAAATAAATCGTTAGATTATTCTTTATGATAATATTTTCTAAATACAAAAAATAATTTAAATTAATTCTTAATTTTTTGATTTTAATATTGTTTAGAAGTCTAGCGGCATATACTATACTAATACCATCGGGGACTATATAATCAGCTTGATTAAATGCTGTTGCATAATTCTGACTTTTAAAAATTAGATATAAAGAAAAGGTATTCAAATAAAAAAAAGTTGCTTTTTTACGCTTTTTTACAGATTCAAGTATTTTAATATTTAATTCATCATAGCTGAAAATATTAACGAAAGTATCAAAAATTTTTAACATAAAAATTTGGAGTTAAGTTGAGAACTATAATTATATTTTGTTTATTAAATATATTTATACAAGCTAATAATTTCTTGGTATGTCAATATACTAATAATAATTTAAATATTAAAATTAATATAGATTTAATAAAAGTTGAAGATAATATGAATTTTTATAAAGATATTTTCCTTGATATATCAGATATTGATGAAAATAGAATCTTAATTTCAAAATTAGATTATGAAAGATACAAATATGAATTAAACATAAATAATATTACTGAAGAAGAAAAAATTTTTAAAGGATATTTTAAATTCAAAGGTAGGAAATTTAAACATTTACGATTCCCTTATTTAAAAATTATTAACAATGAATTACATTATTTAAAAAGTATTGTAATTAATTATGCTCATAATTCTGGCAACTTAAAAGTTTACAGTGAAGAAAATTTTATATTTATAAAACAAGACAATTATATAAATAAAAAAGTTAAAGAAATTAAAGAGATTAAAAATTGGTTTAATAGTAATCAGATATATTATAAGTTAAGTTTAAATCAGGATGGTTTATATAAAATTGATTTTGAATTTTTGAAAAGTATTAATTTCCCAGTAAATAATGTATCTCCAAAGAATATTAAATTATTTTATAAAGGAAGTGAGTATCCTTTATATTTTCATGGGAATAATGATGATATTTTTACTTCTGACGAATATTTTATTTTTATTGGGAATAAAAACTATTCAAATGGTGATTATAGAAAAGTTGCAGAATATGGAAAACCATATAATGAATATCTTGATAGGTATACGGACAGCAGCTATTATTGGTTAACTTATGATAATAATAATTCTTTACGAATAACAAATAATTACAGTATACAAACCTATCAAGATGAAATTAACTATTACGATTGTTTAATTCACGATGAAGCTAATGTATACTTTGATTTTCCTACTGATGCACAAATAAGAAGAGAATTCCCAGATTGGATAGAAAATAAAACATGGACTAAAGGTTGGGGTGATAGTCCTACATTAAAATTAAATAATATTGTACCAAATAAAGTAGCAAAATTTTATTGGAAAGTCTTAAGTAGATCCGCAAGTACGATAACAAATGCTCATCAAGTAGGAGTAAGAGTTAATGGTTCTAATTATCTTATTACTGAATATTTTGATAGATATAAGCATAAAGTTGTTAGTACATCTTTTAACTCAGATTTATTAAAAGAAGGTGACAATTCTTTTTCTCTTGATGTATTAAACGGAACAGGAATTTTTCATGATTGGTTTGAAATAGAATACCCCAAAAAACTAATATTTAATGATAGTTTAATTTTTGATTTTAGAAATAATATCGAATTTAATAAACCATATAAAATTAAAATTTTAAATGTTAATACCAACGAAGTTATTTTATTGAAAAAAGAAAAGGAATATCAAAAAATTTATTTTATTGATATTTTTACAAAAAATGGAGACACTCTAATATTTATTGATACTATTAAACAAAATAGCCAATATTATTTATATAATGTAAATAAAATTAAAAATCCAAAATTTTTATACCAAAAAATATTTGAAAATAATTTAATTAAGCATTCTACAACAGATTATATTTTAATAACACACAGCAAATTTATAAAAGTAGCTCACAAATATTGCGATTACCTAAAGAATTATTACAATTTGAATGCAGCAGTAGTTGATGTTAATGATATATATGATAATTACAATTTCGGTTATTTCGCACCAGAGCCTATAAAATTATTCTTAAAAGATTATTATGAAATGAGTGATGAGCCTAAGCCTAGATATCTCTTCCTTGTTGGTGATGCAACTTATGATTATTATAATAATCGAGCTAAATATGGAGATGCTCCTAAACAGAATAACTGGGTCCCGTCCTACGGAGCACCGGTTTCAGATACTTGGTTTGTTATTTGGGATACTACTGGTGCTAATATTCCACAAATGGCAGTTGGGCGTCTACCAATAAATTCCACTGAAGAATTTGAAAATTATTTTCAAAGGCATAAAAATTATAACGATAAAAAAATTGATAGATGGAATAAATCATTTATATTTTTTTCAGGTGGTAACACAACCAATAATCAATATTTAGAGATAAAAAACATAAATGATGGGATAATAAATAATTTTATAAAACCTTATGGTGGGTTTTATGAGCATTTTTATAAAACTGTTAATCCTGTTACAAATTTTGGATTAAATGTAACACAGAATTATTTTGAAGAAATAATTAATAATAGTGCATTATTTATTTCTTATTTAGGGCATAGTGCAGTATCAACTTGGGATAACGGAATTTATGACATTTTACAACTAAATAGCAAATATAATCTTTATCCAATAATACTAGATTTTGGTTGTTCTACAGGTAAATTTGCTGAACCAGATATTGTTGCTTTTTCAGAATACGCTACTGTGAGAAATAATTCCAAGGCAATCAATTATTTAGGGAATAGTTCACTAGGTTATACATCAACAGCTTATACAGTTCCATATATATTTTATCAAAAGGCTATTGAAAAACAAAATATTACGATTGGAGAACTTCATAATTTAATAAAGAATGATATTTGTAAAACATATTCAAATAGTGGAAGTTATTTACTTTATAAATATACCAATATATTATTTGGGGATCCGATAATTTATGTAAAGTTACCCAATAAAGTAAATTTAGCAATTGATAAGCAATCATGGAAGTTTTCAAAAGAGAATGTAAGTGATATTGATGATAGTATTTTGGTTAAAGTAAAATATTTTAACTATGGTAATCCAATAAATGACACTTTTAATATTAAAATAACTCATATCTATAATAATGAAACTATAACAAGAGAGATATTGAGGAATATACCTAAGAATAGTGATAGTATTCAGTTCCCTGTGTATACAAAATCAAAATCGGGAATGAACAAAATAATAATAGAATTAAACTATGATAATAAAATTGATGAATATGATTACAATGATAATAAATTTGAATATACTTTTATTGTAAAAAATAGCAGTTATTATACCGTTCCAGCAATTAAATCCGAAAATATATCAGTAAAAGAATTAAAAGTTTTAAATCCACAAAATAAAATAAATAATAAAACTTTTTTTGAGTACTCTTTAAAACAAGATTTTGCAAATTCTTATAAAATTTTATTAAATCCTGACTCAAATTATACAACGATTTCTTTTGACAACGTTGAAAATGATAGTAGAGTTTGGTATAAAATAGTTAATCAAAATAATGAAATAATGACACAAGGAAGCTTTATATATTCAGATTATGGATTATTATTTGGTGATTCACTATCTTTTTCCCAGAATACTAAGAGTTATAATTTAAAGTATATTTCGAGCGGACTGGTATTGGATACCGCAAAATATAAAATAGAATTAATATCAGGCGGCTATAATGATGGGAATACAGCATTTATATTATTAAATGGACAACAGCTTATACCGGAGAACTCAGTTCGAGGTCATCATATTTATTTATTTGATAGAAATACATTAAAACCTATATGGGGCAGAAGATATGATTTATTTAATTCTTCAGATGTAGTTGCTTATGATAATATGTTGGATACATTATCCGATAAATTTTACATAGCAATTGTGATTAAAGATGAAGGTTCAACTAATTTAAGTCAATCAATTAGAGACAAATTAAAGTTGTTTGGCAGTAAATATGCAGATAGCATTAGTTTCAGAGCTTCTTGGGGAATATTAGGATATAGAGGAGCTAAAGTTGGAAGTGTTCCAGAGACATTTAAAATACAATATAATGGTACTGCAAAATGCGATACCACTTTCTTAATTGTTAAAAATGACGGGAAGGTAATAATTGACATTGATAATTATGATGGGATTGAGCAAATATTGGTAAATGATACTTTACAACAAAATAATACAATAAGTTATAAACTTATTGGTATAAAAAAAGATAATACAGAAGATACTTTATCAAACGCATTACCATTTATTAATATTGTTAATAATTGGAAACGAGCTATAATTGATTACAAAATTTTAAAGAATTATCCGAAGATTGTTTTAATTGGTTACTTTAATAATGATATAAATGATAATTTTGTCCCAATACTAAAAAAAATAAAAGTAATAAAAAATAAATTAGCAGAATTACTTGTAAATGATAAATCAATACAATTAGAGAAAGACACTATTTATCAGGGCAAAGGGTTGAATGTTAATTATAGTGTATGGAATATAAGCGATAAAGATGCTGATAGTTTAAATATTAAAGTTTATTTGAAAAAATTAGATAATAGTTACACTAAATTGAGGGAAGAACATGTAAAATTGTTAAAAAATTCAGTATATAAAAACAATTTAAGTATTGATACGAAATTTTTACAAAATAATAATACAGTATATCTTTTTATCGATAGTTTGAATAAAATAGATGAATATTATAAAACAAATAATCAAATTAGTAAATATTTCTATGTACAAAAGGATACTGGAAAACCTATTGTAAATATTACAATAGATAATAATCCTAATTTATCGTTAAGTATTTTTAATGATGGCAAATTAATGAAAACATTAGATAATAAAAATTATATTAGTTCAAATCCTTTAATAAAAATTGAATTAACAGATGATACCAATATTCCTGTTAATGATACATCCAATATTATGATATTTGTAAATGATAAAAAAGTGAATTATTATAATAATAATGAAATTACAATTGAATTTAATTCACAAAATCCTTTAATAAGAGTAAATTATATGCCTAAGCTTAAGGATGACGAATACGAATTAAAGGTTATAGGGAAAGATTATAATGGTAACTTTTCAGATCCAATTATCAAAAAATTTAAAGTTAAAAGTGATCTTGAATTGCAAGTTGTTTACAATTACCCCAATCCATTTGAGAGAGGAACATATTTTACGTTCGTTTTATCACAAATACCAGATGAAGTTGAGATTTCGATATACACAGTTGCAGGGAGGAAGATAAAAGAAATTAGAAGAAGTAGGGCAGAATTATTATACGATTACAATTATATTTATTGGGATGGTAATGACGAAGACAATAATAATATCGCTAATGGAGTATATTTTTACAAATTTAAAGTAAAGAGCAAAAATAAAACAATTACTAAAATCGGGAAAATTGCTAAGATAAAATAAAATTTGGGTTTTAAATAAAAATATATTAATTTTGTAAGCTATGGGGAATAAATTTATTATAACTATTGATGGACCATCTGGTTCAGGAAAAAGTACAACAGCAAAAAGAATTGCTAACGAATTAAATATTACTTATCTTGATACTGGGGCTATGTATCGAGCAGTAGCATATTATGCTATTGAAGAAGGCTATGAAAATAATTTTCAAAAACTTATTGAAAATCTTGATAAAATTAATATCGATATTCAATATAGAGATAGAAAAACAATAGTTCATCTTAATGGAAAAGATATAACAGAAGAAATTAGAACTTTAAAAGTTAGTAATCTTGTTAGTCCAATAAGTGCTATACCTGAAGTTCGAAATTTTCTATTAGAAAAACAAAGATCAATTGCCCAAAATAGTAGCGTAATTCTTGATGGTCGTGATACAGGAACAGTAGTTTTTCCTGATGCTGATGTAAAAATTTATTTAATAGCAGATATTGATAAAAGAGCAGAAAGAAGATTAAAAGAATTGCAAGTAGCTGGGCATAAAGCAAATTTTGAAGAGGTTAAAAACAATCTTATAAACAGAGATCTTATTGATAGCAACCGAGAAATAGCACCGCTAAAAAAAGCAGTGGATGCTATTGAGGTTGATACGAGTAATATTACTATCGAACAACAGGTTAGCCAAATATTAAATATAATTAGGGAAAAGTTAGAAAGGGCTAACAATGAAAATAAGTATTGATAAAAGTTCTGGATTTTGTTGGGGAGTTGTAAGAACAGTTGATATAGCTGAGGAACAATTACAAAAACATGGTAAAGTTTATTGCTTAGGTGATATAATCCATAATCCGATTGAAATTGAGAGATTAGCAAATCTTGGGCTTATTACAATAACTCATTCTGATTTGGATAATTTGCCAAAAGGGAGTGTAGTTTTAATAAGAGCTCATGGTGAGCCTCCAGAAGTTTATAAAAAAATTGAACATTTGAAATTAGTACTTGTTGATGCTACTTGTCCCGTTGTAACAAAAGTCCAAGAAAGAATTAAAAAGTTTTATGATAATGGTTATCAAATTGTAATTTTTGGAAAGAAAGATCATCCTGAGACAATTGGATTAAATGGTGTTACAAATTATACTTCAATAGTAATAAAAAGTATTGAAGAAGCTGAAGAAAAAGTTAATTTTGATAAGAATACAGTGCTTTTTTCTCAGACAACAATGGATAAAGATGGTTTTTATAAAATAGTAAATTATCTAAAAGAAAAAATAAAAAATTTGATAGTTGATAGTTCTGAAAATGTAGCTAAAGAGTTTTTAGCAAAAGATACAATTTGTGGCCAAGTAAGTGGTAGGGATAAGAAAATTATTGAATTTGCGCAAAGCAATGATTTAATTTTCTTTGTTGCTGGGAAAAAGAGCAGTAACGGCAAAGTATTATTTGATTTAGTTAAAAATGCTAATAACAATTCTTATTTCATTGAAAGATTTGAAGATATAAATTTTGACTCGTTGTACAAAAATTTGAAAAATGTAGAAAATATTGGAATCACAGGGGCTACTTCAACCCCAATGTGGTTAATGGAAGAAGTAAAAAATAAATTAGAACAAAATTTGAAAAACGTCGGGGTAGTTAGTTAATAACAATTAACAAACAAACCTACATTATTATTTTTTACCCGATAGTTTTTATAATAATGTAGAAAATATAACAGCTCGGAGGAATATAATGAGTGATGTTAAAACAAAGCCTGTAAAATTCCTGAATGCTGATGAATATACAAATGAAGAGTTGCAACAATTAGCAAGTATGTATGATTCATCATTTAAGAATGTTAAAGTTGGTGATATTATCAAAGGTACAATTGTAAGAGTTACCGATGATAATGTTGCAGTTGACATTGGCTTTAAAGCAGAAGGTATGATTTCTAAATCAGAATTCAATGCTGGTGAAGAAATTAAAGTTGGTAATGTAATTGATGTTGTTATTGAAGTTGAAGATGATGGTGATGGCAACATTATTTTAAGCAAAAAGAGAGCAGACTTTATCAAAATTTGGAAAAGAGTTCTCGATGCTTATGAAAAAGATGAAATTATTACTGGTAAAATATTACGTAGAGTTAAAGGTGGTATGGTTGTTGATATTTACGGTATGGAAGCATTCTTACCAGGCTCTCAAATTGATATTAAACCAATTAGAGATTTCGACGCTTTAGTTGGGCAAACAATGGATTTTAAAGTTGTAAAAGTTAACCATTTACAAGAAAACATTGTTGTTTCACATAAAGTAATTATCGAAGAAAAAACAAAAGATCAAAGAGAAGCTTTACTCAATAATTTACAAAAAGGTCAAGTTCTCGAAGGTACAGTTAAAGCCATTACAGATTTTGGTGTATTCGTAGATTTAGGCGGTGTTGATGGTTTAATTCATATTACAGATTTAAGCTGGGGAAGAATTAATCATCCTAATGAAGTTGTTAAATTAGATGAAAAAATTAAAGTTGTTGTAACAGATTACGATCCAGAGAGAAAGAGAATTTCTTTAGGTATTAAACAACTTTATCCACATCCCTGGGAAAATATTGAAGAAAAATATAAAGTTGGGGATAAAGTAAAAGGTAGAGTTGTATCATTAACTGATTTCGGTGCATTTATTGAAATTGAAAAAGGTATTGAAGGTTTAATCCATATTTCTGAAATGAGTTGGACTCAACATATTAAACATCCATCTCAATTTGTTACAATGGGACAAATGGTTGAAGCTGTAATTCTTACATTAGATAAAGAAGAAAGAAAAATATCTTTAGGTATTAAACAACTTACACCTGATCCATGGCAAATGTTGATGGAAAAATATCCAGTTGGTTCAAAACATACCGGAGTTGTAAGAAATCTCACAGCATTTGGAGTATTTGTAGAGCTTGAACCAGGTGTTGATGGTTTAATTCACATTTCTGATCTATCTTGGACAAAGAAAATCAGACACCCCGGTGAAATTGTTAAGAAAAATGAGCAAATTGAAGTTGTTGTATTGTCAATAGATACTGAACAAAGAAAGATTTCATTAGGCCACAAACAAATTTTCCCTAATCCATGGGATGATTTTGAAAAAGACTATCAAGTTGGTACAGTTATAACAGCTAAAGTTGCAAGAATAATTGAAAAAGGTGTAATTGTTGAACTTCCTAAAGGTGTTGATGGCTTCGTCCCTGCTAAACAATTATCACCATCAAAAATTAAAAATTTAAGTATTGGATTCCCAGTAGATACAGAATTAGAATTAAAAGTTATTGAATTTAACAAAGAAAAGAAAAGAATTGTATTAAGTGCTTTAGCGGTATTGAAAGATAAATCTGAAGAAGAAATTGAAGAATATATCAAAGCACATAAACTTGAAAAAGTAAAAGTTGAAGATATTTTGAAAGCTGAAGTTAATACAATTGATCCTAACGATTTACAAAGCTTTGAACCAGAACCAGAAGTACCTGAAACACCAGTTAATCCTGAACAAAAATAATCTTGTTTTAAGCTTCAAATAGACTGGTTAAAAAACATAAATTAAAGGCAAGAGAGCTTAAGCGATCTTGCCTTTTTTTGATTTAGGACTTTTAAAAAAAATTATTTGATTTTTTCTTGACTAAAACGCTTTTGAAGTTAGTCTTTTTATATTTTGATTTAAAAATATTTTTTTATAACTTGTATTTTATTTACAAATCTATAACATAAGCCTATATGCAATCGGGGGATTTATTTTTTCTTTTTTATAATAATTTATTTTTTTATTCATTATTATCTTTTATTGGTATTTTTTTAGGGGCATTTTTAGCTTATTTCAACAAATACAATAACTTTAAAATTGGTGTTATTAACTCAAATATTTTTATGCAAACTTTCCAAGTTAATTCAAGTATTATTTTAGCTATTATTTATTATTTTTTGGTATATAGATTTGTTCTATCATATAGTTCAAAATTAATTTTGTTATTATTATTGATAATAATCTATAATTCTTACTTATCAAGCAATATCATATATAGGTATTTTGACGATAGAAAAAAATATTTTATGCTCAAGTCTTTAGGTGCAGGCAATTTTGATACAATTAAGGCAATACTTAAAGATGTTGGGATCAGTAAGCTTTTCGTTATACTTTTAATTAATTTGTTAAATGATGTAAATTTTATATCCTTGTTTGGAATAGTTGATGACCAACTCGCGAACAGCAGTATTATTTATTATAATATAAATTATTATATTTACAACCTTTTAATACGTGAAAAGTCATTAAATTATGTTGAGATAAATATTATATTAATATATTCGACGATTACAGTTTTATTATTTTTGATTTATGATAAAACTTTAAAGAAAAAAATATGAATTTAAAGAATTTAATACATAAAATTATAACGCTTTATACTAAATTATTTAGATTTTTCAGTGTTATTATTTTCATTTCTTTTATGTATTTAATGAATTACGTTAGTTTTGATAAAAATTCAGTGTCTATGTTTTTATTAAATATAGTTATATTAATTGTTTCTGTGATAACAGTTTTTATAATGGTCAATATTGGTTTATTTATCTTTAGTTTTAATAGAATTTTTACTGAAATCATTGTAAAATTGATGCTTATAGTTTCATCTATTCCTTCTATAGTATTTAGTTTTGTTATAATTATTGTTTTACAAACATTATTTTATTTATTGAATATTACAACAGTACGCTACTACGGAGATATTATAATTTATATATCATTATTATTGGTAAATGGAGTTTATGCTTTGCCTTTTCTTTTTATTAACAGAAAAGAAATATTAAATAAGTATTATAGACAAATAGTTGTTTTAGGTGGTGATTATAGGTATTATACAACAAAAATTGTATTTAAGACTATTAAAATGAATATTTTACTTTATTTTTTATATTTTAATAAATATTATTTTACTAACATATTACCTTTGTTTTTAGTTACTACATTGATAAAAATCCATTCAACAAACTCTTTATATTTTTTCGATAAATTTTATCCGTTTTATATAGTAAATAATATGATAAACAAGAAGTTACCTATAACAGAAATATTTTTGTATCTAATAATATTATTTGTACTTAATGCTCTTATCGGAGTAATAAAAGAGAGGGTGAGAATTGAAAAATAGTTTTATTCAGGTGGATAATTTTACGTTGTTTATTGATAAACAAGTAAGATTAAGAAATTTGAATTTTTCTTTAGAAAAAAATTCAATTTTAACAATAATCGGGCCTACCAGAGCTGGAAAAGTCAATTTAATAAGATCTTTTAACAGAAGTAATGAATTATTTCATAAAGTTGAAATAGAAGGTAATATTTATGTAAATGGAAAGAGTATTTACGATAACTCAAATACAAATTTAAATTATTTGCGCCGTAAACATGCATATATACCAGGCAATCCGATTATTTTTAATGGTAGCGTATGGGATAATTTAATAATTGGTTTAGAAATACATAAAATAGAAAAAAAACACTGGTATAATTATATAAAGTATGCTTTAGAAACACTAGAAAGTTGGGAATTTCTGAAGGATAGATTGGATGAAGATATAAATAAGTTATCAGTATTGGAAAAAATAATAGTAACGATAGCTAGAGCGATAGTTTTAACGCCTGATTTGCTATTATTTGAAGATTTTACAAGAAATCTTGATTCTTCTAGTTTTTTAGAATTTGCTGATACATTTATAAGATTGAGACGTAAATTTACAATATTGATGGTTTGTTATGAATTTAAAACAGCGGCAAAACTCGGTACTTATACTATGTTATTGAAAGAGGGGAGGTTAGTTGAAATTAATGAAACTACAAAATTTTTCTCGATGCCAGAAAAAGAAGAAACAGAAGAGTTTTTAATGGGAAAATTCGATTAAAAATGGCCAGGTATTACAGAATTACAATTGGGACAATTATTGCTTGTTATAAATTTCTTAGTGTTATAGCCTTCTCTTTTTATTAGCAATTCACCACAATTATGGCAGTAAGTATTTTGTGAATTTTCAATATATTTGTTTCCTAAATAAATGTATTTAATCCCTTCCTTTTGGAAATAATCCTTTGCAAGTAATAATGTTTTAACAGAGGTTGGTTCTGTGTCACAGATTTTATAGTCGGGATGAAAGGCATTTAAATGTATAGGGGTGTCAATACCAATATTGTCTTTTATCCATTTAGCATAGTTTTTGAATTCTTCTATTGAGTCATTATAGTTAGGAATGATTAAATAAGTTATTTCTAACCATATTTTAGTTTTAGTTTTAAGCCATATTAAATTTTCTAAAACTGAATTTAATTTGCCACCAACGATTTTAGAATAGAATTTTTTTGAGATTGATTTTAAGTCGATATTAGCCGCATCAACAAATTGAAGTAACTCTTCGCGAGTTTCTTTGGCAAAATATCCATTTGAAACAATGACATTTTTTTTACCATTAGTCCTTGCGAGCATTGAAACATCGTATAGGTATTCACCGAAAATAGTTGGCTCATTATATGTATAAGCAATAAATTTCACTTTATATTGGTTGACTAAATCAATAATATTTTGAGGTGTAATTTCAATTTTGTGTGAATTAGTTACGGTTGATTGGCTTAATGAATAATTTTGGCAAAAATCGCAATGGAAATTGCAGCCAGGCGTTCCAAAACTTAATATTTCTGATTTCGGATAAAAATGATATAAAGGTTTTTTTTCAATTGGGTCTATAGCCATTGAAAGTTCAGTGCCATACACAAAAGTATAAAGTTTATTACCTATTTTTTTTCTAACTTTGCAAACACCGGATTTATCATCTTTGATAATACAATAATGGGAGCAAAGAATGCACTTAATATAATCATTAATATTTAAATACCATTTTGCTTCGTGCATAAAAAATTTGATTTTAAATGAAAATATATTATTTTTTTTAAATAAAAATAATAAAATTAAATTTTAAATGAAAAAGATATTAAGTCTACTAATCGTTTTACAAATAATTTACGCGAATAATTCTTTTACTAGTTTTAAAGTTCCATTCTTTTCAAATAGTGCTTCTTTAAGTAATAATATTAGTTGTGTTAACAATGGATCAGCAAGTAATTTTACTAATCCTTCGTTGTTAAACTATATAAAAAATAATGAAATTTCGATAAATTACCAAAAATTATATCAAGATATGTTTTCTTATCAATTAGGTTACGGTACGAAGTTGGGTGATATTGCATATTCTTTAAATATTATGAATACAAAAATTAGTGATATTGAAATAAGAAAAAGACCTGGTGATCCTGAAGGAGAATTTAGTTATAATGTTATAGTTACTAATGTAGGTTTGGCCTATAAATTGACTGGAAATATTAGTTTAGGAGCAGCATTTAATTATGCAAATCAACAAATATTAGTTGATGATGAGTCAGCTTATTTTGTTAATTTTGGATTATTTTATAAAAATTTAATAGATAATCTTGATTATGGATTTAGCATTAATAATTTAGGTAGTACTAATGGGTTAAGAAATAGTAAAAGTGAGCTTCCTGTATCTTTTTCAACAGGGTTTTTATATAATATAAGAAAATTTAATGCAGAAAAAATTGATCTAAATTTGTTGTATGAACTTGAGAAAATAAAGAACGAAAGTTTAATTAAAAATAAAATAGCATTTGAAGCTAAATATGATAATTTAATCAATTTGAGAATGGGTTATATTTTTAATAATGATGTTTATAATTTGACATTTGGCTTAGGGTTAATGTTTAATAATTACGAGTTGAGTTATTCGTATTTACCAGTAAAATATTCTTTAGGGGATAATCATTCAATTGGAATTAAAATTAATTGGTAGTTTATAATGATAGAATATGCATATTTTTCTAATTCTGGTATTTCTCCAGAGGAGTGGGACGACTTTGTTAAAAAATCTGACAACGGTACAATTTTTCATGAACAAAAGTTCCTGTCTTATCATCCAGTAAATAGGTTTTCCAATAATTCAGTAGTTTTTTTTAAGAATAATAAAATACTTGCATTATTGCCTGCTACGATAATTGAAAGGGATAACAAAAGAATATTTGTATCTCACCAAGGTGCGTCTTATGGAGGTTTTGTGTATAAAGATTTGAATCTTCAAGAAGCGCACAAACTAGTTGAGTTATTAATAAAAATAGGCAAAGAGAATGATTGTAATCAAATAACATTAACACTTCCACCGATAATTTATCAAAAAAAATATTCAAATTATATAGATTTTGCTTTATATAGAAATGGATTTAGCTACTTAAAAAGGGAATTATCTAGTGTAGTAAGGCTTGATTTTAAAAATAACAAGCCAACAGAATTATTTAGGGATGAAGCCATAAGGGCAGTAAATAAAGCGAAAAAATTAGGTGTTGAAATAATCGAGACTGAAGAATTTGAAGAATATTATAGTATATTGAAAAATAATTTAAGAATGAGGCATAATGTTACACCTACTCATAGCTTGGATGAATTATTAAAATTGAAAAAGATGTATCCTACTAAAATTAGATTATTCGGAGCTTTTAAAGATGAAAAATTAATTGCAGGAGTTTGTAATTTTAGCGCTAATTCAGAAGTTGTTTTAGCTTTTTATATATCACATAATGATGAATATCAAGAATATAGGCCGGTAAATTTGTTATTTCACGAAATAATGCAAAAATATCAATTAGAGAACTTTAAATATTTAGATTTTGGGATTTTTACTGTTAACATGGATCCCAATTGGGGTTTAGGAAGATTTAAAGAGAATTTTGGTGCACGAGGAATTTTTCGTGATACATTTACCAAAATACTTTTTTAAACAGGAGCAAAAATGATAAAATTATTGTTGGCTTTAGGAGATGCTGAAACTACAAGTTTCATGGAGATGTTAATAACCAATAATTTTAATTGCGATTTACAAATTACTAATGATGGTGTTAAAGCCATTGAATATACATTTAAGTGGAAGCCGGATTTTTTGATTTTGGATATAGGGGTTGCTAAACTTTCTGGATTAAAGGTTCTGGAGAGAATTCGCAATGCAAAAGGATTTGAAAAACTACCAGTTGTTATTGTTACGGCATCTCGTGATAAAGAAACAATAAGAAAGATCATTGAATTGGATGTAATAGAATTTTTTCTTTGGCCAATAGATCCTGTACTTATATTAGAAAAATTAAGAAATATAATAACTGCCATTGAAGAATCGAAGTTTGCAGAAGAGGCAAGTTCCAATCTTGCATATTTTAAATCTGTTAATAAGCCATTATCATTTTTGCAATATGTAAATAAAATAAAGTCTGAAGAAGTTCTATTTCAAGAAGAATTAAAAAAGGTATTTCCTCAGAAGCAAAATATTATAATTTTAGATAAAAATAAAAAATTTGAAAGATTTTTTTCGAACGTTTTTGCTCCATGGTTCAATGTTATTGAAGTTTTGGATGTTGTATCTTTGGTAGATGTATTAAAAAGAAGAAAACCAGATTTTATTTTAGTAGATGATAAAATAAGAGGAATTGGTAATGCTTTATTGATTCAGACAGGAAGGAGTTTGGAAGCAGATAGAATAAAAATATTCAAGATGAATAATCCAATAGTAAAAAATGAGCTTGATACAATAATGGAGGAAGTTGAGCAAATAAATAAAGAAACTAAAAAAGAACAAGAAGAAGATGATTTTCAATATAATGGGGAAATTACAAAGTGTTATTCACCATCAAGTTTAGTATCAGAATTATCAAGTTATTTACAAATGGAAGGTTTTGATTATAAACAAGTTTATGATTATATAAAAAGGCAAATAGTTTTTTATGTAATTAACTCATTAAATCAAGCATGTGAAACTGTATTAAGAGAGGTTGTTTTATATTATGATGAAAAAATAGCAAACACAATTCCTGCGCAAGCAGAGGCTACAATAGAATTTACAACAAGTAATAATGATGTTCAAATAATATCGAGTATTGTTTGTGATCAAAAAGATTTATTGGTTGTGGCATCAAAAATTATGGGTGGACCGATCCAAAATGTTCAAGAAGTTCCAATTGTTTTTTCAAGATTGTTAGAAAAAGCTGCAAGTTCATATATTTCAATTTTTCAAAAAATGGCTTTAGATGTTTCTTCATCAAGAGCAAAGTTTTTTATAAATAAAGATTCAACGCAAAATTTAAATTGGAATATAAAAATCCCCATCGAATTGATGGGGGGATATAGAATTCTATTCAGAATGCGTTGGGTAGGTTTCTTATAATCTATTTTATATACATAAAAACTTTAGTGCTATCTTTAAAATTATCGATAAACATCAAGGGTTTAGGTGAATTTAGTAGATTCTTAAATAATTTAAGCTCTTCTTTGTTGGCGTTATCGATAAATATATCCGCTATGTTAGCAGCAGAATTTACTAGGAAAAGCGGAATTTCGATTTTATCAATTGAACGATTACGAGAATTATAATGTTCTGTTTCTACAACAAAATACTTACTCCTGTCACTTTTAATTATTTTGTTTAAGGGAAATTGACCTGCATACAATTTAATATTCACATACGAACTATCTCTACCATCTTCGGGTTTTAATTTAAATTTTAATTTTATTTTTTTATCTTTTTTGTCCTTGCTTTGTTTATAGATTTTGAAGTTATTAAATGATATTGTATCTTTTTTTTCGCGTAGCAATTTTTCAATGTCTGTCTTGTTAATTTGTATATTATCAATTAAAATAACAGGTGAATCGGTTTTCAAAATTAAATTTTCTGCTAACTCTGAAGATAGTACAATTAAACTTTTATCGAGAGTATCAACAACATCTTGTACATTTATGATTAAAGCGGAATCGAAATTATAATTAGTAATTTTGTCAGTTTTCTTTTTTAAGAAAAAGCTTAAAATAACAATGAATATTATTATTATTGCTAAAGTAAATATAATTTTTTTCTCTTTCATTGTTGAACTTCCTTTGTTTATGATATTATGACATTATAAAATATCGAAAGGTTACGAAGAAAGAAAAAATATAAAAGTAATTAGTGTTTTATGTTTAAATTAAAAATATTATATTTAAAAATTAAAGTAAATTAAAAAAATCATGTTCAAAAAGGTATTTAAAATATTTTCCATTTTTATTTTTTTCATTTTTATTGTTGTATTTTCAAATGCATTTATCGATGTGCAGGATAAACTAAAATTAGAATTAATGGAAGGTTATCCTAAATGGTTAAAAGATGAATTTCAACATTCAGATCAGACATCTGGTATAACTTTTATTGGAAAATTCGACAATAAAAAATTATTTATAATAGTTGACGATATAGGAGCGATTTATTATTTATATATTGATAAAAATGAAAATTATTCATTAAAAAAAATTGAGATTAAAGGTGAGGCAATAAAAAAATTGCAACTTTTTGCAAAAATGGATTTTGAGGATGTAGTTTATGATAAATATGATAAAAAATTATATGTTTCTATTGAAGGGAATCATAATAATTATTTGGATGAAGTAGGTGTATACGAATTTATTTTTAGGGATGATAATATTTTATCGGGTGAAATTATTGATATAAAAAAAATAGAAATCAAGCCAAAGGGGAAAATATTAGAATTTGTACAGAATAATATCGGTTTTGAGGGGGTAACGGTTGATAAAAAATATTTCTATTTGGGTTTGGAAGGTTTTCAAGTAGGAAAACTTTTTGCTGATAGTACATATATATATATAGTCGATAAGAAAACAAAAGAAATTATTAAGCGTGTTTCAACAAAGAAATATAAAATTGGGACAATCTGCGGTTTAGTTTCATTGAAAGATAAAGAATTGTTAGGTGTTGATAGAAATGCTGGGAAGATATTTAAAATTCAATTTGATGATAAATTCAATATAGTATTTTATGATGAAACCAATATACCAATTCAAATACCTAAATATAGCAATTATTTATATGTAGCAGCAATAGAGAGTATAACAGTTGATGATGATAATTTTGTATATTGTATCGATGATCCTTGGAAATCTTTTTATATACCGCCTAACTTTATTTTGAAAAATTTAGATGATGAGACAAAAAACTATTTTAAACAATATATTCCAATAATTTATAAATTTAATATGAAGTGAGTTATGGAAAAGCTATTATCATTTGTAAGCAACAACAACGAAAAATTTATTGAAGAATTAAAAGCTTTTTTAAGGATGCCTAGTGTAAGTGCATCGCCAGAACATAGCAATGATATGAAAGCTACGGCGGAATATTTAAAAAATCACTTGATTGAGATAGGTATAAAAAAAGCTGAAGTGATTACAACAGAAAAACATCCATTGGTTTATGGAGAATGGATTGGGGCGCCTGGTAAACCTACAGTTCTGTTTTATGGTCATTACGATGTACAACCGCCACATCCATTAGAATTGTGGGATAGCCCACCATTTGAGCCTGTAATTAAGGATGGGAAAATTTGGGCAAGAGGAGCAACAGATGATAAAGGGCAGCTTTTTACACACTTAAAAGCAATTGAAACTTTTATGAAAGTAAAAGGTTCGCTTCCTGTCAATATAAAAATAATTCTTGAAGGCGAAGAAGAGGTTGGAAGTGAATCGTTAGAAAAATTTTTGGAATTGAATTCTGAAAAGCTAAAATGTGATGTTATTGTAATATCAGATACTTCAATGTATGCGCCTGGTGAACCTGCAATAACATATGGTTTAAGAGGTTTATGTTATATGCAAATTGATGTAGAAGGTCCAAAAAGAGATTTACATTCGGGTACTTATGGTGGTGTTGTGGATAATCCTATAAATGTATTAGCTCATATTATTGCAAAATTGAAAGATGAAAATGGTAGAGTTTTAATACCAGGTTTTTATGATGATGTATTAGAAATTAGCGAAGAAGAAAAAAAGGAATTGAAAAAGATTAAAGTTTCTGCTAAGGATATTATGGATGAAACTGGGGCACCAAAATTAAATCCTACAGAAAATTATTCAGTTTATGAAGCAATGACATCAAGGCCAACTTTGGATTGTAATGGAATATGGGGCGGATTTCAAGGCGAAGGGGCTAAAACTATTATACCTTCTAAGGCAGGTGCAAAAATTAGTATGAGATTGGTGCCAAACCAAAATCCGAATAAAATTGCTAAATTATTTACCAAATATGTTAAATCAATTGCTCCTAAAACAGTAAAAATAGAAGTAAAAGACTTGCATGGTGGATTTCCATCGATTGTACCACTAAATAATAATTATATTAAGTTAGCAAAAAGTGCATTAAAATTTGCATTTGGAAAAGAACCGAAATTTATAAAAGAGGGAGGATCTATTCCAGTTGTTACAACTTTATCAAAAAGACTTAAAGCGCCATGTTTATTGTTAGGCTTTGGGCTAGACTCTGAGAATTTGCATTCTCCTAATGAGCATTTTAGTTTAGATAGTTTTAATAAAGGTATACTAACTATTATTAAATATATCTATGATTTGGGGAAAAAGTAATGTCTGATCGCCAGAAAAAATTATTTCTAATAATTGCTCTAATTATAATTGCAATAATAGCTTACTACAAATTTAGTGATGATAAGAAACAAGTTTTAATAAATGATAGTTTTTCGCAAAGAGTGCTGTTAAAAGATGGGGATTATTATTTTGATACATTAAGTTTTAAGAAATGGATAGAAAGAAACTTTGAACCTAACACAGTACTGCTTAAATGTTATCAGAGAAATACAAAAAATATAAAATATGCTGTAATTAATTATAAGTATTCAAATGATACTAATTATATATTCGCGGTTGTTGCTCAACCAAAAGAATTAAAGATAAAAATTAATTTAGATGATTTAGTAGGGTATTATAGTAGTTTTGGTAATTTGGATAGCACTAAAAAAGGCACAGCTTTTTTTTATCTACTATTAGTTGCAAATTATGGTAATGAATATAAGATTTTATGGAAGGAACTTATTCCTATTCATAATGGTTTTGATATTGTATATTTGGAAAATTGGCCAGTAAAGAATAAGGATTATATTGTAGTACAATTTTTCGATGCAATTAGTCAAGGAACAAGAAGGTTTAATTATTTTTTAATTAATTCATTATTCAATAAACCACATTTGTTAGAAACTTATTCTGGTATTGATAATTTGAGAAGATTAGCAAATATAAATGACGATGAATATCCTGATTATTATGAATTTTATTTTTTGAATAATAACAATATGATCAAAATGGGTGACTCTGTTGGATTTATTTGGGATGGGAAAGTTTATTATAATGTAAAAAATCCAAAACAAACACGTGAATATTAGAAAGGCAATTTATGAAAATATATACAAAAGGTGGTGATAAAGGGAAAACTTCGCTTGCAAGTGGGAGACGAGTTAAAAAGAATGATTTAAGAATAAAAGCTTATGGTACTGTTGACGAATTAAATTCGTTATTAGGTGTGATAATTAGTACACTTGAGAACGAAAAATTATCTAAATTATTAAAAAAAATTCAAAATGATTTATTTGAGATGGGGGCTGATTTATCAACACCTTTGAATGAAAACAAATATGGAGTAAAAAGAATTTCAGAAATATTTATTGAGTTTTTGGAAAAAGTTATTGATTATTATGATTCCAAAAATCAACCATTACATAACTTTATATTACCTGGTGGTTCTTTATCTTCTTCATTATTGCAATTAGCTAGAACAGTTTGTAGGAGGGCTGAGCGAGAAGTTGTTGAGTTAATGCAAATAGAAGAAATTAATGAAAATGTACTTGTTTATTTAAATAGGCTTTCAGATTTATTGTTTGTACTGGCTAGATTTGCAAATAAAATTGATTTTACTGAAGAAATTCCTTGGGAAAGAGAAACATCATTTAACTTGGAAGATTATATATGAAGAAAAAAATAATTTTATTATGGATTGTTTCAGTAGTATTTACTGTAGGTATAGCCATTTATCAACGTATAACTGGTCCAACTTATCCGAAAGCTTATAATATTGAAGTTAATGGGCAAAAATTTAAAATCAAATTATTAAGAAGTGCCGAGAATTTAAGTGATTGCGAAATATTGTTGCCAATAAAAGATTCAAATATAAAGGGATTTTTATATTGGAAACGTTATAAAACAAATGATACTTTTACAGTTGTTCAGATGCAACATAAGCAAAATGGTTTGGTGGCTTATTTACCAAAGCAACCAGCTGCTGGTAAATTAGAATATTTTATTAAACTATATTATAATGATAAAACTTTAAAATTTATGAATGAAAGTGTTGTTATTAGGTTCAAAGGGGTTGTTCCAAATATTGTGCTATTGCCGCATATACTATTTATGTTTATTTCTTTATTGTTTAGTGTTAGGGCAGGATTGAGCTATTTTGTAAAAGAGGATAATCGTTCTCAATTTTATGTATTCTTAACATTGGTGACATTATTTATTGGCGGATTTATTCTAGGACCGCTAATGCAAAAATATGCTTTTGGTGAATATTGGACGGGATTTCCCTATGGAATTGATTTAACTGATAATAAAACTTTATTAACTTTTTTGGTATGGGGAATTGTCTATTATTTGGGTAAAAAAATAAAAAATAAAGCAAAAAAATATGCATTGATAGGATTAGTTGTAATGGTTATTATGTACTTAATTCCGCATAGTACCTTAGGTTCCGAATTGGATTATAGTAAATATGATAAAATGACAAAACAAGTAAAGAATAAATAAGGCTCTCTTAAAAGGGGAGCTTTTTTATTTATTAGCTCAGACGGTGTAAGCATAAAGCCCGTGCGCCGAGCGGCGCACGGGCGGGGCTAAAGCCCAAAATTATTTTCCCAAAAATCATTTCATTAGATTTTTACCACCATATTTTATATTATTACACTTAGCTAAATAACTAAATGTTATTTTAATTGTTTTTTTAATATTTTTCTATGATTTATTATTAGCTCAAATAAAAAGTAAGTAAAATTAATATCGTTTATGCATTATTATAGTGAATGTGAAATAATAGTAATTACGATATATCGGCAAAATTAAAAATATATAGGTATCGCAATATAATTGGATATACGATATAATTCAGTTTTAAAAATATGATTGATATTATAATATTATTGTATATGCGATATTTTATTGGTTAAGATATTATATTGTATTTACGATATAATTCTAATTTCAATAAAAATTATAAAAAGAGCATAAAAAGAAATAACCATTTATTTGTAAATAACAATAAAAAGATATAATTTTAATCATTTCGGAAGCAACTTGTTAGTCCTGGTGAGTGTTAAGCACGTTTAGGAATATGGAAAATATAAATTCGTTATTTTGCAGTAATAATTATGGAATATTAGTAATTTTAAGATTGTATTTTTATTATTATTTAGTTGATAATACGTTAGGTTTAGCTTTCTAAGTATCTGAAAGGATGCTTATGTTAAGGTTTATCATTTTAGCGGGCCGTTCCGGCCCGCTGCCCCTTGCAGCTTGCACAAGCTGCAAGGGGCTTAAGCTTATACTGTCTGAGCCAAATATAAAAAAAGAAAAGTAAATTATTCTAAAATTTGATGGATTAATTTTACTGGTTCAACTGGTTGATTTGAAAAAGTAATTGAGTTTAGGATTCGATTTTTAACTGGTTCGATTTTATCGTCTTTGTCTGTGAACAATTCTGCAATTAAATCACCTTTTTTGATAAATGAGCCGATTTTGGGGTAAAATATAATACCAGCTTTAGGATCGATAATATCTTCTTTTTTCATTCTTCCGGCGCCAAGCTCGAGAGAGGCCATACCGATTTCGTAGTTATCCATTGTATTAATATAGCCTTCAGAATTTGAGTAAATTTTTTCTGAAAATTTAGGCTTTGGGTATTTATCTGGGTGTTTTAAATAATCAGGATCGCCGAATTGTTCTTTTGTGATATCGAGGAATTTGTCGAAGGCTTTACCGGATTTAACCATTTGTTTAGATATTTCGATGCCTTCTTCTAAAGAAGAAGCTTTTCCGCCTAACATAATCATAGCACCTGATAGAGCGTGAGTAACTTCCATAAGGTCTTTAACATTTTCGCCTTGTAAACAGAGAATAGATTCGTAAACTTCGAGCCAGTTTCCGATATAATTACCAAGAGGTTGATTCATATCGGTAATCATTGCAATAACTTTTTTACCAAAAGATTTTGCAGTGTTCATTAATGATTGAGCGAGCGCGAGAGAATCTTCATATTTACGCATAAAAGCGCCGGAACCTGTTTTTACATCCAGGACGAGGGCGTCAATACCTTCAGCGAGTTTTTTGCTCATAATACTTGCAGTTATGAAAGGTATAGATTCGACAGTTGCGGTAACATCTCTTAGAGCGTAAATTAATTTATCAGCTGGTGCGATTTCGGCAGTTTGACCGATTAAAACGGCATTATGTTTTTTTAATACTTCTTCGTATTGTTGTAAATTTAAGTCAGTCCTGAAACCTGGAATAGCTTCGAGTTTGTCGAGCGTACCACCGGTATGTCCGAGGCCGCGCCCGGAAATCATTGGCACAGGGACGCCAGCTGCTGCAACGATAGGTGCTAATATTAAAGAAGTTTTATCGCCAACTCCTCCTGTTGAATGTTTATCAACTTTTATTCCTGGTATTGAGCTTAAATTTAATACTTTACCGCTATATAGCATTGCATGAGTTAGAGCGGATGTTTCTTCTGTATTTAGGCCGTTTAGGAAGCCTGCCATTAAGAATGCAGAAAATTGATAATCTGGGATTTCTTTTTTAGTATATCCATCTACAAGAAATTGAATTTCTTCTTTTGTAAGAGCTTTTTTGTCTCTCTTTTTACGAATAATTTCTACTGGATTCATGTTGTCTCCTAAAATTAAATAAATGGGCTTAAATTTTAATAAAAAATTAATAAAATTAACTATTGACAAAATAGAAAAAATATTTTATTTTAAAGAAAAAAATTATTAAAATGCCCGTAAACCGTTTAAATAATATATCATACCAACAAGAAGTTATTTATTATAATAATCCTACAAAGAAAAATTCAGATAAAAGCTTTCCAAAGGCAATAATTCAAGAAACACAAACGCAATGGGATAAAAAGGATACTTACGAAAAGACGTCAGAGGAAGAGATAATTAAAAAATTAAAAGAGATTGATAGAAAAGTAGTCCAGCATGAAATGCAGCACCAAGCAGCTGCAGGTGATTTATTTAGGGGCGTTTCTTATTCTTACACCACAGGGCCGGATAATAAAAAATATGCTGTTTCTGGTGAAGTAAAAATTGATATGAAAGAGATACCTGATGATCCGGAAGCAACAGCTCAAAAAATGCAAAAGGTACAAAGAGCAGCTCTAGCGCCTTCTGATCCATCACCACAAGACTATGCTGTAGCACAACAAGCCAAAAGAATTGAAACTAAAGCCAGAGATGAGGCACGAAAGAAAAAATTAGAGGAAGTAGAGGGTAACGCTAATAATGTTGATAGTGTTATGCAAAACAATGCAATAAATTTTACTACTGATAATAAAGAAAATAATAATCAAATAACTTCTAATTTCTCATCTTTTATAAATAAAATCTATAACGCTCCTGTTACCAATATTTTTATGCAGGGTAATTTTGTCAATGTTGTTGCTTAATTCCCTTCCATTATCCAATTGTTTTAATAATATTTATAAAAATGTTATATTTGTATTTAATTTAATGGATAAGTGTATATGAAAATTTTAGTCTGGGCATTATCTGGTATTGGGGATGCTTTGATGTTTACCCCCGCGCTCCAATTTTTGAAGGATAATGTAAGTGATGCTATAGTTGATGTTGTTGTTATGTTTAAGGGGAGTTATGAGTTATTTGCGAATAATCCGTTAGTTAATAAGGTTATATATTTTGATTTTTTACACGAAGGTAAGCTTAAATCATTATTATTTATAAAAAATTTTGTTAGGCAGTATGATGTTAGTATAAATGTTTATCCTTCGAATAGAAGAGAATACAATCTTATTAATTTTCTAACATTTTCGCCAGTTAGGGCATCAATTGATCATAAGCGCCAAGGTAATAAAAATTTCGGTTTCCTAAATAATGTTAGAGTTTTAGAAGATGATAATTTGCATAATGTTGAAGAAAATATCAGATTAGTGGCCAAAATATTTAATTTACAACCTAATTATGATTACGATTTAAGTTTTTTTACAGATGAAAAGAGTAAAGATATAGCAAGACAATTTATAAAGGATAATCCTACAGATGGGATAAGGATTGGTTTTCATCCGGGTTGTAATACATTGAAAAATCATGAAAAGAGACGATGGGAGACTGAAAAATTTGCAGATTTAGCAAAGAAATTGATTAATAAATACAATGCGCAGATTTTAGTTTTTGGTGGTCCAGAAGAAAGTCATTTAAAAAATAAAATTGTGGAATCTGTAAATAGTGAAAAATGTATAAGTGTCGATGGTAAAACCTTATCAGAAACATTTGAGATAATAAAATATTGTAAATATTTTGTTACAAACGATTCAAGTTTGATGCATTTAGCTTCCGCAGGAAAAAGGTTTGTATTTCCTATAATTGGACCAACTAATTTAAATTATATTCATCCATGGCGTACAAAGTATAAGGCTATTAATTTGAATTTAAATTGCTCTCCGTGTTTTTATTACTCGCCAAAGCCATTGACTTGTAGTAGAAATGATATAGAATTTAAGTGTATTAAGGATATTAGCGCTGATTACGCTTTCCAAATTATTTCTGAAGAAATAGACAAAGAGGTTTAAAATGTCAAAAGTAATTTATCCGGGAACGTTTGATCCAGTAACTTATGGGCATATTGATATAGTCCAAAGAGCTAGTGAATTGTTTGATGAAGTAGTAGTTGTTGTTGCAAAAAATCCGGCAAAAACATTTTTATTTTCGGTTGAAGAAAGAATTGAGATGTTAAAAAAAAGTTTAAGTCACATAAAAAATGTAACAGTTGATAGTTTTAACGGTTTGGTAGTTGAGCATGCAAAGGAGATAGGAGCTAGTGGAATAATTAGAGGTTTAAGAGCAGTAAGTGATTTTGAGTATGAATTTCAGATGGCTTTAATGAATAGGAAATTGGAAGAGAGTATAACAACAGTTTTTTTGATGCCAAATGAGAAGTATACATATTTAAACTCAACTATTGTTAGGCAATTGGCTTCATTTGGTGCTGATATTTCGAGTTTTGTACCGCCTTGTGTAGAAGAGAAGCTAAAGGATAAGTATAGAGAGAGTTATAAATAATTTTTGTTTTTTTTATGTGAATACATTAACTTTAAAAGATTGATAAAAAATAAATTATAAAATGAAGCTAGAAATTTTAATAAATCAGATAAAAAAACAAGGGAATATACCATCCCATGTAGCAATAATTATGGATGGAAATGGGCGCTGGGCAAAGATGAGAAACCGTCCGAGGGTTTACGGGCATCAAAAGGGTGTGAAAACTGTTAAGAAAATTATTGAAGCAGCAAAAGAGATAGATGTTAAATATTTAACACTATATACTTTTTCTACAGAAAATTGGAACAGGCCACAGGATGAAGTTTCTACACTTATGAAGTTGTTGGTGAGTAGTTTACGTAGAGAATTGGATGAAATGATTTCTAAAGGTGTAAAATTAAATACCATTGGTGATATTGATTTATTGCCAATTCAGGTGAAAAATGAATTGATACGTGCGATTGAAAAAACAAAAAATAATGATGGAATTGTAGTTACATTGGCTTTAAGTTACAGTGGGCGCTGGGAAATATTGCATGCTATGCGTGAAATTTCAAAAGAAGTTAAAAATGGAAAAATCTCACCCGATGATATTGATGAGGAATTGGTGTCAAAATCACTTCTTACAAAGGATTTACCTGACCCTGATTTAATGATTAGAACGGGAGGGGAGTACCGAATTAGTAATTTTTTGCTTTGGCAACTGGCTTATGCAGAACTTTATATTTGTGATGTTTATTGGCCAGAATTTGGCGAAGAGCATTTTTATAAAGCAATAATTGATTACCAAAGCAGAGAAAGAAGATTTGGTAAAATTAGTGAACAAATAAAAATCAATAAGTAATTAATGTGGAATATGAAAAAAATATTATTGATAATCTTAATTTTTAGTATTAGTTCTTTTGCACAGCAGGATAATACGAGAAAAGTTTATAAAATATTAGGTATATCGGTTGAGGGGAATGTCCTTTCAGATGCAAATACAATTCTTTTTAATAGTGGGCTGAAAGTTGGTCAGGATATTGAAATCCCGGGTGAACAAACAGTTAATGCAATCAAAAATCTTTGGAATTTAGGAATTTTTAATGACATTCAAATATTGAGCGATAAAATTGTAGGGAATGGGATATATATTTTAATAAAAGTAAAAGAAGCAAAAAAGTTAGAGCAAGTTGTTTACGAAGGAAATGATGAGCTTAGCACAAGTGATTTAGAAAAAAAGGTTGTTATATCATCAGGGCAAACCTTAAAAGAGCAAGATTTGTATGCAATTAGATACAAAATTAAAGCTGCATATGAAGAAGAAAGTTATATGAGAGCTAAAATTGAGACTATTATTTATGAGTTCGATAATGCTGATACTATTAAAAATGAATTAGTCGTTAATTGGAAAAATATTAATGATCCAAAAGATATATTCCAAAATAAATATGA
This sequence comes from Ignavibacteriales bacterium, assembly GCA_035379625.1. Lineage (GTDB taxonomy): Bacteria > Bacteroidota > Ignavibacteria > Ignavibacteriales > DAOSCP01 > DAOSCP01. The sequence goes on along the minus strand of DAOSVM010000001.1, from coordinate 141,516 downwards.
TTTGCGAAAAACATATGGAAATGTTTTAAGAAGAATAAAAGATAGAGTTATTTTAAAAATAAAAATTGATGAAGGGGATGTTGTAAAAGTTAAAAAAATTGAGTTTACCGGGAATAAGAATTTTAGTGATGATGATTTAAAAGATGAATTTAAGGAAACTGTTGAAAAAAAATGGTGGAAATTTTGGAGTAGTGCAAAATTTAAAAAGAAAAAATATGAAGAGGATAAAGAACTTCTGAAAAAGTTTTATAAGAAAAATGGTTTCAAAGATTTTGAAATAATAAACGATACATTAATTTATTCCGAAGATAAAAAAACTGTAACGCTTAGAATAGATGTTTACGAAGGTGTAAAATATAAGGTTAGAAATATAACTTGGGAAGGAAATACAATATATACAGCAGATGAGTTGAATGAAAGATTAGATTTTAAGAAAGGCGATGTTTACGATATTGAACGTTTTACACAGAATTTGCGTGGTAATCAAAAACAAAATGATGTTTCAGCATTATATTTGGATAATGGATATTTAGGATTAAACATTCGTCCTAATGAAACAGTGGTGGGAACAGATTCTGTAGATATCAATATAAAAGTTTACGAAGGAACAAGGTTTAAAATTGGTAGAGTAGATGTTGCCGGAAATACAAAAACGAAAGATAAAGTTATAAGAAGAGAGCTTTATACAATACCAAGAGATTATTTTAGTCGTGCAGCAATAATGCGTAGTATTCAACAGCTTTCGAATTTACAATATTTTAATGTTGAAAAATTATATCAAGAAGGTGTTGATTATGCTCCAGCGAATGATTCAACGGTGAATATTACATATAAGGTTGAAGAAAAATCTAATGATTATTTGAATGCATCTGTTGGTTATAGTGGAAGTTCTGGATTTAGCGGAATGGTTGGTGTAACATTGACTAATTTTTCGATAGCTGAGCCTTTTCAAATGGGGGCTGGACAAATATTAAACTTTAATTGGCAATTTGGTGTAAGTAATTATTATAGAACATTTTCTTTAGGATTTACTGAGCCTTGGTTTATGGATACTCCAACTTTATTAGGATTTGAAGTATTTGATACAAGACAAAATTATGTTTATGAGTTGGCTCAAACTGGTGGAACAGTGAGATTTGGGCGAAGGTTAAAATGGCCAGATGATTATTTCTATTTTTCATCATACTTCAAATATCAAAATAATGATATAAAATATGGTGGTGGGTATTACGCAACTGGTAAATCTGAACAATATACTTTAGGTTTGGGATTAAGTAGAAAAGACATTGATAATCCTATTTTCCCTTCACAAGGATCAAATATCAGTTTAGATATCGATATTTCAGGAGGGCCATTTTTACCGGGAAATGTTGATTATTACAAATTATATTTGAAAAATGAATGGTATAAGAGGCTATTTGGATCTAGTAGATTAGCAATTTATGCAGGATCAGAATTTGGATTTTTAGATAAATTTAATTGGGATACAAAGATTAATCCATTTGAATATTTCTTTATGGGTGGAAACGGGATGATTATTGCAACTACTCCTTTGAGAGGTTATGATGATAGGACAGTAGGACCTAGAAGATATTCTGGGAATGAAGGTTATATTGTAGTTGGTGGTAGTACTTTAATTAAACATACTTTTGAAATCCGTGCTGCAGCATCCTTAGAACCAGTTCCAATATATTTTATTGCATTTGCTGAGGCTGGTAATGTATTTTATGATTTAAAGTCAACAAATTTCTTTGATTTAAGAAGAGCAATTGGTTTTGGTGCAAGATTGTTAATTAATCCTGTAGGATTAGTAGGTTTCGATTTTGGTTATGGCTTTGATAAAAGAGATGTTGATGGTGGAAGTCCAACACTAAAATTCCATTTCCAATTTGGAAAGGGGATGTAAATCAATTTGTTAATAAAGTAAAGAATATTTAAATTCTAATTAAAAAATTAAGTAAGAGGTAAGTCGTGAAAAAAGTAATTTTAAGCTTAGTAATTGCCTTGATGGCATTTGCTCAAACAAAAAATATTACAACTGGGGCATTGAAAATAGGTTATGTAGATACACAAGTTATTTTAGAGCAATTCTCGGAAGCTCAACAAGCTCAAAAGAAATTACAAGAATATCAACAATATTGGTATAATAAATTAGATAGCATGCAGACAAAATTGAAAAATGATTACGAAGAATATCAAAAAAAACAAGCTATGATGACAGAGGATAAGAAAAAAGAAGAACAACAAAAATTAATATTAGCAGAACAGGAAATGGGGCAATTAAAGCAAGAAAAATTTGGGGAGCAAGGTGAATATATTAAATATAGAATGGAATTATTAAAACCAATATACGATAAAATTCAAAAGGCGATAGAAAAAGTTGCTAAAAAAGAAGGTTATTCATACGTTTTGGACAAAAATGTAGCGCTTTATACAGAAGATAAATTCAATTTAACATTTGATGTTTTAAAAGAGTTAACTATAAATAAATAAATTATTTTAAGCAACCTTGCAATTGCAGGGTTGCTTATTCATTTTAAAGCTTAGGTGTACTATGAAAAAAGTAATTTTATTACTTTCTTTTTTATTTTTAAACCAGTTTATATATGGGCAATTAAAAATCGGATTTGTAGATTCTGATGTTATAATTAAATCAATACCTGATGCTCAACAAGCACAACAAGAATTAGATAACGTAGTAAAATTGTGGCAAAAAGAATTACAAGATATGCAGAATGATTGGAAAGCTAAGTATGAAGATTATGAAAATAGAAAATTAATTATGACTAATGAAACCCGTGCTAGAGTGGAGGGAGAACTTTCGAAATTAGAACAAAAAATTAATGAATATAAACAAAAAAAGTTTGGGCCAAAAGGAGAATATTTTTTGAAACAAGAAGAATTATTTAAGCCCATTCATAATCGAATATTTAATGTAATAAAAGAGATAGCAGATAAAGAAAATTATGATTTTATTTTTGATAGAAGTGGCGATGTAATGTTTATTTACGCAAAAGATAAATATGATTTAACTCAAACAGTAATTGAAAAATTAAAGTAGAATTGAATATGAAAGTAATAGAAATAGCTAATTTATTTAATTTGAAGATTGTAGGTGATCCTAATAGGGAATTTATAGGTGTTGCAAACTTAGAGTTTGCTACAGAAAATGATCTAACATTTTATGGTGATGTTAAATATAAAAATTTATTAGAAAAGACAAAATCGAAATGTATTATTGTTAAAAATGATTTTACAGATTTTAAGGAAGATGTAACATATTTATTATCTGATAGGCCATACGTTGTTTTTTTGATGATCATAGATAAATTTTTTAAGCCAAAAATTGAATTATCTGGCATAGATGAAACATCATTTATACCAGATAGTGCAGTTGTAGGGGATAATGTTGCAATAGGAAGAAATGTTGTAGTTGGCCAAAATAGTAAAATAGGAGCAAATACTATAATATTTCATAATACAGTTATCGGTAATGATGTAGAAATTGGCCAAAATTGTTTAATATATCCCAATGTTTATATAGGAGATAGATGTAAGATTGGGAATAATGTTATTTTATATTCAGGAGTAGTAATTGGTTCAGATGGGTTTGGATATTTGCGTGATGAAAATGGAAATCATGTTAAAATACCGCAAATTGGCAATGTAATTATAGAAGATTATGTAGAAATTGGAGCTAATAGCTGTATCGATAGAGCAGCATTGGGTTCTACAATTATTAAAAAAGGGACAAAAATTGATAATTTAGTTCAAGTTGCTCATAATGTAATAATTGGTCAGGAAACAGCAATATCATCCCAAAGTGGGATAGCAGGGAGTACAAAAATTGGTGCATATTGTACATTTGGTGGACAAGTTGGGATAGCTGATCACGTAACCATAGGAGATAAAGTTATTTTAGGTGCCCAAAGTGGAGTTTCTAAATCTTTAAAAGGTAATAATATTTATATGGGGTCACCAGCTAGGGAATATAAAAAATATGTTGTTACTGAGTCTTTGTTAAGGAATCTAGAACAATTATTTGAAAAAATAAAAATATTGGAAGAAAAAGTTAATAAAAAATAGTAGGGCTTATTATGTTGGAAATGCAAAGAACTATTGCTAAACCAGTTGCAATTTCAGGTTTAGGATTACATACAGGCACAGTTTCAAAAGTTACTTTTAAGCCAGCACCAGTAAATTACGGGATAAGATTTGTAAGAGTAGATTTAGGTGGAAATCCCGAAATCCCAGCAATAGCTGATAATGTAGTTGATATTTCTCGTGGTACAACATTAGGGGTAGGAGAAGCAAAAGTTCATACAGTTGAGCATTTATTAGCTGCTGTTGTAGGATTACAAATTGATAATATAATTATTGAAATTGATGGGATTGAACCACCTGTATTTGATGGAAGTTCATACGAATTTGTTAAAGTTTTATTAGAAGCTGGATTTGAGCAACAGAATGAACCAAAAGATTATTTAATTATAGACCAAACTTTGCAATATCACGATGAAGAAAACCAAATTGATATAGTTGCTTTACCATTGGATGATTATCGTATAACTGTTATGGTAGATTATCAAAATCCAGTCTTAGGGAGCCAACACACTGGTTTATTTAGTCTTGAAAAAGAATTTGTTGAAGAGTTTTCGAAAGCACGAACATTTTGTTTTTTAAGTGAAGTGGAAGGCTTGGTTAATGCAGGTTTAATAAAAGGTGGACAAATAGATAATGCTTTAGTTATTGTAGATCGTGAACTTAGTGAAAAAGAATTGGAAGATTTGGCTAAAAAAACGGGATTTGAGGGTAAATATTATGTAGGATCAAATAGCCTTTTGAATGGTAAAGAACTTAGATATAAGAATGAGCCTGTTCGTCATAAACTTTTAGATATGATAGGCGATTTTGCTTTGATTGGTGCTCCTATGAAGGCTCAGATTTTAGCTGCTAGACCGGGTCATCGTGCAAATGTTGAATTTGCTAAAATGGTCAGAAAATTATATATGCAAAAAAAACTCATCAAAAAATATCAGTATGTTAAAACTGAAGGAGTTATTTTTGATATTAATGCTATTAAAAAGATTCTACCACATAGATATCCATTTTTGCTTGTAGATAAAATTATAGAATTGGATTTTGATAAAAAAGTTGTTGGTGTTAAAAATGTAACAATAAATGAGCCATTTTTCCAAGGGCATTTTCCTGAAAAACCTGTTATGCCTGGGGTACTAATAATTGAAGCAATGGCTCAAACTGGTGGTATATTATTATTAAATTCTATGCAAAATCCATCAGATTATTTAGTCTATTTTACACAAATAAATAATGCAAAATTTAGAAAACAGGTTGGACCTGGCGATCAATTAGTCATGGAATGTGAACTTACTGGTAAAAAGAGAAACTTTGTTAGTATGAAAGCTAAGGCGTTTGTTGATAATAAATTGGTATGTGAAGCCGAATTTATGGCTGCTGTTATGGAAAAATCCAAAGAAATTGCATCATAAAGGAGTGGTAAATGATAGAATTTCATAAAACAGCAATTGTTAGTGATAAAGCTAAAATTGGTGATGGAACAGTCATCGGACCTTTTGTATATATTGAAGATGATGTAATTATTGGTGATAATTGTTATATAGGCCCACAAGTATGTATTTATAATGGCGCTAGAATTGGGAATAATGTAAAAATTTATCAATCAGCTTCAGTTTCACATAGACCACAAGATTTGAAATACAACAATGAAAAAAGTTATTTGGAAATTGGTGATAATACTACAGTTCATGAGTTTGTTACTTTGCATCGTGGTACAGGGGAAAATGGTATTACGAAAATAGGGGCAAATTGTTTATTAATGGCTTATGTACACGTTGCTCATGATTGTATTGTCGGGGATGGTACTATTTTGGCAAATGCTGTGCAATTAGCGGGGCATGTTGAAATTGGGAAAAATACGACAATGGGCGGTGCTGCAGTAGTTCATCAATTTAACAAAGTTGGCTCTTTTGCTATGGTAAGAGGTGGCAGTAAAGTTGCAAAAGATGTTCCTCCTTATTGTATGGCCGCTGATGATCCTTTGAAATATATGGGGTTAAATAAAGTCGGCTTGATGAGAAGAGGTTTTAGTAATGATGATATTACTTTAATTAAAGACGCTTATAAAATCTTATATTATTCTGGAATGAATGTTTCACATGCACTTAATGAATTAAAATTTAAATATAAAAATAATAAACTCGTTGAAGATATAATATTATTTGTTGAAAATAGTAAAAGAGGCATAATACCACCAAATAGAGTATAAAATGAGTACTAATACATCCGATTTTAGAAGAGTTACTACAAAGTCGCTTAAAGTAATGAAAGAAAAAAAGATTAAGATAGCGGCTTTGACTGCTTATGATTATCTATTTGCAAAATTAGTTGATAAAGCTGGTATCGATTTAATTTTAGTAGGGGATTCATTAGGTAATGTATTTCAAGGGAATGAAACAACTTTACCTGTAACAATTGAAGAAATGATTTATCACACTAAAGCTGTTATGCGTGGGATCACAAGATCAATGGTAATATGTGATATGCCTTTTATGAGTTATCAAACTAATCCAGATGATGCCTTTAAAAATGCAGGTAGAATTATGAAAGAAACCAATGCAGGCGGCGTTAAGGTTGAAGGTGGCGAATATATTGCTGAAACAATTTATAAAATTACAAGAAATGGAATTCCTGTAATGGGACATGTTGGACTTATGCCACAAAGTATTCACCAATATGGAAGTTATAAAGCTCGTGGAGTTGATGATAAAGAAGCTGATCAAATAATTCAAGATGCTATTGCAGTTGAACAAGCAGGTGCATTTGCAATTGTTTTAGAAAAAATACCAGCAAAATTAGCCAAAACAATTTCAGAAAAAATATCAATCCCTACAATTGGTATTGGTGCTGGTCCATATTGTGATGGACAGATTTTAGTACTTCACGATATGTTAGGGCTCAACGAAGATTTTAAACCAAGATTTGTTCGAAAATATTTAAACCTTGCTAAAGAAATAGATAACGCAATCAAGCAATACGTTGCTGATATTAAAAAATCCGATTTCCCAAATGAAAACGAAAGTTATTAATTAAGTAAAACTATTTGTTAAACAAATATAATTTATTTAAATTAAAAGTTTAAAATCAAAATTTATCAACTTTAATAGGTAAGTAATATGAGGAAGTATAGCTTCAGATTATTTCTAATTGCTTTGTTCACAATTCTAAGTATTTATCTTTTATATCCAACCTATAAGGATTATCAGAATACAAAAGAAATTAAACAAAAGCTTGAAGTTTTAAAAGCTAAAAAGCTTAAAGAAAATCCATCAATTAAGAAAAACGAATTAGATAAATATCTTTATCAGATGGAAGATAGTATCAGAAACTCGGATCCATCGATAGCAGAAACAAGAGCAAAAAGAATAAAATTAGGCTTGGATTTGCAAGGAGGTATGTATTTAGCACTTGAAGTTAACACCGCCAAAATGTTTGAAAAAATTGCTGATAAAAAAGCTGACGGAACTTTTTATCAAATTTTAAAAGAAGCTGAAAAGGAAGCAAAAACATCTGATAAACCCTTTGTTGATATTATGATTGAAAAATTCAAAGAAAGAGGAATTAGATTAAGTAAATATTTTGGTTCAGTCCGTGAAGATGAAGATAAAATTGCTGATGATTTGAGAAAACAATCTGAAGATGCTATTAACAGAGCAATGGAAATTATTCGAAATAGAATTGACCAATATGGTGTTTCAGAACCTTCTATTCAAAAACAAGGTACAAGAAGAATTATTGTTGAGTTACCTGGTGTTTCTAAACAAGAAGAAGCAAGACAATTATTACAAGGTAGAGCTCAATTAGAGTTTAGACTTGTTAAAGATCCAGAATATGCTGCAAAAGTTATTGAAAATATAAATAAAGTACTTTCTGGCAAAATGAAAGTTGATTCTTTAAAAGACTCAACGCAAGTAGTAAAAACTGATTTAGCAGATAATAAAAAAGAAGATTCTGTTAAAAAAGATAAGAAACAAACACAAGAAGAATTTTTAAACGAAAATCCATTATTCAAATATATGCAAATTAATCCATATACAGCTGATGGATTTGTTGAAGAAAAGATGGTTCCAAAAGTTGAGCAATTATTAAAAAGAGCTGATGTTAGAAGTGTAATTCCTTCAAATGTTGAATTTGTATTTAGTGCTAAACCTGAAATTGCAAAAGATGGGAAAAAATATTATACATTATATTTATTGAATGCTAAACCAGAATTAACCGGTGAAGTTATTACTAATGCACAAGCTAATATTGATCCAACTACAAATTCACCAATTGTAACTATGCAAATGAATAGCCAAGGTGCTGTTGAATGGGCAAGAATAACAGGTGCAAATATAAAGAAAAGATGTGCAATTGTTCTTGATGGAGTTGTTTATTCTGCACCAGTAATTCAAAGTAAAATACCTAGTGGTAACTCACAAATTACAGGCTCGGGTAGCCTTGAAGAAGCTAAAATTCTTGAAATTATCTTAAAAGCTGGTGCACTACCTGCACCTATTGATATAGTTGAAGAAAGAACAGTTGGTCCATCATTAGGACAAGATTCTATTTCAGCCGGTTTTATTTCTGCTTTATTAGGATATATATTGGTTGCAATATTTATGGTTATTTATTATCAAAAATCCGGTGCAATTGCAGATGTAGCTTTAGTTTTAATAGTGCTTTATATCTTAGGAATTTTAGCAGGATTTAGCGCAACTCTAACATTGCCTGGTATAGCAGGTCTGGTATTAACAATGGGTATGGCAGTTGATGCTAATGTACTTATATATGAAAGAATTAGAGAAGAATTATCTGTAGGTAAAACTGTTAAAGCTGCTATAAAAAGCGGTTTCGATAATTCTTTATCTGCTATTGTAGACTCTAATATTACTACTTTAATTACTGGTTTTATATTGTACCAATTTGGGACAGGTCCGGTTAAAGGCTTTGCTTTAACACTTATGATTGGTATATTTACAACTTTATTTGGAGCTTTGGTAATTAGTAGAGTTTTAATAGATTGGTCAACTGATAAAACAAATCAAATTAGTATTGGTTAATTAGTTTTAGGAGAATAAATATTATGAGAATTTTTCATAACTTAAATGTAGATTTTATGAGCAGAAGGAAGATGTTTTATATCTTATCCTCTGTGATTATAGTACTAGGGTTTATTAGTATGGCAATAAGAGGGATGCATTTTGGTATAGATTTCAAAGGTGGTTTAGAAGTAGTATTAAACTTTGAAAAACCTGTATCACTAAACGAAATGAGAGCCAAAGCAAATCAAATTGGAATTGGTAATCCGGAAATTAAAACTTTTGGTACAAATGGTATTTTGATCCGTACTGATGTACAAAATATCACTCAAAAACAAGTAGAAGAATTGAAAAGTTATACCGAAAATATGTTTAAAACACTAAATAGTAATATAAAATATAATTTAGTGAAAAGTAACCAAGATGAATATATTTATAGTTTTTCTAATGCTGATACAGCACAAAAAGTAGTACAAATACTTTTGGATAATGGTGCGCAAGCTGGTAGAGTATTAGAAGAAAACAATGAAACATTGGTTTCAGTTAGATTAAGTCTTGCTGATTATATAAAAATGAAACTAAAAAATTTATTCCCAAATAATGATTTTGAAGTTATAAAAGTTGATAAAGTGGGTCCAAAAGTTGGTGATGAATTAAAAACAACTGCTATTATTGCTGTTGCATTATCTATTTTAGGTATTCTAATTTATTTAGCATTTCGATTCAAATTTATCTTTGCTTTAGGCGCTGTAATTGCTCTTTTCCACGACGTTCTTATAACGCTTGCAGTATATTCATTACTTTATGGTGTTATCCCTGGGCTTAATCTTGAAATTTCACTTACAGTTTTGGCAGCATTCTTAACATTAATTGGTTATTCTGTTAACGATACCGTTATTGTGTTTGATAGAATTAGAGAACAATTAAAAATTTACAAAAATATCGATAATCTTTACAAACACATAAATGATGCTATTAATAAAACAATGTCACGTACTATTTTAACAGGTGGTACTACATTGATAAGTATTATAGTTCTTCTACTATTTGGTGGTGAAGTGCTAAGAGCTTTTGCTTTCACACTTTTTATCGGTATTATTACAGGTACCTATTCATCAATTTTCGTAGCAAGTGCTATAGTGTTAGATTACTCACTCAAAATTAAAAAGAAAATTGAATTCTAATCCTTATTCTATTATGAAAGGCTGCTCATTTGGGGCAGCTTTTTTTTATTTGTTAATATAGAGAGATAAGAGGATAAAAACTAATTTCTATATATTTTATTGCTCAGACGGTGTAAGCATAAAGCCCGTGCGGCGCACCGGCGGGCATACGCCCAAAAAATAATATTCCATTTAAGCGTATTAACCACTACATTACCAACCACTTATAACATTTATATTTTTCATCAAGAATAAAAATTTATAAAATATTTTTTATAATTTACCGGCAAGTTTTAAAGTCTTATAATATATTCATAAATACGATATAATTGCATTTTTGAAAAATATATTTGTATTTACAATATAATTTTAGATACGATATATTAGTAATTTTCAATAATATATTTGTAAATACAATATATTTGTTTTTATGATATAATTGTAAAAGCAATTTTATGATAAAAAAACGAATCAATTGTAAAAATTTGCAAAATTACATATTAGCTTCGTTAGAAGCTTAATTTTTATCAAGCACTTTACGGATTGCCAGGTATTTTGGAAAGATATGAGTATAAAGGCTCAAAGCACTACACTTTGTTAGGTGTCAAAGAAAAGATTTTTAGCGGGCCGTTCCGGCCCGCTGCCCTTGTAGCTTGGCTCAAGCTGCAAGGGGCTTAAGCTTATACTGTCTGAGTTAAATGGAATATTTTTAATATTATCTTATTATGATGTATTTTACTTTATCAATATTTAAGAGTGATACCTTGATAATCAAATATTAACATAAAGATTTAGTTAATGGAGGCTATAATAATTAATTTAAGTTGCAAAAATTAAAAAAAAATATTATTTTGTAAAAAAAAACTGGAGGTTTTAGAGAGTATCCAGTACCATATTAAATAAGTAAGTATCGATGCACAAATTCCTAAAAATATTAGTTTTTATCAACTTATACCTTTTTGCTAAAAGCCCTATTGTAATCCAAGAAAACAATGGCCTAAAAATTAATTTCTTTGTAAAATATTCATTAGATAGCTTAAAAAATATTAGTTTTAATGGTTACTATTTATCAGAATCTAATGGCAATTCTATAAAACTTTATACAACTTATTCAATAGCTACACCTTCTGTTAATAGGCCTTTATATCAAATAGTTGAATTAAAAAAAGAATTTGTAGCGGGTCGTTTAAAGTATTTTAATAAAAATATTGCTGTAAATTCAGAAAAAAATATTATTGAATATTTAAATATCGATAGAGTTCGCGATAATTATATTGCAACTTATAATTTTAATCCTATCTTTTACGACTCTCTTAATGATAGAACTATTATTGTAAAACAAATTTTGGTTAATTATTATTTCCCAAATGTTTTAACAAATGACGATTCGTATGATGATGAATTAATAAAAAGTTTGGTTTTGAATTATGACCAATCGAAGAGAATGCGAATTAAAGATATAAGATTAAAGAAAAATTCGATATCAATATTTGCAAATAATAAATATTATCGATTTAAGTTAACGGAAGAAGGGATTTATAAAATTACTGCCGATAAATTAGCAGATTTTGGTATTGAAAAAAGTAAAGTAGATCCAAGAACAATTAAAATTTACACATATGGTGGTTCTTCTTTATCGGAGAATTTAACTAATACACCTTATGAACCGATAGAAATTCCTTTATATGTTGTAGGTGAAGAAGATGGTAAATTTGACGATAACGATTATATATTGTTTTATGGCAGAGGTGTTAATTTTTGGCAACCAGATACAATGGGAAATGTTGCTAGAAATAGAAATTATTACGCTAATGAAACATATTATATAATTACTTATGGCGGAAATTTTGGCAAAAGAATTAGTAAAATTCAATCTGTTAATAATAGTAATGTGTTAAATGTAGAAAATACAAAAGCTTATACCTTTATAGAAGAAGATAAATACAATCTTGCAAGTACTGGGAGAGAATTTTATGGTGACGAATTTAATGATTTAACTACAAATAAAATATATTCAATAAATACGAGCGGGATCATTGCGAATACAAACTTGAATTTAAAAGTTAACTTTGTAAATAGTTTGGAAATTTCTAATTACGAAAAAATGAGAATAATGTGGAATGATAATTTATTTGGAGAATCTACGTTTTTATATGGCGTTGTGCAAGATTATTACTATGGTGCTCCATATACATTAAATTTTAGTGGTAATATAGGCTTAAATACAAAAGTTAATAACAATCTACAAATTAAATTACTCCCAGGCAAAAATTCTGTTAGAGGATATTTAAATTATGTTGATATAGAATACACTCGCAGCTTAAACGTTGATAATGATAAATTATTCGTTTTTACAAAAGATACAACGGGATTTTTATTATACCATTTAACTAATTTTTCAAATAGCTTAATTAAATTATTTGATATTACAGATATTTATAATGTTAAAGAAATTATTCCTTTAATGATAAGCGGTGGCGAAGTAATTTTTACTGTTGAAAATATTACCAAAAAAGTAAAAAAAATATTGTGCTTAACAACAGATAAATTTTTGAATGTTCCAAAAGGCGAAACAATAACATTTAATGATTTAAAGTCTGATTTAATTGGAGCAAAATATATAATTATAACTCATAAAAATTTTAAGCAACAAGCAGAAAGATTAAAAGAATTTAAACAAAATGAGAGCCGTTTCCCAATTTCTACTAAGGTTGTTGATATAGAAGATATTTTAAATGAATTTTCTCTTGGAAGTAACGATCCAACGGCAATTCGTAATTATTTAAAATGGTCCTATGAAAATTGTAGTATAAAGCCGGAATATGTATTATTCTTTGGCGATTGTACATATGATTATAGAAATATTGAAAATAAAGGGAATAATTTTGTTCCTACATATCAAACAGAATATTCATTGGATATTATAAATTCTTGGGCAACAGATGATTATTTTTGTAATGTAGTAGGTGATGATAAAATAAATTCAATGCGTATTGATATTATACCAGGTCGAGTCCCTTGTAGAACAGAAAGTGAAGCAAAAAATTTTGTTGATAAAATAATCCAATATGACAAAAAAATTATCCCTGGGCAATGGAAAAATACTATTACGTTGGTTGCAGATGATCATTATAGGCCTGGTAATCCTGATGATGGTGGTTCTGAATTTGAATTTACATATCAATCTGATAATATAGCAGAAAAAATATTACCGCCAATATTTAATATAAATAAGTTATATTCAATTAGATATCCATTTGAAAATACATCATTGGGCAGAAGAAGGCCAGCAGTAAACCAGGCTATTATTGATGCGGTTAATAATGGAACATTAATCCTAAATTATATTGGTCACGGTAGTCCAGATTTATGGGCAGATGAACAAATATTTGATGTTGAGATTTCTTTACCAAAATTTAATAATGATAAATTATTTTTCCTTTGTGCGGCTACTTGCGATTTTGGATATTTTGATTTGATGGAGAAACAATCAGCTGCCGAAAAAATGCTTTTGAGAGAGAATAACGGTATGGTTTCCGGTTTTGCTTTTAATAGACCGGTATTTGGAACAGATAATGCAACTATTTTGTATTATTTATTCGATTCATTGTTTAAATTTAACAAAAATGACTCGATTAAAGGATATGCAGATTTTAATAGAGCAACAGGTTTGGCTGTTTATAAACTTAAGCAGATTAAAACAGGCTTTGCTACTCAAAAATTAATTTACTTTGGCGATCCAACACTAGTTTTGCAAGTGCCGAGGTATTATTTAAAAATAGATTCGATAAATGGAATTAGTACTAACCAAAACATTCAATTAAAAGCTTTACAAAAAGTAAAAATTAATGCTACTACATATACAACAAATGATGGTGTCGCTACAATTGATTTTTATGATTCTTACAAATTGGAATATGTAAAACCACTAAATTCATATATAAAAGATAAAGGTGGCTTGATATATAGAGGGAAAGTATCAATAAATAATTTCAAAATACAAGATGGGTTTATAATACCAAAAGATATTTCGTATAGTGGGAAACAAGGGAAAATTTTAGTCTATTATTATAATGAAAATGAAAATATTGATGGTATTGGATATTATGATAAAGTTATAGTTAATGGAATTGATACAAGCGTAGTTGTAGATGATAAAAAAGGACCTAATATAGAAATATTTTTTGATAATGTTAACAATAAAAATGTTAAATTAGTAAATACTAATGCAAAATTACTTGTAAAATTAAGTGACGAAAACGGAATTAACACAACAGGGCTTGGTTTAGGGCATAAATTGGAAGCTATTTTTAACGATGATGAGAAAAATGCAATAGATTTATCACAATACTTTGTTAGTGATATTAATAGTAATGGGAAGAGCGGAATTATTGAATATACATTATCCAATTTGAAAAAAGGCAAAAATAAATTAAAAATTAAAGCTTGGGATATTTATAATAATTATAGTGAAGAAGAGACTTACTTTACGGTTGTTGATGAAAATAATTCGTATATCAGTGAGGTATATAACTATCCTAATCCATTTTCAAATTATACTTATTTTATATTTGAGCACAATATCCAATCATTAGTAAATGTTGAAATTAAAATTTATTCGGTTTCAGGAAGGTTAATTAAAACTATAAATGAAAATGGAATTTCGGATAGATATATTAAAATATTTTGGGATGGTAAAGATGAGGAAATGAATAATATTGGTAATGGAATTTACTTTTATAAAATAAAATTAAAAGATATTATTCGTAATTTAACAGTTGAAAAAATCGGTAAATTGGCAATAATTAAATAAAACTACTTCAGGAGGGATCCTTGAAATTCAGAAAGTTTTTAGCAATCGTTTTTATTATGTTGATATTTCCAGCTTTTAATTTATATTCTCAGGGAAATACTGCTGTACCATTTCTTTTAATTTCGCCTGATTCAAAATTTGGTGCTATGGGGGATGCAGGGTCAGCATTAAGTGATAATGTATCATCAATTTACTGGAATCCTGCTGGCATAGCCTTTTTAACTGGTAGTGAAGTAAGTTTAACACACAGTAAATGGTTACCTCAATTTAATCTTGATCTTTATTATGACTATTTAGCATATAGAACATATATTGAAGATATAGATGGAAGTTTTACTACATCAATTACATTTATGAATTATGGTGAATTTGTTAGAACAAACGATAGAGGAGATGTTTTAGGTACATTTAGGTCTTACGATGGAGCACTAACATTGGGGTATTCAACAAAAATTGATCAAGATTGGGGACTGGGATTTAATTTTAGAATAATTAGAAGCCAACTATCTGAATCTCCTACAGCACAGGAAAAAGGTAAAGGAGTTTCAACATCTGCATCTGTTGATTTAGGGGTAATTTGGAGACCACAGGAACTAGTTTTTGACAATTTGGATTTAAGTCAAAAAGTGAGTGTTGGTTTGAATTTAAGTAATATCGGTCCAAAAATTTATTATATTGATAAAGACCAAGCCGATCCAATACCAACAAACTTAAGATTAGGTGTTGCCTTACAACTTTATAAGGATGAATATAATTCATTAACGGCTGTTGCGGATGTGAATAAATTATTGGTTAATGCAAAAAAAGATACTTCAAAAACTCAAGATGAATTTTATAAAGCAATATTTACATCTTGGGGAGATTATTCCGTTTCTAAAGAGTTTAGAGAATTTAATTTTGGATTAGGTTTAGAATATAATTATCAAATACCAGGAGAATTTGCTTTTGCATTAAGAGGTGGTTATTTTTATGAAGATCCATTGTTTGGTGCTCGTAAATTTTTAACTTTTGGTGGTGGTGTTAAATTTGATATGTATAAAGTTGATTTTAGCTATATAACAACTTCAGCATTTAATAATATGGATAATCATCCTTTGAACGGAACTTTGAGGTTTACAATTAGTATTGATTGGGATGCTATTAATGTTGCAACAAAAGGTTTCCCTAAAGGTATTTAATAATTAAAGATGAGAGTAAAATTATGATAAAGAAACTTTTTATCGCAGTTTTTGTAATTACAAATTTTCTTTTTTCACAAGAAACAAATAATATTGTAGATACAACAGATAATAATGATGAAGTCTTAACTCAAGATACATCCCAAGTTGTCGAAGATTCTTCTTTTTTTGTGCCTAATTATGATGGATTAAAAAACAAAACAACTTTATCTGCTGGTTATGTTATTGGTGCGAACAATGCTTTTATGTATGGTTTTAATTTTAAGTTTGGTGGGAATTATATTGAAGATACGTGGGACTTGTATTTAGGTGTTTTTTATGGAATGCATACAGGTAGAAAAAATACCGAACATAAATATTCCGATGATGGAAATGGTGGTAAAAAAGTATATTTAGATTCAACTTACAATTATTCTTCATCATATTATGGAATTGAAATAGGTTATTCTATTTCTAAGAATTTGAATGAAGTGATTAGACCATATTTAGGAATTGGAATGGTAAGGGTAAAAAATGATTATCAATCTATTAGAACAGGTTTTGTAACTTCTAATATTAAGAAAAGTAAAAATATAAATACGACATTTTTTAATCCTGGTATAGTTTTCTTTTATAATTTAAATGATTTATTAGACCTTCCGCTTTCAATATACTTAGATATGAATTATAAAATTATCGGTGGTGAATTTGGCCACGGGGTTGGTTTTGTTGGTCTTGGTTTAAATTATAAATTTGACGAACTTTTTTAGTATAATATGAAAACTTTAAAAATAATAATATCAGTTTTAATAATTTTGAGTGCAAATTTATTTGCTCAGCAACAAAAAGTCATTAAAATGTTGGCTGTAATGGTTGATTTTCAGGAAGATAATGATGAAGCTACAACTGGAACAGGTAAATTCGGATCAATATATAAAAAATATAAAGATAGCACAAACATAATTGATCCTTTGCCTTTTGATTATAATTATTTTTACAACCATTTGTTATTTGCAAAAAATTATTATCAGAAAATAACAAATAATCAGCTGAGTATAGATGTAAATTTATTGAATGATATCATTACAGCTGATAAAAAAATGCGGGAATATAGTCCTGCGGTAAAATCAAATGATTTTTCTTTAATGGTTGATCTTTCATCTGAAATATGGGCAAAGGTAAAAAACAAATATAATGTCAATTTCAACGATTACGATATTTTTTTGATTTTTCACGCTGGCGTTGGTAGAGATGTTGAAGTTCCCGGTAGTTTAGGTTATTCAAGAGATTTACCATCAGTTTATCTTTCTAATAAAATAATTTCAAATTCAATTGGAAGCAAATATTTCCCAAAAAATAAACAAGGATTATTTAACACAATAATTTGTCCTTCAACTGATAATAGAGAGATAGACAATTTTGGTGCCATTACTTTACTGAATTTGTCAATAAATGGTTTAATTGTGTCATCAATTGCTAGTCATTTAGGGTTACCAGATTTATTTAATACTAAAACTGGTACAACAGCTATAGGTAGATTTGGCTTAATGGATGGTCAATCAATTTTTACGTATGGAGGGGCTTTTTTGCCAGAGCCATCAGCTTGGGAAAAATTAAAATTGTATGAAATTTTAGGGCTAAATTATCCAGGCTTTTATGAAATAAATTTAAATGATGGTAAAATTAAAAAAGTTAATTTAAAAACAAGAAATTGCTATTCATTTGGTGATACTACAATTTTGAAAGTTAAAATTTCAGATGATGAGTATTTTTTAATTGAAAATAGAAATCGTGATGCAAAAAAGGATAAAATAAAAATTACTACTTATTTTAATAATCAATATCAGAATTTAAATTTTGAGAAAGATGATAAAGGTTTTTATTCATATGATGTGAAAAAATTAAAAGGTGTAATAACCGATATCGATGAATTAGACTGGGCTTTACCAGCTAGTGGAATTGCAATTTGGTATATTGATGAAAAAGTTATTCGTGAAAAATCTGCTAACAATGAAATTAATGCCGATATAAATAATAGAGGTATTTATCTTGTAGAAGCAGATGGAGTTTATGATATAGGTTATTCTTACGAAACACCTTTTGGTACATCTGTCGGCGATGGCGAAGAATATGATTTATGGTTTAATGGTAATAAGGCCAAATTATACAAAAATATTTTTAATAATGACTCAAAACCATCAACTAAAACTAAAGATAATATTCCAACATATATAGAAATTTCAAATTTTTCAGCGTCAGATTCATCTATGAGTTTTAATATCCAACTTAAAAATTCCGTTAAATTATTGAAAGAATTTAGCTTAACATCATCTAAGAAAGATTATAAAATTCATTTTGCTAATGATTCTTTAGCTCTAGTATATGATAAAGATTCAATTTATTGTTATAAAAATGGCGATAAATTGCTAGTAACAAAATTTGAAAATTTTTTGCCAGCAGTTGGAAAAGATATAATAGTATTACCAAATTTAAGAATTTATGATTTCAATTTGAATTTGATTAAAATAATACCGCATACAGAAGTTGTAACATCATCTGTTACTATAAATTATGAAAATAATAATCCAATTATTTATTCTGGACTTGCGGACGGTTCAGTATTAAAATATAATCACACAAGCAATTCAATTGATAATTTAAAAATATCTAATTATCCCATTAAGCAAGTTATTGTTTCTGGTAATGATATTTTTACATTAAATTCAAATGATGAAGTTTACAAAAATTCCGTTAAAGTAGTGCAAGGGACTAAAATCGATAAGATTATTTATAATAGTGAAGATATAGTAACAGTTGGGAATAATCAATTGAGTCTTAAAAATTCCAATTTACAAATTCCCAACAGCAATATTGCTTTTGGTGATTTTGATAAAACTGGTAATGCTTCACTAATTTATTTTAATGGGAAAGAAATACTTGCTAAAAAATATAATGGAACAGTAACAACTAATTTTCCATTAATTAGTTATGTAAGTCCAGTTTGTAAAAAAATAATAACTTTTGACTTTAATAATGATGGTTATACTGATTTTATTTATTCAGTTGATAATAAAATAGTTATAAAAGATACCAAAAATTTGCAAAGAGATTATATTGTAATTACGGTTGGTGATACAATAAGAGATTTTTATTTAAATGAAAATTCTAAGTTGTTTGTCTTGAAAGATAATATTTTCAAGCAATACAATATAGAGAATTTATCTAATTATCAAATAATATGGCAAGGTGATTTAGCTAATTCTTCAAATACAGCAATATTTAAGATTACTAATAATAAATTTGAAACAAAGGAGTTTTTTCCTAAAAAATATTGTTATAATTGGCCAAATCCAGTATATGATGGTACAACATACATTCGTTATTTAACATCTGAAGATTCTGATATAAAAATAAAGATTATTGATTTATCAGGAATGATAGTAAAAGAAATTTTTGGAAAATCTTATGAAAATGTTGAAGGTGAAGTAAAAGTTGAATTGAATAATTTAGGATCTGGTATTTATTACGCTAGCGTTGAAGCTGTTAGCAATGTTTCGGGTAAAAAGTCAACAAATATAATTAAAATTGCAATAGTTAAATAAAAAGAAAATCCAATGAAGAAATATATTTTGTTTTTAGTTTTGTTTATAGTAAAAGTTTATGCGCAGGAGTTTTCATTTCATCCTGAATTGGAATGGTATACAATAAAGGGAAAACATTGTTTTGTGCATTTCCATAAAGGGGCAGAATTTACTGCTCACCTTGTAGCAAAAATTCACGATGAAATATGGGGACCAATCACTTCATTATACGATTATGAACCAGAGCCTACAAATTATATTATTAAAGATTACGATGAATATGCAAACGGTGCTACTTATTTTTTTGATAACAAAATAGAAATATGGGCAACAGCATTGGATTTCGATCTGCGCGGCACTCATAATTGGTTAAGAAATGTAATTACTCACGAATTCACTCATATGGTGCAAGTTCAATCGACTTTGAAATTTAGCAGAAAGATGCCTGTTGTATATTTCCAATATATGAATTATGGCGCAAAAAAAAGGCCGGATATCTTATACGAATTCCCAAATGGCGTTGTTTCCTATCCTATATCCAGCATAAGTTTACCTAATTGGTTGGCAGAAGGTACTGCACAGTATCAAAGAAAAGAATTAGAATATGACTTTTGGGATACTCATAGAGATATGATTTTAAGATGTTATGCGTTGGATGGGAATATGTTAACGTTTTCACAAATGGGATCGTTTGGGAAAACAAGTTTAGGGAATGAGAGTGTTTATAACTCTGGTTTTGCTTTGACAAGATATATTTCACAAAAATATGGTGAAAATAAATTAAAGGAAATAACTGTTAATTTAAGTAAATTCTCTAATTATACTGTTTCCGAAGCTATTTATGATGCTATTGGAAAAACAGGACAAGAATTGTATAATGAATGGAAAACTTTTTTAATAAATGATTATCAAAAAAGAATTTCAAAAGTTTTAGAAAATAGAGTTGAAGGAAAGTTAATTTTTAATGAAGGTTTCGGAAATTTCTATCCTATATTCAACAAAAAGAATGATAAAATTTATTTTATTTCAAATAAAGGGAAAGATTATTTTAAGGGAGATTTATACGAATTTGATTTAAAAACAAAAAACTATAAAATAATTAAAGAAGGTTTACGTTCAAATCTTTCAATTACTAATAACGATAGTATATTGGTTTACAGTAAATTAGATGATAATAATAAAGACTTTTTAAATATTAATGATATCTATCTTTACAATTTGAAAACTAATAAAGAAACAAGATTAACAAATGCGTTGAGAGCTTATCATCCAAATATTTCTAATGATAATAAGAAAATTGTTTTTGTAACTCAAAAAGATGGAAGTTCAAATTTAGGAATTATAGATGTTGATAGTAAGAATTATCGTATTCTAACTAATTTTAAGTTTGGGCAACAAGTTTACAATCCACGATTTTCAAAAGATGACAAAAAAATATATTTTGATTATTCTTTTGAACAGGAAAGAGACATTTATGTTTATGATTTTGAAACAAATTCGATAAATCCACTGATTAAAACTAAGTTTGATGAAAGAAATCCTGTGCCAGTGAATGATTCTACAATATTATACGTTTCAGATAAAACCGGAATTTTTAATATTTATTTATACAATTTAAAAAATGGTGAGACAAAACAATTATCAAATGTTGTTGGAGGAGCATTTTATCCAAATATTGATAAAGATGGGAATATTGTTTATGCAGGATATACATCAACTGGATATAAAATATTTTATTTGACAAAAGATGAACAAAAAGTTGATACAACAAAAAGTTACATAAAAGTTGATAATCCACCTTTAGGTGAAGATAAACCAAAAGGTGATTTGGTCAATTTCAACTTAGATTATTTAAAAAACTTTGATGATACGAAAAAAACTAATTATAAAGCTTCACCGATGAAAGGGCTATATTCAACCTATAGCTTTTTCCCTGTTTTAAGAGTTGATAATTATTCAATTACCAATAATTTTGCTGAAAGGATAAAGCCCGGTTTTTATTTTGTAACTTCTGATATTTTGGATAGATATCAATTATTTGCCGGAATAACGTCAAATTATAATTTAGATAGAGATATTATTTTAAATTTTGAAATAAAAAATAGATTACCAATTTTCTATTCGCTTGGATTAAAGCCAATTTTAGGAGTTGAGTTTTATAATATTTCTAGAACTGCAAAAACTGATGTTTATTTAAGTAAAAGAGATGATGGTTCGTATGATTATCAAACGAAGGTGAAAATAAATTTTGATTTATGGGAAGTTGATTTTAGGTTAAAACACTATGTTTTTTCTCCTGCAGATTATTTAGAGTTCAGATATGCTATTAGCAAATATTTTAGTAATATACATAGTTTTATAAATCCTATTGATAATACACCTATTTTAGGATTACGAGAAGCATATTACGAAGGGAATAATTATCAAATAAAATATGAATTTAATTTAGAAAACCATTATATTGATGGAGATATCTCACCAGAAAATATTAGAATGATGTTGAAATATGATTTTGAAAATAGTAAATTAAATCCGCAGTATGAAGTTAATGATAAGAATGAACTAAAATATGTATATAAAAACTATAATTTCCACAGAATTGAAACTAATATATTATATTCTAAAAGATTATATAATTCGCATACAGCAGGAATAAATTTGAGATTAGGGACAATATTAAATGAACGAGTGCCCGATTTTTATGATTTCTATTTAGGTGGATTAATTGGGCTGAAATCGTATCCTTTTTATTCAATAAGTGGAAATAATATTGCTTCGATGAATATTTTCTATAGATTTCCAATTTTGAAAAATATTGATCAAAGTTTGTATATTTTATATTTGGATAAAATATTTGGTAGTGTTTATTTTGATTATGGTTATGCTTGGAATGGTGTTACTACAAAAGAAACATTAAATAAGTTTGTAAAAGGTGTTGGTGGTGAAATAAGATTTAAGTTTAATTCATATTATATGTTTCCAACCGCAGTTTTTGTTAACGCTGCTTATGGATTGGATCGATATAATAAATATATCGAAACTACAAAAACTTATGTAAATTACGGTAAAGAAATACAATTATATTTTGGTGTTTTGTTTGATTTTGCTTTTTAATTTGGGGTGGTAATGCTAAAAAAAATAATACTCACAATTTTTTTGTTAACAACTTTATATGGACAAAATCTTACTGGTAATTTAAGTTACGATTCTTATATGTTTTCAAAAAGTCAAGTTGGGAGTGAGAAGAAAAAACAAGTTATGACATCCGCTGGGTTATCTTTGTTAGTTCCGGGTGCTGGTCAATTATACAATAAAGAGTATTGGAAAGCCGCAGCTTTTATTGCTGTGGAAGCAACTTTAATTTATGTGAATTACCATTACAACAAAAAAGGAGATGATCAAACAACTTTTTATCATAATTTTGCCCATCAGCATTGGGATCCTTTGAAATACGCAAGATACAGTTTGAAAAATGCTAAATTTATAAATCCAGATATTAAGGATGAAGATATTCCTGCTGAAAGAGATTTAATAGTAAACGGTAAATTGAATTGGAGCTTGATGAATCAATTCGAGCTAAAGTTGAATAAATGGTATTCTCATCAATTACCACCATTTGGGACACAACAA
The DNA here is from genome assembly GCA_035379625.1 of Ignavibacteriales bacterium. Classification (GTDB taxonomy): domain Bacteria; phylum Bacteroidota; class Ignavibacteria; order Ignavibacteriales; family DAOSCP01; genus DAOSCP01. The sequence continues at coordinate 118,053 of DAOSVM010000001.1, read as the reverse complement.
TATTATGAACTTATTGGCAAATATACACAATTTATTTCAGGTTGGGATGATTGTGACGTTAATAGTTTTACATTTGAATCAAAAAAAACGCCTACTTCTGAATATTATATGACTGAAAGAGCTAAAGCAAACGATTATTATAATTATGCTACTAAAGCTGTTGTTGGAATATTAATAAATCACGTATTAAGTGCTATAGAAGCTGGATATTCAAGAATTATACAAAATAATGCTATAAAATTGTCATTGCAAGTTCAACCGTATGATAATTATGGGTATTTTAATTATTCTACTAAATTTAATTTGAGTTACAATTTTTAATGAAAGTTTATATTAGCAAAAGTAATGATGCTGCAGTTAATTTAGCTATAGAAGAGTATTTAGTGAGAGATTTTTTTGATGGTGATTTTATTTTATTTTTGTATATAAATTCTGATTGTGTAGTTCTAGGGAAAAACCAAAGTATTTATACCGAAGTTAATTTACCGTATATTTACCAAAATAAAATTCCAATAAAACGTAGACTTTCCGGCGGCGGAACAGTTTATCACGATATGGGGAATATTAACTTTTCCTTTATTACAAATTATAACTTAAAAGATTTTAACAACTACAAAACTTATAGTCAACAAATTATCCAGGTTCTTAGAGATAATGGGATAGATGCTTCTTTTAATGATAGGAATGATATTGTTGTAGGTGAATTCAAAGTATCTGGAAATGCTCAATTTACAACAAAAAACGTAATTTTAACACACGGAACTTTGCTTGTTAATTCTGATTTGCAAAAATTATCCAATTCACTAAAGGCTATGCCTGTAAAAGTAGAAACATATGCTTCAAAATCGGTAAGGGCAAAAGTAGCTAATTTAATTGATTTTAATCCAAATATTGAAGTTGAAAATTTAATTCTACAGATTACAGAAAGATATTTAAGAGAATTTAATGGTTATCTTTTAACGGATGATGATATAAATTTTGAACAAATTAGATTTTATATTGAAAATAAATATTCCAAAGATGAGTGGAACTTATACGAAACGCCCAAAGCGAAAATAATTACTTCTGTTGTTGTTAATGATAAATCTTATTATGTTGAAATTTTGGTTGAAAATTGTAGAATTAAACAAATTTCACCAATCAGTAATATTGAAAATTTTTATAAAATAGAAGAAAAATTATTGGACACTTTATATTTACCATATTTTGATGAAAAAATATTTTTAAGTTTTGATTAAACTGTATAATATTTTTAAATTTTCTATATCTTCTATTTGAGTTTTAGATTTAGGCGTTTCAATTACTTTAGGAATATGTTTAAGTCGTTTATCGTTTAATATATTTTCAAATCCTTTTAATCCAATTGTACCTTTCCCTATATGTTCGTGCCTATCGACTCTTGAATTGAATTTGGATTTGCTATCATTTAAGTGAATTAACTTTAAGTTACTAATTCCTAACAAATTGTCAAATTCTTCAATAACTTTTTCATAGTTATTAACAAAATCGTATCCTGCTGCCCACATATGAGCAGTATCTAAACAAAAACCTATTTTATTTTTGTTATGGATTAAATCAAAAATTTGCTTTAGTTGATGGAAGGTATGGCCAATTGATGAACCTTGTCCGGCGGTATTTTCTAAAAGAATTTTTGTAGTTAAATCTGGATTTTCATCATAAATTTTATCAATACTTTGGGATATTTGCAAAATTGAGGTATTAAAATCACTATCTTTATATGAGCCGGGATGTAAAACTAGGTCAGAAATTCCAAGAAATTGACAACGGTTTAGTTCATTTTTTAAAGCAGTTAAAGATTTTTGAAGTAGGGCTGCTTTAGGTGTGCCCAAGTTAATAAGATAGGAACTATGGGCAACTGTATATGTAATGTAGGCCTTGTTAGCATGCTTATTAAAAAAATTATGGAGCTCAATATTAAGATCTTTTGCTTCCCATTGATTATTGTTTTTAGTAAAAATTTGTATTACCTTTATATTTAATTTTTTTGCAGTTTCAAGAGCGGTTTCTATACCGCCAGCAGTAAAACAATGTGCACCAATTAAATTATCCATTCTAATTCCGAGATTATTATGAGAATATTGTTAATAGGTGGTAGTGGATTACTAGGTAGTAATCTAATATTAAATTTACACAAAAATTACGATTTAATTTCCACTTATAATAAACATAAAGTTGAAACAAAAAAATTCAAATTTATTGAATTAGATGTTACAAATTACAAAAATTTAAAGGAATTATTGATAGATTTTAAACCAAATATTGTAATTCATACAGCAGCTATATCGAGGCCCGAATTGTGCGAAAATATGGATTATGAAAATTTGTACGAATACAACGTTAGACCGGCAGAATATTTATCAGAATTATGTAATAAAACTGGAAGTAGGTTGTTTTTTACTTCAACAGATTTAGTTTATGATGAGAGTTTGGATGAAATTGATGAAAACTCAAAATTAAATCCATCTACCAAATATGCTAAGAGTAAAGTTGATGCTGAAAATGTGATTGCCAGTATTTCAAAGAACTATGTTATATTAAGAACGGCTTTGCTTTTGGGATTTTGTTATTTTGGGGAGATCAATTCAAATTTTCATAAAAATTATATATCTCTTAATGAAGGTGAAAAAGTAAATTTGTATATTGACCAAGTAAGGACACCACTTTCTGTAATTGAGGCAGGAAGAATAATTGAAAAACTCTTTAGTGCTGATATTCAGAACGATATTTTAAATTTCTGTGGTAAAGATTTTGTAACGCGTTATGAAATTGGGAAGATATTGGCTAAAAAGTTAAAAGTAAGTGATGAGCTAATAAATCCCATAGAATTAAGTAAGCTAGATGTTGTAAATAAAGTTTTAAGCTTAAAATTAAAATCAGATAAACTTGATGCACTTTATAAAGAAAGAATTGATATTGAAAAAGCAATAGATGAATTGGTGAGAAATTATGAAAATAATAAAGATCCTTTTGGTATGGCTAATTTTATTTCATAAACTTTATGCTAATGTTGATACTCTTGGGATTAAAGAAATTTTAATTAAACCATCGAAGACAGATACAAATATCAAAATGTGGGATGAACCACATCAGATTTTGTATAGAGAAAATAGTCAACCTAATCATTTAATATTATTTTTTCAAGGCTCGTATGGAAAACCAGGAGGTTTTAAGCTTTTCAAGGCGACTATATTGAATCACGAAAATATGATTATCGATTTGAGATATCCAAATGATTGGTTAACATTTCAAAAATGTCAAAGTGTATTAGATGAAAGAATTTTTGATAAATTCCGATATGAAATATTTGCAGGTGGTAATTATCATCCTACTATAAAGGTTGATACTTCGAATAGTTTGCTTAATCGATTTAAAAAGCTAATTGAATTCCTAAAAGAAAATGAAAATAGTAAAATTAGTTTTTTATTTAAAGATGATGGCGAGATAGATTATTCCAAAATTACTGTAGCTGGTTTTTCTCAAGGTGCTGGAATGGCATTATTATTTGGTGGTAAATACCCAGTTGATAGAATTGTTTTAGTTAGTGGTCCCGTGGATTCTAATATCGTACTAAAAAAAGTTGCAAGTTGGATAACGGATAGTATAAATTTAAGACAAAAACAAATATACGGATTTGTTAATTATAAAGATTATTATTATAATTATATCAAAAATTGTTGGTATAAAATCGGAATGAAAAGTTATAACATATTAGATACTACTTATTTAGGAAACAAAGAGATCGTTAATGATAATAGATATAATTTTACAATATCAAAAATAAAACATAAAGATGGGCATAATGCATTGTTATTAGATGAGAACTATGAGTTATATAATGAAGTTTGGCGGCATATGTTTAAAAAAAGTTTGATAATAAATAAAAAATAGATATATTTGTAATTCTAATGGCGCGTTCGTCTAGTGGTTCAGGACGCCGCCCTCTCAAGGCGGAGATCACGGGTTCGAATCCCGTACGCGCTACAAAAAAAGAGTTCCATAAAAATTAAATTTCTTTATTTTGGGCTCGGACAGTATAAGCATAGCCCCCTAACGGGGAACAAATATAATAACTCTCTAATAGTACATTCAACTACAAAAATAAAAGGTTGCCATTACAAGCAACCTTTTTTTAATGAGGGTTAAAATTAATCAACAAAAGGATTAAGTTTATTCCTATCAATATTCAAGTCATTGTATGCTTGTAAAATTATATCGCTAGAGATTTTATTAGTCCTTTTAAGTGATAATAACGTAGCTAAAACTATATATTTATAATCTACTTCGAAGAAATCTCTGAGATTTTGCCTATTATCACTTCTACCGAAACCAAAAGTTCCTAATGTGAATAATTTTTCAGGTAAATATTTAGCAATAGAATCTGCTAAAATTTGGACATAATCAGATGCAGCTACGTAAATACCTTTTTCGTTTTGAGTTATTTCAGTAATATAAGGTATTTTTTGTTCTTTATCTGGGTTAAGTAAATTATATCTTTCAGTTTGTAGAGCATCGAGATGCAATTCTTTATAACTTGTAACACTCCAAATGTCTGCAGGGATATTGTATTTTTCTTCTAAAAATTGAGCTGCTTTAATAACTTCGTTTAAGATTGCACCGCTGCCTAATAAATTAACCTTTAAATCAGGATTGTTAAGTTCAGATTTTTTAAATTTATACATACCTTTTATAATACCCTCTTCAACACCTACAGGCATGGCAGGTTGTTCATAATTTTCATTCATAACAGTGATGTAGTAGTAAAGATCTTCTTGATTAACATACATTCTTTTGATACCTTCCTTGACGATAACAGCGATTTCATATGCAAATGCAGGGTCATAAGTTTTTAATGTTGGAATAGGATATGCTAAAAGATGACTATGACCATCTTGATGTTGCAAACCTTCGCCAGCGAGAGTAGTTCTACCAGCTGTACCGCCAATCATAAAACCTTTGGCACGCATATCTGCAGCAGCCCAAGCTAAATCTCCAATTCTTTGGAAACCAAACATTGAATAATAAATGAAAAATGGTATAGTATTTACGCCATGATTAGCATATGCTGTACCTGCAGCAATAAACGAACTCATTGAACCTGCTTCGGTTATACCTTCTTCAAGGATTTGGCCATCTTTAGCTTCTTTATAGTAAAGATACGTGTCTTTGTCAACTGGTTCGTATTTTTGTCCAACGTGTGAGTAAATACCAACTTGTCTGAAAAGAGCTTCCATACCAAAAGTACGAGCTTCATCTGGTACAATCGGAACAACAAGTTTACCAATTTGTGGATCTTTTAGTAATTTAGTTAAAAGCCTTACAAAAGCCATAGTAGTAGAAATTTGATGGCCATTTGTACCAGCATAAAATTCTTCAAATAAGGATTCATCAATAGGTTTCAATGGCTCAGCTTTTACTTCTCTTTTTGGTAAATAACCACCTAATGTTTTTCTTCTTTCATGTAGGTAGATCATTTCTGGGCTATCATCAGCAGGTTTATAAAATGGCATATCATTCAAATCATCATCAGAAATTGGAATGCCGAAACGAGTTCTAAATTCTCTCAGTTCATTTTCATTAAGTTTTTTTTGTTGGTGGGTAATATTTTTACCTTCACCACTTTCGCCAAGTCCATAACCTTTAATTGTTTTTGCAAGAATTACTGTAGGTTGACCTTTATGCTCGGTAGCTGCTTTGAAAGCTGCGTAAACTTTTTCTGGGTCGTGACCGCCACGTCTTAATTTACCTAATTGTTCATCAGTATAAGTTTTTACTAATTCTGCTAAACCAGGATATTTTTCCCAAAAGTTTTTTCTAAAATAAGCGCCGCCTTCTACGCTATATTTTTGTGATTCGCCGTCGATGAGTTCTTGTAATCTTTTAAAAAGTACAAAACCATGGAATTTATCTTTATCTAAGATTGGATCCCAGTCGCTGCCCCAAACAACTTTAATAACATTCCAACCAGCACCACGAAAAGCTGCCTCCAATTCTTGGACGATATTTCCGTTGCCGCGAACAGGACCATCGAGACGTTGTAAATTACAATTTATAACAAAAATAAGATTATCTAATTTCTCTCTTGCTGCTAAAGTAATAGCGCCAAGAGTTTCAGGTTCATCTGTTTCACCATCGCCTAAAAAAGCCCAAATTTTAGAATTATTTGGGGTTTTAAGCCCTCTATCTTCAAGATAACGCATAAATCTTGCTTGATAAATCGCCATTAAAGGACCTAATCCCATAGATACTGTTGGAAATTCCCAAAAATTTGGCATTAACCATGGATGTGGATAAGAAGATAAGCCTTTGCCTTTTCCATGAGCTACTTCATGACGGAAATTTTTTAATTGCTCTTCTGTTAATCTTCCTTCGAGAAAAGCCCTAGCATAAATACCGGGTGCGGAATGTCCTTGGAAGAAAATGAAATCTCTCCCATCTGGATGCTCAGGGCCTTTGAAAAAATGGTTAAAGCCTATTTCATACAGTGTTGCTGCAGATGCATAACTCGAAATGTGCCCACCTATACCATCATCATATTTATTAGCTCTAACAACCATATTCATAGCATTCCAACGAATAATACTTTTTATTCTTCGCTCAAGCTCACGATTACCCGGAAATTTTGGTTGATTAGAATGATGAATAGTATTCACATAAGGGGTATTAGCTGTAAAAGGTAATTCAACTCCTTGCCCATATGCGTAACACATCTGCTCTAATATTAATTCTTTTGCTCTTTCTTTACCCTCTGTTTGAATAACACTTTCTAATGATTCTAACCATTCGGTTAATTCTTCTTGTTTCATTTTTTCTAAATCGTCAAAGGACATTTTATTCTCCAAAATATTTTTTTTCTTGAATATTAATAAACTAATTATAAACTTTAATAGTTCCAAAAATTGTTTTTATTAAATCTAAAAATTGTTATATTTACAATTAAATTATTAAAGGAGCCTATTATATGGAATGGTTACACGATTACAATAAAGCTTTGGAAGTTGCTCAAGGACAAAGAAAACCTATTCTTTTACAATTTGAAATGGATAATTGTGGAGGTTGTAAAAGATTACAAAAAGATACATATAAAGATGAAAAACTAAGTGCCGAAATGCAAGAATGGTTTGTTTTATTAAAATTGGATTTAATCAAAGATAGGGAAATAAGAAAAAATTTCTCCGCTTATTGGACACCAGCCTTTTATTTTTTGAATGAATTCGGCAAAAGTCATTATTTCTTTAATGGTTATTTACCAGCAAATGAAATGAGAGCTTTAATCCGTTTAGCTCTTTCAGAATTATTAATTCCCAAAGGAAAATATGATGCTGTTATTGAAATAATAAGCAAAGATATAAATAAATTAGAAAATACTTCATTTTATCCTAAATTATTAGTGCAAAGAGGGCTTGCAGAGTATATAAAAACTAAAGATAAAGAAAAATTTAAGGGAATTATAAAATCAATTATTGAGAAATATCCATATTCTACTGAAGCTAAAATGTATTTCTGGGAGGATTAATTTGTTAAGATTCCTTTCTTTTTATTTGTTAATTGTGATATCACTTTTTGCTCAAAGTAAAATATTAATTCCGATGGATTTAACTCAGAATAACCATTTGAAAGCATATGGAGTAGCTTATAAAGCTCTTGAAAAAGGCTTCGTAACAGATTGGCTATTAAATTATCGAGGTGGTTCTTTTTTAATAGATTATTCGGATGAAATCGTTAAATTATGTCAGATTAAGGAAGTAAGCTATCAAATAATAGATAATCAGCAAATGATTGAAATTTATTCATTCGTACAAAATGAAAATAACAATATGGATGTTATGCGCTTGGAAAAAGCTCCTAAAATTGCTGTTTATGTACCACCATATTATAAACCTTGGGATGATGCAGTTGTAATGGCTTTAGAATATGCAGAGGTGCCATATACAAAACTTTGGATAAAAGAGATATTAAATAGTGACTTAAAAAAGTATGACTGGTTACATTTATTCCACGAAGATTTTACCGGTCAATATGGTAAGTTTTACGCTAGTTATGCAAATTCACAATGGTATATAGAACAACAAACAATTTATGAACAAGAAGCAAGAAAATTGAATTATAAAAAAGTCTCAAAGATGTTGTTAGATGTTGTATTGAATATTAAAAGTTACATTGCGGATGGTGGCTTCCTGTTTGCAATGTGTTCAGCAACAGATACTTATGATATTGCTTTAGCAGCACAAAAAACTGATATTTGCCATTCGATGTTTGATAATGATCCTATAGAACAAGATTGCCAAAAAAAATTAGATTTTAGTCAAACTCTAGCTTTTGAAAATTTCAAATTAGAATTAGATCCTTATATTTACGAATATAGCAATATTGATATCCGACCTGAAGAAGTAGGAAGTAGAGAAAATGATTATTTTACACTTTTTGAATTTTCAGCTAAATACGATCCTGTTCCAACAATGTTAACACAATGTCATACCAATATGATAGCAGGTTTTATGGGGCAAACCACAGCCTTCAGAAAAGAATTAATTAAAAAATCTGTTATTATTTTAGCAGAAAAAGCAAATACAAATCAAGTTAAATATTTACATGGTAATTATGGAAGAGGCACTTTCACATTTTACGGTGGTCATGATCCTGAAGATTATCAACATGCTGTTGGTGATCCACCTACAAATCTTGAATTGTATAAAAATAGCCCAGGTTATAGATTAATATTAAATAATATTCTTTTCCCTGCTGCCAAAAAGAAAAAACAAAAAACTTAAAATAAAAAATATGTTCAAAGATAATTTTATAATAGTAGTTGAATATGATAAACTTCACAATATTTTTAATTCAAAAGTAATTTTTGATAAGACAGATCATTTACAATATTTCCCTTCACAATGGAGTTTAGAAATAGGTGATATTTATTATATTGTTTACATTTTGCAACACTTAAAACCTATTAGACATTTAGAATTTGGTACATCCATAGTTACAAGTACGCTTGCAGTTTTAGAAAATACTAATGCTACTGTCTGGACAATAAATTGTTTATTAAACAATGAAAAAAATGATTATTTTTTCCAAAAATCTGCTACTTTAGAAAATTGGTTGAAAAGTTTTGGACTTATGGCTATTGATAAGATAAATGGCAACTCTCCAGCAATTATTGGTTATAAATATCTTGTTAGAAACTTAGGTCATAGAGTTAACCAAATTTATGCGAATAGTTTAAACTGGGAACCAAAAGATATTTATCCACCTAATTTTTTTGATTCAGTTTTTATTGATGGAGGTCATTTAAAAGAAGTTGTTATTAATGATACGTTGAAAGGTTTATCAGTATTAAGAAAGAATGGTATTATAATGTGGCATGTTTTCAATTTGTTTAATCTTGAACAAGAACCATTCAAAGGTGTTTTTGAAGGAATATCTGAAATTAGAGAAGTTTTATATGAAAATTTTGACAACTTGTTTTGGATCTATCCGAGTTTCTTATTATTTGGTATAAAAAAATGATAAAATTTTCCATAATAGTACCAACATATAATAGATTTGAAAAACTCAAAATTGCTTTATTAAGTATTTTAAATCAAACATATCAGAATTTTGAAATAATTGTTGTAAACGATGGTGGTGAAAAAGTAACAGAAAATATTGTAAAGTCTGATAAAATAAAATATATAAATAACATCGAAAATAAAGGTTTATCTTATGCTCGTAATACTGGTATAAAATACGCTACAGGTGATTTTATATGTTTTCTTGATGATGATGACGCATTTCTTAACAATCATTTAAATGTAATTTCTCAGAATTTAAATAATTATTATTTAGTTTATTATACTGATGCTTACCGCTTAACTTATAAATATTATGAAAATCAATATTGGCTAATATCGAAATATATTCCATATTCTATAGATTACGATAGGCAAAAATTGCTACTTGCTAATATTTCTCCTTTTAATTGTTTTGCATTTCATAAAAAAATATTTGAAGATTTCGGAAATTTTAATGAAGAATTTAAAGTATTGGAAGATTGGGAATTTTTATTAAGAATTTCCGAAAAGTATAACTTTTACCATATAGCAATACCAACTGTAAATGTTAATTTTGAAATAGGGGCAAATAGTTTAACTAATACTAAGCAAGAATTATTTAATAAATTTAGAAATTTAATCTATAGAAAGTATGAAAAAGAAATTTCATTAATTAAAAATAAAAATGAAATTATAAAATATTTTAATAACATATGGGCAAAAGATTATAACCCAGATTATCCATTAGTTTCTATAATTGTTTTGACACACAATAATAAAGAATATACTGAGCAGTTTTTCCTTTCGCTTGAAAAATCAACTCAAGTGATATTTGAATTAATAATTATCGATAATGCAAGTACTGATGGCACTGTAGAAATGTTGCAAAATATTGAAAAAAGTAATCCCGAAATAGTAAAAGTAATATACAATAACACCAATAAAGGTTTTCCAAAAGCTATAAATCAGGGATTAAAAATAGCCCGTGGTAGTTATGTCGTAATTGCCAATAATGATATAATAACAACGCCTTTATGGTTAGAAAGAATGGTCAGAATTGCAGAAAAAGATGATAAAATAGGATTGGTTGGTGTTTTATCGAATGAAGTTAGTGGAATTCAAAAAGTTGAAGATGCAAACTATTTTACTTTGGATGAGATGAAGAAATTTGCAATAGAAATATCTAACAAATTTGATGGTCAATATTTAGAATTTCCAAGAATTACATTCTTATGTACTCTTATAAAGGATAAAGTTATAGAAAAATTAGGTGGCCTTGATGAAAGATTTTCACCTGGAAATTTTGAAGATGATGATTATTGCATCAGAACATTATTAGCAGGTTATAAATGTACAGTTGCAAAAGATGTTTTTATACATCATTTTGGTTCCCGAAGTTTTACTAAAGATGGGAAAGAGAAATATCTTAAATTATTAGAGAAAAATAGAAAGAAATTTATAGATAAATGGGGAGCCGATTTTAATCAAATTATTTTTGAAAAAAAGGATATAAAAATAAGAGAATATTATATTCCCTTAAAGCATAATGAAATAATAGAAAATTTTGAAAGGATTAAAATTTTAATTAAAGAAAAAGATTACCAAGAGGCAATAAGAATTTGTAAAGAAACAATAGAAGAAAAACAATTTACAAATGAACTTCCTATAAAAAAAGAGGATTTTGTTGAATTGTTAGAAATTTTAGAAAAATCTATTTAATATCCTCTTTCTGCAATCTTTTTATAATCTGCTTCAACCATAATTTTTACTAAATCGTCAAATTTTGTATTAGCATACCAGCCAAGTTTTTCGTTTGCTTTTTGGGGATTACCTAATAAAATATCAACTTCTGTGGGCCTATAATAAGCTGGAGAAACTTCTACAACAACATCGCCAATTTTTAAATTGTTAGTGCTATATTTGGTTTTTACAGAATTGATTAACTCGTTAGCATTATCAATTGAAATAATTCTTGCTTTTTCATTTTCATTTGAGCCTTCCCAAGCAATTTCTATACCTAAAGTTTTGAAAGCCTTCTCAGTAAATTCTCTTACAGTATGTGTTTCACCAGTAGCTAAAACCCAATCTTCAGCTTGGTGGTAATTTAAAATTCTCCACATACCCTCACAATATTCGGGAGCATATCCCCAATCTCTTTTTGCGTCTAAATTTCCTAATACCAATTTATTTTGTAAACCTAAAATTATTGATGCTACCGCACGAGTGATTTTTCTAGTAACAAAAGTTTCACCACGTCTAGGTGATTCATGGTTAAATAAAATACCGTTACAAGCAAAAAGATTATAAGCTTCACGATAATTTACAATAATCCAATAAGCATAGAGTTTGGCAACAGCATAAGGGCTTCTTGGATAGAACGGAGTATTCTCATCTTGTGGGATGGCTTGAACTTTTCCATAAAGTTCGCTTGTGGAGGCTTGATAAAATTTAGTTTGTTTACCGAGGCCTACTTCTCTGATTGCATCAAGGAAACGAAGAGTACCTAATGCATCAACTTGTGCAGTATAATCAGGAACATCAAAACTTACTTTAACATGGCTTTGTGCTGCTAAATTATAAATTTCATCAGGAGCAATTTTTTCTAATAATCTATGTAAACTACTAGTATCGACTAAATCACCATAGTGAAGAAAAAGATTTTTGTTAAGAATGTCAGGATTATTATATAAATGGTCAATTCTTGCGGTATTAAATGAGCTACTTCGTCTGATAATTCCATGAACCGTGTAACCTTTCTCTAAAAGAATTTCTGTTAAATAGCTTCCATCTTGGCCAGTTATACCTGTAATTAAAGCTACTTTGTTATTGGTATTCAATGAGTTATCCATATTCACTTAAAAATTATTTTAAAAAAATTTGACTATAAAATAAAAAAATATTAACTTAAAAACAAAAATTGAAGAAAGTAATGTTTAAAAAAGCAAAAAAATACCAACCTTTATTCCCTCATGAATTAAAATGGAAAATAGACGAGGATAATTATGAAATACAGGACTCATCAAAAATAGATTCGATTGATAAAATTATAGGCCAGGAACGGGCTTTAAAAGCTTTGAAATTAGGTGTTGGGCTGTGGGCACAAGGATACAATATATTTATAGCTGGTTTATCCGGTACTGGTAAAGATACTACTGTAAAAAAGATTTTGAAAGAAATATCTACAAAAAAGGCAGAGCTTTATGATTATGTTTATGTAAACAATTTTAAAGATCCAGATCGGCCAATTTTAATTACCTTCCCAGCTGGCAAAGCAATTGAATTTAAGCAAGATATGGAAATTACTATAAAGTATTTCCAAGACAACATACCAAAAGCTTTGCAAAGCGATGTCTTTTTAGCAAAAAAGAAAAAAATATTATCAGAGTTTAGTGATAAAGAACAGAAAATTTTACAAGAATTTGAAAAAAAATTAGAAACTAAAGGTTTTTGCCTAGGTCAAGTTAAGGAAGGGGATTATACAAAATCCGATTTAATGCCAATAATAGATGGGAAACCATATCCCATTGCATATTTAGATGATTTAGTTGCTGAAGGTAAAATATCAAAAAAGGATTTGAAGAAAATTTATGACCAATACAATGAATATCAACAAGAGCTGCAAGTATTATATCAAGAGGGATTTGATATTTCGCAAGAATTTGACGAAAAAATTATCGAATTAGAGAAACAAAGTGCAAAAAAAATTGTAAGCGCAGCAATTGATAAACTAATATCTAAATATAAAGATAATTCTAAAATTATTGATTTCTTAAAAAGTGTTCAAGATAGTGTTCTCGAAAATCTTGATATTTTCAAAAGAAAAAACAAAAGTTTTTTGAATAATCCTATTAGTGAAGAGGAAGATTTTGAAGTATCTGATATAATTGATTATAAAGTAAATATTATCTTAGATAATTCAAATGTTGATAAATGTCCTGTAGTAATAGAAACATTCCCTTCATATAATAACTTATTTGGTACAATTGAAAAATATGCTGATGGAAAAAGTAATTGGGAAGCAGATTTTACAAAGATAAAAGCAGGTTCTATTCTAAGAGCAAACGGGGGATATCTTGTTCTTAATGCCCTGGATGTTTTTGAGGATATAAATATTTGGAAGAATCTAAAACGAGTTTTGCTATACGGGAGGCTAGAAATACAAGATATTTATGGGACTTATCAATCGGCACCAGCAACATTAAAACCTGAACCAATAGATATAAACCTAAAAGTTATTTTAATCGGTAATCAATATTCATATTGGCTATTATCAAATTATGAAGACGATTTTAAAAAAATATTTAAGGTAAAGGCCGATTTTGATATAGATTATAAAATTAGCTCTAAAGATCAAATACAGGAATATCTATCAGTTTTGAAAAATATAATAAATAAAGAAAATTTATTACAATTTAAAAAAGAAGCACTTTCTAAATTGCTTGAATATTCGGCGCGATATGTAGGGAGGAAGGAAAAGCTTACATTGAGGTTTTCATATATATCGGACCTAATGCGTGAAGCTAATTTTTGGGCGTTAGATGAAAATTCAAAATTTGTTAAAAAGGAACATATAGAAAAAGCTTATAAAAATATGATTGAAAGGCATTCGCTGCAAGATGATTATATTGTTGAATTATATGAAGAAGGTCAATACTTAATTGATACACAAGGAGAAAAAGTAGGTCAAATAAATGGTTTAACAGTATATGAAAGTGATATTTATACTTTTGGTAAACCAGCAAGAATAACAGCTACGGTTTCTGCAGGTGATGGGAAAATTAGTATAGTTGAGCGCGAAGTAGGGCTTAGCGGAAAAACATTCAATAAAGCGGCAATGATAATAACTGGTTTTATTAAAGAAAAATTTGCAAAACATCAAAAATTAAGTATTGATGCAAATATAGTATTTGAGCAAGCTTATAGTCATATAGATGGAGATAGCGCATCTGTGGCTGAAATTTGTGTGTTACTTTCGGCTATTGCTGAAATTCCAATAAAACAAAATATAGCTGTAACTGGTTCGGTCAACCAAAAAGGTGAAATACAACCTATTGGTGGTGTAAATGAAAAAATAGAAGGTTTTTATCAAATTTGTAAAGTAAAAGGCTTAAAAGGTAACGAAGGAGTTATAATTCCAACATTAAATTTAAATGATTTAATGCTTGATGATGAAATAATTAATGCTGTAAAAAAGAAAAAATTCCATATATTTGCTATTGAGAATATAGATCAAGCAATTGAAATTCTTACAGGAATTAAAGCAGGAACTTTAGCAAAAGAAGAATTTGAAAAAAATACATTTTATTATTACGTTCAAAAAAAATTAATAGAAAAGTCTAAACTTTTAAAACAAAATATCGATAATAAGTCAAAGAAAATAAAAATAGGCACGGAAGCCTAATAAACGAAAACATTAAAACATGGAGGTCCAATTATGGGTTTCAGAGTTAATACAAACGTAGGTGCTTTAAAAGCTTACTATGAATTAGCAAAAGTAAATTCTCAAACAGAAAAAGCACAATTAAGATTATCATCAGGTAAAAGAATTCAAAATGTAGCCGATGATACATCAGGTTTCAACGTAGGTAGTGCTCTTGAAAGAAAAATATCAACAATGTCTGCTGCCCTTGGTAACATAGGTTCAGCAAAAGACATGTTGGCTACAGCTGAAGGTGCATTGCTTGGTATTTCTAGCTTGTTAACAAAAATTGAAGGAAAAATGGCTGATGCACAAGATCCTGCAAAAGATAGAAGTGCTATTGCAAGTGATATTAATGCTTTAGCTAAAGAAATTGACAATATCTTAAAGAGTACAAGATTTAATGATACTAACTTGTTATCTGGTGCAGGTGCAGCAGGTGCAGGTTCAAAAGCCCAAAATTTTGTATTCCAAATCGGTGCTAATTCTAATGAAACATTACAAGTTAACTTTGCTACAGGCGTTGCAGCTAAAGGTGGATATGATTCATCATTTTCGGCGTGTTTGTCTAACTTCACTGCGGCAAATGCTGTTAGTATAGCAAGTGATACAAGTACAACTTTACAAAATAACCTCGCAACATTAAAAAGTGCAATATCTACCGCTCTTGGTAGTATTGGTAACTTTGTACAAAGATTGGATGTAAAAGAAGATTTCTTGAATACAGCTATAGCTAATGCTAAATCTTCAACAAGTAGAATTTTTGATACAGATTTTGCTATGGAATCATTGAATGCAATGAGAGGACAAATTTTAAGTCAATCTGCTACATCGATGTTGGCGCAATTGAATGCTGCTCCTCAAAATGTTCTTGCATTATTCAGATAATAACATATATTGATACAATTAACACTCCGCTTAGGCGGAGTGTTTTGTATTTAAAAATAAATTATATTGGTTGTAAATATGATTGTAAATCCGAAATATCAGAAAAACCAAAATGTAAATAGATATTTAGAAAATGAAATTTTAGATGCACCACAAGAAGTTTTAATATTAAAAGTATATGATTTTGCAATAGCAAATGCAAAGCAGAAAAATATTGAAAAAACTAATAAAGCTATACAGGTATTAATAGATTCATTGAATTTTAAAGATGAAGAAGCAACTCAAATGTCAATGGATTTATTTAATCTTTATAGATTTTGCCAAGACCAAACAAGGAAAAGAAATTTTGATTTAGTCGAAAAAATGTTGTCAGAGTTAAGAAATACTTGGGAACAAGTCTTTAAGCAAAAAGAGAATTAAGTTATGAAAGGAGGACGCCATGTCTAATATGAGCATCTTAACAACTACGGGAATGACAAATTATATAAATACCTATAAGCAAGATCAGGTTAATAAAAGGGTCGTTCCATTAAGCAATAAAAAAGCAAATTTAAGTTCGATAGTTTCGATCTGGGGGAATGTCAGTTCTAAATTATCGAATTTAAAAAGTATTATAAATGATTTAGCTCAGACAGGAACATCCTCTGTTTTTCAAGGGAAAAGTGCTACTAGTTCAGATAGTACAATTATAAATGCTACGGCAACATCTACTGCAACTCCTGCAGTATTTAATATAAAAGTTAACCAATTAGCAAAAAATGATATTTTGATGAGCAATCAGGTGGCATCATCTGATATATCTTCGCTTGGAAATGGTGCTCAAACTCACACTATAAAAGTTAATGACGGTACTTATTATTCAACTGTTGATATTTCTTTGTCTGCAGTAACAAGTGGTAATAGATTATCTAAGGATGTAATGACGAGTTTGCAGAGTGCTATAAATGGGGATTATTATGCTAAAATTATTGATGGTGATTCTTTGGCTTTTACACCAATAACACTGAATGACACTAATAATAAATTCAAAATAAATTTAAGTGGTTCAACGAAGGAAATTACTTTGACAAATCAAACATATAATACTTATAATGATTTGTTAAATGAGATCATTAATAAGGTAAATTCTGCTAATATTGGGGTTACTGCTACAAATGAAAGTGGAAAACTAAAATTAAGCTCCAATATAAAAGGAGCATATATAGCTGTTGATACAACTACAGATATTGCTCAATCGATAGGTTTTGACGATAGCAATAAATATAAAGCATTTTCTGATTTAGTATCAGCTTCGGTATTTACACCAAGTACAGACAATTATCGATTGTCACTTATGGCGAAATCTTCAGGCTCAGGAAAATTAAATATTTCTGATGATACTGGAAGCTCAATTCTACAATCGTTGGGTATAACATCAGCTATTATAAACGATAGGAATGCAAAATTAAATAATGGCCAAACAACTGCTGGATGGGTATATCTTGGTTCTGAATTAAATGCAAAATTAGAGTTTAATGGTGTAAATGTTGAAAAAAGCTCAAATACTATTAATGATTTAGTAAGTGGTGTTACTTTTGAGTTAAAAAGTACTAGTGGAACAACGCAAACAATTCAAATAAATCAAGATCAAACATCAATAACTAACAAGATTAACGATTTTATTACAAAATTTAACGATGTTTATTCATACGTAAAAAATAATATGTCTTCTGGATCTACTTCTGGTAGAGGAAAGTTGGCAGGAGATCAAACGGCTTATGCTTTAATAGATTTATTGAAAAAAACAGCTAATATTGAGGTCGGTTCTAACAGTGATATCAAAACATTGAAAGATATGGGCATAGTATTTGATATAGATACAGGTCTTAAAATTAGTGATACTACTAAATTTAATAATGCTATTTCTACAAAAATAAATGAAGTTGAAGCATTTTTTAATAAAGATGTAACTGGTACAGCTATAAATGAAACAAATTATACAAATTATGGTTTTGCTCAACAATTTAAATATAATGTGATAGCACCTTTTTTAGATGGAAGAACTGATTCTAATGGTAATACAAGAACAGCATTGATTACGAATTTGACTACATCATATAATAAAAATATATCACAATTAAGTAATTCAATAGATACACTTACAAAACGAATTGATAAAGAAGCAGATACAATGAAAAGTAGACTTACTAAGATGCAGAATCAATTAGCAGCAATGATAAATTCTCAAAATAGTTTCAATTCGTTTTTTGGTGGGGTAAGTAGTTCTTCGCTTTTATAAGAATTGAAAATTTATGAAAAATTTAAATGACATATTGCTATACATAAATGAAATTATAACAAAGATTGAATCGTCTGATGAAATTGATGATAATGATATAATAAAATTAAATGATGCAATAAATATTTTGAATGGCTTCCTTGAAAAAATTAAACAAATTGATGAAAAATATTTTGATAAAGAAATAAAAAATAATGAGCAAAATATTAAAGAAATAAATAAAAAATTCGATAATATAATAAGAAAGCATAAAGACGAGATAGCACAACTGAACAAAGATCTTGTATCTCTTAATAATAGTAAAAAATTGTCAAATTACCTAAGATAATGAGGTTGTTATGGAAATAAGAGGAATAAATAGTTCATTTTTTAATAAAGATATTAGTAAAAGTAACAAATTAGAAAGTAAGAAAACTGATTTTAAATCTCAACTTGTAGATAAAGCCGAAATTTCAGAAGAAGCAAAGATGCTATCGGTAGGTGAGATAGATTTAGAAGCTATCAAGAAAAAAGTTGCAGAAGGGTTTTATAATCAAAAAGATATTATTAGAAAAACAGCCGAGAATTTAGCCAAGAAAATTTAAATATTAAAAATACTGAAAAGCATCTTTATTATAAGGATGCTTTTTTTATTTTAAATTGAGATACAATATGCTATTTCGTAAATAATTGTATATAAACATTATTTAATAAATAGCTATGAATTATAGTAATAATGTATAAATGTAAGTACGGTTGCATGGGTATATGCTTATACTGTCCGAGCTAAAGAAATTAAATTAAATATTATTTATATGATCTAGGTAGGAGGTTAAATAGGTTATAAGCTTGATTTCGTGTTTAATTGAGTAGTATTTTATAAAAAAAAAGTAAAAAAATATAAAGATTAATTTGACTTTTAAAAATATTAATATTATCTTTGTATGACAAAAATAAAATGCTAAGAACAGATTAGCTGTTCCTCTAGCGTAAATCAAAGCAGATATCAAATAAAAAGATATTTGCCCAATTTCAAAGAAATATCAAAATTAATTTGATATTTTATATTTTTTTGTGTATATTATAAAACTAAATTTATAATTTTGGGAGGATATCATTGCCAACGATTAATCAATTGGTAAGGTTAGGTAGAGAAGTTAAGACTTATAAAAGTAAGTCTCCTGCGCTTAAATCATGCCCTCAGAAAAGAGGTGTTTGTACAAGAGTTTATACAACCGCACCTAAAAAGCCTAATTCAGCTTTAAGAAAAGTAGCCAGAGTTAGATTGGCAAATGGTATTGAGGTAATAGCATATATTCCAGGCGAAGGTCATAACTTACAAGAGCACTCAATAGTTTTAATTAGAGGTGGTAGAGTTAAAGACTTGCCAGGTGTGAGATATCATATAATTAGAGGTGCGTTAGATACCTCCGGAGTAAATGATAGAAAACAAGGTAGATCCAAATACGGAACTAAAAAACCAAAAGCAAAATAGTGGTGAATAGATGAGAAAGAGAAGAGCAGAAAAAAGAATAATTAAACCAGATTTAAAATACAATGACGTTTTAGTTGCTAAGTTGATTAACCATATTATGTATGATGGTAAGAAGACTGTTGCAAGAAAAGTTGTTTATGAAGCATTGGAAATAGCTGAAAAGAAATTAAATAAGCCGGCTATAGAGATTTTTAAGAAAGCGATAAGTAATATTTCTCCGGTAATTGAAGTAAGAAGTAGAAGAGTTGGTGGTGCTACATATCAAGTTCCAATGGAAGTAAGACCAGAAAGAAGAATCGCTTTGGCTATGAGATGGTTGAAAACATATTCAAGACAACGTGGTGAAAGAGGAATGGCTGCAAGATTGGCAGGTGAGTTAATCTCGGCTTATAATAATGAAGGTTCTGCTGTTAAGAAAAAAGATGATACTCATAGAATGGCGGAAGCTAATAAAGCTTTTGCTCATTTCAAATGGTAATAATAAATAAAGGTAGATAAGTAAAGGATATGAATTTAGATATAAATAAAGTTCGCAATATTGGTATTATGGCGCATATAGACGCCGGTAAAACTACAACAACTGAAAGAATATTGTTTTATACAGGTAAAACTCATAGAATAGGCGAAGTTCATGACGGCGCTGCGACAATGGACTGGATGGAGCAGGAGAGAGGAAGAGGTATCACTATTACTTCTGCTGCTACAACATGTATGTGGAATGAACATCAAATTAATATTATAGATACTCCTGGTCACGTAGATTTTACTGTTGAAGTTGAAAGATCTCTTAGGGTATTGGATGGAGCTGTTGCGTTATTTTGTGCTGTTGGTGGTGTTGAACCGCAATCAGAAACTGTATGGAGACAAGCTGATAAATATGGTGTACCAAGAATCGCTTTTGTTAATAAGATGGATAGAGTTGGTGCTGATTTTTACAATGTTATAGACGTGATTAAGACTAGATTGGGCGCAAATCCAGTACCTATAGCGTTACCTGTAGGTAGCGGAGATATGTTTAGGGGAGTTATTGACTTAATTTCGATGAAAGCTAGAATATTTCATGAGGAGGCATTAGGGTCTACTTATGATGAAATAGAGATACCAAAAGATTTGAAAGAAGTAGCTGAAAAGTATAGAACACATATGTTGGAAGCTGTATCTGAAGTTGACGATACGTTGTTGGAAAAGTATTTGAATGGTGAAGAGCTTCCTGTTGAAGATGTTAAAAGAGTATTGAGACAAGCAACTATAGAATTAAAATTAACGCCTGTATTATGTGGATCGTCTTTTAAGAATAAAGGCGTGCAAATGTTGCTTGATGCTGTGGTTGATTATTTACCATCACCTATAGATAAAGGTAATATTGAAGGACATAAATTAAACTCTGATGATAAAGTAAGTTTGAAACCAGTTGCTGATGAGAAATTGTGTGCATTGGCGTTTAAGATTATGAATGATCCTTATGTTGGAAAATTAACATTTGTGAGAGTATATTCTGGTACATTAACTTCGGGTTCTTATGTATTGAATACAACGGCTGGTAAAAGAGAAAGAGTTGGGCGTGTGTTAAGGATGCATGCTATCCAAAGAGAGGATATGCCTCAAGTATGGGCTGGTGATATTGTAGGTATAATTGGCCTAAAATATACAAAAACTGGTGATACTTTATGTGCTGAAGATTTCCCTGTAGTTCTTGAAAAAATTGAATTCCCAGAACCAGTAATTGAAATTGCTATAGAGCCAAAAACAAAGGCAGATCAAGATAAATTAACAGATAGTTTGGTTAAGTTAGCGGAAGAAGATCCAACATTTAGAGTAAGTGTGCATGAAGAGACTGGTCAAACATTGATTTCAGGTATGGGTGAATTACATTTGGAAATTATTGTAGATAGATTAAAAAGAGAATTTAAAGTTGATGCTAATGTTGGTAAACCGCAAGTAGCATATAGAGAAACAATAACGAAAGTTGTTAATCAAGATACAAAATTTGCAAAGCAAACTGGTGGTAGAGGTAAATACGGTCATGTGGTTATTGAAGTATCTCCTAACGAACCAGGCGCTGGATTTCAGTTTGAAAATGCTATAGTGGGTGGTGTTATCCCAAAAGAATATATACCTGCAGTTCAGGAAGGTATTAAAGAGGCTATGAAATCTGGTGTTGTTGCAGGATATCCAGTGGTTGATGTTAAAGTAAAATTGTATGATGGTTCTTATCATGATGTTGATTCTGATGAGATGTCATTCAAAATTGCAGGTTCTTTAGCATTTAAGGATGCTATGAAAAAAGCATCTCCTATATTGTTGGAACCTATATTTGATTTAGAAATAGTAACACCTGATGAATATTTAGGTGATGTAATGGGTGATGTGAATTCAAGAAGAGGAAAGATAGAGGGCTTTACAGCAAGAAAAGATGCTCAGGTAATAAAGGCAAAAGTGCCATTATCAGAAATGTTTGGTTATGCGACAATACTAAGATCAATGACACAAGGAAGAGCTATATATACAATGCAATTTGATCATTATGCACCTGTTCCTCAATCGATTGCAGAAAAAATTATAGAGTCAAAAAACTAAATAGAATAAGGAGTTTAGAAAATGGCTAAAGAAAAATTTAATCGTACAAAACCTCACGTAAATATAGGTACTATTGGTCACGTTGATCATGGTAAAACAACATTAACAGCTGCCATTACTATGGCATTAGCTAAAAAGAACTTAGCTCAAGTAAGATCTTTTGATTCTATAGATAATGCTCCAGAGGAAAGAGAAAGAGGTATTACAATTGCTACTGCACACGTAGAATATGAAACAGAAAATAGACACTATGCTCACGTAGACTGTCCAGGTCACGCTGACTACGTTAAAAATATGATTACTGGTGCTGCTCAAATGGATGGTGCTATATTAGTAGTTGCTGCAACAGATGGTCCTATGCCTCAAACAAGAGAGCACATCTTGTTAGCAAGACAAGTTGGCGTACCAAGAATCGTAGTATTTATGAATAAAGTTGATGCTGTGGAAGATGAAGAATTATTATTATTAGTTGAAGAAGAAATTAGAGACTTATTAAAGAAATATGAATTCCCTTGTGATGAAATTCCTATAATAAAAGGGTCAGCATTGAAAGCACTTGAAGCAGGCTCTGATTCATCAGTCCCAGCAGACGATCCAAGGTTACAATGCATATATGAACTAATGAAAGCTGTTGATGAATATATTCCACTACTTGAAAGAGATGCTGATAAACCATTCTTGATGCCAATTGAGGACGTATTCTCAATTACAGGACGTGGTACGGTAGTTACAGGTAGAGTAGAAAGAGGGCAATTAAAACTTAATGAAGAAGTTGAACTTATTGGTTTAGGTATCCATAAAAAGACTGTTGTTACAGGTATAGAAATGTTTAGAAAAGAATTGGATTTTGCACAAGCTGGTGATAATGCAGGATTGTTATTAAGAGGTGTTGCAAAAACAGAAGTAGAAAGAGGTATGGTTGTTGCTAAACCTGGATCTATTACACCACATAAAAAATTCGAATGCGAAGTTTATATCTTGTCTAAAGAAGAAGGTGGTAGACACACTCCATTCTTTAACAACTATAGACCTCAGTTCTATTTCAGAACAACAGATGTTACTGGTATTGTAACATTACCTGAAGGTGTTGAAATGGTTACACCTGGCGATAACGTAAAATTAACAGTAGAATTAATTTCTGAAATCGCTATGGGAGAAGGATTAAGATTCGCTATTCGTGAAGGTGGTAGAACAGTAGGTGCAGGTGTTGTAACTAAAATTCTTGCATAAACAATAACTTTGGAGTAAAGAAGTGTCTGGACAAATAATAAGAATAAAACTAAAATCATACGATCATTTGTTGATTGATAAATCAGCTGAGAAAATATTGAAGACAGTTAAGCAAACTGGTGCATACATGGCGGGGCCAATCCCATTAAAAACAAAAAGATCAGTATTTACTGTATTAAGATCCCCACATGTTGATAAAAAGTCCAGAGAGCAGTTTGAATTAAGAACACATAAACGTTTAATAGATATACATAATGCAAATTCTAAAACCGTTGAGTCTTTAGGTAAATTAGAGATACCGGCGGGAGTTGATATAGAAATAAAAATGTTATAAGGTGGTAAAAATGCCAGCATTGATTGGAAAAAAGATTGGAATGACAAATATATTTGATAATGATGGTAAATTCATTCCTGTAACAGTAGTTGAAGCAGGTCCATGTACTGTAATAAATGTACGAACTACAGAAAAAAATGGATACGAAGCAGTACAATTAGGTTTTGATAAAATTAAAGAAAATAAAGTAAATAAGCCATTAAAAGGTTATTTCGAAAAATTAGGGGTGCAACCTGCTAAAATACTAAAAGAGTTTAGGAATTTGAAGCCATCCGAATATAAAATCGGTGATGAAATAAAAGTTGATGTTTTTAATGAAGGTGATGTTATTAATGTTAAAGGGATATCTAAGGGTAAAGGTTTTCAAGGTGTAATGAGAAGACATGGATTCGGTGGTGTAGGAGGAACAACTCACGGACAAAGTGACAGATTACGTGCTCCTGGTTCGATAGGTGCATCATCATTTCCTTCTAGAGTATTCAAAGGACAAAGAATGGCCGGTAGAACAGGTGGAGAACATGTAACTGTTAGAAATTTGAAAGTTGTGAAAATTGATCCAGAAAAGAATTTGTTATTTATCAAAGGTGCTATACCAGGACCAAATAATTCGATTGTAGAAATTATTAAATAGGATGTACAACAATGAATTTCAATATCTATAAAATAGATGGTACTAAATCGGATGTTACTGTCGAAATCAGCGATGAGATGCTAAATAAAGATGTAAATCAACATGTAATTTATCTTGATGTAAAGGCATATTTAGCTAATCAAAGACAAGGAACCCATAAAACAAAAGAAAAATCCGAAGTTGCTGGTTCTACAAGAAAGTTGTGGAGACAAAAAGGTCGTGGTACTGCTAGAGTTGGACAAGTTAGAAGTCCACTTTGGGTAGGTGGTGGCACAGTATTTGGTCCTAGACCTAGAGATTATAGACAATATGTAAATAAAAAAGTTAAAAGATTAGCAAGATTGTATGCTTTAATATCTAAAGTTAAAAATGATCAATTGTTAGTTGTTGAAGATATAAAACTCGATGAATTAAAAACAAAGCAAGTTGCTAATGTATTGAAAGCATTAAACTTATATGGCAAAAAAACAACAATACTCACAACGAATAAAGATTTATACAAAGCTGGTAGAAATATAGAAAAATTAAATATTATTCAAGCTAAAGATGCTAATACATACCAATTATTAAATAATCAAAAATTGGTTGTAGAGAAATCTGCTCTTGATGAATTGATTAAAATATTATAAGAGAGTTCAAGATGAAAAATGTTTTGAAAATGCCATTATTGACAGAAAAATCCAATAATTTAAGATTAGACTCTAATCAATACACATTTTTAGTTGATACTGATGCAAATAAGATTGAAGTTGCTAAAGAAATAAAAAGATTATTCAATGTAGATGTTGTTAGCGTTAATATTGTAAATCATCCTGGTAAACAAAAATCACGATTTACAAGATCTGGTAGAATCGATGGTAAAACAGCTAAATTTAAAAAAGCAATTGTTAAGATAAAAGCTGGACAAACAATAGAATTATTTGAACAAATTTAAGTAAGATTAGGGATTATCAATGGGTATTAGAAAATTAAATCCTGTAACTCCCGGTACTAGACATAGATCTGTACATACTTTTGAGGAGATTACAAAGACCACACCAGAGAAATCATTATTAGCACCTATTAGAAAATCAGGTGGTAGAAATAACTACGGTAGAGTTACTGCAAGACATATTGGTGGTGGGAATAAAATACATTACAGAATAATTGATTTCAAACGAAATAAATTCAATATTGAAGGTACTGTAAAATCGATTGAATATGATCCAAATAGGACATGTAGAATTGCTTTGGTAGTATATGCTGATGGAGATAAACGATATATTTTAGCTCCACAAGGTTTGAAAGTAGGTGATAAAATCAAAGCTGGGGATAATGTTGAATTTAAAGTTGGTAATGCAACTAAGTTAAGATATTTACCTGTTGGTGCAACAATTCATAATGTTGAGTTAAAACCTGGAAAGGGTGGACAGTTAGGAAGAAGTGCAGGAACAGCAATCCAATTAGTTGCTAAAGATGAAAAATATTGTCAAATAAAGTTACCATCAGGCGAAGTTAGAATGGTTTTGAGTGATTGTATGGCTACTATAGGAACATTATCAAATCCAGAGCATGAGAATGTAAGATGGGGCAAAGCTGGTAGAAAAAGATGGCTAGGTATTAGACCTCATGTAAGAGGTATTGCTATGAACCCAATTGATCACCCAAATGGTGGTGGTGAAGGTAAATCTAAAAGTGGTGGTGGTCGTCAACATTTAACATCACCTTGGGGACAAATAGCTAAAGGACTCAAAACAAGAAAAAGAAAGAAAATTAGCAATAAATTTATAATTAAAAGACGAAAATAATTAGAGTGAAATATGCCACGTTCAGTTAAAAAAGGTCCATTTGTATACTGGAAACTTGCAAAAAAAATTGACGAAATGAATGCATCTAACCAAAAAAAGATGATTAAAACTTGGTCTAGAGCATCTACTATAACACCGGATTTCGTTGGTCATACTATAGCAGTACATAATGGTAATAAATTTATACCAGTATACGTTACTGAAAATATGGTTGGACATAAATTAGGTGAATTTGCACCTACTAGAATATTTAGAGGACATCCAGGAACTAAGGCTGAAAAAGCAGCAAAAGGTAAAAAATAAACTTGTGAGATAATGAAATGGAAGCTAGAGCAGTTCAAAAATATATTCAATCATCACCAAGAAAAGTAAGATTGGTTGTAGATTTAGTACGCGGAAAAAGTGTTGAAGAGGCTTTAAATATATTACATTTTCATAAAAAACATGCATCAATCTATGTTGCAAAGGTGATAAAATCTGCTGTTGCAAATATTATAGTTAAAGAAGATAAGCAAATAGACCCAAAAGATATTGTTGTTAAGGAGATATTTGTAAACGGTGGAACGATGTTAAAAAGAATATTACCTGCTCCAATGGGGCGTGCATATAGAATAAGAAAAAGATCTTGTTCGATAACTGTAAAAGTTGCTACTAAAAGTTAAAATTGGAGGATTCATTGGGTCAAAAAACAAATCCAATTGGGTTTCGAGTTGGAATAATCAGAGGATGGGAATCAAACTGGATAGAAAAAAATAATTATTCCCAAAAAATATTAGAAGATGCTGAGATAAGAAAATATCTTAGAAATAGGTTAAAAAAAGCAAGTGTATCTAGAATAGTTATCGATAGAACATCAAAAAACGTAACTGTAACTATTTCTACATCTAGGCCTGGCGTAGTAATTGGTAAGAGTGGTAAAGATATTGCACAACTAGAACAAGAATTGAAGAAATTGTTTAAAAAAGAAGTAAAAGTGCAAATTAACGAAGTTAAAAGACCAGAATTAGATGCTATTCTTGTAGCAGATAATATCGCTCAACAGTTACAAAACAGAGTATCATTTAGAAGAGCAATGAAATCAGCAATTACAGCCGCTATGAGAATGGGCGCTGAAGGTATCAAAGTTATGTGTTCTGGAAGACTTGGTGGTGCTGAAATGGCTAGAACAGAACAGTACAAAGAAGGTAGAATCCCTTTGCATACAATAAGAGCTGATATAGATTATGCATTTGCAGAAGCACTAACTATATATGGGAAAATTGGTATAAAAGTGTGGATATGTAAGGGTGAAGTTCTTGGTAAACGCCTTACTGATTAATATATAGGAGAATATTATAATGTTAATGCCTAAAAGAGTAAAGTTTCGTAAGCAGCAACGTGGAAGAATGACTGGAAAAGATTATAGAGGTTCTAGAGTTGATTTCGGTGATTTTGGACTTAAAGCATTAGAGCCACATTGGATTACAGCTAGACAAATTGAAGCTTGTAGAATTGCGATAAACAGAAAATTGAAAAAAGAAGGTCAAATTTGGATTAGAATTTTCCCAGATAAACCTGTATCTAAAAAACCATTAGAAACTAGAATGGGAAAAGGTAAAGGTGCACCAGAGTTTTGGGTTTCTGTTGTAAGACCTGGTAGAATTATGTTTGAAGTAGGTGGTGTTTCAAAAGAAAAGGCTTATGAAGCACTAAATGCAGCAGCACAAAAATTGCCTATAAAAACAAAAATTTCAACAAGAGTTGATTTTGAAGAAGCATAAATAAAGGTAATAAGATGAAAGTAAGTGAAATTAGAAATATGACAGTTGAAGATATAGAAAAAAAATTGAAAGAAGAATATAAAAACTTACAAGATTTATATTTTAGCCTTGCATTTAGACAATTAGTTAATACTGCAGCCATAAAGAATACAAAGAAAACTATTGCTAGGCTACAAACAGTACTTACTGAAAAAAAAGGAAATAACTAGGAGTTATTGATGGAAAATATAAGAAAAAATAGAAAAGTTAGAATTGGAAAAGTTGTAAGTAATAAAATGGACAAAAGTATTGTTGTAGCAGTTGAAAGACAAGTTGCGCATAAATTATATAAAAAATATTTCAAAAGAACTACAAAAATTATGGCACATGATGAAAAAAATGAGTGCAATATTGGTGATATAGTGAAAATTATGGAAACAAGACCATTGAGCAAAAATAAATCATGGCGACTTGTTGAAATAATTGAGAAAGTTAAATAAAAGAGGTTTGTGATGATTCAAGAAGAAACAAATTTAGTAGTTGCTGATAACTCTGGAGCTAAAAAGGTTCGTTGTATAAGAGTTTTGGGTGGTTCAAATAGAAGATATGCAAGTGTAGGTGATATAATAGTTGTTTCAGTTAAAGCTGCTATTCCGGGTGGAAATGTTAAAAAAGGTGATGTTCAAAAAGCTGTTGTTGTAAGAACAGCCAAAGAAGTTAAAAGGCCTGATGGTTCATACATACGCTTTGATGACAATGCAGCTGTATTAATTAATAAACAAAATGACCCAATAGGCACTCGTATTTTTGGACCAGTTGCTAGAGAGCTAAGAGAAAAACAATTTATGAAAATTGTATCTTTAGCACCAGAAGTTTTATAATACTATAATAAGGGTTAAAAGATGAAATTCAAAAAAGGCGATACAGTTATAGTAATTGCAGGTAATGATAAAGGAAAAACTGGTAAAATATTAAAAGTATTACCTAAAGAAAATCGTGTTATCATTGAAGGTGTTAATATTAGGAAAAAACACACAAGACCAACTCAATTAAACCCTCAAGGTGGTATAATTGAGAAAGAAATGCCAATTCATATCTCTAATGTTATGTATTATGATGAAAAAAATAAAAAAGGGTCAAGAGTAGGTTTTGCTTTTATTATTGATGAGAAAACTGGAAAAAATAAAAAAGTACGTGTCCTTAAAACTAGTGGTGAAATGATATAATAAAAGGATTAATGAGAAAATGGCAGAAAAGAAAAAACAAACATCTAAGCAAGCTACTATACAACCTAAATCTAAATCAGGAAAAGAAGTAGTTGATAAAAGTAAGGTTGCAGTAGTTGATAAAGTAACTTCAAGACTATATGAAAAATATAAAAAAGAAATTGTTCCAGCAATGATGGAAAAATTCCATTATAAAAATATAATGGAAGTTCCTAAAATTGTAAAAGTTGTTGTTAATACTGGTGTTGGTTATGCAACGCAGGATCCTAAAGTATTGGAAGATATTGTTAAAGATTTGACAATGATATTAGGACAAAGACCAAGTGTAAGGTCTGCTAAAAAATCTATTTCTAATTTCAAATTACGTGAAGGGATGAAAATAGGTGCAGCAGCTACATTAAGATCTGGTAGAATGTATGATTTTATGGATAGATTTATTAATTTAGCATTACCAAAAGTTAGGGACTTTAAAGGTGTACCTGATAAATCTTTCGATGGAAAAGGTAATTATACTTTAGGTATTAAAGAACATACAATTTTCCCAGAAATTAATCTTGATAGAGTAAATAGAATTTTCGGTATGGATATAACTTTTGTAACTACAGCTAAAACTGATGCTGAAGCTTATGAGTTATTGAAATTATTCGGTATGCCATTCAGAAAGAAAGAAGGAAATTAAAAAGAGGTTCATATAAATGGCTAGAAAAGCACAATTTGCAAAAGAAATAAAAAAGCAGAAACTTGTTGAAAAGTATGCTAAATTAAGAGCTGAGTTAAAAGAAAAAGGCGATTATGAAGCATTACAAATGCTACCAAAAAATTCATCAAAAGTAAGATTAAGAAATCGATGCGTTTTTACTGGTAGGGCAAGAGGAAATTATAGAAAATTTGGAATCTCAAGGCTTGTGTTTCGTGAAATGTGCTTGAGAGGAGAGATCCCTGGTATCAAAAAAGCAAGTTGGTAAGTAAGGAGTTAAAATATGTTAATAAGTGATCCAATTGGTGATATGCTTACAAGATTACGTAACGCTATAAAAGCGCGTAAAAAATATGTTGTTATGCCTTCTACAAAATTTAAGGTTAATTTAGCAGAAGTTTTAAAAAGAAATGGCTATATTGAAAGTTACGATGTTATTGATGAAGGAAATAATAAAAAATCATTAAGAGTTAATCTAAGATTCGTAAATGGTGTATCAGCTATTACAGGTCTAGAAAGAGTAAGTACACCTGGTATTCATGTTTATAAAGGTGCTAAAGAATTACCAAGAGTAAAAAATGGTTTGGGTATAGTTGTTGTATCTACTTCATCTGGCGTAATGAGTGATCAAGAAGCTAGAATGAAAAATGTAGGTGGTGAAATTCTTTGCAAAATTTGGTAATATTTATTACGGAGTAAAAAGTGTCAAGAATAGGAAAAAAACTCATAAATATTCCTAATGGAGTTACAGTAAAATTAGAAAATGGTATTTTAACTGTAAAAGGTCCTAAAGGAGAATTAAAAACTGAGATAAATCCAAATTTGGAAGTAGTATTTGAAAATAATACTATCGAAGTTAAAAGAAATAGTGATGAAAAATTTATAAGAGCTATACACGGTACAACAAGAGCAAATATAAACAATTTAATCGTTGGCGTAACAGAAGGTTATACCAGAGTTTTGGATTTAGTCGGTGTTGGATATCGTTTCGAACAAAAAGGAAATAACTTGTTAGTAATGGTTGGGTATTCACATCCAATATATTTTATACCACCTTCAGATGTAAAAGTCGAAGTTGTAAATCCTAACCAAGTTAAGGTTTCAGGAATCGATAAACAATTAGTAGGATTAGTTTCTGCAAAAATTAGATCATTCAGAAAACCTGAGCCTTACAAAGGAAAAGGTATTAAATATTCAGATGAAGAAATTATTAGAAAAGCCGGTAAAGCAGGTAAATAATTGAAGGTAAACAAAAATGATTAAAACAAGAAAATCATCTAGAGAAGCTATTAAAAATAGAATAAGAAAGAAAATTACTGGTACTCCTGAAAGACCAAGAATGGTAGTATATAAAAGCCTTAAATATATGTATGTTCAATTTGTTGATGATGTTAATGGAAAAACTCTAACTGGTGTTTCTTCATTAACAAAGGAAGTTAAAGAACAATTAAAAGATGTTAAAACTAAAATTGAACAAAGTAAAGTTGTAGGTAAATTTGCTGCTGAAATTGCTAAAAAGAATAATATTACAAAAGTAGTATTCGATAGAAATGGCTTTAGATATCATGGAAGAGTTAAAGCATTAGCAGATTCAGCAAGAGAAAATGGATTAGAATTTTAATAATACATATTGCCGAGTCGTCTAAAGGTAGGACAGCGGCCTTTGGAGCCGTATGTAGAGGTTCGAATCCTCTCTCGGCAGCAAGTTAAAAAAATGAGGTTAAAATTGAAAAATATAAGAGTAAGTGATATTGAAAATTTAAAGGAAAAAGTAGTTCATATTAACCGTGTTGCTAAAGTAGTAAAAGGTGGTAGAAGATTCGGTTTTAACGCTATTGTGGTTGTTGGTGATCAAAATGGACATGTAGGTATTGGTTTAGGTAAAGCTAACGAGGTTACTGACGCTATATCAAAAGGAATTGAAAGTGCGAAAAAGAATGTTTATAAAGTAAATGTATTGAATGGAAAAATCCCTCATGAAGTAATTGGTAAATTTGGTGCAGCAAAAGTTTTAATTAAACCAGCTTCTCCAGGTACAGGTCTTATTGCTGGTGGTGCTGTCAGAGCTGTATTAGAAATGGCAGGTGTTCAAGACGTATTAACTAAATCTTTAGGTTCAAGTAATCCACATAATCAAGTTAAAGCCACATTAAATGCTTTACTTAGTCTTATGGATGCAAAAACTGTTGCACAAAAAAGAAAATTAACATTAAATCAATTGTTTAACAAAGCAGATTAGTATTATGGCAAAATTAGAAGTAAAAAAAATAGCAAGTGTTATCGATAGGCCTAAAGATCAAAAAAGAACTATGGAAGCTTTAGGTTTAAGAAAAATGAATTCAGTGAGAGTATTTGAAGATACACCTCAAATAAGAGGAATGATTGAAAAAGTAAAACATTTAGTTTCTGTAAAAGAAATAAATTAAGGTGAAATTCATGGATATTCTAAGCAATTTGAAATATGCAAAAGGTTCAAGAAAAAATGATAAAAGAGTTGGACGTGGTGAAGGATCAGGTCATGGTGGACAAGCAACAAGAGGTATGAATGGTGATAAATCACGTTCGGGTTCTAGAAGAAAATTAGGTTTTGAAGGTGGTCAAATGCCACTTATCAGAAGAGTTCCTAAACGTGGCTTCAAAAGTCCATTTAAACAAGTATATTTACCAGTTAATTTAAATAGAATTGAAGAAATCGCTAAAAATAATAATATAACAGAAATTACACCAGAAGTGTTATTTGAATATTCTGTATTAAATGATGTAAATAATTTATATAAAATTTTAGGCGATGGTGATTTAACAGTAAAAGTTAATATTCAAGCTTACAAAGCTAGTAAATCAGCAATTGAAAAAGTCCAAAAACTTGGTGGAACAATAACAATTATAGAAGATTAATGGCAACATTTTCAGAAACAATTCGTAATATTTTTAAGATTAAAGAGCTAAAAGATAGAATTCTCTATACCTTAGCTCTTTTAATTATTGTAAGGATCGGTGCTCATATAACTTTGCCAGGAGTTAATGCATCAGTATTAGCTCAAGCAATGGCTAATTCAAGAGGTTCCGATACATTATTTTCTTTATATGATATGTTTGTAGGGGGTGCATTCAGTAATGCAGCTATTTTTGCATTAGGTATAATGCCCTATATTTCATCATCTATCATTATTCAATTACTTGGTGCTGTCATTCCCTATTTCCAAAAATTACAGCATGAAGGCGAAGAGGGGAGAAAGAAAATAAACCAGCTTACAAGATACGGAACTGTTCTTATTTCTGCAATGCAAGCATGGGGCGTTGCAATTCATCTATCTTATATTCAATCTAACGGTGTTTCAATAATTCCAGAATCTATTCAAGGATTAGGTTTTACACTTACAACAGTTGTAGTTCTAACTACTGCTACTATGTTTTTGATGTGGATGGGTGAACAAATAACAGAACGCGGTATTGGAAATGGTATATCATTAATTATTTTTATCGGTATTATTGATAGATTACCTTATGCTTTATTAGACGAGTATAGATTAATTGAATCAGGTGCAAGAAATTTAATTGTAGAAATGATAATATTAATCCTCATGGTATTTATAATAGCAGCTGTTATTCTAATTACACAAGGCACTAGAAGAATTCCTGTTGAATATGCTAGAAGAGTTGTTGGGAATAAAGTTATGGGTGGTGTTACTCAGTATATACCACTAAAAGTTAATACTGCTGGAGTAATGCCTATTATTTTTGCTCAGTCAATTATGTTTTTACCAAATACACTTTTATCATTTTTCCCAAATAGCGAATTTGCTCAAAAGTTGTCATCATATTTTGTGCATACATCATGGACTTATTCGATAATTTATGCCTTAATTATAATATTCTTTACATATTTCTATACAGCAATTGCTTTCAATCCAAAAGATGTTGCTGATAATATGCAAAAACAAGGTGGTTTCATCCCTGGTATTCGTCCAGGTAAACATACTTCTGAATTTATAGATAATATCCTTACAAAGATTACATTGCCAGGATCTATTTTCTTAGCGATTATTGCTATACTACCTACTTTTATGAATTCATTAGGAGTATCAGGTAGATTTGCAGGTTTTTTTGGTGGCACCAGTTTGTTAATTGTTGTAGGTGTAGCGTTGGATACTTTACAACAAATTGAATCTCATTTAATTATGAGACATTATGATAGTTTTATGAAGACAGGTAGAATTAAAGGTAGAAGATATTGATTATAATAAAAAGTAAAAAAGATATTGAAAATATAAAAAAAAGTTGTAAATTACTAAGCTCACTTTTTAAAATTTTGGAAAAAAATGTTGTTGAAGGGATAACACCTTTAGAATTAGATAATATTGCAGAAAACTTTATAAAAGAAAACAAAGCGATTTCGGCATTTAAGGGTTATAAAGTATACGGATTACCACCTTATCCAGCAAATTTGTGTATATCTGTTAATGAAGTGGTTGTGCATGGAATACCCAACAATAAACAGATAAAAAGTGGTGATATAGTATCGATTGATGCAGGATTGATTGTTGATGGTTATTATAGTGATATGGCAAAGACATTTATTGTTGGTGATGTACCACCGATTGTTGAAAAATTAGTTGAAGTTACTAAGAAATCATTGTACTTAGGAATAGAACAAGCTATAGAAGGTAACAGAATCGGCGATATCTCACATGCAATTCAAGAATTTGTTGAAGCTAATGGTTTCCATGTAGTAAAAGCATTAACCGGTCATGGAGTTGGTAAATATTTACACGAAGATCCACAAATTCCTAATTATGGTCAACCAGGTAAAGGACCTAAATTAAAAAATGGGATGACTTTAGCAATTGAACCTATGGTAAATATTGGGACTGATGAAGTTATTTCTGGACGTGATGGCTGGACAATAATGAGTGCCGACTATAGTTATTCAGCACATTTTGAGCATACAATATTGATTAATGGGAATAAACCAGAAATATTAACAGAAGAATAATATGGCAAAACAAGGATTAATTAAAGTAGACGGCATTGTTACAGAAACATTACCTAATGCGTATTTTAAAGTAAAATTAGATAACGGTCATGAAGTACTTTCGCATATATCAGGCAAAATGAGAATGCACTATATAAAAATATTGGTAGGTGATAGAGTTGCCTTAGAATTATCACCTTATGATCTTAATAAAGGTCGAATTATTTATAGATATAAATAAGCACATTAGGAGATAAAATGAAGGTTAGAGCATCCGTAAAAAAAATATGTGAGCACTGTAAAGTAATAAAGAGAAAAGGTGCAGTTAGAATAATATGTAGTAAAAATCCAAAACACAAACAACGTCAAGGATAATAATAGGAGGATAATTTGGCTCGTTTAGCAGGTGTTGATATACCAAAGAATAAAAAAGTATGGATAGGACTAACATATTTATATGGAATTGGTCCTACAAACACATTTGAATTATGTGAAAAAGCTAATGTCGATCCTCACAAAAGAGTTCATGAATTAACAGAAGAAGAAATTGCAGCTTTAAGAAATATTATCGATCGTGATTACAAAGTTGAAGGTGCGCTTAGAACAGAAGTTCAGCAAAATATTAAACGTTTGATGGAAATTGGTTGTTACAGAGGGTTAAGACACAAAAAAGGATTACCTGTAAGAGGACAAAGAACAAAGACAAACTCAAGAACTAGAAAAGGAAAACGTCGTACAGTTGCTAATAAGAAAAAAGCTGTTAAGAAATAAAAAATAGGAGAATATAGATTTGGCTAAGACAGCAAAAAAAACTAAGAAAAAAGTTCTTGTCGATGCGCATGGTGTAGCTCATATACAAGCGACATTTAATAATGTTATTGTTACTATAACAGATATTTATGGAAATACAATATCTTGGTCATCTGCTGGAAAAAATAATTTTAAAGGTTCAAGAAAAAATACACCATATGCAGCACAAGTAACTGCAGAAGCTGCAGCTAAAGAAGCTTATAATTTAGGTGTTAGAAAAGTTGACGTTTTGGTTAAAGGACCTGGTGCTGGTAGAGAAGCTGCCATAAGAGCTTTGAATACTGCTGGTCTCCAAATACTAACAATAAAAGATGTAACACCTATTCCACATAATGGTTGTAGACCACCTAAAAAGAGAAGAGTTTAATAATATAATAGGGTGATAATTAATGGCAAGATATACAGGAGCTAATTGTAAATTATGCCGTAGAGAAAGACAAAAACTTTTTCTTAAAGGTATTAAATGTTTAACAGATAAATGTCCTTTAGAAAAGAAAAATTATGCGCCTGGCCAACATGGTGCAAATAAGAGAGCTAAGTATTCTGAATACGGTTTACAATTAAGAGAAAAACAAAAAGTTAAAAGAATCTACGGCGTTTTAGAAAAACAATTTAGAACTTATTTTGAAAAAGCCTTAATAATTAAAGGCATTACTGGTGAAAATTTAATAAAATTACTTGAAAGGAGACTTGATAATGTTGTTTATAGGTTAGGATTTGCACCATCAAGAAAAGCGGCAAGACAATTAATTTTACATTCACACTTTAAATTGAATGGAAAAGTTGTAAATATTCCATCAATTTTAGTTAAAGCAGGTGATATGATACAGGTAAGAGAAGAAAGCAAAAATTTAGATGTAATTCATGAATCGTTGAAAAAATCAACAGATACAATATATCCATGGTTACAAATTGATAAAGCTCAACTCGTAGGTAAATTTTTACAAGTTCCTGAAAGAGCTGATATACCATTAAATGTTAATGAACAGTTAATAGTCGAGTTATATTCTAAATAATTTATAAATTAAATAGGTAACTAAATGAGTACACCTATAATCAAATTACCAGATAGTGTTCAAATTGATGAAAGTACATATAGTAGTACATATGGTAAATTTATAGTACAGCCTTTAGAAAGAGGCTATGGCATTACAATCGGAAATTCATTAAGAAGAGTTTTGTTGGCATCTATTCCAGGAGCTGCGATATCTGGTATCAAAATCGATGGTGTTTTGCATGAATTTGATACAATACCTGGTGTTTACGAGGATGTAACACAAATTGTTTTGAATTTGAAAAAAGTAAGACTAAAATTACTAAATAAAAAAACTAATAAAATCTCATTAGAAGTATCTGGTGAAACAACCTTTACTGCAAAAAATATACAAGATGCTTCACCTGATGTTGAAATATTAAATCCTGACTTGCATATAGCTACATTAGATAGTAACGCTAAAATTAAAATTGATTTGTATTTAGCGCAAGGTAAAGGATACGTACCATCTTACGAGCAAAAATTACCTGAAACAGGTATTGGAATTATAGCAATAGATTCTATTTTTACTCCGATACTTAATGTTAAATACGAAATTGAAAATGTACGTGTAGGAGATAGAAACGATTTTGAAAAATTGATACTTGAGGTTACTACTGATGGTTCTATTACTCCTGAAGATGCAGTAGCTGTTGCAGCTAAAATTATTAAAGATCATATTCAAATGTTTATTAATTTCGATTATGAACCTCAACAAGAAGCTCCAGTTACAGAAAAAGATGTTGAAAAAGAAAGAATTAAAAAGATATTATTAACAACTATAGATGATTTTGAACTTTCTGTAAGATCTTACAATTGCTTAAAAGCAGCAAATATCAAATATTTAGCTGATTTAGTAAGAAAACAAGAAAGTGAATTGTTAAAAATCAAAAATTTTGGTAAGAAATCGTTACAAGAACTAACAGATATTGTAAATAATTTGGGCTTAAAGTTTGGTATGGATGTAGACTTGTATATAAATGATAATAACGATAATAAATAATTAAGTGCAGGTGTAATAAATGAGACATAGAAAAAAAATAAAAAAATTTGGTGTAAGTAGTGCATACAATAAAGCATTAATGAATAATTTAGCTACTTCTTTAATAAAACATAAAAGAATTAGAACGATATTAGCCAAAGCAAAAGCATTAAGACCTTTTGTTGAAAAATTAATCACTAAGGCTAAAGAAGATACTGTTCATGCAAGAAGAATTGCGTTAAAAGATTTAAAGGATAGAGCAGTAGTTAGTGAATTATTTAATGAAGTTGCTAAAAAAGTTGCTGATAGAAACGGTGGTTACACAAGAATAGTGAAATTAGGCTTTAGACAAGGTGATGCTGCTGAAATGGCTATTATTGAGCTAGTCGATTATAATGATGTTATCAATGCTCAAATTAAAGATAAATTAGATGAAAAAGAATTAGCCGAGACTACTAAAGAATAAAAATAACAAAATAAAATTATAAAAGAGTAAGGTATATCTTACTCTTTTATTTATTATGATAAAGAGTGCTAAATATATAAAATCATATTATCAAATAGAAGATTTACCAACACCTGATAAACCAGTTGTATTTTTATTAGGTAGGTCAAATGTTGGTAAGTCTTCTTTTATTAATTATATTTCCAATCAACATCACTTAGCTAGAACTAGCTCAGTTCCTGGTAAAACCATTGCTTTAAATTATTATTTGCTTGATAATAATTATTATTTAGTTGATGCACCCGGTTATGGATATGCAAAACATTCGAAGCTGACCTTACAAAAATGGGATAATTTTCTAACGAAATATTTTAATAGAATTACAGTTAATTTGGTATTACATTTGATGGATAGTAAAGTTGGTCCAACTGATAAAGATATTATTGCAAATAATTTTATTAAAGAATTTGTACAAAACGTTGTATTTATAATGACGAAAGCTGATAAGATTAATCAATCTGAGATGAGTGCTACATTTAAAAGAACAAAAGATGTTTTTAGTGATGCTATTCTAAACGAGAATTTATTTTTTATTTCAACTAAAAGTAATAAAAATAAAGATAAAGTAATAAAAAAGATATACGAATATTTATAAGATGAAAAAAACAAATTACCTTGAATACTTACCCTATCTACTTTTAATATTTCTTTTTGTTATTAAGAAACCTATTATAATAATACTTATCCTATTAGTACTTATTTTATATAGTTTGTTGCTATATTTCAAAAAACGTAATTCAAATTCTAATCAATATGACATTTATGATAATTCTAAGAAAGATATAATTGAAGATGAAATTAAAATAGTTAAAAAAGTCTTAAATAATAACTCAGTTAATATGAATGAAGGGCAATTTGATAACAATATGAATGTAGAAAAGCAAGAAAGTTTTCCTGATGAATATGTTGAAGATACAGGTGAAAAGAAAATTGTAATAGGGGATGATGAAATTATTATTAAGTCTCCAAACTCATCAAAAAAAGTACATTCATCAGCACCAGATTTAGTTATTACAGATGAATTCATAAATAAATATAATGAAATTTGTCAATTAAAAAACTTTCCAGAAAGTAACGATGCTCAATTTGATCTAATTATCAATGAAATAGTTGAATTGATACATTACAAATATACTGCTTTTACTGTTGGTATAGCTTGGTACAAGAAAAAAGCACAAAAATTTGAGATAAGAAATTATAAATCTCTTACTACTGATATAACCGAAGCTAAAATTCCTTACGATGCTTGTTTGTTGAGTGAAGTCGTTAGTACTCAAAAGCCTGTTGTGAGAAACCAATATATGAATTTACAGGAAAAGGATTTACTTAAATATTATACTGCTGATTATTACCAAAATATAGGTTCTTTTCTTGGAGTTCCAATTTACTTTTTAGGGTCTGAAATTGTTGGTGTATTATTTATTGATTTTAGAAACGAGAACATTATTACAAGGTATGTTGTTGATGATTTAGTTGCTTATTCAAAAATAATTAGCTATGTTCTTCTCAGTTACCATAATCGATCTAAAAAAGAGGATTATAAAGACAAATTTGATGGTATGCAAGAATTGCTTGATTTAAATATAATACTTGATTTGAATCAGCAATTATTTGCAAAATTTGCAAAGAATATATTAAAATTTGTAAATTATGATTTTATTTCTCTTATACTATTCGATAATTATAGTAATGAATTAAAAGTTAAAGGAGTTTATAATCATACACCTAATAAGTATATTGGTGAAGGTGCAAGGATTGATAAAAATACAATTGCATATGATGCAATAATCAATAAAGAAATTATAATGATTAACGATTTGGAAAGTAGTTCTTATGTATATAGATTCAATAATGAAGAAAATCTTACTTTTATAGGTTCAGTTTTGGCAATACCAATATATTCAGATTATTCTTATGGTTGTGTTATAATTGAAAACATCAAGAAAAATAGTTTTAGAGATGCTGAAAAGGTATTCTTAAATAAGATAATGAAATTTTGGGGAGTAGTACTAACTTACCAAAATAAAATATTTGAATTAGATCAAAGTATTGATTATGATTTAGAATTAAATATTTTAAAGTATCAAAGTTTTTTGAATAAAGTTTCAATTGAGCTTGAAAAAAATGCTGTTTTAGGGAATATTCCATGTTCGATAGCAATTGTTAGGATTGATTATTCAAAGTACAAAGAAGAATTGAAGCAGTTGGGCGCAACAATTATACCTATGAAATATTTAATAAAGGTTATTAGTCCGCATTTAACAAAATATGATTTAGTTTGTAAATATGATAATGAAAGTATTTTAATATACTTTTTTAATAGTGATAGCCAAAAAACAAGTATAAAATTAGAAAAAATGAGAATGGATGTTTCTAAGAAACAATGTCCATTTAATAATAAAGAATACTTATTTACTATAACAGCAGGCCTTGTAAATGCAACAGGTAAAATTGATATTGTTAATATCATAGAAGATGCAATAAATTCCTTAAGTAAGGGATTAGAAAAAGGCGGCAATAACATTCAAAGAATTGATTTTTAGGAGTTTTTATGAATAATTTTCATATTATCGTTTTAGATGGTGTTGGCGCAGGTGAATTGCCTGATGCTCATTTATATAATGATGAAGGGAGCAATACATTAGGCAATATGGCCGAACATTTAGGTGGATTAAATCTACCTAATTTAGAAAAAATGGGTTTAGGGAATATCATAGATATCAAAGGTGTTAACAAAGTCGAAACGCCGCTTGCTTCGTATGGTAAAATGGCTGAAGTCTCAAAAGGGAAAGATTCAATTACTGGGCATTGGGAAATTGCAGGATTAAAAGTGGAAGTGGATTTTCCATACTATCCTGATGGTTTCCCAGAAGAAATCATTGATCTCTTCAAAAAAGAAGCTGGTGTTGATGGTATTTTAGGTAATAAAGTTGCAAGTGGTACAGAAATAATCAAAGAATTGGGTGATGATCACATAAAAACGGGATATCCAATAATTTATACATCTGCTGATTCAGTATTCCAAATTGCAGCACATGAAAAATATTTTGGGCTTGAAAGATTATATCATATTTGTGAAGTTGCAAGGCATAAAGTTTTTAATGGTAACAGGAATATTGGACGTGTTATAGCAAGACCTTTTGTCGGTGAAAGTGGGAATTATACAAGAACAACAAATCGTAAAGATTATGCGATTAATCCACCAGAAGATACAATTTTAAACGTTTTACAAAAAAATGGTATCAAAACAATTGCTATAGGAAAAATTAATGATTTATTTAATTATTCAGGGATTGATGAAAAAATTAAGACTAAGAGCAATAGTGAAGGTGTAGAAAAAGTTTTAGAATGGGGAAAAAAAGTTAATAATTCATTTATTTTTACTAATTTAGTCGATTTCGATGTTTATTATGGCCATAGAAATGATCCGGTCGGTTTTGCTAAAGCATTAAAAGAATTTGATGATCAATTACCATTAATACTTGAAATGCTAGATGAAACAGATTATTTGGTAATAACAGCTGATCATGG
Source organism: Ignavibacteriales bacterium (assembly GCA_035379625.1). Classification (GTDB taxonomy): domain Bacteria; phylum Bacteroidota; class Ignavibacteria; order Ignavibacteriales; family DAOSCP01; genus DAOSCP01. The sequence goes on along the minus strand of DAOSVM010000001.1, from coordinate 76,389 downwards.
GAATGACCCTATAACCCCTTCAACTGATCATAGTAGAGAATATGTACCTTTGTTGTTTTATAACAAAAAAAGAAATGGTAAAAATTTAGGTGTAAGAAAAACATTTTCTGATGTAGGTAAAACAGTTGCTGAGTTTTTTAGTGTTGAGAATAACTTAAAAGGTATAAGTTTTTTTAATGAATAAGGTGTTTTATGCATTTAGGTAAAGTTATAGGTACAGTTTGGGCGACAAGGAAAGATGAAAATTTGGTTGGTGCTAAATTTTTAATTGTAAAAAAATTAAATTTAGACCTTTCCGAAAGTGAAGAATACGTTGTAGCTATGGATAGCGTCGGTGCAGGTGTTGGAGAAATAATCCTTTATGCTCAGGGAAGCTCAGCAAGACAAACTAAGCAAACATACAATCGTCCAATTGATGCCGTGATTATGGCTATTGTAGATAAATTGGATGTAGAAAAATAATGCATTTAGCTAAAGTAATTGGTACATTATGGGCTACCAAGAAAAATGAAGCCCTTGAAGGTTTTAAATTACTAATTATTCAACCAGTAGATGCAGAATTAAAAGATGTTAAAGAGCCTATTATAGCTGTAGATACAATTGGCGCAGGGGCAAAAGAAGTAGTGCTTTATGCAACTTCTTCGGAGGCACCAATTCCTATGAAGATAGGTTTAGCGCCTGTCGATGCTTCTATTGTTGGTATTGTTGATACTATCTATTATAATTCAAAACAAAAATAGGAGTCTTATGAAAATTGTTAAACAATTTACAAATAGAGAAAGCCAATCTATTGATAGGTATCTACAGGAAATTGCAAAATATCCACTTCTTAAACCTGAAGAAGAAATAGAGTTAGCCAAAAGAATTAGAAAAGGAGATAAAGAAGCTTTTGATAAATTGGTAAATTCAAATTTACGTTTTGTTGTTTCTGTTGCAAAACAATATCAAAATCAAGGTTTATCTTTAGGCGATTTGATCGATGAAGGTAATATGGGATTAATAAAAGCAGCTGAAAGATTTGATGAGACTAAAGGTTTTAAATTTATTTCATATGCTGTATGGTGGATTAGACAATCAATTTTGCAAGCTCTTGCTGAACAATCGAGAATTGTAAGATTGCTTTTGAATATTGTTGGAAAGATCAATAAACTTAATAAATTAACTAGTGAAATTGAACAAGAATTGGAACGTGAACCAAGTCCTGAAGAACTTGCTCAAATTACTGATTTTAGTTCTGAAGATATTATTGAAACAATTAAAATGGCAGGTAAACCCGTCTCAATTGATGCTCCGCTTGCTAATGGTGAAGAAAATAGATATATAGATGTTATAAGTGACGAACAAACTTTACCTCCAGATCACGCATTACTTCATGAGTCTCTTGCAATCGAAATTGATAGAGCGTTATCATCTTTGAGTGAAAGAGAAGCTGAGGTATTAAGATTATATTATGGAATTAATAGAGATACAGCGTTAACATTAGAAGAGATTGGTGAAAGATTTAATTTAACGAGAGAAAGAGTTCGCCAAATTAAGGAGAAAGCTATTCGTAGATTGAGATTTACATCAAGATCAAAAAATTTAAGAAGTTATTTGGGGTGATATTATCGAGGTATTTGGTACTTTTTTATTGAGGAAAATAAGTAAGGAGAGTAATATATGATTATTACAAAGCAATTCACTAACCGTGAAAGTCAGTCAATTGACCGCTATTTACAGGAGATTGGTAAATTTCCATTATTAACACCAGAAGAAGAAATAGATCTTGCCAAAAGAATAAAAAAAGGGGATAAAGCAGCCCTTGATAAATTAGTCAAATCTAATTTGAGATTTGTAGTTTCTGTTGCAAAACAATATCAAAATCAAGGTTTAAGTTTAGGTGATTTAATCAATGAGGGAAATTTAGGATTGATAAAGGCTGCAGAAAGATTTGATGAAACAAAAGGTTTTAAATTTATTTCGTATGCTGTATGGTGGATTAGACAATCAATTTTGCAAGCTATTGCTGATAAAACTAGATTAATTAGATTGCCTAACAACCGCGAAAGTATGATTAATAAAATTAATCAAGTAGCAAGCAAGTTAGCCCAAGAATATGAAAGAGAAGTAAGTCAAGAAGAAATTGCTGAAATGCTAAATATGGATATTGAGGAGATTTCGGAGGCTATAAGAATTGCTGGAAAGCCAGTTTCAATTGATGCACCTTTTGCTCAAGGAGACGATAGTAGATATATAGATGTATTAGCTAATGAGGAAACAGAAGCACCAGATAAATCTTTAATATATGAATCTTTGAAAATTGAAATTGAAAGAGTTTTATCTACACTAAATGAAAGAGAAGCAGAAGTATTAAGATTATATTATGGCATTGGTAGAGATAATGCTTTAACACTTGAAGAAATAGGCGAAAAGTTCAATCTGACAAGAGAAAGAGTACGCCAAATTAAAGAAAAAGCAATAAAAAGATTGAAAAGTGGCAATCGTTGCAAAAATCTCAAAGCTTATTTGGGGTAAAAATGCGAAAGTTAACTGTATATATATTTTTAGGGGCACTCCTGTACATAACAGGATGTGCTCCTTCTACTTTTAATCAGCGTTATGCTGATGATAATATCACAAGCAAAGAGCAGTCTGATGACAGTGAATTTATAGATGATGTTCCTCAAACAAAATCAGATGAACAACTTGTAGCATATGATAAGAAAGGTGGGGTTCTCCGTTTTATTAATAAAAATAAAAAGGAAAACTCTACTGCCCACAGTTTAACATTTCAAGATAAATTAGTCGAATATTTAGGTACTAAATATAGATTTGGTGGAAATAATAAGTATACTTCAATCGATTGCTCAGCATTTACAAAAACAGTTTATGAAGAACTTTTTAATATAAAATTACCAAGAACAGCTGCTCAACAATATGAATTTTCTGAAAGAATATCTAAAGATGAATTAAAGCCCGGAGATCTTGTATTTTTTAATACTAGAAGAGGAGTAAGAGTTGGGCACGTTGGGATTTATATTGGGAATAATGAATTTGTTCATGCGAGTTCATCTAAAGGTGTAATTAAATCTTCTTTGGATGAAGATTATTACACCAGAACATATATTGGAGCAGGTAGGATACAAATGAATGAATCATTTAAACAATAGGAATTTATGATTAAATATAAAATCAAGTTAGAATACGAAGGGTCTTGTTATAGCGGTTGGCAAATACAGAAAAATAGTAAAAGTATTCAGGGTATTTTAATAGATGCAGTAAAAAAAATTACTAACTCTGATAAAGTTGAACTAATTGGTTCGGGTAGAACAGACAAAGGGGTGCATGCTCTTGAGCAAGTGGCACATTTATCATTAGATAAATATTTTAATCCTACCAATTTAAAATATGCTATAAATGATTCATTACCTTATGATATTAACATCTTGAGCATAGAACAAACTGATATTAAATTCCATGCTAGACATGATGCGATAGCAAGATCTTACATTTATCAAATTTCCAATTTTAGATCAGCCTTTCTAAAACCATACATTTGGTGGATTAAGGATAATCTTGATCTAAAAAAAATGCAGGAAGCTGCTAATTGTTTAGTTGGTTTGCATGATTTTAAGAATTTTTCTAAAATTGATGACAAAAATATTTCAACCAATGTTATGGTTTATAGTTCGGAACTCAAAGAAATAGATAATATAATCGTTTTCAGAATAAAAGCATCACATTTTCTTTGGAATATGGTTAGAAGAATTGTTGGTAATATAGTTGAAATTGGTAGAGGAAATATTTCGATTCAATCTTTTCAAAACTATTTAAGAAATATAGAAAAACCAAATGATACTTATACTGCACCACCTTCAGGGCTATTCTTAGAAAGAATATATTATTCAAAAAATGAAAAAGAATCTAATTTAAAGCCTGCAATTAACAGAAATTTATGGATTAGCTGAGTATTCTTTTAAGAATTTTTGAGCAGGTTTATAAGTTAACCCAGCAGCTTTTTTTATGTATTCTAATCCTTCCTTTTCTCTCCTTAAGAAAAAGTATAATTTACCTAAATTGTATAATGGTGGTGCGTATTTTGGGTCTAGATCAATTGCTTTTTTGTAATATTCTTCAGCTTTTTTATAATCAGATTTATTTGTATAAGAATTTCCTAGATTATTATAAGCATAAGCGTTTTCTTCAATATCTATCGATTTTAAGTAACATCTTATAGCTTCATCAAATTCATTAATATAATCATAACAGTTGCCTAAATAATTATAGGTTGTGTGGTTATTAGGGTCATACTGTAACGATATCTGGAATTCTTCAATTGCTTTAGTGTAATTTTTTTGTTCCATTTCATAAGCACCTTTACCGAAATGTTCAAGTGCTATTTCACGATTCTTATCATTACCATAACTAATAAATAAAATAATTAAAACTATTAAGTAAAATTTTTTGTTCATATTATCTCCTTAATGTGCTTCGTACCAATTGTTACCAACACCAACTTCTACAAGTAATGGTACAGATAAATGCACAGTATTTTCCATTATATATTTTATTTGGGATTTCATTATATCAATTTCATTATTTGGTACATTGAATAATAATTCATCGTGAATTTGTAAAATAATTTTTGTTTGATAATTATTGCTTATGATAAAATTTTGTAATTCAATCATAGCTTTTTTGATTAAATCAGCAGCAGTTCCTTGTATTGGGTGATTTATTGCTGCCCTTTCTTCGTAGCTTGCTAAAATTTTATTTTTACTATCAATATTTTCAAAAAATCTTTTTCTGTTAAATAGAGTTTGAGTAAATTTATTTTCTTTAGCAAACTTTTTAGTTTCTTCTATATATTCGAAAATTCCACTAAATTTTTTAAAATATTTACTAATTATTTCTTTTGCTTCAGTATTGGAAATATTTAATCTGGTTTTTAAACCATATGGGCCTAAACCATAAATTATACCAAAATTAATTGTTTTAGCTGCTCTTCTCATTTCAGGCGTAACATCATTTATATTAACACCATAAAGTTCTGATGCTGTTTGTGTATGAATATCTAAATTATTTTGAAAAGAGGTAACAAGAACTTTATCTTTAGAAAAATGAGCTAATATTCTAAGTTCAATTTGACTGTAATCAGCACTAATTAGCACAGAATTAGAATCGTAGGGGATAAATGCTTTTCTTATTTCTCGTCCTATATCTGTTCTGATAGGAATATTTTGAAGATTAGGATTAGAAATTGAAAGCCTTCCTGTAGCTGCAATATTTTGGTTAATTTGTGCATGAATTTTATCTGTTTCTTTGGATATATATTCTGGTAAGGTTTCGATGTAAGTATTTAATAATTTTGTGTATGTTCGATAGTTTATTAGCTGTTCGATTATAGGATGTTCATTTTTTAGTTCTTCAAGAACTTGAGCATCTGTAGAATAACCAGTTTTTGATTTTGTAACTGGTTTAAGATTTAGTTTTTGGAACAATATTTCTTGCAATTGTTTTGGTGAGTTAATATTGAATATTTGTCCAGCTAATTTATATATATTATTTTCTATTTTTAAAATTTCTTTTCTTAAATTATTTTTGAGTTCCTTTAATATATTCAAATCAATTCTAATTCCATTATTTTCAATATTTGCAAGAACTTTAGCCAATGGAATTTCAATATCCTTCAATAAATCTTGTAGATTATTTTCCTTTAATTTTGTAATGAGATTTTGAGTAATTTGTTGATAATACAAAATTTGATAGTTATTAAATGATGTTTCATTTATTGAAATTTTTAAGGTTGATTGACTAATATCGTAAATTTTACGTGATGCTTCTGGAGCTAATAAATAATGAGCAAGTGGGATATCAAATAGCTGAAATTGAGGTTGAATATCAAAAAAATAATAAGCTTTATAAATATTTTTTGCTGAATCAGTTATTACAAAATTGCTTTTATAATTTAAGTATTCTAATAAATCTTTTATTTCATTATTGGTTATGCTGTTGTTATCTATTGAATTACCAAATAAATCTAAGTTATCATTTGATATTTTTATAACATATTTAGTAGTATTATCGAATGCTAATTCAAGTTTATCTATTCCAATAATATAATTCTTATCATCTTTCAAAAAGCATCTGAGAGAGAAAAGAAGTGGTAATTTCTTTTTTAAACTATTTAATTCATCTTTTGATTTTATTTCAATTTCATTATAATTATTTTCATACCCATTAACATCATTACGAATATGAGTTGATGGAAGTCGAAAATATTCAAAAATTTTTGTTTGTATGTTTTTAATTCCTAAAGTGTTTAATTCATTAATAACAGGTTCAATATCTATTTTTTTGAGTTTGTAGAATTCAATATCAAAAGGTAATTCTATTTCTTTATGAATTGTAGCTAATTTTTTTGAAAGGAAGGCATTCTCTTTATTCTCTAGCAATTTATTTTTAACAGAATTTGCTAGTTCATCTATATGATCATATAAATTTTCTATTGTTTTATATTTTTCAATTAATGGTTGAACAGTTTTGGGGCCTAAGCCTTTCACTCCAGGTATATCATCCGAAGCATCACCAACTAAAGCTAAATAGTCAACCATGTATTGAGGTTCAAAATTAAATTCTGATACAAATTTATCAATGTCATAAAGTTGGATATCATCATTCTTGGGGCGGATGATGAAAGTATAACGATTTATAAGCTGTAATAAATCTTTATCAGGAGATATTATATAACATTTTACATTTTTTTGTGAGAAATAATTTGATAAACTACCGATAATATCATCAGCTTCGTATCCCGGTTTTATTATCGATGGAATTTGTAGTAAATTATTGAGCTCTTTGATTTTTTCAATTTGAGGAATTAAATCTTCAGGTATTTTAATTCTTGATGATTTATATTGTTCATATTCTTCGTGACGGAATGTTTTTTCTTTTGCATCATAAGTTAAAATTAAATATTCTGGTTTATAGGTTTCAATAATTTTAAATAGTTGGTTGTAAAATCCGTAAATTGCACTTGTTGGAAAACCTGAAGGGCTTTTTAATGGATTATTTATCATTGCATAATAAGATTTAAAAATAAGTGCCATTGAATCTACAATAAATAGTGATTTCATAATTATCTCTTTAAAATTAAAAAAGGACTTCTACTAATTTAGTAAAAGTCCTTAATTTATAAAATAGATATAAAAAATTATATTATAATTCCTAAACCTGCACTAATAGTGTTATATTTGGCAATTCCATATTCAATATTTAGATTAATTATACCAAGTTTAAAGGCAGAACCTATAGTTAATTTGGTTTTATTGCCGCCTGAAAGGTCAAAAGAAATTGGGACTATCTCTGTATTATTAGTTGCTGGATTTAAAACTTGTAAATCGTAATTGATTTTAGTTGTAGAATTTTCAAAAGTTAAATTTCCATATGGAGTTACATTTAAGAATGCGAACCCAAAAGTTTTACTTGCAAAAATTCCGAATGTTGTACCATTGCTTTTGAAGATATCTCCTACTTTCATAGTTTGTGTAAAAAAGCCAGCTGAGAGGTTAAAAGGAATAGGAAGAGGTATCCATTGATCGATATTGTGGTTTAGACCTATTCCAAAATATGAGAATTTGCCTAAATCTTTGTCAATTTCTATGGATGGAAGTCCACGTACTGTCACTTGTGTTCCATAAACTGTACCTAAGGTAATTTGTGGTACACCAAAAGGTAAAGCAGATAAACCGTCTAAATAGCCATAAATATTATTTACTTGTTGTTCGACTGGGCTATTAACTTTTACTGTATAATTGTTACCCCCTACATTTACATTCAAATCCTGTGGATCGAACTTAACTTTTAAGTATTCTGATTTTTTACCAATAATTGTTGGGCCGGCAATTGTTAACTTATAAGTTAAATTTTGTCCTTGTAACTCTTTTATTAATTGATCTTTAACTTGTGCCCTTAAAGTAGCAGTAGCAGGAGATGTTCCGGTTGCATCACCAGGAGCTTTTATACTGCTATAGTCAAACTGATTAGCAAGTGTAGTAGCATCTGATGCTGTAAATACATAATTAAAAGTACCACCAACAGAATAGTTCTTATCAGATGAGTTGAAAGGTGTAGCCATTGTTATTACATTTATTTCGAGATCTAAACCTAAAAACTTATTTGGTGCCGCACGGTGTACCCAGCCTGTATTGATATTTGAACCAAAAGAGTTAGATAATGGTGATAAATACCCTTTGGCAACATCTTGGCCGAGACCTTTTAATAAGCTTTGTAAATCTTCAGCCATTAGGTTGGTAAGAGAAATACTTAATAAAAACATAAATAAAAATTTTTTCATATTTTATCTCCTATTAATTTGATAAGAAAATACAATTTATAATACAAAAATTCTAACAATATAACAAATAGAAAAGTTCAATTTTGAAATTATATATTTATTTGTTATAATAATTTAAAAAGTTTAATTATTAATGAATGGTGAAATAAATGAAAAATTTACTTTTTATTTTGATTCTAATGGTCGTTTTTTGGGGATGCTCTTCATCGAAACCAGAATTATTAAATGAAGATGCTTTTATCGAAGATCCAGCATTTGATACAGATTCTACCGTTGTAAATGATACTATTAACATCAATCAAGGACAGGGTGAATTACAGTTAAATAAGCCACCAATAACTAAAACAATTGTAATTGATTTGAATGAAGAAAATAATAAAATCAATACCGATGAAACTAAAGAAGAGAAAAAAAACAAAAAAAATATTGGAATAAAGAAAATTGAAAATAACAAAGAAGGAGAAATTTTTATCCAAATAGGAGCTTTCTCTAGTGAAGATAATGCTCAGAAATATTATCAAAAATATGCAGATAAATTAGGTGTAGAAATATTTATTAATTTTGATAAAAACAAAAAAGTTTATGTACTTAGAAGTGTCAACTATAAATCCGAAGAAGCAGCAAGAAAAGATCTAAAAAGAGTGAAAAATATTGTAAAAGATGCATTTATAAAAAAATAATATTGTTTATATAAAAATAATGGAAAATTAATATAAATTATGGTAAAAATATATTTTTTTTCACTAATTTATAACAAAACTATAAATTTTTCACAAACTTGGGGGATTTTAATGAAAAACAAACTTTCCTTGCTATTTTTATTCTATTTCTTATTTAGTGCCATAGGGTATACACAATATCAAACTCTATGGGACATTTCTTTCAAAAATTCCACTACAACTCCCAAATGGTTAGGTACAGGTACTGATAACACCGTTCGAGGTATGGCTTTTGGAACTGTAGGTGGACAAAAAGTCGTTTTGGTTGCAACACGAGCAGCAGCTGTTGGTAACCAGATAGTTATATTAAATGCTCAAACAGGTGATTCCATTGGCGCTTTACCTAAATCAAATATTATAACAGGTGGTTCAGGTGCTGTTTTATGCGATGTCGAAATTTCTGATGATGGTCAAATATTTGTAGGAAATTTAACTATTGGGCACTTAACATCACCTTTTAAAGTTTACAGATGGAAAAATTTAGCTGATACAATGCCTAAAGTTGTGTTATCTTATAGTGATACTATCGGATTAGGAACTGGAGCAAGTATACGTTTAGGAGATAAATTTAGTGTAATTGGTAAAATTTCTGACGGAACTTTTAGACTTTATGCTGCAAGTGCTACATCTACATCAGGTAGAGGAAATAATGTAATAAGATTTAAATATGATTCTTCTACGGATTCTTTAGTATTTGAAAAAGTCATTAAGTTAAAAATACCTGCGCTTACAAGTGTTGCTAGTGCAGTTGTATATCCTGTAGCAATTGGAGATACAAATTTTTATTGGAAAGCTAATGGAGAAAATTTAAGATATTTTGATAAAGATGGAAATCAGTTAAGTCTTTCAACAAGTTCACTTATACCAACTGGAGCAAATGCATTAAGAGTATATAACTTTGATAGTCGACGTTATGTAATTTTATATAGATATGGTTCAACGACTGAAAATTTAGCATTTTATGATGTCACATATGGTGCAAACCGTGCTCAATTTATTCATTTCACACCGTCTCTCTATAAAAATGCAAATGCAAATGGCACAGGTGATGTTGGTATAGATGTATTAACTAATGGAAAAGTAAGAGTTTATGTTTTATCTACTAATAATGGTGTTGCTGCTTATGAAACAGATTTCTATGCTCTATCATCTATAGCAGATGCTAGAAAGCAAACTATTGTCAACGATAAACCAGATAAACTTAATAAAGTCGTTCACATTAAAGGTGTTGTTTTACCTCTAAAAATCTAGATTCAAAAGGTGCATTCTTCCTTCAAGATAATACAGCTGGAATTTATGTTTATAGATATACAAAATTAAATTGGCTACCCGACGTTGGTGATGAAGTAGAAATATATGGAAAATTAACTATTTATAACGGTCTGAGTGAAGTAATTCCTAATTGTGACAGTATAATACTTATATCTAAAAAAACAAGACCATTACCACAGGAAGTTACATTACAAGCCATAAAAAATAATGGTGAGGATTTAGAAGGAAAATTAGTTGTTGTTAAATATCTTTTCAAAGCTGATACTTCAACTGTATTCCCTGTAACAGGTGCAAAAAATGTAAAATATACTAATGGTAAAGGTGACACTATAATAGTAAGGATAGCCAATAATGGTAATGCTTTCACTCCTGCATTATTACCAAAAAGATGTGATATTATAGCTAATGTAGGGCAATTTACAGTTTCTTCACCTGCTTTGGATGGATATCAACTACAGCCATCTATGAATAGTGATTTCTTACCACCTTTTACTGAAAATATTAAAGTTTATTGGGAACTTTCAAAAAATAAAAATAACTACCCATTTTATTTTGATTCCACTGCAAGTGAAGTTAGTTTAGCATTTGCCTCACCAAAAGGTAAAGCTAAACTTTATGTACTTTCAAATGCTAAGAATAAATCGACTATTTATGTACATAATGCTTATAATGGTGCATTTTTGAAAAAAGTGCCTATTCCACAGAATGTCAAATATACTTCACTCCTTGCAATAAATAATCAGCTTTTTGCTATTTCCCCTTCTGATATAGGAAATGATGTTAAAATATTCAAATATGTAGACGATAATTTATTGCCAGTTCTATATCATAAATTTACTGTTGCTAATAAAGTTGGTTATAGAGTAAAAGTTAAATATATTGATTACGATAGTAGTCTTGTTATAACTTTCCCTGTAGATAGCATTAATAAGTTCTATACATTGAAAATTAAAAATAATATAAAAACATTAGATTCAATAACTTATAGTTCTAATTTAGCTGTTGGTTTACCATCTATTGAACCAATTGAACAAAATAATAATTTGACATTTATTTTCAAAGTTCCAGGTAAACCATTATACCAATTATCAGCAACTGGAGATAGTTTATTCGCTGTAGATAGTGATGTAGTGTCACTTGAAGCATCAGATATTGCAACATATGACACATATTTAGGTTTAGAAGAAAGAAATTTTGTAGTTTCTTATACTCAAATTTTTCCCGATACTATCAATAGGCCTACTTTAATTTTCACAGAAGTAACTAACGGTAAAGATTATCTAGTTAACAAATTTGTTTTACCAAAATTTGGCAATATGGTTAACTCTACTGGTATTGGCTCGATGGTACAAGGAAGCTTCCCAATATTTATGAATAATCAATATGTAAAAGAAGAAAAAGTATTATATTTATTAAGCCCAAATAATGGAATTATAGCTCTAGGATTAACAAAAATGCCTGATCAACCTATGTTGAAATTTAGAAAGATGATGGCAGCTATGAGAAAATTTGGTGATAAATTACCTAAATATTTCTCAACTAACGGTAATACAGAAAGAGGTGGTACAGTCGCAAAATTTGGCAATAAATGGGCTTATTTTGTAGTCACAAGAAATGGTGGTCCAAAAATTGTAGTTCACGATATTAAAACAGGAGATAGCTTAACTACTTTACCTAAACCAGCTGTAGATAAAGGTTATTTCCCAATTAATGTGGCAGGCGCTTCTCAAGAAGGTGATTTATTTGTTGCTAATATGACACTTAATGCTCAAGCAGGCAGTGAATTTACTGTTTATAGATATTTTACAAAAACTTCTAAACCTGATTCTAATAAAGCAGTTATATCATATGTAAGCACTGGTTCAAGAATAGGTGATGCTATAAACGTTTATGGTAAATTATCTGATAATAGTTTGAAAATATTAGCAGGTATTGCTAATACAAATAAATTTGTTGTATTTACAACTACAGATAATGGCAACACATTTACACCAAATGAAATTACAATTGCCGATCCAAATATTAAAGGTACTGTTCCTTATGCTTGCCCATTTGACGATACTACATATTTATTCAAAGCTTATCCAAAGAAAATTTATAGAATTCATCAAAACGGAACAGTCTTAGAGGAAATGCCTTCTACATTAGTTCCAGATGGTGCAACAACTGTCAATATGTTCAATAAATTAGGTAGAAAATACGTTGTTACTTACCAATGTGATTATACAGGTAATTCTAATCCACCTTTAGAAAAAGCTTTTGTTTACGATGTTACAGATGGACTACAAGAAGCAGTTCTTGTAGCTGAAACTCCTTCACTTGGTACAAATAAAAATGGGAATGCAACTGGTAATGTTACTGTAGTGCCTAATTTAAATAAATATAATGAAAACCAAGAAACTGAAGATTTTGACGTCTTTGTATTAGGAACAAATAATGGTTTCGCTAGATTTACTACATCCGTTGATATAGCAGCACAGCAATATGATACATTAAAATATTATGATATTACAAAACCTGCATTATACAAAATTTCTGGTGGTGGTTGGTACGCTGGTCCAAATTATTATGGAGATTTAGGTAAAGCACAAAGATTTGATGTTAAAGCTAATGATAAAATTAACGGTTTCAAAATTTTCTATGGTGCAAAAAAAGTTATAGATGCTCCAGATACTATTACATATTACATAAGAAACACAAGTGGTGCTACAGATCCAAAAGCTAACGGACCGGATAAAAATACTATGTTAGCTAAAATTGTTTCAACTACAGACCAAATTGATACTACATTTGCTGGTAATACATTCTTATTTGATAATCCTATTGTTGCTAATGGGCCAGTTTTTGTTACTGTTGAATGGAAACCTTCATTAAATGACACTTTTGCAATTGTATGTGATCAACATCGTGGATTTACTGGTGTTCCTGTTAACTATAGAGTTTGGGAATTATGGAGTGATAACGCTTGGTACGCTTGGCAAACTGGTTCAATCTATACCAATATTAATTCTGATTTATGGGTAGAATTATACTATGAACCTGCTCCAGTTGTTGGTATAGAAAATAATGGAAATGTAATACCAGAAACATATGCATTGTATCAGAATTATCCAAACCCATTTAACCCAACAACAACCATTAAATTTGCCTTAAAACAAGATGCTATGGTTAATTTGAAAATTTATAACATCTTAGGCCAAGAAGTTGCAACTTTGGTTAATGGCCATTTGACTGCAGGTCTTAAGACTATAAACTTCAATGCTGCTAACTTAGCTTCAGGCGTTTATATTTATAGATTAGAAGTTGTTGGACAAGATGGTGGTAAATTTGTAAATACAAAGAAGATGATGTTGTTGAAATAAGATTTTATCTAGTTACCTCTAAAAAGTCTTAGTGGAAAGGCAGGGAAGCTTAAGCGACCTTGCCTTTTTATTTTAAAAATAAAAATTATACTTAGCTCGGGCAGTATAAGCTTAAGCCCCTTGCAGCATGACGAAAGCTGCAAGGGGCAGCGGGCCCGAAGGCCCGATAAAATACATTCCTTTTCTACCTTCCAATATGAAGCCGGGTAAACTCTAGCATCTTTTCTCTTAGATATGTATCAGGAGTAGCTTGTTTGGGAGTTTAATACTTCGGCTCTTAGCTTATATTAGATAACACCTGAGTGGTTTAATATCATAATATATTCGTAATTACTAAATAATTGCAAATATATAATATTATTTATTAAATAATATATTGTAATTACAAATATATTGCATATACGAATAAAAGTTGCATCACGAATAATTTAAATTGAAAAATACCTTAATTAAAATTTTATTTGTTTGAAGAATTGTAAAGATATCAAAATGTAGATAATTAGCGATTAATAAGTATAATAAATGATAATATTTTGAGCTTTAGCTCGCCCGTGCGCCGCACGGGCTTAGCTTACACTGTCCGAGAGATATACTTATATATCATAAAAAATAGAACAAATTAAATATATCTTTACAATAAATTAACAATTTACAATAAGAAAAACTACTAATAATATTATTAAGTTGTCATTGAAAATATGGGGTAGTTATGGATTACTTAAAAAAATTAAAAATGTGTATTTTAAACATAAGAGTGGAAATATTCATTTCTTTATCAATGAGAATTTATATTCAGGTAAATATAAAACAATTGTCACTGAGATAAATACATTATTGAAAATGCATATTTATAATACTTAAAAAATTCTTAATATACTAAATAGTTATTAACAAGGTGAGTTTGATGTAAAATTTGATGAAATTATAGGATCTCAGGAGAAAGCAATCAGCTGTGTAGATAATTTAAGGGAAAATTTAAAGAAATTGAGTAAAATAGATAACAGTCGAAATTTAATTGCATTGGTTGGTACAACAATTAATCAAAATCTTGTTATTTTCAAAAATATCATAAATAATCTTTACATTATACTAAATAAATTAGAAAATCAAACTGAACTAAGTAATGAAATTAAAAGTAAAATATCAAATGTTACAATATCTATAGATGAGATTAATAAAGAAATTAATAATATAGCACAAGATGCTAATATTCTTCAAAATTTGACTGGGAAAACTAAAAATTATATTACCAAATATCAACTTAACTAAATCTTTTTCTGAAATTTAAAATTGAAAAAATTATGATTATTATCCCTTCTACTGTTAATTTTATTACTGAGGATAAATATGAGTCAAAAGTGCTACCTTGTAATATTGTTCCACGAATTAATATCAGAAAATGTTTGATGGGAAGAAGTTCAGAAAAATATTGAATTATTTTGGGCATATTTTCAACTGGAAATGCAAAACCAGAAATGTAAATCATAGGAAGCATAATTCCAAAAAATGAAATAGACATAGCTTGAAATTGCGTTTTTGTAATTGTGGATACTAATAAACCTAAACCTACACTGGATACTATAAATAATAATGAAAATATAAAAATAAATAGTAAATTACCTTTGATTTCTATTCCAAACCAAAAATGTATAACTGCTAATTGAATTGTAAGCGGTATAAATGAAAGAAGAATAAATGGAATAGATTTCCCCAAAATAAAATGGTATTTTTTTATTGGTGTTACTATTATTTGTTCTAATGTGCCAACTTCTTTCTCTTTTACTATTGCCATAGACATTAGAGCAATATTAATTATCATCAAAAGTAATCCTAAAATTCCTGGAAGCATAAAATATCTTGCTTCTAAATATGGATTATAAAGCAATTTAGGATTATAGTTAATAAGTAAATTATTCCTATTGTATTGTATAATATTATTTAGGTTTTCAATTTGATAATTTGCAAAACTGTTTACTAAATTTATAGTATAACCAGTAATAACTGAAGCTTTATTACCATCGGTTGCATCAACAATAATTTGCAAATTTAAATTACGAGTTTGGTAAAAGTTTTTTTCGAAATTAGGGTAAAATATAAAAATAATATCAATACCACTTTTAAGATTATCATTAATATCTTTTTGAGAAAATATGTATTTATCAATCTTAAAATACTTACTCGCCTGAACTTTTTGTATAAATTTTCTACTCATTTGCGAATGATCATAATCCAATATTGCTGTATGTACAACTTTAATATCGAGTGTAGCAGCATAGCCTAACAAAATTAATTGAATTATAGGAGCAACAAGAATTATTGCGCTTAATCTAACATCTCGTCTAATTTGTAAAAGTTCTTTTTTTATGAATGATAATAATATTCTCATACATCAAATAATTTATTTTTTTCTAATTTTAGCATTTTTAAGGTTAGCAATAGAATCACAATAGTGAAAAGTATAAGATAAATTAAATCCAAGAAATAAAATGTGAAATTAGCGCCACGAATCATAATATTTCTTATTATCGAAATGTAAAATTTCGCAGGAGTAATATTAGTAAAAATCTGAATGAATTTCGGCATACTTTCGATATTAAAAACAAATCCAGATAATAAAAATGTTGGTAATAATGATGAAAGTGCTGCAATCAAAAAAGCAACTTGCTGTGAATTTGAAACACTTGAAATAAATAAACCAAAACATAAACCTGAAATTATATAAATTATGGTAACAATAAATAATTCGATAATTGAACCTTGTACTTTTATTTGGAATATTAAATACATTGTGATAAGAAGAAAAATTGTATCAATAATACAAATTATTGAATAAGGAATAATTTTGGCAATAATATATTGAAAATCTTTTATTGGTGAGATTATTATTTGCTCAATTGTTCCTTGTTCTTTTTCTTTAACAAATGAAAGAGATACAGAAATTACGGCTGTTACGATAATAATCATTGCTAATAGACCGGGCATTAAAAAAGTTGTTGTTTCTAAAGATTTGTTGTATTTATAATTTATGTTAACAGTATTAGGTATCGTGATGTTGTATTTTTCTAATAATTTGTAGTTTATTTTTGTAATGAAGTAATTTAAGTAGTTTGAAATTATTATTGCATTATTAGCATTTGCAGCGCCAATAATAGCTGTAATTTGAGTATTATTTTTTTTTGCTAAATTTTTTGAAAAGTCATGAGGAATAATAAAAATTACATTACATTTCCCATTTCCTAATTCTTGATAGGAATTTTTTGTCTGATAATCTACAATGGTAAAATAGTCTGAGTTTTCTAATGCTTTAATAATTTCATTGCTAAATTCGCTTCTATCGTAATTTATAATTTGAATTTTTATATTTTTTACATCGAAATTAACAGCATAACCGAAGAAAATCAAAAGAAAAATTGGGAAAAATAAAAGCAATAAAACCATTTTTTTGTCTCGAGATAAATGGTAAAACTCTTTAATTGCTAATGCCTTAATTGTTTTCATTTCTTTTATTCAAAAATGCGATAAAAATATCTTCTAATGAGGGAGAAATTTTATTAATAATAACATTGGGGTTATTTAATTTTAGTAGATTTTCAATTTTTTGTAAATTATTACCTTCATTTTTAATAGAAATATGAAATTTTACGCCGTGTGTGAAAATATTTTCTACAAAATCGATGGTTTTTATAATATTATTAAATTTAATCAAATCAAAATTATTAATTTCAAGGAAAAGAGAATTATTAAATTTACTCCTTAATTCATTTTGTGAACCGTATGCAATTATTTCTCCAGCATCCATTATGATAATTTTGTTACAGAATTCAGCTTCTTCAAGATAATGAGTTGTTACAAAAATTGTTATTCCTGAATCAGCTAATTCGTTTATTAGATCCCAAAAAGCACGACGAGAAAGCGGGTCAACGCCACTTGTTGGCTCATCTAAAAAAATTATTTTGGGCTTATGTATAACTGCTATACTTAATGCTAATCTTTGTTTTATTCCGTTAGGTAAATTTTTAGTTAAAATATTTTCTTTGTTTGATAATAAAGCTGTTTGTAAAACCCAACTTCTGCGAATGTTAAGCTCTCTTCCATAAAGTCCATAAATTGATGCAAAAAAATCAATATTTTCTTTTACTGTTAAATCATCGTAGAGAGAAAATTTTTGCGACATATAACCAATGGATTGCTTAATTTTTTCACTTTCTTTAAATATATTATAGCCTACAATATTAGCATCACCGGATGTAGGTTCTAAAAGACAGGTTAGTATTTTAATTGTTGTTGTTTTGCCTGCACCATTTGCACCTAAAAACCCAAGAATTTTTCCATTTTCAAGAGAAAAACTAATATTTTTGACAGCTATAAAATTACCAAATCTTCTTGTTAAATTATTTACTTCAATTGCATTCATTAGCTAGAAAATTTAATTAAATATAAAAATATGTTTTCTAAAGAAGGTACATCAATTTTAAGTTCATACGATACTTTATGATATAACAACATCTTTTCAATATCTTTAATATCTATATCAATATTTGAGGATAGTATATCTAATTTTTCACCAAATAATTGAACTTCAAATTTATCTGATAGAATTTTTTTGACCTTTTTTAATTCGTTACTAAATATTGAAATTAAGCGAAATTCAAAATTTTTAACAATTTCACTAAAATTCCCAGTAACTAACTCTTTACCATTATTTATTAAACTTAGTTTATCGCATTTTTCAGCTTCATCCATATATGGAGTTGATACAAGAATAGTTATTCCAATATTTTTAAGCTCGTATAGTGAATCCCAAAATTCTCTTCTGGATACAGGATCAACTCCCGTAGTAGGTTCGTCTAACAGAAGAAGTCTAGGCTTATATATTACAGAGCAAATCAAAGATAGTTTTTGTTTCATCCCGCCAGATAAATTATTAGCTAATCTATCTTTGAATTTAAGTAAATTCATTTTTTTTAATAACTCTACTTTTAATGCTTTATAATTAACAGCGTTATGAATTTGAGCAAAAAAATTTATATTTTCATCAACAGATAAATCCCCATATAATGAAAATTTTTGTGAAAGATAACCAATACTGTATTTAATATTTTCTGAATAGCTTTTAATATTATACCCAAAAACTTTTATATCACCGCTGTAATTTTTAATCATGCCACAAATAGAGCGAATTGTAGTAGTTTTTCCTGCGCCATCAGGGCCGATTAATCCGTAGATTTCATTCTCATTAACTATTAAATTTAAGTTATCAAGTGCTAAAGTATTGTTATAATATTTTGTTAATCTATTTATTTCAATAATATTATTCATATTATTCAACAATTATATTTACAGGCATACCGATTTTCAAATCTTGATTTTTATTATTTACCAAAATTTTAACAGCGTAAACTAAGTTTTCTTTTTCATCTTTTTTTAATATATTTTTAGGTGTAAATTCGGCTTGATCAGATATAAAAATTACTTTCCCGTTTAATTTTAGCCCACTATTAGTGGTTACTTTTACATTTTGGCCATATTTGATATTTTTTAACTCATTTTCATTAAGATAAATGGTAACTTTTAGTTCATCCAGGTTTGTTATATTACATAAGCTACTTTGTGGATTAACATTTTCACCAATTTCAACAAATATTTTGTTTATATATCCGCTTATTGGGGCAATGATATAGCAATCTTTTATGTTTTGTAAAATGTTATCAAGATTAGCTTGTGCTTTTAATAAATTTGCACGTGCATTTTTAATTTCTTCTGGCCTTGAAATATTTTTAATTTTCTTTAGTTGTTCTAAGGATGTTTTATATTGAGCTTCAACTATGAGATAATGATTTCTGACATCTTCCATTTGTTTTGCGGAAATCATATTTTGCGAAAAGAGTGTTTTGTATCTTTCAAGATCAATTTTTGCTTGTTGGTAATTTATTTCGTTTTGTTTTACTTGTTCTTCAATTGTTTTGATATCTTCGCTTCTAGCACCATTAAGACTTAATTCGTACAAAGCTTCTGCTGATAATACATTAGCTTTTGCAATTTGTAATTGGTATTGGAGATAATCATTTTTTAGTATAATTATTGTATCTCCTGAATGAACAAATTCGCCTTCATTTTTTATCATTTGTTTTACTTCACCTTGTACTTTAGCGCTTATAGTAGAAACTTTGCCTTCTGTAATTCCTTCTTCTTCAATTTTAGCATTGTTGGTATTCCCACAAGAGATGAGTAATAAAGAAAAAATAAAGATAATTGTTATTTTTGCTTTCATAAAAATTCCTTAAATGGATTTTTTATATAATTATTAATGTTATTTTTCATACTTTTATATTCATTAAACTCAGCAGCTCCTTTTTCAGTTAGAAGACTGTTGAAAATAAAATTTATAGTTTCTTTGAGAGCTTTATCTGCCGAAATATTATTATTCAAAATGAATTCAGGATTAATAATATTTTTTACAGATGAAACAAAAATTTGAGTAATTATTATTGGTTCATATTTTTTGAAATGCCCTTCTTTTACTCCTTTTTTGTATTCTTTTAAGAAAAATGAATTTAAAAAGTCTGTTCGGAATTTATTGATATCTTCCCAAATCTCAGGATAAAATTTACTTAAATCGTATAAAAAATTATTGGAAATATGTTTCATAATTTCTGCAACAAAATTAAAAAATAAATATAGTTTGTAACTATTAGAGATATGATTCTGGCTTAACTGTTTCAAAGTAGAAGGAATAATTGTTTTCAAATAATCAGTACAATTTTTTAATAAATCATCTTTAGAAGAAAAATATTGATAAAGTGTTTTTTTGCTGATAGAAAGTTCTTTCGCAATATTATCCATACTAACTGGTTTTATACCATTATTTAAAAAAATTAAGAGGGATTTTTGAATTATGATTTTTTTTCGTTGAACCATAGGAAACGATAAATTGTTTATTTAGTTTCTAATATAATATAAAAAAAATAATATTCCAAACAAATAATATTATTCATAGAAAAAAATGAATACTAATAAATTGTAAACTTTAAACTTTTTGTAACTTGTTATTCTTTTAGTATGTCATAATATAACATATACAATATTATTTGTAATTAAATATAAGTTATTAAATTAGTAAAAGGTAGAATATGAAAATAGCCCTTTTGATAATATTAGTTAGTATGTCTGTTTTTGCACAAATTACTTATTCTGGGTTTGTTTATGATGAGAGGAATGGAGAAGTAGTAATTGGAACAAGTGTTTATATTAAAGAATTGAAAAGAGGAGCTAGTACTAATGTTGCTGGGTATTTTACAATTCCTAATATAAAGCCTGGTAAATATACAATAGAAGTTAGTAGTGTGGGGTATGAAAAGAAATTGAAAATTATTGAAATTAAAAATAATTTATCAGAAAATATTTATCTAACGCCGATATCCTATATAAAAAAAGAAGTAGTTATTGTAGCAGATTCAGTGAATTTATCTGAAAAACTATATACAAAATCTCTGTCTGTAGTAGAGTTATCGCCAGTACAACTTTCGAAAATTCCACAATTTGTTGAATCAGATTTATTGCGTTCATTACAGACATTGCCAGGTATATTAACAATTTCAGATTTTTCAAGTGCTTTATATGTTAGAGGTGGAACGCCAGATCAAAATTTATATTTATTAGATGGCACAGATGTTTACAATCCTGAACACGCTTTTGGATTTTTCTCTACATTTAATACAGATGCAATTAAAAAAGTTGAATTCATAAAAGGCGGGTTTGGTGCTGAGTATGGAGGAAGATTATCATCAGTTTTAAATGTTATTAATCTTGATGGTAATAGAAACAATTTTGAAGGTGCATTAAATATAAGTCTTTTATCATCAAGATTAACTTTGCAAACACCACTTTCTGATTTTGGATCTTTATCGGCTTCCTTTAGAAGAACATATCTTGATGCTTTTGCTGCCAAAATTAGTGATGATATTCCAGATTATTATTTCTATGATGGTAATCTTAAAGCTTTTTTTGATCTTTCCGATAAAGATAAGCTTTCTATAAGTTTCTATGGTGGTAAAGATAATTTGTTTTATAAATTTGACAAGAAAAAAACTGATTCACCAGAACTAACTTATAATTGGGGAAACAGAACGACGAGTATAAACTATCGTAAAATATTAAGTGATAATTTGTTTGCAAATATTTGGTTTACTTATAGTAATTTTAATTCAAAATTTAATTTTGATGAAGTTGACGCTAAAGAAAAAAATACGATTGATGATGTTACAGGAAAATTCAATTTTGAATATTACTTTGATGAAGATTATAGTTTCAAAATTGGGATAGAAAATAAATATATGTATGGTTTGTATTGGTATAAGTTTTCAGGTGGGCTTGTTGATTTTAATTCACATAAAAATTATTTTATAAGTTATGTTACTTCTTCAGTTAAAATAGCGGATAATTTAACTTCAGAAATTGGAATAAGATATGAGCAATTTAATTCTGATAAAATTTATTCCAGTTTAAATCCGAGATTTTCAATTAAGTACAGAATCGATGAATCCCAAACTTTAAAGTTTGCTACTGGGAAATACTCACAATACTTGAATAAAATTAACCGAGGATTTATTGTAGGAATTTGGACAGTTGCAGATAAAAATGTGCCACCTTCTTCATCAAATCACTATATTTTAGGATGGACAAAAGATATTAATAATTTATATTCTTTGGAAATTGAAAGTTATTATAAAACCTATGATAAAGTGCCAGTTTTTAATCAAAATTTAATATTGGATTTGGAATCGCAAAAAAGTGATCCAATAACAGGAGAACCTATTTATAACTCGATGAAAGGAATTTTTAACCAATCAAAAGCATATTCATATGGTTTGGAAATATTATTAAGAAAAGATTTCGGTAATGTTACAGGATGGTTAGGATATAGTTATTCTCATACAAATAATAAAGTATATAATGTTAATAGAGATAAATGGTTTATTCCAAGGCAAGATAGAACAAATGTTGTTAATCTGGTATTAAATACTAATATTGTTAAAACTTGGGATGATATTTTTGATAATCCCGATGAAGAGACAAATTCTACTTGGCTTTTAGGTGTTAATTTTACATATTCCACTGGCCAATTAATAACTTATCCAGCATCTTATTACTTTAGTGGGGATTTCCCCGGGAGTGAACCTACAAGAAATATTTATCCTGGTGAAATTAATAAATATAGATTGCCTTATTATATGAGAATGGATATCAGCTTAACATATGAAAAAAGATATCAAAGTTGGAGTATTGCACCATATTTACAAATTTACAATGTAGGTAATAGAAAAAATGTTTGGTTTATACAATATGATTATACAGATATTGATGGTAAATTTACAAATAATATAGATACTTTTAACCAAATACCGTTTCTTCCAACATTTGGCGTAACTATTAAATTTTAAGAAGGTGAAAAATGAACAGAAAAATATACATAACAATTATAATCTTTTTTTCAGTATTTTTTATAGGTTGTGGTGAAGGAATTGTGGATATAAACGATATTTCTTATGAACCTAAAATTGTTGTAGAAGCTATGATTTATCCGGGACAAAAAGTTAATAATGTGAAAATTTCACAAAACTTCCCATTAACAAATAGCTATGTAGATAAATTAAACATCTATATTTCAAATGCTGAAGTTTATATTTATTCAGGTCAACAAAAATATCAATTGACATATGATCCTGTTACAAAAAGTTATTATTATGCCGGGAATGATTTTGTAATTGATTTCAATAAAACTTATAGATTAGAAGTTAAAGCGACAATTGATGGTAAAAATTTATTTTGTTCAGCGGAAACTTATACTCCAGCAGAGAATTTGATTGTTGATGTCAATAAAACCATTAAAAATGATGATACAATAAGATATCGTAGTAATAAATTACCAATAGTAACATTTAAGCCAATTTCTAATATAAATTTTTATCCTATTGCAAATACTTTTGTAGAGAAAGCAGATAGCCTGAGTTTTATTTCAGAAAATATATTTGGATTAGAATATAAGGATATTAAAGATAAAATAGTAGATTATAAAGAAAGATACACTTGGTTGCAGAATATTAAAGATGTTTCTTTTTTTATAAGTAAAAGTTTAGATTGGTTTGACTTTATTTTTTACGGCAAATATAAACTTACTTTATATGCTGCAAATCAAGATTATCAAAGCTATTTATTAACAGCTAGCCGTACTCAAGAAATAGATGGAAATTTTCATGAACCAAGATTTAATATTTTGGGCGATGGAATAGGATATTTTGCATCAGCCGTGAAATTTGAAGTTGAATATTATTTGCTTCCAGCAAAATAAATTATTTTAATAATTTAGGCTGTAAATTATATTTTTTTGACAAATTTTGTATTAAAGCATCCAGTTCATTATCATCTTTTAAATTGATATTGAGAATTAGAACAAGAAGATTATTTTTCTCAATTTTGTTAATTTTATATCCTTGTGATATTAAATTTGTAAATAGTTTTTCAGCATTTTCTCTATTGGAAAATGCTCCTAATTGGATATTGTATTCTTTTGTTTCCTGGTATCTATATTTATTATCATCTGTTTTTTCTAAGGTTTGTTTTTTCTTAGTATTTGTTAAATTTATAAATCTACATTGCTTGAAATAAGGTGAATTAGGATAATCTTTTTTAAACCAATTATAAATATTGTTTGATTTTTCATAATCTTCAATAGCAAAATAATAGCAAAAAACTCTAAAGAGTGCTGCATCCGCATATTTTGAAGAGGGATAATCTTGGGGAATTTTTAAAAATTTATTTAATGCTAGATCGCCATCAGTAGTTAAAAGAGCATCCAGATAAAGGATATTTGGATCTTTGGGATACTCTCTTAACAGTTTAGGAAGTTCAGATTTAATGTTCTGTAATTCACCATTTTCAATATCTTTTAAATAAGATGAAATATCATAATATTCATCATTAAAAATATCTTGAGAAAATAAAATATTATAGAATAAAAATACAACAAATACTATTTTTTTGAAATCATTCAACATGTTTTAAATATTTTCCAAACAATGTTGCAGAAGTTACTTTTTCAATTTCAACTTCAATTAAGTCGCCAAATTTAATATTACCATTAAGTTCAACGATAGTTGATTTATTATTGTCAGTTCTACCAATAACATAATTATTGGATTTTTTACTAAAGTCTTCAACTAAAATTATTTGTTTTTGCCCAACAAGTTTTTGATTATTTTCTAAGCTGTGTTTTTGTTGCAAGTCGATAATTTCTTGTAATCTACGAGTTTTAATAATATCTGGTACATCGTCAACCATTTTATAAGCTTTTGTATTTTCACGTGGTGAATATTTGAACATATAAGCGCCATCATATTTAACAGCATTCATTAAATTCAACGTTGCTAGGTGGTCTTCATCAGTTTCTGTGCAGAAGCCAGCGATTATATCAGTAGAAATTGCAATATCGGGCATAAGGGTTTTAGCTTTTTCAATTATTCTTAAATAATGTTCAATAGTGTATTCTCTATTCATAAGTTGTAAAATTCTATTTGAACCAGATTGAACAGGTAAGTGTAAATATTTACATATGTTATCATATTTAGCCATAACTTCGAGAAGTTTATCAGAAAGATCGATAGGATGAGAAGTTGTATAACGAATTCTCATTTTTGGGGCGGCAACTGCAGCTGCTTCTAATAAATCTGCAAAATCCTTATTCTCAAATCTGTAGGAATTAACATTTTGGCCTAACAAAGTAACTTCTTTGTAGCCTTGTTCTGCAAGTTGTTTTATTTCATTAATAATTGAGTCAAAATTTCTACTTCTTTCTCTACCACGAGTGAAAGGGACAACGCAGTAAGAACAAAATTTATCGCAACCGCGCATAATTGAGATTTGGGCAAGAAGATTATTATCGCGTGTAGGGATTATATCATCATATGTTTCAACACGTGAGAGTTTTACACCTATTCCTTTTCCACCTTGTAAAGCTTTATCTATGTATTGTGGTAAGTTACGATATTCATCAGGACCTACTACGATATCAACAATTGGATAATTTTTTATAAAGTTGTCACGCACTTTTTCAGCCATACAACCAAGAATCCCAACGATAAATTGTTCTTTCTTTTGTTTTATCGGTTTTATATTATCAAGTCTGTGAATTATTTTATTTTCGGCATTTTCGCGGATTGAACAAGTATTCATAAAGAAAATATTTGCATCTTCAGGATTTTCAACAACTTTATGGCCAGCTCTATTTAAAATTGTTTTAATTAATTCTGTATCGGCTACATTCATTTGGCAGCCGTATGTTTCGATATATATATTCATATTCATATTTTTACCCACATAAAATAATTAAAAATTTAAACCAAGAAATTTAATAAAATATTTAATATCTTGCAAATTATTAAAATTTAAATAAAAAATTAATGTTATTTTCTTAAATTGTATATTTGTAATTTAGAATAAAAAAGAGATATTTAATTTTCAAATAAATAAAAGGTAAAATATGGCTGTGATAAGACCTTTCAAAGCATTAAGACCAAAAAAAGAATATGCACATTTGGTTGCTAGTGTACCTTATGATGTTGTTAGTACTGAAGAAGCAAAAGAGTTAGTTAAAGGGAATGAATTATCTTTGTTGAGAGTTACAAGATCTGAGGTCGAACTACCAGAAAATATTGATCATTATTCTCCAGAAGTTTACGAGCATGCAAAAAAGAATTTACAAAAGTTGGTTGATAATGGTTATTTGCAATTTGATAATCAAAGTTATTTTTATTTCTATCGCCAAATTATGAATGGCCGAGCACAAGTTGGAATTGCTGCTACTTTTTCAGTTGAAGATTATAATCAAGATATAATAATGAAGCATGAAAAAACAAGAAAAGATAAAGAAGACGATAGGACAAGACATATAATTACAACAAAAGCGCAAACAGGCCCTGTATTTTTAACATATAGAGGTAATGATAAAGTTAAAGAAATTATAAATAAAGTGATTTCTGAAAATGCACCTGAGTATGATTTTGTTGCTTCAGATGGAATTCAGCATACAATGTGGGTATGTCCTGCTGAATATAATGAAATTATAGTAACAGAAATTTCAAAAGTGGATAAACTATATATTGCTGATGGGCATCATAGAGCTGCAAGTGCTTCCAGAGCTCAAGCGGAGATGGCAAAAAATAATCCTAACCATACAGGGGACGAAGAATATAATTATTTCCTTGCAGTTTTATTTTCTGCTGATGAATTGAAAATATTACCTTATAATAGAGTAGTTGTTGATTTAAATGGAAATAGCGAAGAAGAATTTTTGAATAAAATAAAAGTTAATTTTAATGTTGAAGAAGTTGATTATGAAGAGCCAAAGCAAACAAAGAATTTCTGTATGTATTTGAATAAAAAATGGTATAAATTAGAACCTAATCAGAATGTAAAAAAAGCTAATAGTGTTGGTGATAATTTGGATGTAAGTATTTTGCAAAATTATTTATTACAACCAATTTTAGGAATTGATGATCCAAGAACAAGTAAAAGAATAGATTTTATCGGTGGTATTAGAGGAACAGCTGAGTTGAAAAAATTAGTTGATAGTGGAAAATTTGCTGTAGCTTTTTCTTTATATCCTGTAACTTTAGATGATTTAATGGCAATTTCTGACGCAGGTGAAATTATGCCGCCAAAATCTACATGGTTCGAACCTAAATTAAGAGATGGAATAGTAATTCATACAATATAATAATGAGGTTTTAAAATGGAAAAGAGAATTTATAACTTCAGTGCAGGACCAGCAGTATTGCCTGAAGAAGTTTTGTTAGAAGCTCAGAAAGATTTATATGCACTCCCTGGTGTAGGAATGTCAATCTTAGAAATATCGCACCGCTCAAAAACTTTCGATAAAATTCATCAAGGCGCAGAAGAAGGAATTAGAAAATTATTAGGCGTTCCTGATAATTATTCAATTTTTTTTTTACAAGGTGGTGCAACATTACAATTTTCAATGGTGCCATTAAATTTAATGACAGTGAATAAAAAAGCTGATTATATTGTTACGGGAGTATGGTCCAAAAAAGCTGTTAAAGAAGCTAAAAGAGTTGGAACAGTAAATATTGCTGCTTCGACAGAAGAAGGTGGATTTAAAAGAATTCCTACTCAAGCAGAATTAAAATTAGATCCAACAGCTGATTATGTACATTTTACATCCAATAATACAATTTATGGCACAGAATGGAAAACTGAACCAGAAGTAGGGAATGTTCCTTTAGTTTGTGATGCATCTTCTGATTTTATGCATAAAAAACTTGATGTATCAAAATATGCTTTAATTTACGCTGGTGCTCAAAAGAATTTAGGTCCATCCGGCGTTACAGTTGTAATTATTAGAAAAGATTTATTAGAAAGATCGAGCGACGATTTACATACTTACTTGAACTATAAGATACATGCTGAAAATAATTCATTATATAATACACCAACAGTGTTTGGTATCTATATCATTAATTTGGTTACAAAATGGTTGCTCAATATGGGCGGTTTGGATGAAATGTATAAGAGAAATGTTGAAAAAGCAAAAATTTTATACGATTGTATCGATAATTCAAATGGTTATTATATAGGACATGCAGAAAAGGATAGCCGTTCTCTTATGAATGTAACATTTAATTTGAGAACACCAGAATTAGAGAAGAAATTAATTGAAGAAGCTACAGCTGCTGGTTTTGATGGTTTAAAAGGGCATAGATCAGTAGGAGGTTTAAGAGCTTCTATTTATAACGCTTTTCCTAAAAAAGGTGTTGAAGATTTAGTAGCGTTTATGGAAGATTTCCGAAAGAGAAATCCTTAATAAACAGAAAATATTTAAATGTTTTAGAAGTAATAGAAAGCAGGCGAGCGTAAGTGAGCTTGCTTTTTTTATTTTAAAAAATCCTCTTCATTAGCTCAGACGGTGTAAGCATTAGCCAGTGCGCACGAAGGCGCACGGGCGGGCTAACGCCAAAATTTTTTTCCCAATACATTTCTATAAATTTTACTAGTATATTTTAACATTTAGCTAAATAACTAAATGTTGTTCGAATATTTTTCAATGAATAATTAGCTTACTTAAAAAGTGAGTAAAAATATTATCATTATTATTATGTATTAGATTTACGATATAATTGTATTTACGATATATGAGCAATTGTTAAAATTATATTCGTATTTACGATATTATTGTATATACGATATAATTACAATTTGTAAAAATATATTTGCATTTACTATATTATTGTATTTACTATATAATATTAGTTTGAACAAATAGATTTGAATAAGCGATATAATCGTCTTGACATTATAAATAAAATGCTCATAAAATAATAAAAAACTATGTTCCTAAAAAAGATGAGCTGAAATTTATTTTACTAAGGTATAAAAGGAATTGTTATAATACAAACACCCTGTAAATCATTTAGGTTATCAGCGCTTTTGGTTAGTTGTGAATTTTATTCCCCCTTTTTAAGGGGGACAAAGGGGGATTTTTAGCGGGCCGTTCCGGCCTGCTGCCCCTTGCAGCTTGGCTCAAGCTGCAAGGGGCTTAAGCTTATACTGTCTGAGCTATATAAAATGTTTTTTTTTATGAAAATTGGAAGTTAGCTGATATTGAAATAATAGGAAAATTAATTGCAAGTGATTGAAAATTAATGTAATTGCTAAACTTTTTTATAAAACTTTCGAAAATATAGTAGAGAGGTTAATTCATAAGGGCAGGACCTCCTAGAGGATGCCCACAACCCGGTTGACTGACTGATACCGGGCAATCAAATATAAAATTAGGAGGCATAATAATATGTCATTCACGGGATCACTGTTCTCAAGCGTTTCTGGTCTTAAAAACCACCAATCAATGATGGATGTAATTGGGAATAACATTTCCAACGTTAACACCATCGGATACAAACAATCAAGAATAAGCTTTGCTGAAACATTTGCCAATACTTTAACAGCAGGGAAGAAAGGTAATTCAACAATAGGCGGTATTAATCCAAATCAAATAGGGCTTGGTGCAAAAATTAGTGCGATTGATAGGATTTGGTCACAAGGTCCATTTGAAAGAACAGGTGTTTCTACTGATGTTGCTATTCAAGGTAAAGGTATGTTTATAGTTAAAAGTAATGGAGTTACTTATTTCCAAAGAGCTGGTAATTTTACTTTTGATCAAGATGGAAGATTGATTAATCCTACCAATGGTGCTATTTTACAAGGTAAAATGGCGAATGCTAATGGTGAAATTCCATCAGGAAATGCTATAAGTGACATTATAATTGATCAAAATCAAAAATTAGCAGCGGAGCCAACAAAAAATATTAACTGGGTTGGTAATTTATCAAGTTCAACACCTGTACAAAGGACACAAAAAGTAACTGTTAATGGGAATTTATCATCATCTAATGCAGTTGGCGCAAATGTAAGTACTAATGTGATTGAAATTTATAATGAAGATGGCAAAGCTTTTAATTTAAATGTAAGTTATACTAAAACAGCTGATAATACTTGGACATTAAATTATTCTGTAAAAGATACCAGCAATAATGATTTAACTCCACCTATTGCAGGTTCAATTTCAGGGCTTGTTTTTGAGATGAAAGATGGTAAAATGGTTTTAAATGATGCTTCTAAGGCAAAATTTGATGGTGTTGCTAATAGAATAACTTCAAGCGCAAATTTGTTAGATTTTGTTATAGATGCTAAAGCAATAACTCAAGATGCATCAGCTGACGCTGCTATAGCTACGCAGGATGGGAGTAAAGAAGCTAAAGCTGTATCAAGTATAGTTACAGTTTATGATTCGTTAGGAAATAAACATAATATTAATTTGAAATTTGTGAAAGTTGCAGAAAATAAGTGGAAATATACCATTGAAAATACATCAAATTCAGGTACTATTGAAAATGGAAATGGTACATTGGAATTTAATTCAGATGGTTCAATAAAATCTATAGTTCAAGATGGTAAACAAGTTTCGTCTTTACAAGTAAAATTCAATCCATCAACTGGTGCAAGTACAAATCAAATTATTAATTTCAATATCGGAACAGTAGGTTCTTTGAGTGGAATATCACAGACAACAGCTAGTTCAAATTTGAATGTTTTATCTCAAGATGGTTCAGAGTTTGCACCATTAACAAATATTACGATTAATCAATATGGTGTAGTTGAAGGTGTTTTTGCAAATGGTAAAACAAAAGCATTAGCTCAAATATTAGTTGCTAATTTCAAGAATATACAAGGCTTGGAAGGAATTGGTGATGGATTATATAGAGTTTCTCCTAATAGCGGTGAAGCAGTTATAACAGAGTTTGGTGCTGATTCGGGCTCTAATTTGCAAACACAAGTTTTAGAACAATCGAATGTAGATATTGCAGAAGAGTTTTCAAAAATGATAATTGCGCAGAGAGGTTTCCAAGCTAATGCAAGGGTTATAACAGCAACTGATAATTTATTACAAGAAGCTACAAATATAGTTAGATAATAAAAATTTTCAGTAATGTAGTAAAAATGGAGTAAATCATGAATATTGAAATTAAAACTGAAAATGAACAAATAATTAAATTTTCTGCTCATGCAATGAAAAGGTTAAAGAAAAGAAATATTTCAATAGATGAAATGGATATTGAAAAGTTGAAATTAGCTGTTGAGCAAGCAGATCAAAAAGGAGCAAAGGAATCATTAGTGATAATGAAAAAGTCTGCAATGATTGTTAATATTAACAATAAAATTGTAGTAACTGTAGTTCCAGTATTTAATGGGGATAATAATATCTTTACAAATATTGATACGGTAATATTTGCAAGTTAAAATATTCTGACAAAGGATTAACAGAATAAATTAACGTCAAGGATGACAGGTAAAAAACAAAAGTAAGGACTGGACCTATTGAGGGAGTCCTTCTATCAGCAGAATGATTGATGCTGATAAAATCAGGAGGGTAAAATGGCACTCTTAAACTCAATGTTATCAGGCGTATCTGGATTAAAAAACCATCAAGTAATGATGGATATAGTAGGTAATAATATTTCCAACGTAAATACGGTTGGATATAAGCAATCAAGAGTCACATTTGCAGAAAGTTTGAGCCAAGTTATCAGATCTGGTAAACAACCTAATGAATTTTCAGGAGGCCAAAATTCATTTCAAGTTGGTTTTGGTACAAAATTGAATTCAATAGATAGAAATTGGGGGCAAGGTACTTTTGAAAGAACAGGAATAGTTACAGATCTTGCATTACAAGGGAATGCTTTGTTTATACTTAAAAATTATGATAAAACTACTTATACAAGAGCTGGTTCGTTTATATTTGATGAAGAGGGGAACTTGGTAAGTCCACAATCAGGTGCAAAAGTACAAGGCAAATTAGCTGATGTTAATGGGTTATTACCTTCAGGTAATGCTTTACAAGATATAAAGATTGATCTTTCACAAAAAATACCAGCACAAGCTACTTCTACAGTTAATTGGATCGGTAATTTGAGTACTGCTGAATCGGTACCAACGACAACAACAAGAAAAGTTAGTATATTTGGAAATATTGACCAAAATACTGCTGTAGGTAGCAGTGTTGCAGGTTATAGCCAAAAAATTTACAGTGATATTGGAAATGAGTATACTATAAATACTAATTGGACAAAAACCGCTGCTAATACATGGACACTGAATTGGGTTGTACAAAAAGCTGGAGTTGATGTCCCAGGCTCATCGGGTAGTATTGCAGGTATAGAGTTTGAAGATAACGATGGCAAATGGACAATGAAACCTTCATCTAAAGCATTATTTGATGGTGTGGTTAATAAAATTAATGTACCAGCAGAATATTTGAATTTTACAATTGATCCAACTAATATTCAGCAACAAAATTTAGCAAATTCAATTAATAATAGCGATAATATTGTTGTTGAATCCCAAAAGAGCAAAAAGATTACTGGAGCGGTTAGTATATATGATTCTCTTGGAACTGCTCATACTTTGTCTTTAACATTTATGAAGATTGCAGATAATAAATGGCATTTTGAGGCGAGTGTTCCTTCAGCAAGTGGAAATTTATATAATAATTACGGGACATTGGAATTTAATACAGATGGTACAATAAAATCAGTTGTCCCGCCTACTGTACAAATTGAATTTGATCCAGCTCAAGGAGCACAAAAGAATCAGATGATAACTTTGAATTTAGGATCGGTAGGCCAATTTAATGGTATAACACAAACTGCAGCGGAATCAACTCTAACAGTAACCGGGCAAGATGGTGCAGCAGCGGCTAATTTATTAAATATAAATATTGATCAATATGGTGTTATTGAGGGTGTTTTTTCCAATGGTAAAACAAAAACGTTAGCACAAATTATGGTAGCAAATTTTGCTAATAGAAATGGATTGATAGCAACAGGCGATAATATGTTTACAGTATCTGCAAACTCAGGTGAACCAATAGTTCAATCTCTTGGGCAAGAATCAGGTACTACGGTACAATCGCAGGCTCTAGAACAATCTAATGTCGATTTGGCTGAAGAATTTACGAAAATGATAGTTGCACAAAGAGGTTTCCAAGCTAATGCAAGAGTTATTACAACTTCTGATAATATGTTACAAGAATTAACTGCAATAGTAAGGTAAAAAAATAATTATTTGGCATAAAAAAGCTGTTCTCTGAACAGCTTTTTTATTTTTATATAATTTTTATTTTATTATATTACTAATTTATAAATTAAATTAGTTGTAATTAATATTATAACTAATTTCTTTAGAAAATAATAAAATTTTTGAGGGATTTATGTATAAAATAAGTTTGTCAAAAAAAATATTACTTTCCGTTATAGTTTCTTTTATAATAATTTATATTATGTCTTCGGCTATTATCTATAATTTTTACCGAAATGAAATAGAAATATCCGTGAAGAATAATTTAAATACAACCTCACTTCTTTATAGTAAAAAAATTTCGGAACAACTACACCAAGCTTTGGATATTGATAAAATATCTAAATCATATATTTCGAAAAATGATGTAAGTACTTCAGAAGGTAGGCGAATAATTATCAAATTTCTTGAATCAACTTTTGATGAGTATAAAAATATTAATGCATTATGGCTTATTATGGAACAAACGCAAAATGATAATAAATTTATAAATCAACCTGGTAGTAATGAAGTGGGAAGATTTACGCCGTATTACTATAGAGAAAAAGCAAATACAGATGCTAAAGAATTTAATATAACAAAAGAAAATGATTCCCAAACAGCAGAATATTATCTTATTCCTAAAAAAGAAAAGAAAAATTTATTATTAGAACCTTACAAAGATAGTTATAATGATAAAGATACACTTTTAATGACCTCCGTTGTTGTTCCTATAATTGATAATAAAAATAATTTTTTAGGAGCAGTTGGGGTTGATATATCACTGGATTATATAAAAGAAGTGTTAAGTTCAGTAAAGCCATATGGTGATGGATTTGTTTTTTTGACCACATCTGGAAATAAAATTATAGGTCACTATGATGATAAAATAAATTTAAGTGATGCTAAAAGTTACATTAGTACACTTGATAAAGATGAATTACTTGTTCAAAATTATGAATTTACAATTACTGGGAATGAAAAATGGAATTTTTATGTTGTGGTACCATATAGTTCTATATATCAACCATTATATAAAATAAGGGATATACTTATTATAACTTCACTTTTTGTAATTGTGTTATTAACAATTGTTATTACATATGTTATAAAAAATATAATAACAACTCCTTTATCAAAATTACAAAAACTTGCTAATGAAATCGCTAATGGTAAATTAGATATAAAAAATGATATAAATCAAAATGATGAAATAGGTGATTTAGCAAAAGATTTTGAAATTATGCGAAATACGCTGAAAGATATTATAAAAAATATTGATGAATATTATAGCAGACAAAAGGAAGGGGATTGGGATTATGAGATTCCTAATAAATATAGTTATGGTTTTGCCACACTTGTGAATAATATGAATGAAGTTTCTGCTATGCATGTGAATAATTTAAAGTCTGTTTTACGAATTCTTGAAGATATATCAAATGGGGATTTAAATAAAAATGTTCAAAATTTCCCAGGTAAACAATTTATTATAACAACTACATTTAATCATCTAATTAACACACTAAAAGGATTAATTAATGATCTGAATGATGTTGGAAGTAAAGCATTACAAAATGATTTAACAAATAGAATTGATATATCGAAATACAAAGGAGAGTTCAATGTATTAGCAAGTAATATAAACCAGTTAATGGAAGTTTTAATAAAACCATTTCAAGAGATTAATAGAGCAATTGTAACACTTTCAGCAGCAGCAAATGAATTTACAGCAACAGTAGAAGAAATTTCAACAGGTGTTGATGAAATTACAAGGGAAATAGGTACAATAGCAAATTCTTCAAAGGATGTAGAGGAAGGGATAAATCAAATTTATGTCAATACAAATAATACATCAAATAAAGCAAGTGAAATTGAAGTATTTGTCAATAATAGTACTGATAAAATGAAGAAAAATGTTGAAGAGTTAAACAAATTAGTAGGATCTATAAATCATATATCAGAAATTGTAAATCAACTTTCAAAAGATGCAGAATTGATAAATAATATTACAAATACCATAGATGAAATAGCAGATCAAACTAATTTACTTGCATTAAATGCAGCAATAGAGGCTGCTAGAGCAGGTGAACAAGGTAGAGGGTTTGCGGTTGTAGCTGATGAGGTTAGAAAACTTGCAGAAAGAACAGGAAAGGCTACAAAAGAGATAGCAGATATGGTTAAAAGTATTCAAAATAATACTTTTTCGGTAGTAAATAATATGCAAGAGAATGTTGAAAAAGCACAAAATACACAAACAGTTATTACAGCATTTTTTACAAATTTACAAAACTTAAAAAACAATATTGAAATTATTGCTAAAAATTTGAATAACATTGTAAATGTAGTTAACAACTATAAAAATTTTTCATCAGATATAAACGGGAAAATACAAGTAATGGATATTAATTTGAAAGAAACATTACAAGCAGTTAATTACGTTGCTACAGGTACAGAAGATATAGCAAGATTAGTAACAAGTTTACAAATGTTAGTAAATAGTTAAAAAATTAGTAAGCATCTTCTAGTATTTTTGAATGAAATAAAATTATAACTAATGAAATAAAAGTAAGAATAGAAGAAAAAATAAACATTGTTTGTTGACTGAAAAAATTCCAAATAAAACCAGAAATTGTATTACCAATTAGGATAGAAAAGCTCTGTAATGTTAAAAATAAACCAAGAGCAGTCCCTAATTGGTTTTTTGATACTATATTACTTATTATAGCTTTAGATATACCTTCAGTTGAAGCGGCATAAATACCATATAGAAAAAATATTGTAATAAAAGCTAACAAACTATTAACTAATGAAAAAGATAAATATACTATAATAAAGAAAATAAAACCCAAGATTTGAATTTTCAATAAGCCAATTTTGTCTCCAAGTTTTCCTAAAGGGAAAGAAAAAATTACATATATAATGTTATAAAAAATATAAAGTAAAATTGTAGCTGAATCGGAATTAAATGAAGATTTTACTCTTAAAAGTAGAAAAAAATCTGAACTATTTGCAATTGAAAAAATAGTTAAAGCCATGATAAAAATTTTATAATTTTTAGGTGCGATTTTCCAATATTTGAAGAAATCTAAGAAATTGACTTTTGATTTATTTAAATTTTGTTGAGGCAATTGTTTTTTATCCTTTAGTAATTGAAGAAGTAAAATTGTAATAAATCCGGGGACTGCAGCTAGATAAAAAAGAAACACATAATCAATTTTTAAGAAATAGATAAGTAAAAAAGTAATACCAGCGCCTAAAACAGCGCCTAATGTATCCATAGAACGATGAAATCCAAATACACGCCCTTTAGTTTCAATAGTACTTTCTTCTGAGAGCATAGCGTCTCGTGGTGCAGTACGAATTCCTTTCCCAAAGCGGTCGATTGTTCTTAACGAAAGTACCCACAAAGCATTGTTAAAAATAGGAAATAAAGGTTTAGCAATAGCACTAATGGTATATCCAATTTTAATAAATTTTGATTTTTTATTTAATACATCAGAAAGATTACCAAAATAACCTTTTGATATACCAGAGGTAAATTCAGCAATTCCTTCAAGAATTCCTATAAAAACCACTGAGTATCCGATAGACTTTAAATACAATGGCATTATAGGATATAGCATCTCAGAGGCCATATCAGTAAAGAGTGATATGAATGACAAAAGAAGAATTTTTTTAGTTAATTTCATTTTTTACTCCATAAAGTGGAAAAAATGAATAAAATTCACAAGTTATCCACATTTCCACAGTGGTTTATCCACAATTGTGGATAAGTTATACACTAATTCACAAAAAAATAAGACTTATTCACATTAATTCACACTTTATCCACATTTTGTGTGAATAACTCAAAAATTACGGGGAGAATTTCACCAGCTTTACCTAATAATGTAAAATCACAATAATTAGATAATTCAGAATATGTAATATTGATTTCAATAAGTTTTGCTCCATTTTGTTTACCCCAAACTGGGATATACGCTGCAGGGTAAACTACTCCACTAGTCCCGATGATGAATATTATATCAGCTGTTTCAGCAATTTCCTTTGATTTTGAAAAAGTATATTCTGGTAAAGCTTCACCAAACCAAACGATATCGGGTCTTATTAATCCGCCGCATTTACATTTAGGTACAGATTTTGATTTTAGATCAAAGTCAGAAGTATTATAGTAAGTATGGCATTGAATGCAGTAATTTCTTTCAATATTGCCGTGTAATTCGAAGACATTTGTACTTCCTGCACGTTTGTGAAGATTATCCACATTTTGAGTTATTACAGCTAAATTAGGGAAATATTGCTCAAATTTAGCTATAGTAATATGAGCTGGATTTGGTTTTACATTGGAAATTATTTCTCTGCGATATTGATACCATTCCCAAACCAAATCAGGATTTCGCATAAACGCATTAAAATTTGCTAATTCTTCGGGCTTAAATTTACTCCAGATGCTGTCATCACTTCCACGAAAAGTAGCAACTCCACTTTCAGCTGATATTCCAGCCCCAGTGAAAAAGACTATATTTTTGGAATTCATTAGTAAATTTACTACTTTTAAAAATGTATCTTTCATTGCGATACCATAATTATTTAAATTCAATAATACAAAAATAAAACTAATATCACAATATGAAAATATTGGCAATAGGGAATAGTATTACATTGGGGTTCCCCGGGATATCTTATGTGGAATTTTTAAAACTTTATGAGGTAGACAATTTCGGTAAAGCAGGTGATACAATCACTGGGATTTATAATCGTTTGCTAAAAATTGAAATTAATAATTATGATTTAATTCTTATTGAAGGTGGAGGAAATGATATATTACTCCCGATATTTTATGAAGAGCGACCACTATGGAGAAAAGTAATAAATAATATAATTAATAGTGGATCAGAACCAGTAAATGATATTGAAGAATATATTTTGATTTGGAATAATATTTATAGTTTTTGTAAAAGTAGAAATTTAAGAATGATAGTAATTAGCAATCCTGTACTTGGTGAAGATATAAACACTACATATAATAAAATTGTTATTGAATTTAACAGTAAATTGAAAAATTTTTGCGAAAACAATAAAATTGAATATATTGATTTCTTTAGTTGGCAAGCAAAAAATTTATCAGGGAATTCCAAGTTGATGACTAATACACCTGTAGATGTTGAGAAAGATGGGTATATAAAAAATATAGAAGAAATAGACAAATTATCTAAACAACGAAATTATTCACTAACTATAGATGGGGTACATTTTAATTCATTTTCAGCAAGGACATTAGCTAATATGATAAAGGCAAAAATTATAAATGAATGAAATAACTTTCAATATTATTGGATACGTAAAATCAAAATTTAAATATAGATATGAAACTCCACGACAAGGAGTATTGAGCGAAGAGAATTATTCTGTTATAGAATTAAAAAGGGGTTATAATTTTGAACAAGCACTAAAAGGATTAGAAGGCTTTGAAAGAATATGGGTAATATATGTTTTTCATTTAAATAAAAATTGGAAACCGATGATAATTCCTCCTCGTCATACAAATAGAAAAAAAGTAGGTGTCTTTGCTTCTAGGGCACCATATAGGCCAAACCAAATAGGTTTAAGTTGTGTTAGATTAGAAAAAATAGAAAACTTAAAGATTTATATATCTGAGTCTGATATTCTAGATGGTACACCTATTCTTGATATCAAACCATATTTACCATATTCTGATTCTTTCCCTAATGTAAATACAGGTTGGGTAAAAGATGTGAGTAATGAAACTTATGAAATTGAATTTTCCAACATATCCATAGAAAAAATCGGTTGGCTCAAAGAGAATGCAAATATAAATTTAGATAATTATGCCAAAGTACAATTAAGTATTTATCCCGATGACTTAAAAAGAAAAAGAATTACCAAATTCGATGAAGATTTATATCAATTAGCATATCGCACATGGAGGATTAAATATAGAATAGATTATCAAAATAAAAAAGTTTTAATTAACGATATTATCTCAGGTTATAAGAGAATTGAATTGGAAGAAATTGAAGATGACAAATATAAAGATAAAAATTTACATCAAAAGTTTAATAATTTGTTTAAATGATTAAAATTATCTTTTTTTTACGAAAAAAAAATATTATTTTAAGAAAAAAGATTAAGTAAATATTGGAGAGAAATATTTATGAAAACCAGATCTGTAAAAGGGAAAATATTATTTCTTGTTATTATAACAGGAATAATAATGGATATATTGTTAGCATTTTATTCCCCTTACAAAGCAAAAGATATGGCTGTTACGTTGATAACAAAGGATGCTGAATTTATTACACAATTATTAAGTGAAAATTTATCGTTGGGTATGCAAATTATGTTATTGGATAATGGGCAGAAATTAGATGAGACTCTATCTCTTTTGAAAAAAGATGCAGGTGAATATGCAACAATTTCAAAAGTTAAGGTT
The DNA here is from genome assembly GCA_035379625.1 of Ignavibacteriales bacterium. Taxonomy (GTDB): domain Bacteria; phylum Bacteroidota; class Ignavibacteria; order Ignavibacteriales; family DAOSCP01; genus DAOSCP01. The sequence goes on along the minus strand of DAOSVM010000001.1, from coordinate 36,564 downwards.
TATGACCCAGATTTAAATTTTGTAAAAGGATATAACGCCCAAAATAACGAAAAACCATCTTTTCAAAAATCGAATAAATTTCAAATAAACGAAGGAGACAAAGTAATTACTACATTTATGCCTATGCTTGATGTGAGTAAGAATGTTGTAGGGTATGTTGAAATAGATTTCTCAAAGAAATTTTTAATAGATACTACAGATAAAAATTCATTTAATTCTCTTATTTTAGGTGTTATTGCTTTAGGTATTGTTCTTGCTTTCGGGTATTATTTATCAAATAATATAACAAAGCCACTGGACGAATTAACAAAAGTAGCTGAAGAAATTGGAAAAGGTAATTTCCATAAAAAGCCAAATATAACTACAGGTGATGAAATTGAAACATTAGCTAAAAGTTTTAGCTTAATGATAGATAATGTTAGAAAACTTATTGAAGAGCAAGTACAAACTGCTGCACAGATGCAAATGAAGGAAGAAGAATTAAAGCAAATTCTCGAGCAATCAAAACAACAACAGGAATACTTATCGAGATCAGTTGAAAAATTTATGGTTCAAATGGAAAAATTTGCTAATTTTGATTTAAGCGCAAGAATAGTAGTTGAAAAAGATGATGAGATTGGTAAATTAGGGCATGCATTCAATAATGTTGTTGATAATATTAAAGATTTAGTAAGAAAAGTAACTGAAGCTGTTCAAGCAACAGCAAGCGCAAGTTCTCAAATATCTGCAAGTACAGAAGAAATGGCAGCCGGTGCAAATGAACAAACACAACAAGCAAGTCAGGTTGCTATGGCAGTTGAAAATATGGCCGCTTTAATCATCCAAAGTAGCAGAAATGCTTCCCAAGCAGCACAAACAGCACAAGTTGCAAGTAATGATGCTAATAAAGGTGTACAAAAAGTTAATGAAACCAAAGCAGGAATGCAAAAGATTGTTGCTGCTTCAAAACAAACAGGTGAAATTATAGCTTCTCTTGCTAAAAAAACAGATCAGATCGGTGAAATCACTCAAGTAATTGATGAAATTGCGGAACAAACCAATTTGCTCGCTTTGAATGCAGCTATAGAGGCAGCTAGAGCAGGTGAACAAGGTAGAGGTTTTGCGGTTGTAGCCGATGAAGTAAGAAAATTAGCTGAAAGAACATCTAAAGCGACAAAAGAAATTGCAAATACAATCAAAGCTATCCAAAATGAAGCTATAGAAGCCGATAATTCAATGGCGCAAGCTACAAAAGCTGTTGAATATGGTATGCAATTAACCGAAGAAGTTTCGGTTGTGTTGTCTGAAATTCTCAATGGTTTCAATAAAGTGAGTGGTATTGTTTTTGAAGTTGCTAATGCTAGCGAAAAACAATCACAAGCAAGTGAAGGAATAAGCAGAAATATTGAATCAATATCTACTGTAACTCAAGAAACAGCAATGGGTATTCAACAAATTGCAAGAGCCGCAGATGATCTAGCAAGATTGACAGAGAATCTAAGAGAACTTATTACAAAGTTCAGAATATGATATAAAAAAAGAGGTAGTTATGGGCAGAAAAGCAATTGAAGTAAGTAAGGTTGATAATGAAAAATTAGTAGAAATGTTAAATGCTGCTTTAGCAGAAGAATGGTTGGCGTATTATCAATATTGGGTTGGTGCTAAGGTGATGGAAGGCCCTATGCGCAGTGAAATTGAGCCAGAACTTGTATTACATGCACAACAAGAATTAAGTCATGCAGAACTTGTGAGCAATAGAATTATACAATTAGGAGGCACACCTGTTTTAAGTCCTTTTGAATGGAAAAACTTGGCTCGTTGTGATTACGATGCCCCCACTGATCCATACATTGAGATTATACTTGAACAAAATCTCAAAGGTGAGAGGTGCGCTATCCAACGATATCAGGAAATAGCAGACTTTACGGCTGGTAAAGATCATACTACTCATCAAATGGCTGTAAATATATTAAATCAAGAAATAGAACATGAAAATGATATTGAAGATTGGATTACTGATATTAACAGAATGAAAGAAGAATGGAAAAAACTAAGAATATAATCATAAAAAAAGGGCTTGCAAAAAGCCCTTTTTTTATTTTAAATAATTTAATAATATAATGTGTTATGTAATACAGTATATATAATGTTATGAAATTATACAATTATCATTATTATAGTAAAAAACTAATATTTTCATTTTATTTTCTTTCTTGTCGAATATATAACAATAGATTAATTTGTATTTAACAATAAATTAATTTACAAGCCTTACATTTATTTGAGTAAATAATATTCTTCTTGATATTTAAAAAAATTATAATTAAGTTAAAAAAACTTTTTCAATAATAATTGGAGTTCATATGAAAAAATTGTTTCTGTTAATCCTTTCTGGGCTTTTGCTTTCTTTAAATATTTACGCCCAGAGCTCTACAAGTGCTACATTAGAAGGCACATTAAAAAATACTAAAGGGGAACCTGTCCCAAACGCTTTTATATTCTTAACACATGTTCCTACTGGTACACAATATGCAACTGAATCAAGAGATAATGGTGCTTTTACAATCCCTAATATCAAAGCTGGTACGCAATATAAGTTGGAAGTTTTAGCGCCTGGTTATATCAATCCAGAGATCGAAAATATAACATTCAGATTAGGGCAAGTATTGACTGCAAACTTAAAATTATTGCCTGAAGGTATGACTACAGCTGAAATCCAGGTAACTGCCAAAAGAAATGCTGTTATTTCGCAAAGTAGAACCGGCGCAGCTACTAACGTTAATGATAAACAAATTGAATCATTCCCTACAATAGCAAGAAGTTTCCAAGATTTTGCTAAATTTACTCCTCAATTCGATGGTAAAACTTCGAGTGCTGCAGGTAGAAGTAGTAGATTTAATAATATACAGATAGATGGTACACAGTATAATGATTTATTTGGTTTAACTTCATCTGGTACTCCAGGTGGACAAGCAGGTACAAACCCTATATCATTGGATGCTATTCAAGAATTCCAAGTTGTTGTTGCGCCATATGACGTAAGATTAGGCGGTTTTACAGGTGGTGGAATTAATGCAATAACGAGAAGTGGAACAAACCAATTTTCTGGTGCTATTTATTCTTATAACAGAAACCAAGATTTTATGGGTAAAAGCCCTGATGCATTGAAAAAGAAATATCCTAACTTTACTGAAAATCAAACTGGTATAAGATTAGGTGGTCCAATTCTTGAAAATAAATTATTTTTCTTTGTTAATGCGGAAATGACTAAAAAAGTTGAGCCTAAAAAAAATTTAGTAATTGATCAAGCTTCAAATGATGCTGTAAGAAATCAATATATAAGTTATGCTAATAAAGTTGATTCAATTGCCAGAAATAAATATTCTTACAATCCTGGTTCTTATACTCCTTATGATGCTGAAAGACCTTCTGGTAAATTATTCTTAAGATTTGATTATAACCTTGATAAAAATCATAAAATTACTTTAAGACATAATTATGTAAGTGCTTACGATGAAAAAACTGGTAGAAATGATAAGGTAATCAATTTTTCTGATAGAATTTACAAAATGAAGAATAATACAAATTCTACTGTCTTACAAGTGAATAGTGTATTTGGAAAAGAATTTTCTAACGAATTTATTGCTGGTTATACTGCAGTTCGTGATAAAAGAGAACCTAAATCTTCTAGTTTCCCATCAATTCAAATTAAAACTCCTGTAACAGGATTGAATATTCAATTAGGTGGGGAAGAATTTTCTCAAGCGAATAAGTTAAACCAAGATATATTTGAATTAACTGATAATTTTACTTGGTATATGGACGAACACACTTTAACATTTGGTACACATAACGAATTTTTCTCTTTTGAAAATTTATTCATTAGAGATTTCTACGGTTTCTATGCATTTAATAGTATAGATGATTTTGCTAATGGGAAACCAAGCCAATATAGATTAAGTTATTCTAAATTACCAGGTGTTACTCAACCTACAGCTAAATTTGATGTAACACAGCTTGGTTTTTATGCACAAGATGAATGGAAAGTTTTACCTAACTTAAAATTAACTTACGGAATTAGAGCAGATATTCCAATTTTCCCCAAAAATCCTTTATATAATGATACATTGTATAAATACTTTGGTTTAAATACAAGTAAAGTACCTAGTGGAAAAGTTCTTATCTCGCCAAGGATAGGATTTAACTATGACGTATTTGATGATAAAACAACTCAAATCAGAGGTGGTTTAGGAGTATTTACAGGTAAAGTGCCTTACGTTTGGATTTCAAACCAATATGGCAACACTGGAGTAGATATGGCCAGACTTGATGTAAAAACTGGATTAACTAACGGCTTTTTCCAACCTAATCCATTATTACAGCCTAAACCAGGGGATCCAGGTGTTTCTTTATCTCCTATAGCAACAACTGAAGTAGATATCACAGATAAAAATTTCAAAATGCCACAAGTTTTCAGAGCTAACCTTGCAGCTGATAGACAATTAATATATGGCCTTGTTGGAACAGTTGAATTGATTTTCTCAAGAGCTATTAATGATGTTGCTTATCAAAACTTAAATTATAAACAAACTGGTAATTGGTCAGTTGATGGAAGAAAAACATATACTAAAGTTAATACTAATAATTTCACAGATATAATTCTAATGAAAAATACCAACAAAAACTATCAATATAGCGCTACATTCCAATTACAAGGCGATTTACCTTACGGAATAAACGTTAATACCGCTTATACTTATAATAGAGCATTTGATGTTAACTCCGTTGTTTCTTCACAAGCATATTCTCAATGGAGATATAATCCAATTGCTTATGATATGAATGATCCAGAAGTTGTTACTGCTAACTATGAAATCAGGCATCGTTTTTTTATAGCATTATCACAAACTTTCGAATTTGAAAAAGATTGGAAAACAACAATCTCATTGTTCTATAATTTACAATCTGGTAGACCATTCTCCTACATTTATGATGGTGATGTAAATGGCGATGGCTCAAGAGATAATGATCTTATCTATATACCAAAAGATGGAAATGATATTTATTTAGGTAGAATTACTAGTGGTAGCTTTGTAAAAGATGATGCTATGTATACTAAATTCTTTAATTATGTTAACAATGACGACTATTTAAAAGAACACAAAGGCCAAACAATGAAAAGAAATGCTGCTGTTGAGCCATGGCAACAACAATTAGATTTAAGAATTTCACAAGATATACCATTATTTACATTAAGCAATTCTAATCATAAACTACAAATTTCATTGGATATTTTAAACCTACCTAACTTACTAAATAAAGATTGGGGAAGAATTAAATACGTAAATAACCAAACTGATAAATTATTGCAATATGTAGGTAAAACAACAGATGGTAAACACGTATTCTCATTTAATAAAACCTCAAATGATCCATATTTAACAGATGATCTGCTCTCAAGATGGCAAATGCAATTTGGTATTAGATACTCATTTTAAATTTTAAATATTTTGAACAAAAATGAAGGCAGGCGAGCGTAAGCGAGCTTGCCTTTTTTTAATTTTAAAAAAAATACTCTTCATTAGCTCGGACGGTGTAAGCATAAACGGGCTTACGCCCAAAATATATTTTTTCACAATACCATATATGCTTTATTATCAATTTGTTATAATATTTAAACACTTTGACATTTAGTTAAATATCCAAGAATTATAAAAAAAATAAAATTTATTTATTAAAATATTAAAAATATATTTGCATATGCAATATAATTGTATATACGATATAATTGTAATTGCGATATATTAAAATATTTCAAATATATTATCCACAAAAAAAATAGCTAAAATCATTTACAGTAAATGTGGTAAATAATAAAATTATTTAGTAAGTAACTCATAAGACTTCTCCTGAGCAAACTTTTGAATTTGAAAATTTCATTCCCCCTTTCCAAGGGGGATTAAGGGGGATTTTTGCGGGCCGTTCGGCCCGCTTCCCCTTGCAGCTTGACTTAAGCTGCAAGGGGCTTACGCTTACACCGTCTGAGCCAAATAAACTTTTTTTTATAGAATAATTTTCCTAAATTATTAATTAACTATTTTTAAAAGGTATCATAAATGAAAAAAAATTTCATCTTTATTGCATTATTTACACTTCTTTTGGCAAAAGAACATCCTTATACAATATTGATATCGTTTGATGGATTCAGATGGGATTATTTACATAGAGGCTTAACGCCAAACATTGATACTTTACAGCAAAATGGAATAAGTGCAATTTCATTAAAACCATCGTATCCATCTATAACTTTTCCAAACCATATTTCTATTATTTCTGGGAAATATCCCGAAAATCATAATATAATTGCCAATTTTTTTTACAATCCTTCGAAAAAGAAAAAATATGCTATTTATGATACAATTGAAGTTAGAAATCCTGAATGGTATAATTGTGAAGCTTTTTGGCAAACTGCAAATAAAAATGGTATTAAAACAGCATCTTATTTCTGGCCTTATTCCGATGTTAACGATAAAGCTAAAAGACCATTTATTTATAAGAAATATGAGCATTTATTCCCTTATGAAAAAAGAATTGACAGTATTATTTCTTGGTTGCAATTACCAAGTAATATAAGGCCTAAATTTATTACTCTTTATTTTGATGCTACTGATACATATGGGCATAAATATGGACCAAAAAGTGCAAAAATTGACTCTGTAATACAAAAACTTGATTTTTTGACAGGGATTCTTATTAAAAAATTGAGAAAAATTAATTTATATGATAGTACAAATATAATTTTAGTTTCTGACCACGGAATGGCAGAAATTAAAGGCGTAATAAATATTTCTAATACACTAAAAAAATATGATTATGAAAAAATAGCAAGTGGAACTTTTTTTACTTTAAAAAGTAAAGATTATAAAAAGATTTATAATGAATTAAAGAAAAATGAAAATAATTATAAAATATTCTTAAAAAATGAAATACCTTCTTGGCTAAACTTTAAAAATGCAAAGTACCTTGGAGATATTTTAATTATACCTGAAATTGGTTATATAATAACTGATGTTATGGATGAATATGAAGCAAAATTGAAAGCTAGCCATGGATGGGATAATAATAATATTGAGATGCATGGCATTTTTGTTGCTTGTGGACCAAGTTTCAAAAATAATTACCACATCGGAACTGTTAGTAATGTTGATATTTATCCTATGTTATGCAAAATATATAATTTAAAATATAATCATAAAATTGACGGTAAATTAGAAAATATCGAATTTATATTAAAATAAAGGTGTAAGCTATGCAAATTTCTGTTGAAATAAGTTATTATCCACTTGTAGATGATTATTTGAACGTTATTAAATCCTATATCGAAAGGATTAACGAATTTAAAAATTTGGAAATAAAAACAAGTAAACTTAGTACATTAATTGTTGGAGAATATGGTGATGTAATGCAATTGTTGAATATAACAATGAAAGAATATATGGAAAAATATCCATCAGTTTTTAATTTAAAAGTTGTTTACGCTAAAAGGTAATATTAATTAGTAAAGTTTGCCTGATAAATTAACAAATCATTCAAATAATTCGTTAATAAAGTTTTAATTTCATTAATGTCTTTCAACAGCATAAGTTTTGAACGAATTTGGGAAGCGTTATATAAACCTTTTAAATATCCAGTATAAAATTTTCTAAATTCTATTAAACCAAATTCGCCCTTGTATTGATATGATAAATTTAAATGCTGAAATAATATTTCAAATCTTTCTTCAATAGAAATATCGATTACTTTATTGTTTTCAATAAATTCTTTTGCAACTTTAAAAATCCAAGGTTGGCCAATTGCGCCACGAGCAATCATTAGTCCATCTGCTTTGGTGGTTTCAATTGCTTTTTGAATATCTGATAGTTCCATCAATCCGCCATTCAATACAACTGGAATTTTAACCACTTCTTTTACTCGATTAATCCATTCCCAGTCAGGATTACCAGAGTGGCCTTGCGAACGAGTTCTGCAATGAAGAGTTAATAATTTTGCTCCAGCCTTTTCAATACGCTGAGCATTTTCAAGAATGTTTATAGAGTTTTCATCCCAACCGATTCTCGTTTTTACAGATACAGGAACTGAAACAGCATTTGCTACTTCATAAACCATTTGTTCTAAATAATCAGGATCTTTTATTAGACCTGCTCCAGCACCTCGATTGGCAATTTTTTTTACCCAACAACCGGCATTAATATCAATGATTTCAGGTCTTAATTCTTCAGCCATTTTAGCAGCTTTTTTCATCGAATCAATATTTTCACCGTAAATTTGAACTACAATAGGTCTTTCATCGTCTTCAAAAAGCATTTTTTTATATGTTTTTTTACTCCCACGAGTAAGCCCTTCGGCGTTAACAAATTCAGTAAAAACAATATCGGCACCTAATTTTTTACAAATTTTTCTAAAAGAAATATCAGTAACATCTTCCATAGGTGCTAAAATTAATGGTAATTTATAATTTATGTTATTTATTTGTATCATATTTCCCTTTTAAATTGTTTCTTGCAATAAAGAAAGTTAATAGTGCAAAAATAGAACCTGTTAAATAAGGTGTTTTATAACCAATGTAATGGAATGAAAATCCGCCCCAAAGTGGTCCTAAAGCTCTTGCAAAAGCAGATAAAGATTGATTTACACCTAATATTGCTCCCTGTAGGTTGTGAGGTGATTTTTTTGATATTAAACTAGGCAAAAGATTTTGCAATAAACCTTGACCAACTGCAAATACAATAACAAAAAATATTAAATAAAAAACATTATTACCCAAAGGCATAAGTGCTAAACCTAAAGCAAGAATAATCATGGAAAGTAGTAAAAGTTTATAATAGCCTAATTTGTTCTCCAAATTGTGGGTTAAAAATGCTTGTGTTAATATTCCTGCAAGTCCCATTGAGCTCATTACTATACCAATATGGAGATCGTTTAATTTATAAATTTGTATTCCTAAAAGTGGTAAAGTCCCAAAAATATTTGCTATAGAAAAAGTGACTATAAAAAATAATAATATCAATAGCCCTACTTCTGGTAAGTTTAATATTTTTGTAAAATTACCATAATCTATCAACTTAAAATGCTTAATAGTAATTTGTTTAAAAGATGTTTTAGTTTTTGGTATAACAATAAGTGCAAATGTTGCTGCAGTTGTAGAAAGTAAACCTGAAAAAACTCCTATATAAAAAAAACCTAAGTAATGCGAAATTATACCACCAATTACAGGACCTATCATAAAACCAAAACCAAATGCAACACCTATAATTCCCATTGCTTTTGTACGTTCTTCTTTTGTAGTTATATCAGCAATATAAGCTTGAGAAACTCCAATATTTGCACCTCCAATACCAGCGATTGCTCTGATTATTAAAAATAGCCATACATTTTTGGCAAATGGTAATAAAAAATATGTAATCCCTAATAGATAAAGACAAGAAACTATAAATAATTTTCTTCCGAATTTATCTGAAAGTTGCCCGATAATTGGATTAAATAGAAATTGCATAAAAGAATATGAAGCTAAAATTAATCCGATATGGAACTCATTTGCTCCCAAGAAATTTTTTGCATACGTTGGTAAAACTGGTATTAAAATACCAAAACCAATTAAATCAATAAAAATTGTAATAAAAATTGCTATTATTTGGAAACGTTTAGATGGCATATATTTCTTAATTAAATTAAAAGTAACTACAAATATAAAAAAAATCTTATAATTGTTAACAACAATAACTTAGTAAAATTTGGAAAAGTTCATAAAAAAAATTAAATTCATATGCTAAAAATTAATTTAATGAGTAAAAATGGATCAAGTAATTTTAGTAGTTTATTTTGTAGCATTGTCAATATTAACTTTTTTTGCCTTGCATGGTTTTATAATGATTTATTTTAGAAATAAGAGCAAAGATGTTCAATTCAAAGCACTTGATAAACCATTAGAAGATAAAGTAGTAACAATTCAATTGCCAATGTATAATGAAATGTATGTTGTAGAAAGATTGATTGATTCCGTATGCGAATTGGATTGGCCAAAAGATAAATTAGAAATTCAAATTCTTGATGACTCTACGGATGAAACTACTCAAATTGTTGCTAAAAAAGTTGAAGAAAAAAAAGCTCAAGGTTTCGATATTGTACACATAAGAAGAAACAATAGGGAAGGTTTTAAAGCAGGCGCTTTGAAATATGGTCTACAATTTGCGAAAGGTGAATTCGTTGCAATTTTTGATGCCGATTTCGTCCCTCGCCCTGATTTCCTCAAACAAACAATGAAATATTTTTCTGATGATAAAGTAGGGCTGGTGCAAACTCGTTGGGAACATATGAATTATGATTACTCTCTTCTAACTAAAGTACAGTCATTTTCTTTAGATGGGCATTTTGTCATAGAACAGCATGTACGTAGTAAGGCCGGATTTTTAATGAATTTCAATGGTACTGGTGGAGTTTGGCGCAAAGAATGTATAATCGATGCGGGAAATTGGGAAGCAGATACATTAACAGAAGACTTAGATTTAAGTTATCGTGCTCAATTAAAAGGATGGAAATTCGTTTATTTAAGAGATGTTACAACACCTGCAGAATTACCTGCTGAAATGAACGCATTAAAAGCTCAGCAATTCCGTTGGACTAAAGGCACAGTTGAGGTTTCAAAAAAATTATTACCAATGGTTTGGAAATCTCATTTACCCTTAAAAACTAAAATTGTATCAACTTATCACCTTATTGGTTCATATGCTTTTCCGTTTATTTTATTATCTACTATTATAAATGTGCCATTAGTTTTTATAAAAAATAGTGGTTACCACGAAGATTTTTTCAACGCCATGTCTATTTTCATACTTGGATTTTTAAGCACTTTCTTTTTATACTTCTTTGCCCAAAAGGATGTTCACGAAGATTGGCAAAATAAAATAATTCTTTATCCTTTATTTATGGCTGGTAGTATGGGATTTGCCTTAAATAACTCAAGAGCTGTTTTTGAAGCTTTACTTGATAGAAAAAGTGAATTCGTGAGAACTCCTAAGTTTAAAATTGAAGGAAAAAAAGACAAATGGGTAGATAAAAAATACAAAGCAAAAATTAATTTTTCAGTTTATATAGAATTACTGATGGCAATTTATACATTTGTCGGTTTAGTTGCGGCTATATATTTTATGGAATTAGCAGCTATCCCATTCCATTTACTATCATTTTTAGGTTACACTTTTGTTTCGGTTGGATCCTTAAAGCATGCTCTAGCAAATAAAAAATAAAACAACAAGCTCCCATAAAAGGGAGCTTTTTTTATTATATAGCTCAGACAGTATAAGCATAAGCCCCTTGCAGCTTGTGCCAAGCTGCAAGGGGCAGCGGGCCGGAACGGCCCGCAAAACTCTTCTCATCGACACCTTACATAGAGTGATGCTTTCGGGCCTAAATATTCAAATCTTTTACAAATACGTGGTAGCCGTAGCCTAATGTAATTTTACGAATATTTAGATATTATACATTATTATTATAATATAATTGTATTTACGATAATATCGTAAAGGTAATTATATTGTCTTTGCAAGCGAATTATTGAAAATTAAAAAATATATCGTATATACAATTATATTAAAAAAACAAATATATATTTAAAAATGTAATTATATTAAAAACAATTATATCGTATAAACGAAATGATATAACACTTTTAAAACTTGCTAAAAAAAACGTAAAAATTTGAATTTTAGGTAAAAAACATAAATATTGTTAGTGGTTGATAAGATGGTAAATATAGTGTAATAAGTTGAATAATTTTTACACTTTAGCCCGCCCGTGCGGCGCACGGGCTTTATGCTTACACCGTCTGAGCTAATTACGAGTTTTTAAAATAAACAAGCAAGGTTGCTTTGGCTTCCTTGCTTGTGAAATTTATAGATATTAAAATATTAGATAAATAATTCAAATCTTGAGTAAAAGGACTTTGGAGGAACATAAATAGCTCGTTTGAGGAGAAGGTTGACGAGATCATATTTCCATTTCTCATCATCAGGGTATTTGTCTCGTCTGCTTAAATTTTGTGACTGTTCAACTACTTTCTTCTCAGTTTCTGTATTAGTAGGTTTCGGAGTGTTTATATTATTAGTAGTAGTTGAAATATTTTTATAATCATTGGATGTAATTGGATTTACTTGCATTATTTTCCCTCACAATTTTTGGGAATACATTTTAAATATAATAAAAAAAAACATTTATTTCAATAAAAATAAAAAGTTCCTAAAATAAAAAAATATATATAATTGAAAATCAATAATTTAAAAATATTTGACTTTTTAAAATAAAATAGTTATATTTCAAGTTCTAAATATAATAAATATGATAATAGTTGGAGGAAATAAACAGTGAAATATCAAAAGCTTACAAGATTTGTTAAGCCTGAAGAAGCTAACAAAAAATGGTATCAAATAGATGCAACGGGGATGGTTTTAGGCCGTTTAGCATCTGAAGTTGCTAAAATTATTAGAGGTAAGAATAAACCTTCATTTACTCCTAATATGGACACTGGAGACTATGTAGTTGTTGTTAATGCCGATAAAGTTATTGTTAAAGGTAAAAGAGTTGAAATGAAAGAATATTTCCATCATACAATGTATCCAGGTGGGGCGAAATTCAAACCTTTCAAAGTAGCTATAAATGAGAACCCTGAGTTTGTTATAAGACATGCTGTAAGAGGTATGTTACCAAAGAATAGATTAGGTGATAAACTTATAAACCATTTAAAGGTTGTAACTTCAGGTCAAGCAAACGCATTTAAAGCTCAAAAACCAATTGAAATTAAAGTAGGATAAGGAGATAAGTGATGGCAGATGTTATTAAAGTAGGTAGAAGAAAAAATTCTGTTGCACGTGTAAAATTAGTAAGTGGAACTGGAAAAATCACAGTTAATGGAAAAGAATTCGAACAATATTTCCCTATACCTGAAGTAAGAGAAGATATTTTAACACCATTCAAAGTTACTGAAACACTTGGGAAATACGATGTAAAGGCAAATGTATATGGTGGTGGTGTTACAGGTCAATCACAAGCTATTAGGTTGGCAATAGCAAAATATTTAGATGAATTAAATCCTGAATTTCACGCAAAACTTAAACCAGAAGGTCTTTTATCAAGAGATCCACGTATGGTTGAAAGAAAGAAATACGGTCAGAAAAAAGCAAGAAAAAGATTCCAATTCTCAAAAAGATAATCAACTTAATAGCCCAACTCAATGTTGGGTTATTCTATTTTATAAATCAAAATACTTCCCGACTTTTCGACTGTGTAGGTTATTAGCCTATTTAAGAAAAGGTTTGACGGAAGTGTATTTATTAACAGTTAAACAAAAGGTGTTTAAATGAAAAAAATTGAATTAACACAGCTTATAGAAGCTGGTGCGCATTTTGGTCATCTTACCCGCCGTTGGAATCCAAAGATGAAACCATACATCTTTATGGAAAGAAACGGTATCCATATCATTGATCTCAAAAAAACACAAGTTAAATTAGAAGAAGCCTTAATTCACGTCAGAAAAATTGCTGAAGAAGGTAAAAAGATTTTATTCGTAGGAACAAAAAAACAAGCTAAAAGTATAATTGCTCAAGAAGCTAAAAGAGCAAATACTTTTTATGTTTCTGAAAGATGGCTAGGCGGAATGCTTACCAACTTTGTTACAATCAGAAAAAGTATTAAAAGAATGCACCAAATCGAAAAAATGGAACAAGATGGTACCTTCGATAAATTGACAAAAAAAGAAAGATTGATGAAATCTCGTGAAAAAGAAAAACTTAAAAAAGTTCTTGAAGGTATCGAACACATGAATAAACTCCCAGGTGCTCTTTTTGTAGTTGATGTTAAAAAAGAAGCAATTGCTGTTAAAGAAGCAAAAAAATTGAATATTCCTGTTTTTGCTATCGTTGATACAAATTGTGATCCTGATCCAATAGATTATATGATACCAGCAAACGATGATTCTGTAAAAACAGTTGAATTAATTTTAGGTGCTGTAGCAGATGTAATAATCGAAGGTTCTGAAAAAGCAAATCAAAATAAAGCTGAAGAAGCTGCTAAAGCTGAAAGAAAAGCAAAAGAAAATGAAGAATAAAAAATAGAGGTTTAAAATGGCAATTTCTGCAAGTGATGTTAAAGCGTTAAGAGATCAAACTGGCGCTGGAATGATAGATTGCAAAAAAGCTCTCGAAGAAGCTAATGGAGATTTCGAGAAAGCTGTTGAAATTTTAAGAAAAAAAGGTGCTGCAGTTGCTGCTAAACGTGCTGATCGTGAAGCTAAAGAAGGTATTGTTGCTACTAAAGTTTTTGATAATAATAAAAAAGCTGTTATTGTTGAAACAAATTGCGAAACTGATTTCGTTTCTAGAAGTGATGACTTTAAAGCTTTCTCAGAATTCGTTTTAAATGAATTATTGAAAAAAGAATATTCTTCTGTTGATGAATTCGTTAATGTAACAGAAAATGCTCAAAAATTAAATGATATTTTAGCTAAAGTTGGAGAGAAGGTATCAGTTACTCGTTTTACTTATTTTTCTGCACCAAATGGATATATTACATCTTATATTCACACAGGTTCAAGATTAGGTGTTGTAGTTGTTTTTGATAATGTTGCAAATGTGACTCCAGAATTAGAAGTTATGGCTAAAGATATTGCAATGCAAGCAGCTGCTATGAATCCTATTAGTGTTTCTAGAGAAGATGTTCCTCAAGAAACAATTGAAAAAGAAATTGAAATTTACAAAGAGCTTTTACGTAAAGAAGGTAAACCTGAAAATATGCTTGATAAAATAGCTCAAGGTAAATTGAACAAATTCTTCCAAGAAAATTGCTTACTCGAACAAACATTTGTTAAAGATAATACTAAAACAGTTAAGCAGTTAATTGATGAATATAATAAAGCTCATAATTCCAATGTAAAATTAGTAAAGTTTGTACGCTACGATTTAAAAGATGCTAAAAAATAATTTATTAAAGTCTTACCAACAATAATTAGTTGGTAAGGCTTTTTTTTTATCTTTTTAAGAGGTAAATATGAAATATAAAAGAATTTTATTAAAATTAAGTGGTGAATCCTTAATGGGTGACCAACAATATGGAATTGATAATAAAATGTTAGAATTTTTTGCTAGTGAGATTAAAGAAGTTTACGATTTAGGAACTGAAATAGGTATTGTTATTGGTGGAGGTAATATTTTTAGAGGCTTAAATGCAGAGAAGCAAGGAATTGATAGAGTAACAGGCGATCAAATGGGTATGCTTGCTACTGTTATTAATTCTTTGGCTTTACAAAATACATTAGAAAAATTTGGCCTTCAAACAAGATTAATGACTGCTTTATCGATGACTCAAGTTGCAGAACCTTATATTAAAAGAAGAGCTGTAAGACATTTAGAAAAAGGTAGAATTGTTATATTTGGAGCAGGTACTGGAAATCCATATTTTAGCACAGATACAGCTGCTGTTTTAAGAGCTGTTGAGATAAATGCAGACGTTATATTTAAAGGTACAAGAGTTGATGGTGTATATACAGATGATCCAGAAAAAAATAGCTCAGCTACAAAATATGATAATATATCTTATTTAGAAGTAATTAAACAAGATTTAAGAGTGATGGATCATACTGCTATTAGTTTGTGTAAAGAAAATAAATTACCATTGGTAGTTTTTAACATGAACACTAGAGGAAATTTAAAAAAAGTTGTTATGGGTGAAAATATTGGTACTACTGTTGAATAAAATAATGAATAATTATTATAATTGTTAAAATCTCGCAATAATTTGCGAGATTTTTTTTATATTTAAAATAAAAAATAAGAAATATGAAAACATTTTCCTGGGGTCTATATCCAAAGTATAATGGTAAAATTATTAATATTTATAGTAAAAATGATCTTATTAAATATTTCAATACATATTCCAATATAATACCTTATGGAAATGGTAGAAGTTATGGAGATTCAGCAATTTCTGATTACATGCTTGCATCAAAAAAAATGAACTATTTTATAAGTTTTGACGAAAAAAATGGCATATTGAAATGTCAGAGTGGTGTATTGTTGAGTGAAATATTAGATTTTATCGTGCCAAGAGGTTGGTTTTTAAGTATTACACCTGGCACAAAACTGATAACAATTGGTGGAGCAATTGCAAGTGATGTACATGGTAAAAATCATCATAAAGAAGGATGTTTCAGTAACTCGGTTATCGAATTATCTTTAATGCTGCCAAATGGTGATGTAATAAAAGTTAAAAATGGCGATGAAATGTTTTTGGCTACTTGTGGTGGAATGGGACTTACCGGTTATATTTTAGATGCAACTATTAAATTAAAAAAAATAAACTCACAATTTATAAACCAATATGTAATAAAAAATAAAAACTTACTACAAACTTTTGAGAGTTTTGAAAAATATGCTAACTTTACTTATTCTGTTGCATGGATAGATTGTCTAGCAGATAAAAAAAACTTGGGTAAATCAATTATAATGGTTGGGGAATTTGCTAACGATTTTGATCTTGAGTATAAAGAAAAGAAAAAATTAAATGTACCATTTTTATTCCCTGATTTTGCATTAAACACATATTCTGTTAAGTTGTTTAATTATATGTATTATAATGTAATTGAAAATTCTATCGATAGGCCGATTAAGGTACACTATGATAAATTCTTTTATCCTTTAGATTCTATAAATAATTGGAATAGAATATATGGTAAAAATGGTTTTACTCAATATCAATTTATAATTCCTAAAGATAAAAGTTTTGATGCATTATCAGAAATATTATATGAAATACATATAAGTGGTAAAGGATCATTTTTGTCAGTACTTAAATTATATGGGAAGGAAAATAATAATTATTTATCATTCCCAATAGAAGGTTATTCATTAGCGCTAGATTTTAAAATTGATAATGACATTTTTGATTTCTTAGATAAACTAGACAAAATAGTACTTAAATATGGTGGAAGAATATATTTAACAAAAGATGCTAGACTAAATAAAGAAACATTTTACAAGGCATATCAAAAATTAGATTATTTCTTAAAAATTAGGAATCAAGTAGATCCAAATAAAAAAATAAATTCACTTCAAAGTAGGAGATTGGGGTTATGAATAAAAGTGTGTTAATACTTGGGGCTAAAAGTGATATTGCTAAAGAATTAGGTAAAATATTTGCTAAAGATGGATATGATCTTTATTTAGCTGCTAGAAATGTTAATGAATTAGATGAATACATAACAGATTTAAAAATTAAAAATAATATCCAAATCCAAAAAATTGAATTTGATATTACTAAAATTGAAACGCATACAGAGATTTGGGAAAATATAAAAGAAAAAATATTTGGTGTTATCCTTGCTGCTGGATATTTACCAAATCAAAAAGAGGCTGAAAAAAATTGGAATATTACATTAAATACAATAAATGTAAATTATACTGGTGCTGTTTCTTTCTTAAATTTAGTCGCTAATTCATTTGAAGAAAGAAAAAGTGGCTTCATAATAGGTATAAGTTCAGTTGCTGGTGATAGAGGAAGAAAAGATAACTATATTTACGGTAGTACAAAAGCAGCTTTAACGGCTTATTTATCTGGACTAAGAGCGAGATTATTTAACAGTAATGTGCATGTTATGACAGTTAAACCTGGACCTGTTTATACAAAAATGACAGAAGGATTAGTATTAAATCCAAATATCACCGCAATACCAGAAAAAGTTGCAAAAGATATTTATGGGGCATATTTAAATAAAAAAGATGTAATTTATACCCCAGCATTTTGGTATATAATAATGTTTATAACAAAACATATACCAGAATTTATATTTAAAAAAATGACAATAAGATAATTATGATTTTATTTGATAGAAACAGCGTTTCGGACTATAGATTTTTTCTTCTTTTACTAATTTTTTGATTACTTTCTCAACTTCTTTTTTGTCAATTCCTGTAGCTTCTGCTACTTCACCAGGTCTTAATTCTTTGCCTGTTGATTTAAAATAATCAAGAACTTTTTCTTCAGTGTTCATGTTTTTCTCCTTGCATAAATTGATAAAAATATTTAGTTAATTCTATATAATCATTTAAGACTAATTGCTCAGCTCTTTTACTTAGATCCACTGGGGAATTTTCTAAATTATAATCTTTAAATATACTATTTAATAAGCTATTTTTCAACTGTTTTCGTCTATTCCCAAATGAAGCTTTTACTACTTGGATAAATAAATTTTTATCGCATTTGTCTAAATTATCAGTAATAAATGTGAGTTTAATTATAGCAGAATCAACATTTGGTTTTGGTGTGAAACAATTTCGTGATACTTTAAATAAAAATTCTTTTCTCGTAAAGAAGTCTGTAATTACAGTTAATAGACTATAATCATCACTGCCAGGTTTGGCACAAATTCGTTTTGCAACTTCATATTGTACCATAAATATTACATCAATTATTAAATTGTGATGTTGTAAAAGTTTGAATATAATTGGAGATGTGATATTGTATGGAATATTACCTATTATTCTGTATTTTGTATTTTGTGGGAGTTGATTAAAATCAAATTTTAAGAAGTCGATATTTATAAAATTTAAATTTGGATATTTCTCAATTACTAAACTATAAGTACGTTTATCAATTTCAATACCTAAGTAATATTTATGGTTAGCAAAATAATCCGTCAATGCACCGTATCCAGGCCCTATTTCAATAATATAATCATTTGGTTGTGGTGCAATCGAATTATAGATTTTATTTAAAATATTTTTATCGTGTAAATAATTTTGACCAAATCTTTTTAAAGGTTTATAAAGCATACATTTTTACAATAAATTAATAAATACAATTTGCTAATATATGAATTATTTGATAAATTAGTAAAAAAAATAGAGGATTTATGAAAAAATATATTGTTTCTATTGATTTTGGTGGAACAAAAGTTTTATCAGCTTTAACTGATGAAAGTAATCAAATAATATCAAAAATAAAAATAGCAACAGATATATCAAAAGGTGTGGATATTTTGCTCAATAGTATAGCAAATTCTGTATTAAATTTAATGACACAAACTGCTATTTCGAAAGATGAAATAAAAGCAATCGTTATAGGTGTACCGGGCGCAGTAAATCCTTTTACCGGTATAGTTGGTAATGCTCCAAATTTAGGTTTAACAAATATTAATATAAAAGAAGAAATTGAAAAACGCATAAACATACCGGTATTAATTGAAAATGATGTAAATTTAGGCGCAATTGGGATATTAGGGAAAGAATTAAAAGAAGATGCAAAAAATGTTTTAGTTGTATTCATCGGAACTGGAATTGGAGGTGCATTGATATTTGACCGAAAAATATATAGAGGTTCTAACTATTTTGCAGGTGAGATTGGTCATATGAAAATTTTAGGAGAAAAGGATATTTGTGGTTGTGGTGCAAAAGGATGTTTTGAAGCAGTCGCTAGTAGAACAGCTATGGCACGAGATATTTTAAAAGAATTAAAAAGAGGGCAAAAAACTAGCATTACTAAAGTTTTAACTGAAAACAAAAAAATTAAAAGTAAAGCGTTAAAATTCGCATTAAAGGAAAAAGATCCGTTAGTAACTAAAATTGTCAAAGATAAGTCAATTATCATTGGTAAACAGTTAGGTAGCATTACAAATTTATTAAATGTTGATACTATAGTTCTTGGTGGCGGTGTGACTGAGGCATTAGGCAAATATATTGTCCCATGGATAAAGAAAGGATTTAAGGAAACTGTATTAGAAGATTTAAAAACTGTAGATATATTTGCAACTGAGTTAGGAGATGATGCTGCAATATATGCAGGTTATTACTTATACGATGAGATGAAAGATTTAATAAAATAAAAAAGGCTGAGTAATCAGCCTTTTTTTTATTATTCTCTTACAACCCAAACTTTTATGTTTGCTGTTACATTTGTGTGAAGTTTTATTGGCACTTCATGAATACCTAATTGTTTTATAGGTTCGCTCAATTGGATTGCTCGCTTATCAATATTAACACCTTTTGCAATTACTTCATCAGCAATCATATTTGATGTAACAGAACCAAATAATTTATCGTCTTCACCAACTTTAACTGGTATTGTAATTTGTAATTTCTCTAATTCAGCTGCTAGATTTTCAGCATCCTTTTGTTCTTTTTGTAATTTTTTAAGATATGCTTTCTTTTCAGCTTCTAAGGCTTTTAAGTTACCTTCTGTTGCGATGTAAGCTATTCCTCTAGGTATTAAAAAATTGCGAGCATAGCCATCTTTAACTGTAAGAACATCGCCTATTTTTCCAAGTTGATCAAAGTTTTTTCTTAATATTATTTTCATTTTCGCTCCTAGGGACTATTATTTAATTATTTCAGATACATAAGGCAATACCGCTATAGCTCTTGCTCTTTTAATTGCTGTTGTAAGCATTCTGTGATGATGAGCGCAGGTCCCAGTTATTCTTCTTGGTATAATTTTACCTTGTTCAGTTATAAATTTTTGTAGTTTTTTATCATCTTTATAATCTATATACTGAACGTTTGCTTCACAGAATCGACAAACTTTAACTGTTTTCATCTTTATTATTCCTGTTAATTACTTTTTATTTAAAATTTCTTGTTCATCATCTGATAAGAATTTATCAAATGAATCATCTTCGTAGCTTGAATCATCAACGACAGTGTCTTCAGCGTCTTTTTTATTGGATCTATTTAAGAATTGAATTCTTTTAGCTTTGATTTCAACAATTGTTCTGGATTTACCGTCTTCTGTCTTTAATGTTCTACTTTGTAGTTCACCGTCGACTAATACAGCGCTACTTTTTTTCAATCTATCTTTGCAGCTTTCAGCTAATTTATTCCATGCTACGATACCAACATAGCATACATCTTCTTTCCATTCATTATTTTTATTTTTATATCTTCTGTTAACAGCAATATAGAAATTAACAACAGGTGTCCCGCTAGATGTTGTTCTAAACACTGGATCTTTTGTTAAATTACCAGCAACTACAACTGAATTGATTTCAGGCATTTTTAATTCACTCATAACTAGTCCTCCAAAATTAACTTTCTTTTTAATTTGTAGCTTCTACTTCTGCTTTATTTTCTTCTTGAGATTCGTTAGCAGTTACATTTTTGCTATTCTTTAAATACTCAAGAGCTTCTTTGGTTAATTTAACAGTTAAGAAACGAAATACTGAATCAGTAATAGATAAGATTTTCTCGAATGGAGCAATTTCAGGAGTTTCGATATCATATCTAAAAATTGCATAATAACCGCTTCTTGATTTTTTGATAGCATAAGCTAATCTTTTGCGGCCTAATTTCTCTAAATCCCAAATTTCTGCCCCGTGAGCTTTCAAATAATCGCTGATTTTTTGAATTTCAGCTTCTATTTGATTTTCCTCAAGTACAGCGTTTAGGATTACCACTGTTTCATACTTGTTTTTAGCCATTTTTTCCTCCTATGGACTTTAGTCTCTCATTTAGAGAGCAGGGTTATTTTTCATTTTACTTAAATAATCTAATGCACCTTTGATACCGCGGTGTAAAAAATTATTTATAATATGTATTAAATTATTTTTGTAAAGGTTTTCTAATTCAGTTAATTCTTCAATACTAAATTTATTAAGAACGTAATCAGCCATTTGGCCTTTTGAAAAATTATTTCCAATACCTATTCTTAATTTAGGAAATTCTTGAGAATTTAATTCAGATATAATAGATTTAATTCCATTATGCCCGCCATCGCCTCCTTTGGGCTTAAACTTAAAACTACCAAAAGGTAGGGCTAAATCATCATAAATTACAAGAATATCTGAAATATGTATGTCATTTTTATTTACGTACTGCTTTACTGCTTTACCGCTTAAATTCATATATGTAAGAGGCTTCAATAAAGCATAAGAATTATTTGATTTTTTTTCAGCAAGGTAATACAAAGAACCGTAATTAGAGTAATCAAGTTTTTTATCAGTAGCAAATTTGTCTACAACAATAAAACCAACATTATGTCTGGTATTTTCGTATTCTTTACCAGGGTTACCTAAACCAACTATTAATTTCAAAAATTATTTTTCCTCTTTTTTACCTTTTGAAATTACTTCAGGTTCAGTAGCTTCTGTTGTAGCAGCAGCTTCACCCTTAGGTGGTACAATATTTAATATAACAGCATCTTTTGGATGTAAAATTTTAACACCTTCTAAATTTAAATCACTAACGTGAACTGATTCATTTAATTTCAAGTTAGTAACATCGATTTCAATATGTTCAGGTAATTTTGAAGCTTCGCATTCAACATTTAATTTGTGGAGTAATATTTGTAAAACTCCACCAGCTTTAACGCCTTCTGCTTGTCCTTTTGCAACAACTGGTACTTCAACAGTAATTTTTTCTGTTTCATTTACTGCCATTAAATCGAAATGTACAACTCTATCAGTTACTGGATCTAATTGAAAATCTTTCAAAACTGCTTTGAAATTACCTTTATTTTCAATTTCGACATTGAGAATGTGTTGTTCGCTTGTGAAAACTGCTTTATTAATTTGTATTTCAGGTATTGCTATATTGATATTTTCAATATTTTTTCCGTAAAAAACTCCAGGTATTATACTATTTTTTCTGAGAGATTTTCTAGAGTTCTTTGTATCTGTTTTCACACGCACTTGCGCTTTTAATGCAACTTCTTTCATTTTTAACTCCTCTTAATCAAACAACTTACTTATTGATTCATTTTTGTGAATTCTTATTATTGCTTCTGCAAATATTTCAGAAACACTTTTAATTTTAATTTTTTCGCCTAAACTTCTATTTTCAAGATTTATGGTATCAGTAACAATCAGTTCTTCAAGTACTGAATTATTTATATTTTCAATTGAGTTACCAGACAATAAAGCGTGAGTTACCGCACCGTAGATTTTTAATGCACCATGTTTTTTTAATGCTGTAGATGCAGCTAAAAATGTTCCACCAGTATCTAAAAGATCATCAACGACTAAACAATTTTTACCTTCTACATTACCAATTACATTCATTGCTTCGGCTTGGTTAGCTTGTTGTCTTCTTTTATCTATAACTACAAGTGGTAACCCTAAAGTATTTGCTATTTCTCTAGCTCTTTTTATACCACCAACATCAGGAGATACGACGACTAAATTTTCTATATTGGCAAAATGTTTAAAGAACACTGGATATGCTGTCAAATGATCGAACGGAATATCAAAAAAACCTTGAATTTGCGGTGCGTGCAAATCCATTGTTAAAATTCTATCAACACGGGATACTGTTAATAAATTAGCTACTAATTTAGCTGTTATAGATACCCGCGGCTGATCTTTTCTATCCTGACGAGCATAACCAAAATATGGAATTACTGCAGTCACTCGCTTTGCTGATGCCCTTTTGGCAGCATCAATCATTATCAATAATTCCATTAAATTGTCAGAAGGTGGATTAGTACTTTGAACTATAAATACATCTTTTCC
Organism: Ignavibacteriales bacterium; assembly: GCA_035379625.1. Taxonomy (GTDB): domain Bacteria; phylum Bacteroidota; class Ignavibacteria; order Ignavibacteriales; family DAOSCP01; genus DAOSCP01. Next base: position 13,046 of record DAOSVM010000001.1, on the reverse strand, counting down.
TCTGATATGTTTTGGGTATTTAACCCATATTTCACCGTCGGAAAAATTTCTTATCTCAACTTCACTTAATTCTACATTTAAGTGCTTTGCGATTTTTTCCCCTAAAGGATAATTCGCACGAGCTGCAAACAACCGAAATTCACCTTCTGTCATATACACATTTATGGTAATTTAAATAATATAATTTACAAATATAAGAAATTAATTATTTATTGTCAATTAAAATTATTGTAATTAATTGATTTTTACAAACTTATTGCATTTTACCGACTACCATAAAATTCATTGTACGTTTTGTAGTATCTACTCTTAATAATCTTACTTTTACTTTATCGCCCAATCGATAAATATTTTTAGTACGTTTACCTTTTAATGAATATGTTTTAGAATCAAAATAATAGTTATCATCATCTAAGTCGTTTATATGAACTAAACCTTCAGCCAAATTGTCAATTAGTTCAACAAAGAACCCAAATTGTAAAACGCCTGATATAATACCCTCGAATTCTTCACCAACAAAATTTGACATAAATTCGATTTGTTTTATTTTTACTGATTTCCTTTCTGCGTCTGCTGCAACTCTTTCAGTAGTTGAAATATGTTTACAAATATCTTTTAATTTATTTTTGCTATATATACTTGGTTTTGCAGTATTAATGTAATCAAATAGTAATCGATGTACAATAAGGTCGGCGTATCTTCTGATAGGTGATGTAAAATGTGTATAAAATTTAAATCCTAATCCAAAATGGCCGATATTTTCTTCTGAATATATTGCTTTTGCCATTGATCTTATCATAATATCGTTTATTAAAGCTTCTTCAGGCTTACCTTCAATTTCTTGTAAAAGTTTTTGAATTCCTTCGGATTTCATCAATATCTCAGTTGTGTAATTATAACCCAATTTTTGTAGGAATAATGATAATTCTTGTATTTTACTAAAATCTGGATCTTCGTGAATTCGATATACAAATGGAAGAGCGAATTTTTTTAATTTATCACCTACAAATGTTGCAACAACTTTATTTGCTAGTAGCATGAATTCTTCAATAAGGAAATTGCTATCTTTTAAAGTTTTTTTACTGACTTCAATTGGTATACCTTTTTCGTCTAATTTAAAAGATACCTCATTAGAAGAAAATTCAAGTCCGCCAGCATAAATTCTTCGTTTTTTCAATTGTTTTGCAAGTTTATTCAGTAATAATAATTCATCAGCAAAATCACCTTTACCTGTTTCTAAAATTTCCTGAGCCTCATCGTAAGTAAACCGTCTTTTACTGTTTATAACTGATTTTGCAAATTTATAATTCTTTATTGTGCCTTTTGGTGAAAGTTCTATAAATGCAGAAAATGTTAATCTGTCTTCATTTGGAACTAAAGAACATAAATTGTTTGATAACTTTTCAGGCAACATAGGTACGCATTTGCCCACGAAGTATACACTATTGCCGCGCAAAAGAGCTTCTTTATCAAGAGATGTATTTGGGCGTACATAATGGCTTACATCTGCAATATGTACTCCAACTAAATAATTCCCATTCTCTAATTGTTTAATTGATACTGCATCATCGAAATCTTTAGCATCAAATGGATCTATTGTAAATACAATTTCATTCCTTAAATCAACTCTTTTGTTAATTTCTTCTTGCGTAATTCCGTTTTCAATACTTTCAGCTTCTTGTATTACTCCTTGTGGAAATTCATACCTTAAATTAAATTCTGATACTAATTCAATAACATGTTCTTCAATAGGATTCATATTTGAAATATATCTTTCTATTTGACAAGATAATTTTTTTGTTTTTCCAATAAAAGAAAGATTATGGAAAATTACTTTTGATCCGTCTAAAACCTTTTTAGGGATTTTACCCTGTGGATATATTATATTGGTAAATGGTAAAGAACTTGAGATAAATACTTGACTATCAGTTTTCCTTAAAATTCCAGTATATTTTGCTTGAGATTTTTCTAAAACTTTTAAGACGGTTCCATGTAAATTTTTCCCAGATCTTTTGTTGGAAATTTTAACTTCTACAATATCACCATCAAATGCATCTAATAAATCTTTTCTAGTTACAAATATATCACCGTATTCTTCTGAATTTGTTAATACAAAGCCATACTCAAGTGAGATGAGTTTTAATTTTCCAGTAATTGTAAAATCTTTTTTGACTTTTGGCAGTTCGTTATAAATGTATAATTTTTTATTTTTTAAGATTAAATTTTGTTTTTCAAGTTTTTCCAAAGCTTTTACTAATTGTAAATATTTTTTAGCATCCTTTGGATTTTGTGAATCAATTTGAAGAAATTCTAAAATTTCTTTGAAAGTTAATTTTTGATATTTTTTTAAAATATTTTTTACTTTGTTTTGCATCTTGTGCCTATTTTATTTGTTTAAAACAATTGCACACCATTCATCTTGGTAAATTGTTTCAATATGATTGAATCCAAAAGTCTTATAATGATTTATAATATCGTTCTCATCTTCTCTAAGGATGCCTGAGAGTAATACCTTTGATGTGTTTTTTGTGTCTTTTACTTTGTTCTTGAAATCTTCAGCTATTTCAAGTAGTACATTCTTCTGAATATTTGCGATAATCATATCAAAATCGGTATCTTTTACAATATCTGAAGTTCCAATTAAAACTTGTATTTTACCATTTTCGATACTATTATTTTGAAGATTTTCTAAAATGTTTTCGTATACCCATTCATCATTATCAATGGCAACAGCGAAATTAGCACCTAATTTAATTGCAGCAATAGCAAGAATCCCTGTGCCTGTTCCAACATCGATTACCTTATCATTAGGATTTATGTATTTTTCAATAAGTTTTAGCATCATTTGAGTGGTTGCGTGTTCTCCGGTGCCGAAAGACATTTTAGGATCAATTATTAGAACAATTTGTCCATCTTTTGGGCTGTATTCTTTGTTAGATGGTTTTACCACTAACTTATCAGAAATTTCTATAACTCGCAGATTTTTTTCCCATTCTTCATTCCAGTTTTTCTCTTCCAATTCGGAAAGCGTATACTCAAATCCAGCAATAAAATTTTGAGTTTTTAATTCATTTAATAAATAAATAACTTTGTCTAAATTTGGTTTATCGGGAAAATAGAGATCAAAACTCTGTTTTATGTCATTTTCATAAACTCCTTCAGGTTCTAATTCCCATAATTTGGTTGTAATGTATTCATCATCTACATAAGGATAAATTTTAATAGATAATTCAAAATATGTTTTCATAATTTTTTCTAATTAGTTGTAAAATTATTATAAATATAAAATTAAAGTTAATAAAAAATCTAAAGATTAAAAAGAAAAAGAGATAATTGCAATTTCTAATGTTCTTCAGAATGCATCAAATATAAGGTTTTCATCTTAAAGAATATTTTCATTGAAAGGTGGGAAGTTTTTAATGCATTGGTAAAATTTGTTTTTTCCAGCGGAGAGAGAGGGATTCGAACCCTCGGTACCGATTACTCGGTACAACGGTTTTCGAGACCGTCCCATTCAACCACTCTGGCATCTCTCCAAAACAAACTTTAAATATACAATTTTTATACGAATTTATCAATTTTATTACTTTTTATTTTTTGCATACAAAGATCATTGATTGGGAATTTTTAGTATAGTCATTGTGATTGTAATCACCATAAAGTTTTACTTCGGAAAAATTAGCTTCCAATATTCTTTGTAGCTCTTCTTTGTGTATTACGAGGTGTTCTATTGTATTTTTGTATGTTTTAATTTCTTTTTGTTCAATTTCTTTATTTAATTTAAAATTATCTTCCAAGTTAATATTTTCGTTATATACATTAATAATTGTGTTGAAATTGAGTTTAAGAAAATTATTTTGTTCTGAGTAATATCGAATAAATTCAATATTTCCCCTTTGAATTAATGGAAAAAATTTTGGGCTTAATATATTGGGATTATCGTAATTAATGGAATGAACGACAAAATAAGCGTTATCTTTTAATAGACTATTAACATTTTTAATAAATATTTTTACTTCATCAATAGAATTTAAATGAGATATTGAGTTTCCTATAACAAAAATTAAGTCAAAAAATTGCAAATTGTAAATATTTAAGCTCATCATATCTATTACATCGAAAGTAATGAGTAGGGAATATAGCAAAGCTTTAGAGCGTGCTTTATCAATCATATTAGAGTTGTTATCCAAAGCAAAAACCTTATGACCTTTTTGGGCAAACTCAATAGAATATTCGCCCGTACCGCAAGCTATATCTAAAATATTTGAAGGTTGATTTATTATATAACTATTCAAAAAATTATAAATAGTAAAATTTTTAGGGAAAATTAGTTCATAAAATTTGAATAATATATCATAAAACATTATTTCAATTCCTGAATTGCATAGAAAAAGCCTTTAGGTTCAATTATAATATTGATATAATTTTCATTATAATGAGGATATGCATTATTCCATAGAATAATTTTCCAATTTTCATTTTCTATTGAAATTTCAGAAGAAATTTCTTCAGAAGCATTGAAGTATGCAATAAATTTTTGATTATTTTCAATTTTTTGGACACCTAAACAGAAAGGATTATGTTGAAAATCGTAAAAAGTAAATTTATCAATCTTTTCAGATTTAATAGCGTTATATTTTTTTCTTATAGCAATTAATTCTTGATAAAATTGGAAAAGTTCGTAATTAATTTTTACGTGATTGTAATTAATATAATTTGTTTCATTATCTTTATTATAAGAATCGTGGTCTAATAAGCCTTTTTTACTATCTTCAATATTGTTGTCATTAGCAATAACTTTTGTCCTTGCAAATTCTTGACCTTGATGTATCATTACAATTCCGCTGGAAGCAAATAAAAATGCAGCAGCAAGTTTGTGAAGATTCATTTCATAAGTATTTAATTTTACAAATTCTTCTACATTTTGAATTTCATAATTTTGAACAGCTTTCCCAATTGCTAAACGAATAAAATCACCTAAAGTATAACCATCGTGAGATTCTAAATAATTTACGCTATGAGCAGGACGTAAGAAAAGCCCCGCGGTTTCGTAAGGGCAATCGAGAACGGTGCCCATTAAATAATTTTTGATTTTATTCGGATGATTAAAAGCAAACCAATGCCCAAATATCCAACCTTTACCGTGGAAAGGATTTTCACCTTTAATTCCATTTCTTAATTGGTCGTTCCAAGCAGCAAAATTTCTGTAAGAAAAACCGCTTGGATCGTAACCTCCCATCCAAGGCTCTGCAATTAAAATAATATCAGGGAAAATTCTTTTTAATTCTTCTTCAATTTCTTCTATCGTTTCCCAATCTAATAATTTCGCTAAATCGAACCTGAAACCATCTACGTGATACTCTTGAACCCAATAAATCAGACTTTCAATTATTAATTTCCTTACATAAGCATTTTCACTTTTCAAATCGTTCCCGCAACCACTTTCCGAAGTCAAATATCCTTCAGCGTTTTTTCGAAAATAATAATCTTCACAAATTTGTTTTAGCCCATTTTGGAAATAGTTTGAAAAATGATTATAGACTACATCCAGAATTACTGCAATATCGTTTTTATGTAATTCCTTAACTAATTTTTTAAATTCATTATTTGCTTTCCCATCAATATTAGACCAACTGTTAAATTTTACTTCACCATCCAAATAATATGATTCTGGTGTGAAATAATTTATAGTCATATATCCCCAATGGTTCCGCTCGTAAGGATTCCACGTATTTATAATTGGAAAACCTTCAACCGGTTTATTATATGGAATTTCGAAATTTGAAAATGAATGAATTGGTAAAAATTCAACCGCATTAACACCAAGTTTATTTAAATAAGGAATACCCTTTTCAATAAATCCATCGTATGTGCCCGGATTCTTTGCTTGCGCTGAAGGATGTGATGTAGTATCACGTAAATGGCACTCGTAAATTATTAAATCTTTATAATCAATATTAATGTGCTTATCATCTTCCCAATCGAAATCTTCAGATTTTTTAATAATACCTTTTGCTGGTGTTAAGTAATAATATTTTTTGGTTATAAATTTAGCATATGGATCTAAAACAAATCTTTTATTTTTGTTACAATATTCTTGCTCGTTTTTGTAAATATTATAATTGTAATATTTTCCATAATAATGATTTGGTAATGTTATTTCCCAAATAGAATCGTAAGTTTCATCGAGAGGAATTTCTTCATAGAAATTTTGTGACGGCTTGTCAAAAATACAAATTGTAACAAGAAAAGCTTCAGGAGCAAAAATACGGCAAATGATACCGTTATTTACGAATGTTAGTCCTAAAGTATTAGTAAATTCTATTCGATTTTGAAGTTTTAAGGCTAATGATAATTCTTTAAGCTGTTCAGTAATTTTATACATTGAAAAAATCTCTCATTATTCGGTGTTTGGTATTATAGATATCAAAATTTATACCAAACCATAATGAGAGATAGAAAATTAAATTTTAAAATTAATAAATTATACGGGATCTATATGAATAAAAGCTTTTCCTATATTATCATTACTTTCAAGTTTATTTTGTACATCTTTCCCAATTTGATGCGAGATTTCGGTTGTGAGTTCTTTATCAACTTCAATATGAATTTCAATGTGGAATTTGTTCCCAACATAATATGAACGCAAATCGTTAATTCCTTTAACGCCTTCTATATTCATAGCTTGTTCAATAATTAATTTTATCGTCTCCGGATCAGCAGCTTTTCCCATTAAATAATCAATATTTTCTCTTGCAATATCATAACCAGATTTAATTATAAAAAATGCTACTAAAATTCCAGCTATTGAATCAAAAATTTGCAATGAATTTTTTGTTAAAATAATACCAACTAAAGCAATGGAAGATGCAATAACATCGTTTATGCTATCAATCGATTGGGCTTTTACAGCGGAACTATTAAATTTTTTACTTATTTTTAGCTGATATAAATTCATAGAAAGTTTGGTAATTATGGTTATTACAAGCACAGAAATTACATAAATATCAATGTTTACGTTTTTGGGTGGATCAATCATCCTTTTGATTGACTCTTGAATAATGTTTAGCCCTAAAATTCCAGCAAAAACAGAAACAACGAAAGTTGAAAGTGGTTGTGCAGCGTGATGACCAAAGTGATGATGCTCATCAGGCTCTATTGTTGATATTCTTACGCCAAATATTATTGCCAATGATGATATAATATCCGTCAGTGAATTGATTCCTTCTGAAATTAAGGCAATGGAATTGGATATTAAACCAAAAATTATTTTTATTGTAAATAAAAAAATATTTAATGTTAATGCTATGTACGTTGATTTTTTTAACTCTTTTGCCAATTTTTTACCTTAAATTGTTAATTATAAAACTGTTCAATTTCCCGTCTTCTATTTCTTCTTGAGTAAATTTTTTCAAAATTTTTCCATCTTTCAAAAAGAAAATTATTGGTGGTATACCGTCAACATATTCAAAAAATTCACTCGCACTTAATAAAATATAATTTGTTTTTATCTTACTTTTTTGCAAAAAATTAGGAATTTCTTGCTCATCTCCTAAAAAGTAAACTATACTATTAGATTTATTTAAATATTTTGAAATATCTTTGGCAACTTGTAAACAATGTTCGCAATCCAAACTTAAAAATAATAATATTTTATTACCATCGTTAACATTAATATTTTTATGATATTTATTCAAAGGTGTAAAAATAGAAATCTCTTTTTTTATTATTTTTATTTTTGAAGAGCTTTTTTGCAATGTATCACTAAAAATTTTTACATTTGTTTGCGTAATAATGTTAATTTTTTGTATTTTATTATTTACGTCTATTTTTTTTAATTTCAATGGAAATAATAAAAATATAATCGCACCAATAATAAAAAATATAATCAAACTTTTATAGGAATAAAAATATTCTTCTTTGTACTTCCATAAAACAAATAGATTAAGGATAATTAAAATAAAATTTTTAATTAAGGAATTTTCCGGAGATAAATCGAATTTATTCCCAAAACAGCCGCAATTATTTAATTGAATAAATGCTATTTGGTAGATTAAAATAAAATTGAAGAAAATTAGTAAAATTATCGATATTGGTATTGTGAACTTTTTCAAGTTGAATTTCGTAATATAAAATAAACCTAAGCATAATTCTATTGTAATAATTACTCTTGATATAATTTGAGTTGTTATATAATCAAAATTTGCAGTTTCTTTGATGATATACTCAAAATAATTTATTGGATAAACTTTTGTAAATGCTGAAAATAAATAAAGTAATCCCGTTGTATATATTATTATTGAAAGGAATTTTTTCATAAAATTAAAAGAAATAAACAAAAAATAATAAAATTTAAGGGAAAAATGAAATATCAAAATCTTGTAGTGGGCATAACAGGTGGCATTGGGAGTGGAAAATCAACATTTTGCGAAATATTAACGCAAAACAATTTCCCTGTTATTCATTCCGATAATATGGCTAAGGAAATTATGGCAACAGATGATGCAGTAAAGAAAAGAATTATTGAAACTTTAGGCACTCAAAGTTATTTCAATGATGGGAAAATTAATACTCATTACTTACGAGATATAGTTTTTAATGATTTCGAAAAACTACAAATCTTAAATTCAATAGTTCATCCCGCAGTTATAAAAAAGACAAAAGAGAAAATAGAAGATCTTAAAAAAAATAACCGTATTATATTTGTTGAATCTGCTCTTATTTATGAAGCAAATTTTGATGAACTTTTTGATTTTATAATTCTAATTTACTCGGAACAAAGAGAAAGGTTACGCAGAGTTAAACAAAGAAGTAATTTGACTGATGAAGAAATTTTGAAAATTATGCAAACTCAAATTCCAGATGAAGAAAAACGAAAATATGCAGATATAATCGTAGAAAATAACGATAATATAGATGATTTAAAAAACAGGGCTAAATTTATTCTGACCATATTAAACACTTTATTACTGTAATTAATTTATAAAGAAAAATAATTTATATAGCTCAGACAGTGTAGGTATAGCCCCTTGCAGCTTTTTAGAAGCTGCAAGGGGCAGCGGGCCAAAAGGCCCGCTAAAAAGCTCAATTGTTTCACAACTCCATAAATCCAGCGCCAGAACGGTTTCTCCCTTAATAATATATTCGTATTCACAATAATATTAATAATACGATATATTATAAAATCAAAAAAATATTTTCGTCAATACGATAATATTAATTATACGATATAATATTGATTTGGAATAATAAATTTGTATATACAATATTATTTTGAAAATCAACAAAAAAAATTTCTTTTCCTCCTGCAAAGTATTCGCATTTCAGCAGAAATAAAAGCGCAAAAAAAATACGAGTATTACCGCGATAAGTTGCTTACATTCAAGGAAAAAGATGCCTGAAAGAGTTTACATTGCAATTTTTTTTATAAAATACAAAAAATATTTTGCGATTATGAAAGAATATTTTCATATATCGTTGAAATGGAATATATTACATATTAAAAGTAATAAATAAAATGCGTGATTGAATAGATTGGTTGTAATATTAATGGTTGAGATGCGGAATAATTTAAAAAGTTTAATGCTTATACTGTCCGAGTAATAAATCAAAAAAAAGTCGCCATACGGCGGCCTTAAAATGATTTATTTCATTAACATCATTTTTGTAACTTTAGTTGAGTTTCCAAAGTTTACAACGCAGTAGTAAATACCGCTATTTAAATTGTTTGCGTTAAAGTTTAATTGCTTCATTCCAGCTTCTTGGTAGCCTTCAAATAATGTTACAACTTCTTGTCCTAAGCTGTTGTAAACTTTTACGCTTACATTACCAGCTGTTGGAATTGCATAAGTTATTGTTGTTGTTGGATTAAATGGATTTGGATAATTTTGCATTAATGTTAATTCTTTTGGTAAAGTAGCATTTACTTCAATTGTATGTGAATATGTAAATTTACCATCAAAATCTACTTGTTTTAATCTGTAGGAAACTTTGCCAAAGTTTTGAGAGTTATCTGTAAATTCGTAGCTGTTTGAAATGTTGGAATTACCTTTACCATCAACAAAACCTAAAGTAATCCAGCTATTGGCAATATTTTTTTCTACATAAAAGCCTTTGTTGTTAAGTTCGGTAGCGGTATTCCATAAAAGTTTTACTTTACCATCAACTAATTTGTAGGTGAATAATGATAGTTCTACAGGGAGAGGAGCTTGTGACCAGCTATTTGCAACACGAAGATTGGAGATGTCCATTGCAGGTAAACCTGAAGCTTGGCGAATAGCAATAGATGATACATTTCCTATGGCACCTGAACCATTAACAGTAAAAGTTGGTGTTGGCTCTGTTGAATTTGAGAGATCAGGATCTACAAATAAAGCTAGATTTCCAGTATTTCTATCTAATTTTACAACAATGCAGTGTGTGTTATTATCATAATTTGTTGAAGCCCAAGAAGCTGTACTAGAATTACTTATACCAAATTGGATATTAGTGCCATCACTTTTAGCAAATAAACGTGCACACCAGTCGCCAGTACTACCTAAATTCCCATCAGGATCAAGAAACATAAAATATGCGCCTGAAGAATTTGAAGGAGTTACTTTAATTAAAAATGAATAATAAACATATTGTGATGTAATTGCAGTAAATGATTTATAAACATCTTCAGAGTTTGAACCATTAATTGTAATTTTATTTCCTACACCAGAATTAGGATAATTTGAATAAGTTAATGCACCAGAAGTAATTTGAATTTGGTTTGTATCGCCGCTATACTTAGTCCAACCGTTATAACCCCTTAACTTACCAGTTGTAGTGAAATTTTCCACTAGAACTGCAGCATCAGATACATTTTCTGTATAACCAGTAGTTTGTGCAAATAGTACAGAAAAACAAACTAAAACAAAGAAAAGAAAAACTCCTTTTTTCATAAAAACTCCTTTAAATTTGTTAAAA
>DAOSVM010000001.1:0-2083 GCA_035379625.1 Ignavibacteriales bacterium | reverse complement strand
ACAATACGTAAAGCTTCTTCATCGCAACCGCCTCCAATCCCGTTTACAACAACGGGATTTTTCACTGTGCCATCTTTATCTACAATAAACTCAACTTTAACTTTTCCACTAATATTAAGTCTTTTTGCTGCTTCTGGATATTCAATATTATTAGCGATAAATGCATATAATTCTTCCATATCGCCGGGGAAAGTTGGCATTTCGTCAGCGAAAGTTAAGATTTCATTAGCACTTTTTATATCATTTTCTAAAACATTATTTACTTCGGTTGTATCTTGTAAAATATTTTTTGCTAATGAGAAGTTTACTACTGCTAAAAATAATATAATGATAGATTTCATTATACCACCTAAATTTAATTATTTTTTTCAATATAATATTTTATTTTTTAAAAAAAAATTAAATAAATATTAAATTATTAATTGATTACTTTAAATTAATCTTGATAATGTTGAAATAAATTTATGTATTTTTATTTACTTTTAAAACATTATATTTTAAAGTTTAATCGCTAAATGGGTAGTATAGTAATGTTGTTTTATGGATTAGAAGATTATCAGGAAAGTGCGGGGGCTCACGCACCATCCTTACACTGTCTGAGCCAAAGAAATATTAAAGTAAAAATTGATGCTTGTTTTTTATTAAATCCTTACGTTACTGATGTGGTGATAAGGTGGTTAAAGAAGAGATTAAAACAAAGTGGTATTTTTGAGAAAGCTATTTCTGTATATCCTGCACAAAATTCCGATTTAGCTATAAAAATTAGCAAAATTATTAATGTTGATAAAAATTGTATTCTTGTTGGGAATGGCTCTATCGAGATAATTCAATCTTTGATGCAAAATGTTGTGGAAGGAAAAACCGTTATTAACATTCCTACATTTTCCACATACTACGAAAGTATAAAAAATGAGGCTGATGTTGTTTTTTATAAACTCAAAAAAGAGAATAATTTTCAGTTAGAAATTGAAAAATATTTGGAATTTATAAAATTTAACGATGTAAAAAATGCGATAATTATAAATCCTAATAATCCGGATGGTTCGTATTTACAATATAATCAATTAGACTATTTATTAAACAAATTGAGCAATTTGAAAAATATTATTATAGATGAAAGCTTTATTCATTTTGTAAAAGAAGATAAAAACTATAGATTAGTTAATTATTATAAATTGTTCGAAAAGTATAAGAATTTGATAATAATTAAAAGTCTTTCAAAAGATTATGGAATTCCCGGATTGCGTTTAGGTTATGCTGTAATGGATGATAAGATTTTACAGTCAATTTTAAAAAAAGATTTTTTATGGAATATTAATGGTTTTGCAGAAATTTTTATTGATTTGCTTGGCGATGATGAGTTTCAAAAAGAGTATGAAAGGCAACGAATTAGGTATATTAAAGAAATTGAGAGATTTTATAATAAATTAAAAACAATTGGTAAATTAAAAGTTTTTCCAACTAAAGCTAATTTTGTTTTGGTTGAATTACCTGGGAATTATACATCTGGAGAAGTAGCAAATTTGTTGCTTTTGAAATATGGGATTTATGTTAGAGATTGTAGTAATAAAATTGGTCTTGATGGTAATTTTTTGAGAATAGGTGTAAGGAAAAAAAAGGATAATGATTATATTATTAATTGTTTAAAGGAAATAATAAATTAAATAGTGCGTTTAACTATGTTAAACTAATTGAAAAAGCAGGAAAGCAAAAAATTGATATAATAATTCTTAAATTATGGATGTGGAACTAAATGAAATTAGGTAATTTGTAGAAGAATGTAATAGGCATACAGATAAGTTGTTGAATTATTTTGTAAAGATGAAGAATTATTTTGATGAAAGGTTTAAAGCGTAGTGATGATTTTGAATTTATATTAGATTTAAGATTATAATGTATTTCCAATAATATTAACTTATAAAATATATTAAATTACGATAATATTGTAAAAGCAAATAATTTTTTTAAATTGTAATTATATTGTAAATACAAAAATATTGTAAAATCGAATATATTTTTAAAAAGTGCATTTATATTGTAAATACAAATGTATTGTATATACGAAAATATTATATGACTTTAA